>NZ_NTGA01000018.1 GCF_002289575.1 Dietzia natronolimnaea
CGGTGGTCGGGTTGTCGGGCACCACCATCTGGGGCGCCCCGCCGAAAAAGTCGAACGCCGCGACGTGGGCGTCGATCCAGGACGGGGACTTCATATCCGTAAAACCGCGACAGAACACCGCACCGGAGTACGGCAGCACCGCCACGAACAGGTACAACTTGGTGACCTCACCGGTGACCGCGTCGAGGACCTCGAGGGTGTCGCCGGCCCAGTCGACCAGCATCGTCCGACCGGGTTCGTGATGCAGCGTGGCCACGACGTCCTTGACCCGTGTGTGCTCGCCGAACAGGGCGCAGTACTGCGAGTACCCGTACTTCTTCCCGGCCCCGACGGGGTCCGCGAGATATTTGCCCCAGGCCTGCTGGATGGTGAAGTGCCGATTGAACTTCATCGACGCCAGCACCCGATCAAAATCGGGCTTGATGTAGTCCTCCGAGACGCGTTTGCGCCCGTCGGGGAACATCCCGGCGATCTCGGCCGGGTTCATCGACGCCGCTTGGCCGGCAGTGATGCCGTAGGCGGTGATCGTTTTCTTCACCGCCGCGATCTCCCGTCGCGAGCACCCGACGGCGGCGACGATTTCGCTGTAGCTATGCCCGGCAAGCGCCAACGTCATGATGGCTTTGTAGTCGGCCATGCAGCCTCCTCAAATAGGAACAGACGGCGCAGTCGCGCCGCCTACCTTGAGCAGACCACCCCGGCTGCCCCGAGGAGTACCAAGTCGTCAGAATCGCGGTACCGAATCGCCGGACCGTAAGTACCATCTGGCCCTATCTGCCACTCAGCGATCCGGCGCCCGGGCGCTCGTCCCGGACGGAGATCGTCACCGGAGCGGCGGTGGACGCGGCGTACGGGGTGTCGAAAGTGTCGTCCTCTACGGGCTGCGGGGTGAAGGTCGCGGTGAGGACGGGGTCGCCGATCTCGGTGAAGACGTGCGGCAGGGTCGCGGAACCGCCGGTCACGTCCACCGGAGCACCGATCGGATCCCCGTCGGCGAAGAACTGGACCGTGCCGGCGGCCTCCACGGGCGTCACGTGCACGGCGAGGACGACCGGGACCCCCGGTACCGCGCTCGGCGGGGCGGTGAGAGTGGAGACGGTTTCCGTCTGGCACCCGGACACCTCGGTCTCGAGCAGCGCGAACTGACCGGTGGCGGGATCGAAACCCTTGTCCGCCGACTGGGGGCCGAGGACCACCTGGTAAGTGACGGTGTGCGTATCGGAGGCCCGGTTGGGCAGACGGGGCTGGTCGAGCAGATTCACCGTTCTGGTGGTGGTGATCGGGTCCCGGTTGGTGACGTAGGGTGCCGTCCCCGGAGCGAATACCGGGGCGGCGGGAGCCGAGTTCTGCACACCCTGACGCCCGACGACCCGGGTGATGTCGTACGGAACGCTGTTGAGGGTGAACCTGGCCCTGACGGACACCCCCGTCTGGCTCCAGATGCCCGGGACGCCGACCAGCGAAGTCGGATCCTCCCCGTCCACCGCGTAGTCGACGACGTAGTAGGCGTTCGTCTCGTTGACGATCGTGAAATGGACCCGGCACTCGTCGTCCCCTGACGCGCTGAACCGGACCGGCCCCTGATTCCACCCCTCAGCGGACGCCACCGGGGGAACTGTGAGACAGATGCCGCAGGCGGTGAGAACCGCGGGCAGGAGGAGTCGGCGGGAAGACATGGGCATGGGCTACCTATCCGGGGTCGTCGGGTCCCGGGCCTGGACCGGAACTACCGATCGACCGCGGTTCGGGAGCGACGATACCGGACAGATAAGCGTTCTGCCATAATTCTCATTCGGGGGAAAAGCCTGCGTACAGGCCCGATCCTGGCCATTTACCGTACGGCTCAGGCGATGTCGGGCGTGGCGCCCACAGCCTGCTCGAGCAGCCCTCGCCGGTACTCCTCCAGCGCCACGAGGTCGCCGAACAGTGCCGAGTACCCCTCCGGGTCCGCCGCCGGACTCATCCGCTGCACCTTGGACTTCAGATCGGCGATCTGACCCGACACCCATACCTCCTGCAGGCGGGCGAGCACGCCGGAGACGTATCGGGGTAGCGCCTCCTCGGCCACCCGGAGCGTCTCGACCGCCATGAGGCCCACCAGCCGCCGCAGCCCGTCGTCCTCCAGCCCCTGGGACACCTCGGCCACCCAGTTCGCGCCGCTCTTCCCGGAGGCGCACCCCCCGGACGCGGACACCGCGTCCGCGATCCGGGCGTAGGCGGGATGGGTGAAGCACTCCGACGGGAGCGAGTCGAAGAGCGGGCCCGCCAGCCCCGGGTACTGCAGGGCCGCCTTGAGCGCCTCGCGTTGCGGCCACAGCTCCGGATCCGCCGGCGAAGGCAGGGGGACGCCCGCCGGTGCGGCGGGAGCCGGCTGATCCTCCCGCGCGACCGGCTCGTCGTCGTCGCGCCTCCCCCCGCCGCGTTCGGCACGGTCCCGCAGCGGGCGGGGCCCACCGCCCGCGCCCCCCGGACCGCGACCGCGGGGTCCGGTTCCACGAGGCCCCGCGGCAGCCGCCCGGGCCCGACCTCTCTTTCGCGCCTCCTCGCGGACACGGCGCAGCACGGTGGCGGGATCGTCCCACCCCACCCAGCCGGCCAGTTGCCGGGCGTACTCGTCGCGCAGGGCCGAGTCGCGGATGTCGGCGACCACCGGAACCGTCCGACGCAACGCCTCGACGCGGCCCTCCGCGTGATCGAGGTCGTACTCGTCCAACATCGACCGGATGGCGAACTCGAACATGGGCACCCGGGTGGAGATGAGGTCCCGCACGGCGGCGTCACCCTTGTTCTGCCGGAGATCGCACGGGTCCTGGCCGGCGGGCGCCACCGCGACGAAGGTGCGACCGGAGAACTGCTGGTCCCCGGAGAACGCCCGCATCGCGGCCTTCTTGCCGGCCTCGTCCCCGTCGAAGGTGTAAATGATCTCGCCGCGGAAGTAGTTGTCGTCCAACATCAACCGCCGGAGTGTGGACAGGTGGTCCTCGCCGAACGCGGTGCCACACGCGGCGACGGCCGTGGTCACTCCCGCCGCGTGCATCGCCATGACATCTGTATAGCCCTCGACGACCACCGCCCGGCGCTGGGACGCGACGTCCCTCTTGGCCAGGTCCAGACCGAACAACACCTGGGACTTCTTGTAGAGCATCGTCTCCGGCGTGTTCATGTATTTGCCCAGAGTGTCGTCCTCGAAGAGCTTGCGCGCGCCGAAGCCGATCACCTCCCCCGCGAGGTTGCGGATCGGCCATAACAGACGGCGGTGGAAGCGGTCGATCAACGTTCCCCGCGAACTGGTCTTGGACAGACCCGCCGATTCCAGTTCCTTGGGCTCGAACCCCTGCCGCATCAGATGCTTGCTCATCGTGTCCCAGCCCGCCGGCGCGTACCCGCACCCGAAGCGCTCGGCGTGGGCGAGATCGAAGCCGCGGTCGATCAGGAACGCACGCGCGGTCTCGGCCTCGGGGTCCTCACGGAGACGCTCGGCGTAGAACTGCTGCGCGGCGGCGTTGGCCTGGACCAGCCTCGACCGGGTCCCGCGGTCACGCTGGATCACCTGGCCGCCGCCCTCGTAGGAGATGCGGTACCCGATCCTGTCGGCGAGCTGCTCCACGGCCTCGACGAAGCTGATGTGCTCCATCTTCATGAGGAAGGCGAACACGTCGCCGCCCTCACCGGTCGAGAAGCAGTGGAAGTACCCGTGCTGGGGCCGGACATGGAAAGACGGGGTCTTCTCGTCCTTGAACGGCGACAAGCCCTTCATGGAGTCCGCGCCGCCCGGTTTGAGCGCGACGTACTCGCCGACGACCTCCTCGATGCGAGTGCGTTCGCGGATCGCGGCGATGTCCTGCTCCGGAATCCGCCCTGCCATGCCGCCAAGAGTAGCCTCCGGGGCAGCAGCCCGGCATGCGCACTGCGCCGGGCCGATACGCTGGCCGCATGATCGCACCCCCGCCCCGCACCCACGCCGTCCGGAACCCGCGGTCCCGCACGGTGGCGGCCGTCGCTCTCCTGGCGGCCCTCCTCGTCGGTCTGTTCGGGTGGGCGACGCCGTCGGCCTCGGCCGAACCGCCGTCCCGGCTGCAGCAGCAGGTCACGGATTCCGCGGGAGTGCTGGGCGGGCAGACCGCCGCCGTCGAGGACCGACTCGCAGAGCTCCGGTCGACCGACAACCTTCAACTCTGGGTGGTCTACGTCGACAGCTTCGACGGGGTGCCCGCGCAACTGTGGGCACAGGAGACCGGCCGACTGTCCGATCTGGGCGCCTCCGACGTGCTGCTCGCGGTGGCGGTCGGAGACCGCGGGTACTGGTTCGAGTCCACCGACCCGCGTGCGGATCAGCGGATCGCCGACAGGGACATCGAGCCGCGACTGGCGGAGGACGACTGGGCCGGTGCGGCGATCGGGGCCGCCGACGGGCTCGAACGACAGGGATCGGGCTCCGGGCTCTCCGGCGCGGCCCTGCTGGGACTCATCGCGGTGATCGTCATCGTGGTGGCCGCGGTCCTGCTAATCAGCCGCCGGCGCCGGGCCACCCGCACGGCCCGTCAGGCCGAGTCCGCCCGCGAGATACCCGGAGATGACACGACCCGGATGTCCGCGCTGCCGGTGGACGTCCTCGATTCGCGCGCCCGGGCCGGGCTGGTCGAGGCAGACCAGGCCGTGGACACCTCCACGACGGCGCTCGCGACCGCCGCCGGGGAGTTCGGTGAGCTGCGGACCCGCCCGTTCCGGGCCGCCCTCGACTCCGCCCGGGGCGAGGTCGCGGCAGCGCATTCACTGATCCAGCGGCTCGACGACGACATTCCCGAGACCCCCGAGCAGCGCCGGGCGATGCTCCTCGAGGTGGCCGCCCGGGCCGAACGCGCCGAACGTGAGCTCGAGGGACAGGCCACGGCGTTCGCCGAGATGCGTGACGTGCTGATCAACGGGGCCGCCTCGGTCGACTCCCTCACCCAGCGTGCGGTGACGCTGCGCGCCCGCATCCCCGAGGCCGAGCAGTCGATGGAGGACCTGAGGTCCCGGTTCCCTGCCGCCGTGCTCGCCTCGATCGACGACAACCTGACGATCGCGAAGGAGCTGCTCGACGCGGCCGAGGCCGAGACCTCGCGCGCCCGCACGGCCCTGGCCCGACCCGTGGGCGAACAGGCCGAGGCCGTCGATGCCATCGGCTCGGCCGAGGAGGAACTCGCACGCGCCGAGAAGCTGGTCGACGGCGTGGATCACGCGGCCGACGACATCGCTGCCGCCCGCCGCGACCTCGGCGCTCTGATCGACGAGGTCGACGAGGAGCTGGGGCAGGCCGCCCGGCTCCTACGGTCCCCGGACCTGGGCCGGAGCGGTCAGAACCTGACGAATGCGGCCTCCGCCGCCCGCGACGCCCTCGAGCGGGCCCGCCGCGACGGGGAGACCGACCCACTAGGCGTCTTCTCCGAACTGGTCGACGTGGACCGCGCCCTCGACGAGGCGCTGGCCGCCGCCGGACACGAGGCCGAGACGGCACACCGCGCGCGGGCCGCACGGCAAGCCGCCCTCACGCGGGCGCGCGGCGCGGTGCGGGAGGCGGACGACTTCATCGGCAGTCGGTCCTACGTGGTCGGACAGGCCGCCCGGACGCGGCTGTCGGCCGCCAAGGAGTCACTGTCGACGGCCGAGGGCACCGCCGGGCCGGCGGCGTTCCCCGCCGCGGACCGCGCCCTGAAACTCGCCCGTGAGGCGCTCCGGCACGCGCAGGACGACGTCGCGCGGCAGCAGTACACCGGGGGCTACGGGGGCCGGGGCGGGTACGGCGGTCGTGGCCGCGGTGGGTCCAACACCGGTGCGATGGTCGGCGGGATGGTGGCCGGCGCTCTGATCCAGGGGATGCTCCGCGGTGGTAGTTCGGGCTTCGGCGGCTCCCGCGGGTTCGGCGGCGGCGGGTTCGGCGGAGGGGGTGGCTTCGGCGGCGGCGGAGTCGGTGGCGGTTTCGGTGGCGGCTTCGGTGGCGGCGGCGCCGGCGGGCGGTTCTGAGCGCCATGAGTCGCGGGCGGAAGGTCCTCATCGCGCTGGTCGCGGTATTCGTCCTGCTCATCGCGGCCGTGGTCGCGGCGGGCGCCTGGTTTCGGCCGATGCTGATGACCGGTACCGGATACGCCGCGCATAACGCCTGCGCGATCCACTTCCTCACCGGTCGTGACGACCCGGAGTCCGACCTCCCGCCCAACCCGCTCGTACCCCTTCTGCGCACCGAGATCGACGACTCCGAGGGGCGGGTCCGTAGCTCCGTCCTGGGCGTCGCCTTCGCCCAGGAGGCCTGGGCGTCGGAGTACGGCTGCGCGGTGGGCGATGGCCGCGCCGAGGGTTCCGAGTACAGCTCTCTCGTCCGACCGGCTGAGGATCGCCCGGAGGGCATCGGGTTGCCGCAGGCCACCGACGTCCCGGCCGAGGTCGGTGCGGCACTCGACCGGGCCGCCGACGTCGAGGGCACGCGCGCACTCGTCGCGGTCCACCGCGGCGAGATCCTGGACGAGTGGTACGCGGACGGCTTCGGACCGGACACCCGGCAGCTCGGGTGGTCCATGGCCAAGAGCGTGGCCGCCACCCTGGTCGGGCGGGCGCAGCAGGAGTTCCCGGACGCCGACCTCGACCCGGCGGGCACCGCCCTGCGCTCCGAGTGGACCGACGAGAGGGCGCAGATCTCCCTCGACGACCTGCTGCGCATGACCTCCGGGCTGGAGTGGGACGAGGACTACGACCTCGGCACCCCCATCACCGAGATGCTCTTCGCGGAGCCCGACATGGCGGCCTTCGCCGCCGCCCAGCCGCTCGCCCACGACCCCGGGACGTTCCGCCAGTACTCCTCGGGCACCACCAACATCGTGTGCGACCTGCTCCACGAGCGCACCGGCCTCGGGCCCGAGATGGCCGACGAGCTGCTGTTTGCGCCTCTTGGCATGACCAGTGCTGTCCTCGAGGCCGACGCCTCCGGCCGGTCGGTGTGCAGCTCGTACCTGTGGGCGACTCCGCGGGACTGGGCGCGGTTCGGCCAGTTCGCGCTGGATGACGGCGAGGTGGACGGTCGCCGCCTGCTCCCCGCGGGATGGATGGACTACGCGACAACCGTCGTCCCGGCCGGCGGAGAGCCCGAACCCTACGGCGCGCAGTGGTGGGTCAACGACCCCGGCGACGGCTCCCCGTTGCGCCTGCCCGGGATCCCCGCCGACGCCTATTGGGCCGCGGGCCACGACGGGCAGTACATCGTGGTGGTCCCCTCCGCCGAGCTCGTCGTGGTGCGGACCGGCTTCACCCCCGGAGGGACGATCTACGGGCTCGGCATCGAGAAGCTGGTCGGCGACCTCGCCCGGGCGGTGGGCTGATCGGGCCGCCTCCGAGGTGATGCTTCAGTCCGAGCGAGCCGGGCGGGCTGTTCAGCCCCAGGCCGCCTGGATGCCCGCGCTCGCGCGGTCGATCCGCTCGAGCCGGCTCTCGGTGTGGAGGGCCACCTGGTCCACGATCACTCGCATCCGTGCCGCGTCATCCGGGGCCTCGTCCCACAACGGACGAAGGACCGCGTCGAGACCTGCGGGAGCCGAGTGGGCCAGGAACTCGGCCACCCGGTGGATCCTGTCTCGTTGACGATCCTGACGGGCCCGGTGCCCCGGGTCACTCATCACGTATCGCACGGCCATGGTCTTGAGCATCACGACCTCGGCCTCCACGTGCAGGGGCACCTCGAGGTCGGCGCTGTACCGTCCGTGTGGCACCTCGCCGTGGACCCGGCGGGTGGTGTGGATGGCGGGCATGACGAACCGCCCGACCAGCTCGCTGGTCAACGCCTTGAGGGCGACTGCCCCCGCGAACGTCTCCTCGAACGGCTGGACGGCACGGACCGCGTCGAGCGCACCGAGTCGTGCTGCCGCCTCGCGGAGCTGGTCGGCGTCGGGCCCCCGGAATTCGCGCGCGCCCAGCTCGGCCAACGCCGAGACCTCCGACGAATCGGTCAACGACCTCAGGTCCAACCTGCCCGCCACGATCGCATCCTCCACGTCGTGGACCGAGTACGCCACGTCGTCGGAGAAGTCCATGATCTGCGCTTCCAGACACCGGGTGTCCCCGGGCGCGCCCACGCGGATCCAGGCGAGCGTCTCCGCGTCGTCGGGATAGGCGCCGAACTTCCTCGTGCCCTCTCGCGGCAGCCACGGGTACTTGGTGGCCGCGTCCAGCGCCGCGCGGGTGAGGTCCAGGCCGACCCCCCGCCCGTCGGCGTCGACCACCTTGGGCTCCAACCGCGTGAGGATCCGCACGGTCTGGGCGTTGCCCTCGTATCCCCCGAACGCTCTCGCGACCTCGTCGAGAGCGCGCTCGCCGTTGTGGCCGTAGGGCGGGTGCCCGATGTCGTGACTCAACCCCGCCAGGTCGGCGAGATCGGGGTCGCAGCCGAGGCCGGCGGCGATACTGCGGGCGATCTGCGCGACCTCGAGCGAGTGGGTGAGCCGGGTCCGTGGGGTGTCCCCGTCCCCGGGCCCGACCACCTGCGTCTTGTCGGCGAGCCGCCGGAGCGCCGCCGAGTGCAGGACCCGCGCACGATCCCTCTCGAACGGGCTGCGCTCACTCGCCGTCTCCTGGGCCCGGGCGGGCCCTCCGCCCACCCGGCGCTCGGCGTCTGCCGCGGTGTACGCGTACCGCGTCATGCGCGTCCCCTCCTTGTGTCCGCCACTCACCCGGGGAAGTCCACGTCGGTGCCGGCGATCCGGTGGTACTGGTACCAGAGCACCGCGCCGGTCTCGCGGATGATGCTCAGGATCTGGTTCTCCCGAGTCCAGACCGCGGGCCCCTGCCGGGTCGGCGAGGTCCACGCGTCCAACCCCGCGTCCCGGGCCATCATCCGCGCGCGATACGAATGCGTGGGATCGCTGACCAATACCACGGAGTTGCCGCCCTGGTCCCCTACGGTCAGCGCGACGGCGTCCAGGCTGCCGACCGTGTTGGAGCCCGTCTCGACCGCAAGGATCGCGGTGGGCGGCACCCCCAGGGTGGCCAGGTAGGAGCGACCCGCACCGGCTTCGGTGAACCGGTCCCCCGGCTGGTTCCCGCCGACCGTGATGATCTGCGGGGCGACGCCCTGCTCGTACAGGCTGGCGGCGTGGTCGAGCCGGGACTGGAACACCGGGGTGGGTACGCCGTCGTACTGGGCCGCGCCCAGGACGACGATCGCGTCGGCCGACGTGCGGTCATCCTCTCGCGCGACCTGCCACACCCGGAACGCGACGAATCCGGGCACGGCGAGACACAGCAACAACGCGATGACCACGAGCCATCCGATGGCCCTGGACACCGCTCTCAGCGGGGACCGGGATCTGTTCACCCGACCAGTGTGCCAGCGCCGGGTCAGCAGCCGATGAGCCGCTGCGCGAGGTACCCCTCTACCTGATCGATGGCCACGCGCTCCTGCTCCATGGTGTCCCGCTCACGGATGGTCACCGCCTGGTCCTCGAGGGTGTCGAAGTCCACGGTGATGCAGAACGGAGTGCCGATCTCGTCGTGGCGGCGGTAGCGTCGGCCGATCGCCTGCGCGTCGTCGAAGTCCACGTTCCAGCTCTTGCGCAGCTGTGCGGCCAGATCCCGGGCCTTCGGCGAGAGGTCCGCGTTTCGGGACAGCGGCAGGACAGCCGCCTTGAACGGTGCGAGACGACGATCCAGCTTCAACACCGTCCGGGTGTCGACACCGCCCTTGGAGTTGGGCGCCTCGTCCTCGGTGTAGGCGTCGATGAGGAACGCCATGAGTGACCGGGTCAGGCCGAAGCTCGGCTCGATGACATACGGCACGTACTTCTCACCGGAGGCCTGGTCGCGGTACTGCAGGTCCTCACCCGAGTGGGTCTGGTGCTGGGTGAGGTCGTAATCCGTGCGGTTCGCCACGCCCATCAGCTCGCCCCACGGGTTTCCGGAGAATCCGAACTTGTACTCGAAGTCGATGGTGCCCGCCGAGTAGTGCGCGCGCTCGTCGTCCGGGACGTCGAAACGCCGCATGTTCTCCGGGTCGATCCCCAGGTCCACGAACCAGTCCCAGCAGTCCTCGACCCACCGCTTGAACCACTCGTCGGCCTCGTCGGGCTTGGTGAAGAACTCGATCTCCATCTGCTCGAACTCGCGGGTCCGGAAGATGAAGTTGCCCGGGGTGATCTCGTTGCGGAACGCCTTGCCGATCTGTCCGATACCGAACGGCGGCTTACGCCGGGCGGTGGTCATCACGTTCTTGTAGTTGACGAAGATGCCCTGGGCGGTCTCGGGCCGCAGGTAGTGCAGGCCCTCCTTGTCGTCGACCGGGCCGAGGTAGGTCTTCATCAACCCGGAGAACAGCTGCGGCTCGGTCCAGGCCCCGGGCTGGCCCGTAACGGGATCGTTGATGTCGGCCAGCCCGTTGGCCGGCTCGCGCCCGTGCTTGGCGACGTAGGCCTCGATGAGGTGGTCGGCGCGGTAGCGCTTGTGGGTGTGGAGAGACTCCACCAGCGGGTCGGTGAACGTCTCGACGTGGCCGGAGGCCTCCCACACCGCGCGGGGCAGGATGATCGACGAATCCAGGCCCACGACGTCCTCGCGGCCGGTGACGAAGGTCCGCCACCACTGCTTCTTGATGTTGTCCTTGAGCTCCACGCCCAGTGGACCGTAGTCCCATGCCGAACGGGTTCCGCCGTAGATCTCGCCACACTGGTACACCAGTCCCCGGCGCTTGCAGAGGTTGACGACTGAGTCGATGACGGACGCTGAGGATGCCACGTCGGGGGTTCTCCCTTTGGTGAGTCGGTGGGCGGAGGTGTCGGGTGGACGACCTCGGCGCGGGCCGGCGCCCGCGGCACTTCTCACCAGGGTATCCGGTCCACCCCGGCGGTCTGGGATACTGGGGTCCCCCACCCGACACGGCGCCGGTCCCCACCGCGCCCGGAAGGTTGCGCTAATGGCATCCGGACCCGAGTCCCCGGCAGACGCCGGACCTGCCGCGGAGATCCACGACCCCGGCTCCCGCGCGGCCCCCGTTCCGCTCCCGCCTCAGCACGTGGTCTCCGCCGCGGGCGATCTGCTCCGTGCTTTGTCGGCTCCGCTGCGTATCGCGATCGTGCTTCAGCTCCGCGAGGGGCCGCGGTGCGTCCACGAGTTGGTGGACGCCCTCGACGTCGCGCAGCCGCTGGTGAGCCAGCACCTCCGGGTGCTCAAGTCGTCCCACGTCGTCTCCGCGCACCGCCGAGGGCGGGAGATCCGCTACGAGTTGCTCGACGACCACTTGCTACACATCGTCGAGGCGGCCGTCGGGCACGCCGGGGAGGAGTAGAGCAGTGGATGGGGCCCAGAAGCCGATCGGCGTCCGCTCGACCCGCCAACGCAGCGCCATCTCCGCGCTGCTCGACGAGTCCAAGGGGTTCCGGTCCGCGCAGGACCTCCACTCGGAACTCCGCGAACGCGGTGACGCGATCGGTCTGACCACCGTCTACCGGACGCTGCAGTCGATGTCCGACGCCGGTGCGGTGGATGTGCTGCGCACCGATTCCGGTGAGCTGATCTTCCGCAAGTGCTCCGATTCCCACCATCACCACCTGGTGTGTCGGGAGTGCGGCTTCACGGTGGAGGTCGAGGAACCCGGGGTCGAGACGTGGGCGCACCGTGCCGGCGGCGCTCACGGCTTCACCGAGGTGACCCACACCGTCGAGCTGTTCGGCCTCTGCGCGGCCTGCGCAGGCTCACGGCGGGACGCGCCGTCCGGTCCGGTGGACTGACCCGGGGACCACTCGCCCCGGCCCGCGGTCCCCTGGCACGCCGCGCCTCCCGGGACCGGGGTCAGGCCCCGGGCACCCCGCCGAAGCGCCGGTCCCGCTCAGCGTACTCCAGGCACGCCGCCCACAGATCACGTCGGTCGAAATCGGGGAACAGCGTGTGCTGGAAGACGAACTCGGCGTAGGCGCTCTGCCACAGCAGGAAGTTGGACGTCCGCAGTTCACCGGACGGTCGCAGGAAGAGGTCCACGTCCGGCATGTCCGGCTCGTCGAGGAAGTGGGCGAAGTTCTCCTCCGTCAGGTCATCGGCCGACAGCTCCCCGGCGGCGACCCGACGCGCGAAATCCCGCGCGGCGTCGACGATCTCCGCACGACCGCCGTAGTTGACGCACATCGCCAACGTCATGACCGTGTTGTCCCGGGTGAGTTCCTCGGCCTCCTCGAGCTCGGAGATGACCGACTTCCACAGCTTGGGGCGCCTGCCGGCCCAGCGCACCCGCACTCCCAGCTCGTGCATCTCGTCGCGGCGGCGACGCAGCACGTCCCTGTTGAATCCCATGAGGAAGCGCACCTCCTCCGGACTGCGCTTCCAGTTCTCCGTGGAGAACGCGTACGCGGACAGGTACGGGACGCCGATCTCGATGCACCCCTGGACAACGTCCATGAGTACCGCCTCGCCCCGCTTGTGCCCCTCGGTGCGGGGCAGGCCCCGCTCCTGGGCCCAGCGTCCGTTGCCATCCATCACCAGCGCGACGTGGCGCGGGACGAACTCCGACGGGATCGCGGGCGGTCGTGCGCCCGACGGGTGCGGGGTGGGCGGCCGGACGGTCACCGGCGCGGCGCCGTCCCTCGACGCGGTGCGCTTACGGAATCTGGGTAGTCCGGGCACGGGGCTCCTCAACAGGTTCGGGGGACAGGGATCCGGCAGGCGGGGGTCCGGCAGCGCGCAGGCCGATCACAGGGCGGTCCGTCCCGCCACGGTCGACCCCGCCACGGTCGACCCCGTCGCGGTCGACCAGCGGCAGGCTGCGCAGGTCCCGTTCGAGATGCCACTGCAGATGATCGGCGGCGATCCCGGAGGCCTGGCGGATGACGGCCGAGGACGAGACCGCCACGCCCTCCCACCGTCCGGCCAACAGCGCCGACAGGTGCTCGGCGACACCCGGGGAGAGCATGGCACACCCCTGCGGCCTACAGCGCACGCAGACGGTTCCGCCGGAGGGCACGTGGAACGCGCGGTGCGGCCCCACCACGCCGCAGAGCACGCAGCGGTCCAGAACAGGCTCCCAGCCGGACGCCGCCATGGCGCGGAGGAGGAACGCGTCGGCGACCAGGCCCGGCGGCCTCCGGTGTTCGGCCAGGGAGCGAAGAGCCCCGACGGCGAGGCCGAGCAGTCTCGGTGTCGGTGCGCCCTCCTCTCCCGCCAACCGCTCCGCCGTCTCCAGGACGACGCAGCCGGAGGTGTACGCCGGGTAGTCCGCCACGAGGGGGCGGGCCAGCGACTCACGGCTCGACGCCTGCCTGACTGTACCCAGGCCGCTGCGGCCCCGACCCGGGGCGATCTGCACCTCCACCACGGCGAACGGTTCCAGGCTGGCGCCCATCCGCGACCGGGTGCGGCGCACCGCGCGGGCGACGGCCCTGACCAACCCGTGGTGCTGGGTGAGCAGGGTGACGATCCGGTCCGCCTCACCCAGGTCGTAGGTACGCACGACGAGGCCGGTGTCGGTGAACGGGTGCATCCGGGCCTCCTCCCCTGCGGGACATAGACGACCATTGTCCCATTCCCGGAGGGGCACCGGCTCCCCCGGCGAGGGCTAGAGTCTCGCTGTGCCCAGTTTCGTCTCCCGCCTCATCCCCCTCCTCATCCGCGCCACCCGGCGTCAGCGCCTGTTCGCCGAGCCACAGCGCGCGCGTGACTTCCTCGACGAGGCCGCGGTGCGTCCGGCGTCGTACGCCCCTCCGCGGTTGCGCGAGGATGTCCGGATCGCGCGTGCCGACCGGAACGGGTGGCCGGTCTACGTTCTGGAGCCCGCCGGGGCACCCGCGAGCGGCACCGTGGTCTACCTCCACGGTGGAGCCTGGGCCAGAGAGATCGTCGCGCCCCACTGGCGACTGTGCGCACAGATGGCCGCCGAGGCCCACACCCGCGTCCTGGTGCCGGTCTACCCTCTGGCGGGCCCGGCGACTGCAGCGAACCGCGGCACGGCAGCGGGCGTGGTGGCCGGGGTGACCGATCTGGTGCGGGACGAGGTGGCCGAGCACGGCCCGGTGTGTCTCGCCGGTGACAGCGCGGGCGGCCAGATCGCACTGTCCGCGGCCATGGAGCTGCGGGATCGGGGTGTCCCCCCGCTTCCCGCGACGATCCTGATCTCCCCCGCACTCGACCTGGCGATGGAGAACCCGGACATCGACCGGGTCCAACCCCGTGACCCGTGGCTCGCCCGCGAGGGCCTGCGGGTGTTCATCGACGCCTGGCGGGACGACCTGCCCCTGGACGACCCGCGGGTGAGCCCGCTGTGCGGGGACTTCACCGGCCTGGGACCCCTGACGGTCTTCGCCGCCACCCGCGACATCGTCCTGCCCGACGTGCGACTCGCGGTGGCGCGGGCCCGCGCTGCCGGCGTGGACGTCACCTATGTCGAGGAGAAGGACCTACTGCACGTGCACCCGCTTCAGCCCACCCCCGAAGGACGGGCCGCGCGGGAGACGATCGCGGGGGACGTCCGGTCGGCCGTGCGTTAGGAGTGCCGTGCGCCAGGACCACCGGCGCACGGGTGGAGAGAAGCCGAGGGTGGCTAGAAGCCCAGCCTGCCGAGCATCTTGGGGTCGCGCTGCCACTCCTTGAGGACCTTGACGTGCAGGTCCAGGTACACCTTGGTCCCGAGCAGCTGCTCGATGCCCGCCCTGGCTCGGGTGCCCACCTCACGCATCCGCGAGCCACCCTTACCCAGGACGATCGCCTTCTGGCTCTGCCGCTCCACGTAGACGGTCGCGTGGACGTCCACCATGTCGTCACGCCCCTCGTGGGGCAGTACCTCCTCGATCGACACCGCGATCGAGTGGGGCAGCTCGTCGCGCACGCCTTCGAGGGCGGCCTCGCGGATGAGCTCGGACATTCTGGTCTCGTCGGACTCCTCAGTGATCACGTCATCGGGGTAGAACCGCGGTCCCTCCGGCAGGAGTGAGGCGATCACGTCCGCCACCACGTCCACCTGCTCACCGGACGCGGCGGAGACCGGGACGACCTCGGCGTCCGGCCCGAGGAGCGTGGACACCGCGACCAGCTGCTCCATGACCTTCTGCTTGGAGACGGTGTCGATCTTCGTGACCAGACCCAGGATCGGGGTCGTGGGACAGAGCTTGCGTACCTGCTCGAGGATCCAGCGGTCCCCGGGGCCGATCCGCTCCCCCGCCGGGATGCACAGGCCGATGAGGTCGACATCGGAGTAGGTGTCCTCCACCAGGGCGTTCAGCCGCTCGCCCAACAGTGTGCGCGGCCTGTGCAACCCCGGTGTGTCCACCAGGATGATCTGGGCGTCGGGGCGGTGGACCAACCCGCGGATCGCGTGGCGCGTGGTCTGGGGTCGGGAGGAGGTGATCGCGATCTTCTCACCCACCAGCGCGTTGGTGAGGGTGGACTTGCCGGTGTTGGGCCGACCGACGAAACTGACGAATCCGCTCCTGAAGCCCTCTGGCGTGGTCATCGGTTCTCCTCGTCGTCGTTCTCGTCTGCTTTGTCTCCGGCGCCGTCACCGGCAGCGGTGTCGGCGGGGTCGGCGGCGGGGTCGAGTTTCTCGGCCACCACGGTGATCACCCTGACCCGGCCGCGGCGGTCGTGACCACCCTCGGCGCGCAGGTCCAGGCCGACGGAGACCACATGCGCTCCCGGTAGCGGGACGCGGCCGAGCTCGAGCGCCATCAGGCCCCCGATGGTCTCGACCTCCTCCGTCACCTCGTCCGCGAACTCCACGTCGAACAGCTCCGCGACCTCGTCCAGACCGAGCCGGGCCGACAGCCGGTACCGACCGTCCTCCAGCTCCTCGACGGGGGGAACCTCGGTGGTGTCGTACTCGTCCACTATCTCCCCGACGATCTCCTCGAGGATGTCCTCGATCGAGACCAGCCCGGCGGTCCCGCCGTACTCGTCGACCAGGATCGCCAGGTGGTTGTGGTCCCGCTGCATCTCCGACAGGAGGTCGTCGATCCTCTTGGCGTCTGGAACGAACACCGCGGGACGCATCACCTCCGAGACCGGAGCCGCGCGGCCGTCGGGGTCGTCCAGTCGCGCCACGATGTCGCGGAGGTAGATCACCCCCACCACGTCGTCGGAGTTGTCGCCGTCCACCACGGGGATCCGGGAGTACCCGGACTTGACGGCGAGCCGGGCGGCCTGACCGACCGTCTTGGACGACTCGATCCACACCATCTCCGTCCGCGGGGTCATGACCTCGCGCGCGGTGGTGTCCCCGAGCTCGAACACCGACTGGATCATGCGCGATTCGTCGTCGGCCACGACGCCGCGCTCGCGGGCCATGTCCACGATCTCGAGAAGCTCGATCTCCGTGGCGAACGGCCCGTTGCGGAATCCCCGGCCCGGGGTGACGGCGTTGCCGACACCCACCAGAATGCTGGCGACGGGGCCCAGGACCATCCCGAGCACCCACATCGGGGTCGAGGCCCCGAGGGCTAGCGAGTAGGCGTGTTGGCGCCCCAGCGTGCGGGGACCGACGCCGGCGACGACGTACGCCGCGATGGTCATCACCGCGATCACCCCGACCAGCGCCCAGGCCGTGGACTCGATGAGTTCGGCGAACACGACGGTGAGGAGCACGACACCGGAGATCAGGCTCAACAGATGCAGTAGGACCGTGACATTGATGTAGCGCGGACGGGTGAGCAGCATCCGCGAGAGCCTCGCCGCCCCGTAGCGGGAGTCCTTGGCCATCTCCTCGACCCGGGCCACAGAGACGGTGCTCAGCGCCGCGTCGAGGGCGGCGAAGACGCCGGCGAGCAGGATGAGCAGTGCGACCGCGACAGCGGTGAGGATGATCTGGTCCACGGGTCAGGTGTCCGCGCGCGGGCCGTCGTCCTGCGAGGCATCCCGGTGGTCGTACCACTCACCCAACAGCTCGTTCTGCAGGCCGAACATCTCCCGTTCCTCGGCCGGCTCGGCATGGTCGTACCCGAGCAGGTGAAGGCAGCCGTGCACGGTCAGCAGTGCGAGTTCGTGCGCGAGCGGATGACCCGAGCTGGCGGCCTGGTCGGCGGCGAACGCCGGACACAACACGATGTCACCGAGCATCGCCGGCCCGGGGTCGGGCAGGTCGGGGCGCCCGCCCGGGGAGAGCTCGTCCATGGGGAAGCTCATGACGTCGGTGGGACCCGGGAGGTTCATCCACGTCACGTGGAGATCGGCCATGGTGTCCTTGTCCACGAGCGTGACCGACAGTTCGGCGGCGGGGTGCACGTCCATCCGGGCGATCACGAACGCGGCGACGTCGATGAGTTCGGCCTCGTCGACCTCCACCCCCGACTCGTTGGCGACCTCGATGCTCATCTGCGGTGGTGCTCCCTGTTCCTGTGTCCGGTCGTGGGGTCCTCGCCCCGTTCGAGGCGTTCCTCGTGCTTGGCGTAGGCGTCGACGATCCGGGCCACCAGCGCGTGCCGCACGACGTCCGCGGAGGTGAGCTCCGAGAAGTGGATGTCGGGGACCCCCTTGAGGATGTCGCGCACCACTTTGAGTCCGGATCGCTGCCCGCCCGGGAGGTCGATCTGGGTGATGTCTCCGGTCACGACGATCTTCGAGCCGAACCCGAGGCGGGTGAGGAACATCTTCATCTGTTCGGGCGTGGTGTTCTGCGCCTCATCGAGGATGATGAACGCGTCGTTGAGGGTGCGCCCACGCATGTAGGCCAGCGGGGCGACCTCGATCACCCCGGCCGCCATGAGCTTGGGGATGGCCTCCGGGTCCATCATGTCGTGCAGCGAGTCGTACAGCGGCCGTAGGTACGGGTCGATCTTCTCGTGCAGGGTGCCCGGCAGGTAGCCGAGCCGCTCCCCGGCCTCGACCGCAGGGCGGGTGAGGATGATCCGGCTGACGTCCTTGGCCCGCAGCGCGGCGACCGCCTTGGCCATCGCGAGGTAGGTCTTACCCGTTCCGGCGGGTCCGAGCCCGAACACCACCGTGTGGTCGTCGATCGCGTCGACGTACCGCTTCTGCCCCACCGTCTTGGGCCGGATCATCCCGCCGCGCCGGGACAGCACGTCCGTGCCCAGCACCTCCTCGGGGGTCAACGGCCCGGAGTCGGCGAGGATCTCGACCGAGCGTCGCACCGACGCCGGGGTGATCTCCACCCCACGTCCGGCCTGCCGCAGCAGGTCCGAGACCACGCGTGAGGCCTGGTCGACGGCGCCGGGGTCACCGGAGATGGTCATGGTGCCGCCCCGCACGTGCAGGTCGGCGTCGAGCAGCTCCTCGAGCGCCCGGAGGTTGGCGTCCGCGGCGCCGAGCACCGCCATGGCCAGGTCCGGGTCGAGCTGGACCGCCGTGCGGGAGTTCGGACCGCCGGGATCCCGGCGGTCGTCGCCCCGCGTCCGGGCGACCGTGTCACTCACTGCGTCGTTCTCTGGGGTACCTACGTGGATCACTTCCTGGGTGGTGGTGCGGTCGGGTCGAGTGTAGTACCAGCGCGGGCCCATCTCCGCGTGAGAACTCCGAGTGCGCCCAACGCCACCGCGGCGGCGCTGGAGGTGCGCAGCACCTCGGGCCCCAGGACGACGGCGCGGGCGCCGAGACCGGTGAGTGCGTCGATCTCGGCGTCGGAGACGCCGCCCTCGGGTCCGATGACGAGGATGATCCGCTCGACCGGCCCCGCCGCGGTCACGGCGTCCGCGAATCGGGCGGCACCGTCCTCGTGCAACACCAGCGCGAGCGCACCGGCCGCGATCTCCTCGGAGACAAACGCGGTGAGGCCGGCGGAGTCGAGGACGTCACCGATCGCCGGCTCCCATTCCCGCCTGGACTGTTTGGCGGCGGCGCGGGCCGCGTTGGCCCACTTGGCCCGGCCCTTGTCGAGCTTGGGCCCCGCCCAGCGGCTCACACACCGGTCCGCCTGCCACGGCACGATCCGGTCGGCCCCGGCCTCGGTGGCCAGCTCCACGGCGAGCTCGCCCCGCTCAGACTTGGGCAGTGCCTGCACCACCGTCACCAGGGGGGTCGGTCGGTCGACCGTGGTGACGGCCAGGACCTCCGCCTCGACCCGGCCGGGCCCCGACGTCAGGACCGAGCAGTCCGCCACCCGGCCGCGGCCGTCGCCGATGCGGAGCAGCTCCCCAGGCCGCACCCGCAGGGCCGAGCCGGCGTGTCTCCCCTCGGCCCCGTCCAGGACGGCGGTCTCGCCGACCGCGGGCACCGCGTCGAGTCGGAACAGAGGAGGGGTCACCGGGTCAGTGACCCGCGACCGCGTCGCGCAGCCGTGAGAACAACCCGCCCCGGCGGGCGGTGTCCTCGTTGACGATCTCGGCCGAGTCGCCACCGAGCCGGCGCAGCTGTTCCACGAGGTCCCTTCGCTTGCGGTCCAGCTTGTCGGGGATCACGACCTCCATGTGGACCGTGAGGTCACCGGCCCCGCCGCCCCGGACACGCGGCATCCCGCGGCCGGACAGGGTGACCGTGTGCCCGGGCTGGGTGCCGGACGGGATGTCGATCTGAAGGTCGTCACCGACGACGGTCTCCAGGTCCACCCGGCCGCCGAGGATGGCGTCCACGACCGGGACGCGGACCGTGCAGTGCAGGTCGTCGCCGTCGCGGACGAACACCGGGTGGGTGCGCTCGTTGACCTCGATGTAGAGGTCCCCGGCAGGGCCACCGCCGGGACCGACCTCACCCTGCCCGGACAGCCGGATCCGCATTCCGCCACCGACGCCTGCCGGGATCTTGGCCGACACGGTGCGGCGCTTGCGGACGCGGCCCTGGCCGGTGCAGTCACCGCACGGATCGGTGATGATCTCACCGGTCCCGGCGCAGGTGGGACACGGTCGGCTGGTCATGATGTTGCCCAACAGAGAGCGCTGGACGGACTGGATCTCACCCTGCCCCTGGCACATCCCACACTTGGCGGGCGGCGCGTCGGTCGCGGACCCCTTGCCGTGGCAGGTCTCGCAGAGGACGGCCGTGTCGACCTGGATCTCCTTGGTCACGCCGGTCGCGCACTCCGCCAGCGTCAGGTTCACGCGGATCAGCGCGTCCGACCCCGGCTGCACACGGCTCCGGGGGCCACGTCCGCCGCCACCGCCGCCGCCACCGAAGAACGCCTCGAACACGTCGCCGAGTCCCCCGCCGGCACCGAAACCCCCACCACCGAAACCGCCGCCGTACCCGCCACCGGGAGACGAGTCCAGGGGATCGCCGCCCATGTCCACGACGCGGCGCTTCTCGGGGTCGGTGAGCACCTCGTAGATCGCCGTGATCTCGCTGAACTTCTCACGCGCCTCGTCCGACGGGTTGACATCGGGGTGCAGCTCTCGGGCGAGCTTGCGGTAGGCGCGCTTGATCTCGGACTCCGAGGCACCTCGATCGACCCCGAGGGTCCCGTAGTAGTCGCGTGACACGTGTCGCCTTTCGTCATGTGGATCAGGTCGGTGGGACACCGGTCCCGGGTGAGGCTACGGGCGTCAGTGCCCGGACAGGATCTCGCCCACGTAGTGGGCAACAGCGGCGACCGAGGCGATTGTTCCCGGGTAATCCATTCTGGTGGGCCCGAGCACCCCCATCCCGCCGAGCATCTGGCGCTCGGAACCGTACACGGAGGACACCACGGACGCCCCGCGGATCTCCGCCGACCGGGTCTCCTCGCCGATCTGGACGGTGACCCCGCCGGGGCCCCCCATCCCCACGGACTGCGCCGCCGAGAGCAACCGGAGGATCACGACCTGCTCCTCCAACGCCTCGAGGACGGATCTCAGGGAACCGTCGAAATCGGCCGCGCTGCGCGTGAGGTTGGCGGTGCCGCCCAGGACGATGCGGTCGTCGGGTTGCTCCACGAGGGTCTCCACCAGCACCGTCACGCACCTCTCCGCGGCGTCGCTGTAGTCCGGCCGCGCGCGCTCGGGTGTGGCCGCCAGCGCCTCGGAGGCGTCGCCGAGTCTCTTGTCCGCCACCGCCTCCGACAGGAGCGTCCGGAGTTCGGCCAGGTGGTCGTCCGTCAGCGCCGCGGCGAGGTCGACGGTCCGCTGGTCCACCCGACCGGTGTCGGTGATCAGCACCAGCAGCAGGCGGGTGGGTGCCAGGCTCACCACCTCGAGATGACGCACGGTGGAGCGTCCCAGCACCGGGTACTGGACGACGGCGACCTGGCGGGTGAGCTGCGACAGCAGCCGCACGGCCCGCCGGAGGACGTCGTCGAGGTCGACGGCACCCTCGAGGAAGGCCTGGATGGCCTTCCGCTGCGCCCGCGAGAGCGGCGTGATCTCCTCGATCGAGTCGACGAAGTGGCGGTAGCCCTTCTCCGTGGGGATCCGTCCGGAACTCGTGTGGGGCTGGACGATGAAGCCCTCCGCCTCGAGCACGGCCATGTCGTTGCGGATCGTCGCACTCGAGACCCCCAGCGAATGGCGATCGACCAGGGACTTGGAGCCGACGGGTTCGTGCGAGGCGATGTAGTCGGAGACGATCGCGCGCAGGACCTCGGTCCTACGATCGGCCGTGCTCGACATCGATTCCCCTCCTCGCTCCCTGCGTACGGACGATTCTAATCCAGCACCTCTACAGGAGGACGTCGCGCACGACTCCGTCCGCCAGCAGCCTGCCCGACTCGGTCAGGGCGTACCCGCCGCCGTCGGCCCCGCCCGGGGGACGGCGCCGCAGCAGACCCGCCGACACCTGGAGGTCCGCCCGCGCCCGCTCCTGCGCCGTGAAGGCGGCGTCCGGGAGCCCCTCGGCCAGCCGGAGGCCGGTCATGATCCGCTCGAGGTGCCGATCGGCGTCGGTGAGCCGCTCCCCGCCCTCCACCGGGAGGTCACCGGCGTCGCAGGCGGCCGCGTACCGGGCAGGGTGACGCAGGTTCCACCAGCGGGCACCGGCGACGTGGCTGTGCGCCCCGGGTCCGATCCCCCACCAGTCGCCGCCGCGCCAGTACCCCATGTTGTGGCGGCAGTATCCCGACTCGTCGGCCGCGAAGTTGGACACCTCGTACCAGTGGAACCCCGCCCGCGCGAGCCGCTGCGCCACCTGCTCGTAGCGGTCCGCGAGCACGTCGTCGACGGTTCCGGGCAGTTCTCCCCGCCGGATCCTCCGGGCCAACGCGGTGCCGTCCTCGACGATGAGCGAATAGGCGGACACGTGGTCCACGCCGGTCTCCACGACGGCGTCGAGGGTGCGGGCGAGGTCGTCGTCGGTCTCCCCCGGGGTCCCGTAGATCACGTCCAGGTTGATGTGGTCGAACCCGGCGCGACCGGCCTCGGCGACCGCCTCCTGCGGGCGCCCCGGGGTGTGCGCCCTGTCCAGGACCCGCAGGACGTGCGCTGCCGTGGACTGCATGCCGAGCGAGATCCGGGTGAACCCGCCCTCGCGCAGGCGTCCGAAGAACTCGGGGGAGGTGGACTCCGGATTGCTCTCGGTCGTCACCTCGGCGCCGGGTGCCAGTCCGAACGTCGACCGGATGCGCCCCAGCATCCCCACCAGGACGTCCGCACCCACGAGCGACGGCGTCCCACCGCCGACGAAGACGGTGTCGACCAGCGGCGGGGAACCGGACCCGGCCAGGACGGACGCCGCCCGCTCGATCTCCAGCGCGGCGGCGCGCTCCCAGTCGGCGGGCGACGTGGCCGACCCGAGTTCCCCAGCGGTGTAGGTGTTGAAGTCGCAGTAACCGCAGCGGGATGCGCAGAACGGGACATGGAGGTAGATCCCGAACGGAGCCCGCGGGTCGCGCGGCGGCGGGGAGAGCGCGAGACCTGCGGGATCGGTGACCCCGGTCGTCACGCCTGACCGGTCGCACTGACGTCCCCGGTCTCACCGCCCCCCGAGGAGGACGCAGCCGGTCCCCCGGCCTTGACGGCGGCGGTCGGATCGGTTGAGGACGAGGCCGTCGAGGGTGAGGGGTGCGGGGCCGGGTCGGCCGCGGGGGTGTCGTCTGGTCTGGTCACGGAGCCCACAGTGCCGGATGCCGGTCCCGCGGGGCCGCGCGCGGGGGTGGCGGGCTTGGATCCCGTGGGCTTGCCGGCCGAGTTCGTGGTGGAAGTGCGCTTGGTGGCCGTCGATGTGGTGGCCGTGGGAGTGGTGGCGGAGCCCTCGGTGGTAGCGGTCTTCTTCTGCGGGGCGGCCTTCTTGGCGGTCGGCTTCGCTGCGGCCGACTTCGTCGCCTGAGTCTTAGTCGCCTGAGTCTTCTTGGCCGGAGCCTTCTTCGCCTGTGCCTTCTTGGCCGGAGCCTTCTTGGCCGGTGCCTTCTTCGGCTCGGCCGATGTGCTGGCCGACGACGACGCCGCGGCCGGCTTCTTCGACGAGGGCTTCCCGGTCGTCGCCGTGGATGACTGACGCCCGGCCTTCTTCGACTGCTTGCGCAACTGCGCCAACTCGGCGGCCGACTTCCGCTCCGCGGTGGGGGTGCCGCTCGCCTCCCGCTCCTCGGCGGCGGCGACCAGTTCGGCCAACGCCGCATCCACCGCGCGAGCCATGGGCCATGGGTCGGGAACGAGGTCCTTGCACGCGATGAACCCGAAGTGCAGTTCACCATCGAGCGACATCACCGTGCAGTTGAGTCCGGCTCCGTGGAACACCGGTCCCATCGGCAGCATCTTGGTGACCCTGGCCCCGAGGAAGTAGAGCGGGATGTTCGGGCCGGGCACGTTGGAGATGATGAGGTTGTGCACCACGGGGTGCCGCTCCGAGAGCCTCAGTCGCGAGTACATCCGGACCGCGGACCCGAACACCGACGGAGCCGCGAACTGCGCCCAGTCGGTGAGGAGATTGGCGTTGAGCGCGTCGGTGTGGTCCTTGGCGACGGTGTTGGCGTCCCGGATGGACTCCAGGCGCTCGACCGGGTCGTCGATGTCCGTGGCCAGCGACATGAACATGCCCGACACGCGGTTGGTGCCGGGGCGCGACTCCGCGGCGTGCACCGACATCGGGACCATCGCGATGAGGGGCTTGGAGGGCAGCTCGTCGAGGTCGTCCAGATAGGTCCGTAGCGCAGTCGAGCAGATCGCCAGCACGACGTCGTTGACGGTGGTGCCGAAGGCGTTCTTGATGCGCTTGATCTGGTCCAGGTCCACACTGGCGTACGAGATGGACCGGTGCCCGGTGATCGTGCGGTTGAACGGGGTGCGGGGCGCGGTGAACGGCGCCGGCATGGCCAGTCCCTTGCGCGCCCTGTTGATCCACGACGGGACGACTCCCAGTGTCCCCGGGAGCAACGAGGCCAGGCGCCACGGGGTGGCCAGGCGGGACAACGCCCCACCGACGGCCAGTTCGAGAGCCCCGGACCCGCCGGCGGTCTCCTCCACCAGTTCCTGGTCGAGAGTCGGATCGTCCGGGGTGAGCGAACACAACTGGGACATCATGTTGGCACCCGTGACGCCGTCGACTGTCGAGTGATGCATCTTGGCGAAGACCGCGAACCGGTCATCGGGAAGCCCCTCGATGACATACATCTGCCACAACGGCATGGAGCGGTCGATCGGCTGGCTGGCCAGGTGCCCACACAGTTCCGCGAGCACCTCGTCTCCGCCCGGCTCCGGCAGGCCCACCCGGTGGAGGTGATGGTCGATGTTGAAGTCCTCGGCCTCGACCCAGACCGGGTGATCGATGTTCAGCAACGAGTCGTGCAGCTTGCGGCGGAAGCCCGGCATGGCCGTGACCCGGCGGGCGAGCTCGGACCGCAGCGCGTCGAACGAGTAGCCACCGTTCATCTCGGATCCGTCGAGGACGATCAACCCGCACACGTGCAGGAGTTGGGCCCTGGTCTCGAAGTAGAGAAAGCTGGCGTCAAGTCCACTCAGGCGCTGCATGCACGAAGTGTACGTCCGCAGTCAGTCTCACAGCGCGTGTTCGACCGACGGCCTGTGCTCAGTAAACGTCGAGGATGAGCCACGCCATCACGACGAGCGCGATCAGCAGGATCAGGGCCAGAGTCACACGCGATCGGGGCATCAGAGGACCTCCTTCCCGGTCTCTGCGTCGCCGGAGGCGACAAGGCCCCGGAACCGGTCCACGAGCACATCCGCCACCCGCTCGACGCCCACCGCGACCAGGTAGAACAGCGGGACGCCCACCGCGAGCATGATGAAGACCTGAAGCGGGAACGGCAGCGTGGCGAGCCAGAGTTCGACCGTGTCCCAGAACTCGAGGAATGCCGTCACGACGCGATCCTACGACCGACCGACGGCCGCGGCCTCGCGGCCACCCACCACCGAGGAGTCAAGGCCCCGGCGACGCAGCAGCGCCGAGGGGCTCGGGTCCGCGCCGCGCATCGCCCGATAGGCGTCGAGGAAGTCGATCGCCCCGCCCCGGGACAGGACCTCGCGGCGCATCGCCTCGCCCGTCGCCCTCTGCAGTCCCCCGCGTTCGGAGAACCACTCGGCGGCGTCCGCGTCGAGGACCTCGGCCCAGAAGTACGAGTAGTAGGCGGCCGAGTACCCGCCGGCGAAGATGTGTTGGAAGTACCGCGACCGGTACCGGGGTTCCACGCCGGGGACATCGAGGCCCGCGTCGGCCAGCACCCGCGCCTCGAACTCGTCCACGTCCGTGACCGCCTCGGCATCGGCCGGGGTCAGCGAATGCCAGGCCAGGTCGAGCAGGGCGGCGGCGAGGTACTCGACGGTGGCCTGTCCCTCACCGAAGCGCTCGGCCTGACGCATCCGTTCGACCAGATCCGGGTCGATCGGCTCCCCCGTCTCCACATGCCGGGCGTACCGCGCGAGCAACTCGGGCCGGCGGGCCCACATCTCGTTGACCTGGGACGGGAACTCGACGAAGTCGCGCGGCACCGAGGTACCGGAGAACACCGGGTACTCCACGTCCGACAGCAGACCGTGCAGGGCGTGCCCGAACTCGTGGAACATCGTGGTGACCTCGTCCATCGTGAGCAGCGTCGGCTCACCCGCCGCGGGGCGGGACAGGTTCATGACGTTGACGACGACGGGCCGCGAGTCCAGGAGACGGGACTGATCGCGGAAGGAACTCATCCAGGCACCGCCCCGCTTGGTCGGACGGGCGTAGTAGTCGAGCAGCAACAACCCCACGCCGGCGTCGGGCTCAGTGCGCTCGTCGTCGAACACCTCGATCACGCGGACGTCGGGGAGGTATCCGCGCAGGTCCGTCCGCTCGGCGAAGCGCAGGCCGTAGAGCTCGGAGGCCGAGTGCATGACGGCGTCGTGGAGCACCCTCTCGAGCTCGAAGTACGGCCGGACGCGGGCGTCGTCCACCTGGAAGCGGTCGGCGCGCAACCGCTCGGACTCGAAGGCCCAGTCGGCCGGGTCCAGCTCCCGGTCCTCTCCGCCGAGCAGGTCCTTGGCCTCGTTGCGGGCGTTGGTCACAGCGGCGTCGACCACGTCGAGCAGCAGTCCCCGTGCCGCGTCGGGCGAGCCGGCGGTCTCCACGGCCAGGACGTGCTCGGCGTGGCAGTCCAGACCCAGCAGCTGCGCGCGCTCGGCGCGGAGCCGGACGATCTCCAGGACGATCGGGGAGTTGTCGTGACCGGGCGTGGACCCCCGCCGCAGCGAGGCCTCCATCACCCGCCGCCGGAGGCCCTGGTGGTCCAGCCACGCGGAGATCGGCTGCACGGTGGGAAGTCCCAGTGGGATGAGCCAGCCCTCCCGATCCGCCTCCCGGGCCGCGGCGGCGAGTGACGACCGCATGGACGCGGACAGGCCCTCCAGCTCGGCCTCGTCGGTCACGGGAACGGCGAGCTCGGCGGTCGAGGCGAGCAGGTTCTCCCCGAAGGCCGTCGTCAGTTCGGCCAGTCGGGTGTCGATCGCGGTCAGTCGGGCGCGGCCCGCCTCGTCGAGTCCCGCGCCGGCCCGGAGGAGGTCACGGTGGTGCCGGCTGATCAGGCGGGCGGTCTCGTCGTCGACCTCGAGTTCCCCCGCCTCCGACGCCGAGTGGACGGCGTCGACCCGCGCGAGGAGAGCCGGGTCGGTCATGACGGCCGACGAGTGTGCGGCCAACAGCGGTGAGACGACCCGGTCGACGTCGAGGCGGGCGGGTGTCGCATCGGGACCGAGGAGTCCGTAGAACACGGACAGGACCCGCTGGAGCGCCTGGCCCGACCGCTCGAGGGCGACGACCGTGTTCTCGACGGTCGGGGCGTCCGGGTTGGCCACGATCGCCGCGAACTCGGCGGCGTGGTCGTCGATCGCCGTCCGGATGGCCGGCTCCAATTCCGCCTCGTCGATCGCCGCGAAGTCCGGGAGGCCGTACGGCAGCGGCGACTCGTCGAGGAGCGGGTGGCGGCCGGGCTCGGGGTTCGGGAGGCTCATGGGGGCGAGTCTACGTCGGCCCTCCCGGGGCGCCTCACGTCCACAGGGCCACCGTGTCCCACGCCAGCTTGACCGCCAGGATGCCGATGACCACCAGGAACACCACCCGGATGAACTCGTTGCCGTGACGCATCGCCATCTTGGCGCCGATGAACCCGCCGGTGAGGTTGGCCACCGCCATGCAGCCACCGATGATCCACAACACCTCACCGTGGATGCCGAAGACCAGGATCGAGGCGATGTTGGTGGTGAGGTTGGCGAGTTTGGCCGCCACCGTCCCCTGCAGGAACCCGAAGCCCAGGAACGCGACGATCGCGATCACGAAGAACGACCCTGTCCCCGGCCCCAGGACCCCGTCGTAGAACCCGATCACCAGCCCGATCAGCGCCGAACGCCAGATGCGCGCCCATCCGGTGTACCGGTTCTCGTGGGTGCGACCCATGGTGGGCCGGAACCACGTGTAGGCGCCCACCACGATCACGGCCGCCAGCACCACCGGCGTGAGCAGGTCCCGCGGGATGAACCGGGCGACCGAGGAGCCCGCGGCCGAGCCGGCGAACGCGGCGACCACCAGCGGGAGGACCATCCCGACCGGCACACGGATTCGGCGCAGATAGGTGGCAGAGGCGACCAGGGTCCCGGCGACCGAGGAGAGCTTGTTGGTGCCGAGGATCTCCGGGGTCGAGGCGTCCGCGGGGAGGCCGACGACCAACGCCGGGAGCTGGATGAGCCCTCCCCCGCCGACGACCGAGTCGACCCAGCCGGCGACGAACGCGGCCAGCACGAGCGCGGCCAGGACCCACACTGAGATCCCGACGGCCGGGGACGCGGTCAGACCCGCGAGAGACTGAGGCATACCGGGTACTGTGCTGTAATTGGTTTGTGTATATCAACCCTTACGGGGCGGATCCGGTGACCCTCGCCGCCGACCTGGCGAACCGCCGCCCCCGCACCACCCGCGAACTGGTGGACCGCTGCCGCGAATCGGGGGTGACCATCGACCGCGGAACCTCCGACGCGGACCTCGCGGAGACGCTGACGTTCCTCGACGACTGGCTCGTCGTCGTCGACACCACCGAGCCCCGCGGGCGGGCCGACGCCCTCAACGCTCTGCTCGCGGAGCACTCCGCACCGCCGCGACTCACCGACCACGACGGCCACTGGCACGTGCACTACCGCGCGGACGACGTCCCGTTCGCCCGACTGCTCACCGCCATGTTCTCGGTGGGCACCGCACTGCACCTGACCTCACGCGGCATCGACCGGCTGGCCAGGTGCGCGGCCGACGACTGCGAGGACGTCTTCGCCGACACCACCCGCAACGGGCGGAAACGGTACTGCTCGACCCGCTGCACCAACCGGTCCGCCGTGCGACGCCACCGAGCGAAGCCGTAACCCCGCGGGCCCGGGTCCTACTTCTTGTCGGCGCTCGACTCCGCGGACAGCGCCGCCACGAAGGCCTCCTGGGGCACGTCCACGCGGCCGATCGACTTCATGCGCTTCTTGCCCTCCTTCTGCTTCTCGAGCAGCTTGCGCTTGCGGCTGATGTCGCCGCCGTAGCACTTGGACAGCACGTCCTTGCGGATGGCGCGGATGTTCTCGCGGGAGATGATCTTCGCGCCGATCGCCGCCTGGATGGGCACCTCGTACTGCTGACGCGGGATGAGCTCCTTGAGCTTGCCCGTCATCTTGTTGCCGTAGGCCTGCGCGTAGTCCCGGTGCACGATCGCGGAGAACGCGTCCACGGCCTCGCCTTGCAGCAGAATGTCGACCTTGACCAGATCGGACGCCTGCTCACCGGCCTCCTCGTAGTCCATCGACGCGTACCCCTTGGTGCGGGACTTGAGCGAGTCGAAGAAGTCGAAGATGATCTCGCCCATCGGCATGACGTAGCGCAATTCCACGCGGGTCTCGGACAGGTAGTCCATGCCCTTCATCTCGCCGCGCTTGGACTGGCACAGTTCCATGACGGTGCCCACGAAATCGCTGGGCACGATGATCGTGCACTTGACGATCGGCTCGAAGATCTCGCGGTGCTTGCCCTCGGGCCAGTACGAGGGGTTGGTGACCTGGTGCTCGGTGCCGTCCTCGGCGACCACGCGGTACACCACGTTCGGTGCGGTGGAGATCAGGTCGAGGTTGAACTCCCGCTCCAGCCGGTCCCGGGTGATCTCCATGTGCAGCAGACCCAGGAAACCGCAGCGGAAGCCGAAGCCGAGTGCGACGGAGGTCTCCGGCTCGTAGTCGAGCGACGCGTCGTTGAGCTGCAGCTTGTCCAGGGCGTCGCGCAGGACCGGGTAGTCCGACCCGTCGATCGGGTATAGCCCGGAGAACACCATGGGGTTGGGCTCTTTGTACCCCGCCAGTGGCTCCTCCGCCCCGCCGCGGGCGCTGGTGATCGTGTCACCGACCTTCGACTGGCGGACGTCCTTGACCCCGGTGATGAGGTACCCGACCTCGCCCGGGCCCAGCCCCTTGGTGACCTTGGGTTCCGGCGAGATGATCCCGACCTCGAGCGCCTCGTGCGTCGACCCCGTCGACATCATCCTGACCTTCTCGCGCGGATTCAGCGTGCCGTCGAACACCCGGACGTAGGTGACCACGCCGCGGTAGGTGTCGTAGACCGAGTCGAAGATCATGGCGCGGGCGGGGGCGTCGGGGTCGCCCTCGGGCGCCGGGATCACGTCACACACCCTGTCCAGCAGTTCCTCGACCCCCGCGCCCGTCTTGCCGGACACCCGCAGGACGTCCTCCGGCTCGCACCCCACGATGTGGGAGATCTCCTCGGCAAACCGGTCAGGGTCCGCCGCCGGGAGATCGATCTTGTTGAGCACCGGGATAATCTCGAGGTCGTTCTCCATGGCCAGGTAGAGGTTGGCCAGCGTCTGCGCCTCGATCCCCTGCGCGGCGTCCACCAGGAGGATCGCCCCCTCGCACGCCTCGAGAGCGCGGGAGACCTCGTAGGTGAAGTCCACGTGGCCCGGGGTGTCGATCATGTGCAGTACGATCTCCTCGCCCGCGTGGTCACCGGAGCGCGGCACCCACGGCAGGCGGACGTTCTGCGCCTTGATGGTGATGCCGCGTTCGCGCTCGATGTCCATGCGGTCGAGGTACTGGGCCCGCATGAGCCGCTCCTCGACGACACCGGTGATCTGCAGCATGCGGTCGGCCAACGTCGACTTGCCGTGGTCGATGTGCGCGATGATGCAGAAGTTCCTGATCCTGGCGGGATCGGTGAACGTCGTCTCTGCGAAGTTGGGAATCTCGATCACTCCTCGGGCGGGCCCGGGCGTGGCGGGGTGCGGTCCGACCGGGCGATCACCCCATTGTCACACGCGCGGACTCCGGACACCCATCACGTACCGCCCCGTGGGGATCGCGTCGACCGCTCCGTCCTCGAGGAACCGGGCCGTCGAGGCGGTCATGGCCTCGATGTTGGCGCCCATCCGCTCGTCACTGCCCCGCGAATCGAAGAACACCCCCAGGTCGCGGGCCGCCTCGATCGGGAAGACCTCCTCGACGATCCCCGCGATCTCCGGCGCCCCCTCGGTCAGTGCGCGGACCACCACGTGCTGGGTGTACCCGGTGGTCGACTGCGTCTCGATCGCCACCGTGGTGTGCTCCTCGAGCCAGATGCGCAGCCACTCCTCGCGATCCAGACGCCCGGGCCGCCGCAGGAAGGCCAGATTCGCCATTCCGGGACACCTTCCGTCCTCTCCCGGCCCGGGCACGGGGAGCGGCTCCGACGCGGTGACCGACCACGCGGAGACCGGACCCAGCCCACGCAATCCGTCGAGGAAGTCGGCACACGCGGAGGCCGAGGCCACCGGCACCCGCGCGCGGACCGCCGCCAGCACCGGTCGCGGGGTCACCTGGACGTCGATCATCGCGCCGGCGACCGCCTCGTCGCGGACGTTCACCACGTACTCGCCCACGCCGAGCTCGGCGAGCGGGCCGTCCACCGCCCGGGCGATCTCCGCTCGTAGGCCCGAGCCGTCGGGAACGGACCCGACCGTGTCGTCCGACCACGCCGAGCCGTCTGACCACACCACCGCGAAGATCACGTCCATGAGTCGGGATCCTAGATGCGGTTACCCTGGCCGACATGGCGATCGACTGGGCCCGGATGGGTCGCACCGCGGCTCGGATGGGCCGCACGTACGGACCGACGGTGGCCCTCGAGGTGCGACGGCGCCTCGAGGATCGCGGGATCACCGCTCCTCAGACGGCCAGGGCTGTCGGGGCGGGACGGCCCGCCACGACCGGCACCGTGCCCACCGCGAGTCGCGCGCGGACCCTGTCCTACGCACCGGACCTCGACGGTCGGGCTGACCCCGGGGAGATCGTGTGGACCTGGGTGGAGTTCGAGGAGGCCGACGGACGCGGGAAGGACCGCCCGGTGCTGGTGGTGGGCCGCGACGGCGATCGCCTGCTCGGACTGATGCTCTCCTCGCAGGCCAGGCGGGACGACGACGAGGGATGGCAGTCCCTCGGCACCGGGCCGTGGGACACGGAGGACCGACCGAGCTGGGTCCGCCTGGACCGGGTGCTGGACGTCCCCGAGCAGGGCATCCGGCGCGAGGGCGCGGTCTGCCCCCGCGGGACGTTCGAGCGGGTCGCGGACCGGCTGCGCTCGGACTACGGGTGGCGCTGACGCGGTGAGGGGCGGCCGCCGGGTTTTGGCCGGTGACGCCGCCGCTGGTAAAGTCGGTCGTCGGTGTCCACCGGATCGCGTAGCGCGCGTTCGAGCGGACGAGAGACATGACATCCGATCGACCGGATCCCCGCGGGGCCGTCGAGACACGACCAAAGGTGACCAGTGGCCAACATCAAGTCCCAGAAGAAGCGGAACCTCACCAACGAGCGCAACCGCCTGCGCAACCAGTCGGTCAAGTCCGCGCTGCGTTCGGCCATCCGCAACCTGCGTGAGGCCACCGAGGCCGGCGACAAGGCCAAGGCCGGCGCCCTCCTCGTCGCGACCTCGCGTCAGCTCGACAAGGCCGCCACCAAGGGCGTCATCCACAAGAACCAGGCAGCCAACAAAAAGTCGTCGCTCGCCAAGGCCGTCAACTCGCTCTGAGGCGACCCGCTCCCCCCGCCGGGAGCACAGCCCCGCGGCGAACACCGCGACGAGGCTCCGAGGGCCCACCCCGCACCGATCGAGGTCGCGTGGTGGGCCCTCGTCGCGTTCTCGCCAATCGCGTGGTGGGACCTCGTCGCGTTGTGACCAGTCGCGTTCTACGCCGCGCCCGCCAGCGACCCCACCGCACGGACCGCCCGTTCGAGTGCGTAGGAGGTGTCCTCCGCCTGACCCTTGACCTCCCCGTTGAGGCGGGCGACCACCTGGAGGGCCCGGCCGAGGGTGTCGATCGACCAGTACCGGGTCTGCGCGGTGACCTTCTTGACCTTCCACGGGGGCAGCCCCTGACGTGCCAACTCGGCGGGCGGGGTACCCCGTTGCGTGCCCACCATGGCGATGGAGTTCACGGCGTCCGCGAGAGCGTCCGCCAACACGACGTGCGGAACCCCGGTGTGCATGGCCCATTCCAGCGCCTCGATCGCCCCGGCCACATCCCCCGTGACCGCTCGCTCCGCCACGGTGAAACCGCTGACGCCCACGACGCCGGAGTGATAGCGGCGCACCGCCTCGACATCGACCTTCCCCCCCGTGTCGGCCACCAGTTGGCCGCATGCCGACGCCAGCTGCCTCAGGTCCGTACCCACCGCCTCGACGAGGGCCTCACACGCCTCCGGGGCCACCCGGACGTCGAGGCCACGGAACTCCGAGCGCACGAATCCCACCACATCCGTGTGACGTGAGATCTTTGCGGCCGCGTGCTCCTGCGCGCCGGCCTTCCGCAGGTCCGGCACGAGCGACTTCGCCCGGCCGCCGCCGGTGTGTTGAACCACCATGACGGTCCGGTCCGGAAGGTCGACGGCCGCGTCCATCACCGCCGCCTGGGCGTCCTTGCCCAGTTCCGCGGCCCCGGTGATCACCACGATGCGGGCTTCGCCGAACAGCGACGGCGAGAGCAGTTCGAACAACTGCGACGCACCGACCTCCGGCCCGCCCAGCCGGGAGACCACGGGCGGATCCTCCCCCGCGGGCGCCGCCGCCCGGGCGGTCGCCACGACACCGGCCGTGGCGCGCTCGGTGAGGAACTCGTCCTCGCCCAGGACAAGATGCAGAGCGGCGGGTGCAGAGCCTGGTGACATATGCGCTCCTCGTCGTCGTCAGATGACATGGTGCCACGCACGTCCGTCAGGCCCGCGCCGCCGCCCTCATGAACCGGGGTCGGCATCCTCCTCGACCATCCGCGCCCGGGTGTCTCCGTGAACAGCAGTGCCGACGGCCACCGGCTCGTGGATGGCGCCGGCGGTGTCCGGCACGCGCGCGCCGTTTCCGATCTCGGCCCGGGAGAGCGTTCCCGAGAACCGCTCGGTCAGCTCGCGGAACAGGCGGTGCGAGGTGTGGGCAGCGCGCCCCTTCGGCCCGACGGGCCGTTCCTGCTCCGGGTTCGTACAGGCGTCGACGATCGCGTCCACGATGAGGTCGGGGTCGTCCATCGCCGTCAGCCGCGGCGCGTGGCCGGTGTAGTTTCCGACGTGATCCCACCACGGGGTGTCGGCCGCCCAGGGCAGGATCGTGCCGACCTTCACCGTCTCCTCCAACCCGGCCAGTCGCAGTTCCTCGGTGAGGGAGCGACCGAGGCTCGTGATGCCCGCCTTCACCGCGGAGTAGGTGGACTGATAGGCCAGCGGAACCTCTCCGGCGACCGATCCCACGTTGACCAGCACGCCTTCGCCACGGGCCGCAAAACGCCGCAGTGCCACGTGGGCACCGAAGATCATGCCCTTGAGATCCACGTCGACGAGTCGGGCGTGATCCGCGAGCGGCACCTCCCAGAACAGGCCCATCACACCGACCGCGGCGTTGTTGATCCACACGTCGATGGGGCCGAAGTGTTCCTCCGCCGCCGCTGCCAGGTTCTCGACGGCCTCGGGATCGCTGACGTCCGTCGGCACCGCCACGGCAGAACCACCGGACGCGGCGATCCGGGTGGCCACCTCCTCGAGCACCTCGCCGCGGCGAGCGGCCAGGACGACGTGCGCCCCGCGCGCGCCGAGGGCGATCGCGGCGCCACGGCCGAAGCCGCTGGATGCTCCCGTGACGACGATGATCTTTCCGTTCAGGTCGTCATTCCTTCTCATCAGTCTCACTCGTCCCGTCTCCTCGTCGTGGTCTCGGAGCTGTGCCGTGCGGGCCATGATGCGCGGCGGGGACCCCGGACGCATCCGGTACACAAAGGTCACTCCGCGAGCGGCTCCGGATCCGTGCCCGGGGTCACCCGGGCGCGACGTCGGGCGACCCCGGCAGGGCCACGGCGATCCGGGCGACCGTCTCGAGCCACCACAGCGCGGGAGCGCACGCCGCCGCGAGCAGGACCGCCCCGTCCTGCCATACGGGTCCCAGCGCCGCGGCGGCGGTCCCGAGAACCGTCACCAGCGGCACCACCGGCGCCACCGCGATGTTGGCCGGCAGCGCCCACGGACCCGCCTGAAGGCCGGTGGCCACCAGCACCGGCAGGGTCGCCAGATGCGCCACCACGCAGACCGCCAGCAGATCCGCGACGGTGGCCGGCATCCACGGACGGCGCAGACGCACGGCCACGGGTCGGGCGGCCACCACGAGCGCGGCGGTCGCCGTGACTGACAGGACGAACCCGGCGCCGGTGGCCGTTGTGGGATCGAGCATCGACACCAGCAGCACCACGCCGGCCAGCGCCGCCAACGGTCGGCCGGTCCGGTGGGAACTGAGCGCGGCCAGGCCGATCGCCCCGGTCCCGGCCGCCCGCAACACCGCGGGCTCCGGACCCACCACCGCGACGAAACCCGCGAGCGCCAGCCCCGCGGCGAAGATGCGGACGCGCCGCCCCGCTCCCAGCGCGGCGGCGGCCAGGAGCACAGACCCCACCACATAGGTGGTGTTGGCTCCGGAGACCGCCGCGAGATGAGCCAGCCCCGCGACCCGGAACCCGTCGCGGGTCTCCGTGGACACCCCGCCCTCGTCACCGAGAACGAAGGACGGGAGCAACGCCGCCGCTTCACCCTCGAGTGCGCGACCGGAGACCACTCGCAACCGTTCGCGCACCGCGGCCGGGGCCCGGCCGGTCACGCCCGGTTCCCCGGTCACCCGCGGAGGCGCCAGGGCGCGCAGGGCTGGCGGATCCCCGGGAGAGCGTGGCTCCAGCACCATGACCGAGGTCTGCACCCGCGTCCCCGGTGGCAGGCCCCGCCACCCCTCCCGGGCCAGGACCACCACGTCGAGGCGGGCCACTCGCGCCGACTGTCCTGATCCGGTGACCTCCACCCGCAGCGGAACCATCACCCCGCCGCCGCGGACCGGGCGGTCGAACCCCGTCACCACGCCCTCGACACCCGTCCGGGTGTCGACGAGCGAGACCATCGGATGCGCGGCGAGCGCGTGTGACCGCGCCGCCTGGACGCCGGCGCCGATCGACCCCAGTGCGCACGCCACCGCGAGTACCCACAGCGCCGTGTGGTCCAGCCGCTCCCGCGCTCCCACGGACACCGACCAGGCGACTGCGATCAGCGCCGCGACGAGCAGCACCACCGCGAGTGCGCAGGCCGCCGCCGGCCGCATCCCGAGGGTGACCGCGGTGGTGACGAACAGCGCGAGCGTCGGAACGACCAATCGGAGGTCACGCGCGGCAGGTGCCCGCGGGGCGGGGGGCTCGGCCGGCGGCTCGGCCGGCAGATCGGCCGGCAGTTCGGCCGGCAGTTCTCCGGTGCTCACACCGAGACCAGGGGCCGTAGTCGGGCGAGCGTGACCGGGCCGATGCCGTCGACCTCGGCCAGCTGATCGATGCTCGCGAACGACCCGTTGGCCGCGCGCCAGGCCAGGATCGAGGAGGCGGTCACCGGCCCCACCCCGGGCAGGGTCTCGAGGGTCGTGGCGTCCGCCGTATTGAGGTCGACCAGTCCCCCGCCCGACGGCGGCGCGCCGGGCGCGGTCCCCGCCGCCGGCGCCGGGGCCGGGGCTCCGTCCACGGGCGGGTCGCCGGCCCCGACGATCCCGCTCCGCGGGCCGCGGGGGCCGTCGGGCCCCGGCGCCAGTCCCACCAGGATCTGCTCGCCGTCGGCCACTTTCCGTGCCAGGTTGAGGCCGTCGCGGTCCCCGCCGTCCAGAACCCCACCGGCACTGTCGAGGGCGTCCGCCACCCGAGCGCCCGGGGCCAGTGTGACCAACCCACTGCGCCCGACCAGACCCACGACGGAGACCACGACGGGCCCCGCGGACCCGTCGTTTCCGGGCCCGGCCGCCCCGGCCGGGTCCATCGCGGTCGGATGCACCCCGGTCCCGGCCGGGGTCTGGGGCGAACCCGATGCCGACGAGCCGTCCGCCGGGACGGTCACGCCCGGGGTGGCCAACGGGAGTTCCGGCACCGGCGCGCCCTCTGGCACCGCGGACAGCAGACGGTGAACTGAGAATCCACCGAGGCCCAGCACCACCACGACCAGGGCGATTCCCGCGATCCTGTCCGGGGCCCACCGGACCCGGCGCCACCACGGGGGGTCGGCCCAGGCCGCCGGGTCCGGGCGTTCGGGTGGCACCCGTTCAGGTCGCCTGCCGTCCGCCTCCGCATCCGCCCAGGGGACGGGCGCCCGCTCCGCCTGCGCGGTCACGCTCGAGAGCCTGCGCAGGGCGGCCTCGCGGGCCGGGTCGCCGGTGTCCGCGGGACGAGTCCGGGTGTCGGGGAACATGGGGCGAAACTAGACCGGCGCGCTCCCCGGCCAGACCCCGGAGAGGTCCCTCAGGTGCCGTCCTGTGGAGCGACGGCGGGGATGGGGAATGCGGTGTCGACGAGGTCGGTCACCGAGACACCCACTGTCCCGGGCCCCAGGTGCCAGGCCAGGACCTCGTCGAACTCGACGACGAGGACCCGCTCGGGGAACGGGGTCTCCTTGCGGATCTCGGTGGCCATCTCCCGGGCCCGCTCCGGTGCCTCGTGGTGGTGGACCACCACCAGGACGTCGCCCCGACTGATCTCGTCGCGAAGCAGCCCGCGCAGCCTCTCGTGGGCCTTGGTCGTGGTCCTGGCCTTGGCGGCGAGGTCGACCGAACCACCCTTCAGCACGATGATCGGGCGCATGGCCAGCGCGCTGCCGAAGATCGCCGCGAGGGCACTGATGCGGCCGCCCCGGCGCAGGCTCTCCAGGGACTCCAGGGCGGCGAAGGTGGACGCCCCCCGGCAGAGGCGTTCGGCGAGCTCGTAGGTTCCGGACAGGCCCAGGCCGTTGTTCGCCGCCCAGGCGCACTGGGCCACCGCGGCACCGAACGCCATCCCCGCACACCGGGAGTCCGAGACCAGGACCCGGCCACCGAATCTCGTGGCGGCGTCGGCGGCGGACTCCCACGTGCGGGACAGTTCGCGCGACAAGTGGACGGAGACGATGCCCGTGCAGTCCGGGTCGTCGAAGAGTTCCTGGTAGATCGCGGTCAGCTCGTCCGGGGTGACCGCGGCCGTCGAGACCGCCCTGTCGCCCTCCTCGACGACGTGCAGACCCACGACGGTGATGCCGAACTCGCGGACCCACTCCTCGGGGAGGTCGGCGCTCGAGTCGGTGACCAGCCTGATGGTCATATCGTCGCCACCGGGGGCGTGAGACCGGCATTCCACTGGTCGAGGCGCCAGAGCACCTCGCGGGCGCCGACGGTCGTGGGCCCGATCTCCGGCTCCGCGGGCTGTCCACTCCAGGAGGGCCCGGGACGCGGATGCGCCGAGAGCTGCACCCAGCAGGTGTTCCCGAGACCGTTGAAGATCGGGTACTGCTCGACCGGCAACTCGATGAGGGCGGCGGTGAGGGCGGCGATCGCGCCCCCGTGGGCCACGAGCACCGCCGGATGCTCGTTCCACCCGGGCGAGGAGTCCACGAGTTCGTCGACCACCTCCCGGGTGCGGCGGGCCACGTCGAGGCGGCTCTCCCCCTCGGGCGGGGACCACCGTGGGGTGCTGCGCCACCGCATCCGGGCCTCGGGCCACTGCTCGTCGACCTCCGAATGGCTCATCCCCTGCCACGTGCCCAGATGGGTCTCCCGAAGGCGTGGGTCGGTCCGGACCTCGAGCCCGACCTCCGATGCCAGCGCCAGGGCCGTCTCTCGCGCCCGCTGCAGATCCGAGGACAGGATCGTCCACGGCCGACGGTGCGCCAGCGCGCGGCCCACCGCGTGAGCCTGCTGGACTCCGAGTTCACTGAGCTCGGTGTCCAACTGGCCCTGCATGCGCAACGAGGCGTTGTAGTGCGTCTGACCGTGACGCAGCAGGATGAGACGACGGGTCACGGGGGTGTCAGAGCCCCTGATCCCGCTGCGGCTCCTCCGGCGCGAGCGAGTCGTCGGCGCCACTGGTCGCGGACTCGGGCCGGCCGGAGGTCTCGACTCCCTCGATCTCCACGACCGGGCAGTCCTTCCAGAGCCGGTCGAGCGAGTAGTAGTCGCGCTCGTCGACGTGCTGGACGTGCACGACCACCTCGTTGTAGTCGAGAAGCGCCCAGCGCCCCTCCCGCGTGCCCTCCCGACGCAGCGGCTTGTGCCCCGCCTCCCGGAGCTTGTCCTCGATCTCGTCGACCACGGCGTTGACCTGGCGTTCGGTGTCGGCCGAGGCCAGGACGAAGCAGTCGGTGATGATCAGCTGACCGGAGACGTCGAGCACGACGACGTCCGTGGCCAGCTTGTCGTCTGCGGCGCGGGCGGCGATGCCCGCCATCTCCAGGGCCTCGGGGCTAGCGGTCACTGGTGGATCTCCTCGGTGTGGGTGTCGGTGCGGACGAGCTCGCGGTGCGCGGGAGCCGTCGCGGCGGGGGTCCCGTCGAGCCTGGTGGAGCCCTCGGGACGGTACAGGTTGCGTTTGGCGATGTACTGGACGACGCCGTCCGGCACGAGGTACCAGACCGGGGCGTCCTCGGCCGCGCGCCTGCGGCACTCGGTCGAGGAGATGGCCAGCGCGGGGATCTCGAGCAGGTGCACGCGCCCGTCACCGATCTCCGTGAGGTGGGTGTCGGACAACTCGAAGCCGGGGCGTGAGACCCCCACGAAGGTGGCGAGCTCGAACATCTCCTCCCAGCCGCGCCAGGTCAGGATCTTCTCCAGTGCGTCCGCACCGGTGATGAAGAAGATCTCGACCCCGGGGTTCTGCCGCAGCAGGTCCCTGAGGGTGTCGACGGTGAACGTGGGCCCCCGGCGGTCGATGTCCACGCGGCTGACGGAGAACCGGGGGTTGGAGGCCGTGGCGATGACGGTCATGAGATACCGGTCCTCGGCGGGTGAGACGGAACGCCCCCGCTTCTGCCACGGCTCTCCGGTGGGGACGAAGACCACGTCGTCGAGGCCGAAGCGGTGAGCGACCTCGCTGGCCGCCACCAGGTGACCGTGATGGATCGGATCGAAGGTCCCGCCCATCACTCCGATGCGGCGTCCGGCGCCCGCGGCGGCCCCCGTCGTGGTCATGGTCGCCGAGTCTATCGGTCCGGGACCACGTTCCGCTCCCTCGCGTGCCCGCGCCGTCACACGGGCAACAGGCCCGCGACGACGGCCGTGAGTTGCTCGACGTTGCGACACTCGTGCATGGGCACGTACTGGGAGTACAGGCGTGCGGCCGAGTCGCCCGTGCCCCACTGCTTCCTGGGCTCGGGGTTGAGCCAGTGGGTGTGGCCGACCCGCTCGCTGACGAACTCGAGAGCGTCCACGGAGGGGTCGCGGTAGTTGTTGCGGCCGTCGCCCAGGATGAGCAGCGAACCCGTGCGCGTGAGGGTGTGGGCGTAGCGGTCGGCGAACCCCTCGAGCGCGTGACCGTAGTCGGAGTGCCCGTCGTAAGTGATGATCCGGGCCTCACGCACCATGCGGCTCATCGCCGATCCGAGGTCCGAGCCGGTCTCGAAGAACGAGGTGACCTCGTCGGTGGTGTCGACAAAGGCGAAGACCCGCACGCGGGAGAACTGCTCACGCAGGGAGTGCACCAGTTGGAGCGTGAAGTGACTGAACCCGGCCACCGAACCGGACACGTCGCACAACACCACCAACTCCGGCCTCGCCGGCCGGGGCTTGCGCAGGACCAATTCCACCGGCACCCCGCCGGTGGACATGGACCGGCGCATCGTCTTGCGCATGTCGATCGCACCCTGGCGGTGACGACGACGCCGGGCCGCCAGGCGACTGCCGAGCTGCCGGGCGAGAGGCCCCACACGTCGCCGCAGAACCTGCAGGTCCTGGTCGTTGGCCCGCAGGAAGTCCACCTGTTCCGCCGCGGGCCCCACCGCGTAGTCGGCCACCCGGTCGCGCCCCACCGTCTCCGCGGTGCGGCGCCGGGTCTCGTCGGCGACCTCGCGGAGGAAACCCCGCACCATGTCGGCCGCCGAATTCGCGGCCGCGGACTTCTCGGCGTGCCGCTTGGAACCGTCCGGATCGAACGGGTCCGCCCCCATCAGACCGTCGAGGATCTTCTGCATGATCGCGCCGGTGTCGAGGGGACTGAGAGCCTGGTAGGCGGAGTAGCGCGGACCGTTGACCGAATCGTAGGAGCCGAGCTGCTCCACCAGGAGTTCGGCCAACGCGCGGGCCTTGGCCCGCGACTCCTCGGTGTCCTCGAGCAGCAGTGAGGCGATGAGCGCGTTCAGAGCCTCCGGGTCCACCTTGCCGTCGTCGTCCGTCGGGATCTCGACCTCGACCGCCACCCCGTCCGCCGGGGAGTGCGCTCCGATCGCGGCGGGGAACCACAGGTCGAAGATCTGGTCGAACACACCGCGGTGGGTGGGTTTGTGCAGGATCGTCGCGGCGAGCGCCTCCCTGAGCGCCGCACGGTCGAGTAGGTCGATGTGGACCATCGCCGCGGCCGCGTCGACGGCCTCACTCGGTCCCACCGGGATGCCCTTGCGGCGCAGGGCGTCAACGAAGTCGACGAGATGCCCGGACAGTCCGCCGGGCGAACGCGTGGTCACAGTGCCTCGCCTCCTGATCGCCGCACGCTAGTTGAGCCGAAGCTCGGCGGCCGCGCGGAGCTGGTCGGACTGGTGCTTGAGCACCACCCCGAGGGTCTGCAGGACGGTCTCGTCGTCGATCGTGTCCAGGCCCAGGGCGACGAGGGTGCGGCCCCAGTCGATGGTCTCGGACACGCTCGGCACCTTCTTGAGCGCCATGGCGCGCAGCAGCCCGACCACCCGGACCAGTTGCTCGGCCAGTCGGTCGTCGAGCTCCGGCACCCGTGAGGCGAGGATCTTGCGCTCGAGTTCGGGGGTCGGGAAGTCCAGGTGCAGGTAGAGGCAGCGACGCTTGAGCGCCTCGGAGAGCTCGCGTGCGGCGTTGGAGGTGAGCACCGCGAACGGCGTGCGGACCGCCTCGATCGTCCCGAGTTCCGGGATCGTCACAGCGAAGTCGCTGAGCACCTCGAGAAGCAGCCCCTCGATCTCGATGTCGGCCTTGTCCACCTCGTCGACCAGCAACACGGTGGGATCGCTACGACGGATCGCGGTGAGCAGCGGCCGGGACAGGAGGAACTCCTCCGAGAACACGTCGTCCCGCGTGGAGTCCCATCCCTCGCCCTGGCCTGCCTGGATGCGCAGGATCTGCTTGGCGTGGTTCCACTCGTACAGTGCCCGGGCCTCGTCGACACCCTCGTAACACTGGAGCCGGATGAGCTCGGCGTCGGTGGCGGCGGCGACCGCCTTGGCCAGCTCGGTCTTGCCCACTCCGGCGGGGCCCTCGATGAGCAACGGCTTGCCCAGTCGGTCCGCCAGATAGACCACCGTGGCGGTCGAGCGGTCGGCCAGGTAACCCTGGGCGCCTAGGCACTCGATCACGTGATCGATGCTCTGGAAGGCCGGTCGTTGCGCGGTCCGGGCTCGGTCCATGGGGGATCCTTTCAGTGGGAATCGCGTGTGATGGGGCGTCGACCCGGGTTGCGTGCGTCAGGGACGCACATGCCCCTTGCCGTGCGCGATCCACTTGGTACTTGTGAGCTCCTCGAGACCCATGGGTCCGCGGGCGTGCAGTTTCTGGGTGGAGATGCCGATCTCGGCACCGAATCCGAACATCTCGCCGTCCGTCCACGCGGTGGAGGCGTTGACCATCACCGCCGCGGCGTCGACCCGGGCACAGAACGTGTCCGCCACCTCGATGCTCCGGGTGGCCACCGCCTCGGTATGTCCCGATGACCAGCGCGCGATGTGCTCGATGGCGGCGTCCACTCCCTCGACCACCTTGAGGGCGATGTCCATGCTCAGGTACTCCTCGCCCCAGTCCACGTCATCGGCGGGGACGAGGCCCTCACGGTCCCCGTGCACGGTCACCCCGGCGGACTGCAGCGCCCCCACCACGCGGTCCACGGCGGCGTCGCCGAGGGCCTCGTCGAGGAGCACCGTCTCGGTGGCGTTGCACACGCTGCACCGGCGGGTCTTGCCGTTGAGGAGCAGCCGGATGGCCTCGTCGAGGTCGGCGTCTCCGTGGATGTAGAGGTGGCAGTTCCCGGTACCGGTCTCGATGGCCGGCACCTTGGCGTTCTCCACCACAGCCTGGATGAGTCCGGCACCGCCGCGGGGGATCACCACGTCGACCAGGCCGCGCGCCTGGATGAGGTGGGTGACCGACGACCGGTCGGCCGACGGCAGCAACTGGACCGCCTCCACCGGCAGTTCGTGGCGCGCCAACACGCCACGCAGGACTGTCACGAGCGCCTCGTTGGAGTGCCGGGCCGAGCGCGACCCGCGGAGCAACGCCGCGTTGCCCGACTTGAACGCCAGGCCGAAGGCGTCGACGGTGACGTTGGGGCGGCCTTCGTAGATCATGCCGATCACGCCCAACGGCACCCGGATCTGACGCAGCTGCAGACCGTTGGGGCGGGTGGATCCGCGGGTGACGGTGCCGATCGGGTCGGCCAGGCCCGCCACCTGCCGGAGCCCGCCGGCGATGCCCTCGATCCGCTCGGCGGTCAGACGGAGGCGATCCAGCATGGCCTCGCCGGTGCCCTCCGCCGTCTGCTCCTCGATGTCGCGGGCGTTGGCCTCGAGGATCTGCGCCTGTGCGGCCAGCAGGGCGTCGGCCGCGGCCAGCAGCAGCGCGTTCTTGCGATCCGCGGTGAGCAGGGCCAGTTCCCGCGACGCACCCCGGGCGCGGCGGGCCGCGTCATGGACGGCCTCGCGTGTCGAATCATCGAGGACCCCGCTCATCGGGTCGTGAGCGGGCCGATCGGCGCCGGACTGGCCGGTGAGGTCGGGGGCGTCGAGGTGACTGGTGGTCATGACCGCCAGCTTACCGATGCGACCGGGGAGGACGACGCGACCTGTCAGACGACCGGATCGGCTCCGGTCTCGCTCACCGCGAACTCCCGGAAGCGGCGGGCGAGCTCCGGATCCCCGGCGGCAGCGGAGCGCTCGCACGGGCCCGGCGACCAGGCGATCTGACGGAATCCCGACGGTCCGATGTACGACGCCGGTGGCAGCGGCTCCGTGGCGGCGTACGCAGCGGTCGCGCCCCGTCGGACGCCGTGGGGATGAACCCTCGGCCGATGCGGTTGAGAACTCTGTTGACCGGCGGGAACGGCGTCGGATCGAGGATCGAGGTGGCGGCGAACCCGGGGTGCGCGAGCTGGACGCCCACCACCGACCCGGCGGCGCGGAGCCGGTTCTGCAGGTCGAGGCCCCAGAGCATGCATCCGAGTTTGGACTGGGCGTACGCCGCCGCCATGGAGTACCGGCGCCGACGGAAGTGGGGGTCGGTGAAGTCGATGCGACCGGCGGTGTGGGCCATCGAGGCCGTGATCACGACACGCTCCCTGATCTGAGGCAACAGCAGTTCGGTGAGCAGGAACGGCCCGAGGACGTTGACCCCCAGGTGCAGTTCGAAGCCGTCGGCGGTCACTTCGCGTGTCCGGCTCATGAGTCCGGCGTTGTCCAGCAGGACGTCGATCGGGCCGGTGTAGTCCGCCGCGAATGCGCGTACGGCGTCGAGGCGGGTCAGGTCGAACTCGTGGACCTCCGTCGACCCGCCGATCTCCGCCGCTGCCGATTCCCCCTCGGCGCGGGTGATGGAGGGGAGCACCACGTGAGCGCCGCGACGCGCGACCTCGCGCGCTGCCTCTTTCCCGATCCCGCTCGTGCCGCCGGTCACCACGATGGTCTTGCCGGTCAGGTCGGGAAGGCGGTCCACAATCCACTTCCGGGTGCCCGTGGACCTCTTCTCAATGCTCATGGGCACAGTGTGCTGGGACGGCGGGCCCAACGGTGCCACTACGTGCGCGCAGCCGGTGTCGCCGGGTACCCCTGTGGGCCCCGGACAGACGCGGACGGGCACCCGGGATCGGTGGCCGACGATCGGGCACACCTGACCATGCTGCGCATCGTCGTCCGGGCCGGCCGCCGGGGAGCTACCCGCGCACGAGCACGGCGACCATGAACCCGCTGTCCTGCGTGAACGGCCGGAGATCCCAGGTGGACCAGCGCTGCTCCAGCTCCAGACCCGCTCTGCGCACGTCGTCGTCGAACTCCTCGCGCGTCCACCCGCGGTCGAGTCCGAACCCCACCACCAGCCGCCCGGGCCGTCCCTCGACGTCGTCGGACGGCGTCACCAATCGCGAGGCGAGGTTGGCCAGCACTGTTCCCCGGTCGGCGGGGTCGACGAACGCCAGGACGTTGCCCGCGGAGACCGCCAGGTCGAACGGGCCGGTCGCCCAGTCCTCCCCCGCCAGGTCCGCGACCTCCCAGGTGGCGTCGGGGCACAGCTCCCGCGCCCGTCCGATCAGGTGCGCGTCGAGGTCCACCCCGGTGACCCGATGACCGCGCTCGTGCAGGTAGGCACCGGTCCGGCCCTGCCCGCACCCCGCGTCGAGGATTCGCGCACCGCGCGGGGCCATGGCGTCGATCAGCCGTGCCTCGCCGTCGATGTCCACACCCTCGGCTACCAGGTCGTCCCACCGTGTGGCGTAGCGATGCGAGTGCCCGGGATCGGCGTCCACGATCTTCTTCCACGTCTGCGTCATGGCACCCAGTATGGCCGCGCCGCGCGCGGCTCGCTCCCGCTCCCGGCGCCAGCCGCCCCGTCCGAGTGTCGGACCGGTGGTGCACGATGGGCGACATGACCTCAGCTCCCGGCGCCGTCTCCACCACAGGACCCGACCGTCAGGCGCTCCGCTCGCGCGCCGACGAACTATTAGGCGCCCTCGCCGGTCCGCGGGCGAGCCTCAGGGAGGATCAGTGGACCGCGATCGAGTCGCTCGTGGCCGACCGACGGCGACCACTCGTGGTGCAGCGAACCGGCTGGGGAAAGTCGGCGGTGTACTTCATCGCCGCCCGCCTGCTCCGGGAACTGGGCTCGGGGCCCACTGTGATCGTCTCGCCACTACTGGCACTCATGCGCAACCAGGTCGAGGCGGCCGCGAGGGCCGGGGTCCGGGCGGCCACCATCAACTCGGCCAACATGACGGAATGGGACGACGTGCGCGCCTCGGTCCGCGCCGGCGACGTGGACGTGCTGCTGGTCAGCCCGGAGCGGCTCAACAATCCGGACTTCCGCGACACCGTGCTCCCCGCCCTGGCCGCGGACGCCGGACTGGTGGTGGTCGACGAGGCCCATTGCGTCTCGGACTGGGGGCACGATTTCCGGCCCGACTACCGCCGGATACGCACACTTCTGGCCGACCTGCCCGAGGGAGTTCCGGTCCTGGCCACCACCGCCACGGCCAACGACCGGGTCGTGCGCGACGTGGCCCAGCAGCTCGGGGTGGGCGAACGCCCGGGTGGATCCGGGGGCCCGGGCACGGATTCGGGCGACCCCGCGGCCCCCGACACCCTGGTCCTGCGGGGAGGCTTGGACCGGGAGTCGCTGCGCCTGTCGGTCGTGGCGATCGACGACTCGGAGCGCCGCGCGGCGTGGTTGGCGGAGAACCTGGAGTCCCTGCCGGGCAGCGGGATCATCTACAGCCTGACCGTGGCGGCGGCCGAGGACATGGCCGAACTGCTCACCTCCGCCGGGCACCGTGTGAGCGCCTACACCGGCCGCACCGACGCCGGTGAGCGCGAGGAGCTCGAGCGATCTCTGCTGGACAACGAGGTCAAGGCACTGGTCGCCACGTCCGCGCTGGGCATGGGATTCGACAAACCCGACCTGGGCTTCGTGGTCCACCTCGGGGCCCCTCCGTCGCCCATCTCCTACTACCAGCAGATCGGTCGCGCGGGTCGCGCGGCCGACCGCGCCGAGGTGGTGCTCCTGCCCGGGCCCGAGGACCGGGCCATCTGGAACCACTTCGCCTCCCTGGCCTTTCCCCCTGAGGACGTGGTCCGCCGGGTCCTCGACGCCCTGGAACCGGACCGGCCGCAGTCGACGCAGGCCCTCGAGCCCGCCGTCGATCTGGGCAGGACCCGGCTGGAGATGGTGCTCAAGGTCCTCGACGTGGACGGTGCGGTCCAGCGGGTGAGAGGCGGGTGGATCGCCACCGGGCGGCCGTGGCACTACGACGCCGAGCGTTACGCCGGGCTGGCCCAGGCTCGGCAGTCGGAGCAGGAGGCGATGATCGCCTACGAGCAGACCGGCTCGTGCCGGATGGAGTTCCTGCGCCGGCAGCTCGACGACCCCACGCTCGACCCGGCCTCCGGCGGGTGCGGTCGATGCGACAACTGCACGGGAGACCGGAGGACGGCGTCCGTCGACGAGGGTGCCCTGGACCGGGCCCGCGAGGCGCTGGAGCGTCCGGGGGTGGCCCTGCCCCCGCGCCGACAGTGGCCTACCGGTCTCGCGCGGCTCGACGTCCCGTTGAAGGGCAAGATCGCCGACGGTCCCGCCGAGGGACGCGCCCTCGCCCGCCTGACCGACCTCGGTCTGGGCCAGAGGCTGCGTGGACTGCTCTCCGGGGCCGACCAGGAAGCTCCCGACTGGGTGGTCCGTGCGTGCGTCCCGGTACTGCGCGACTGGGGGTGGGACGAACGGCCCACCGGGGTGGTGGCCCTGCTCACCGGCGAGCGACCGGTCCTTGTCGAGAGCCTGGCCCGCGCGCTCGCGCAGATGGGCCGGATGGGCCACCTCGGGGAGCTCACCAGAGAGCCCACGCTCCCCCCGGTGACCGCCCAGAACTCGGCCTACCGGGTCGCCCAACTCTGGGGCACGCTGTCCGGACCGGAAACCGCCCCCACCGGACCGGTCCTGATGGTCACCGATCTGTACGGAACGGGATGGACGGCAACGGAGGCCGCTCGGCACCTGCGAGCCGCCGGGGCCCGGGCCGTCCTGCCCCTGGCGGTGGCCACCGCCGGGTGATCCGAGAAAGGCTCCGAGAAAGGCACTGCAGCGGCCGGAGCGCGGGCACGGAATAATCACGCCCATGGACTTCTCAGCGTCTCGCACACCGCGTCCCGGGCCCGGGTCCGCCACCATCGCGCAGCGGGACCTGTCATGAGTGCCCTGACTCTGGGCGCGCTCGCGGTCGGCTTCGTCCTCCTGGTCGCGGGCGGGGAGTCCCTCGTCCGGGGAGCGAGCAGGTTGGCCCTCACCATCGGTATGTCGCCACTGGTGGTGGGGTTGACCGTCGTCGCGTTCGCCACCTCGACCCCGGAACTCGCGGTGAGCGTCGACGCCGCCCTGAGCGGTCACCCGGGGCTGGCGGTCGGCAACGTGGTGGGCAGCAACATCGCGAACATTCTGCTCATCCTGGGGCTCACCGCGTTGATCGCCCCACTGCTCGCGAAGTCCCGCATCGTTCGTGTCGACATCCCCATCATGGTGGGGCTCTCCATCGTGCTGTTGGTGGTGGCACTGGACGGGGTGATCAGCGCGCTCAACGGCATGCTCCTACTCGCAGGGCTGGTGGCCTACGTGGTGGCGACGGTGGTCATCTCCCGCAAGCACTCCACCGACCCGGCCGAGACCACGCACGACGGGTCGCGGGCCGAGAGCACCGCCGAAAGCACGGCAGACAGCACCGCCGGCGCGGAGTCGGACGCGGACGCCGACTCGGCCACGGACGGTGACCCGGAGGCGCGCACGGGGGCTCGTTCGGTCCTCATGAGCAGCGCGATGGTCGCCCTGGGCGTGCTCCTGCTGGTCGTCGGCGCTCGCCTGTTGGTCACCGCGGCGAGCGATCTGGCGGCGGCCTGGGGCATGAGCGATCTGGTCATCGGCCTCACCGTGGTGGCGATCGGCACGTCACTCCCCGAGCTCGCGACCAGCCTGGTGGCCGCGTTCCGGGGTGAGCGCGATATGGCGGTGGGGAACATCGTCGGCAGCAACATGTTCAACATCGGAGCGGTTCTGGGCGTCACGTCCCTGATCACGCCGATCGAGGTCGCCGCGGGGGCGATCAGATTCGACCTCCCGATCATGGTGGCCGTCGCACTGGCCCTGTTGCCTATCGCGTTCACCGGCATGGCGATCAAGCGTTGGGAGGGGTTCCTCTTCGCCGGTTTCTACGCGGCCTACATCGCCTACGTCGTGCTCCAGGCGTCGGGCCACGACGCCCTCGAGCCGTTCAGCACCGCCATGCTCTGGTTCGTCATTCCCTTCACCGCGGTGTGGTTGGTCGTGTTGGCCACCTACGAACTCGGCGTGATCCGGGGGCGGAAACTGGCACGACGACAGCTCGTCGCGCGGGAGTAGCCAGGTGGTCAGGATCGGTTCATGACAGCTCGGCAAAGCGTTCGGTGTCCCGAACCCGACCCGAGACGATGATGGTGTCGCCCTCGGTGAGGACCGTCTCGGCCGTGGCGTAGGTGAACCCCTCCCCCGGACGCTTGATGGCGACCACGGTGACTCCGAAGTCGGTGCGGATACTGCTCTGCCCGAGCGGCTGGCCGAGAGCGAAGGTCGGCGCGGACGTCTTGACCATGGCGAAGCCGTCATCGAACTCGATGTAGTCGATCATCCTGCCCCGCACCAGGTGGGCGACACGCTTTCCCATGTCGTGCTCGGGTCGCACGACGTGGTGGACGCCGATCTGGGTAAGGATCTTGGCGTGGGAGTTGCTCGTGGCCTTGGCCCAGATGTTGGGCACGTCCAGGTTGATGAGCACCGACGCGGTGAGCAGGCTCGCCTCGAGGTCGGAGCCCATCCCCACGACAGCGCGGTCGAACTGGTGGACCGACAGCTGGCGCAGAGACTCCTCGTCGGTGGTGTCGGCCACCACCGCGTGGGTCAGACGGTGCGCGACCCTCTGCACCACGGCGTCGCTGGAGTCCACGCCCAGGACCTCGGCGCCCTGCGCCATCAACTCCAGGGCCAGGGATTTGCCGAACCGGCCCAGTCCCAGAACCACCACGGCGTCGGGAGCTCGTCGTCTAGCCAATGAGGGGCCTCTCTGCGGGAAGGTCGTACCGCCGGCCACGCTGCCGCGCGGCCAGTGCACTGACCATGGTGATCGGGCCGATGCGGCCCAGGTACATGAGCAGTATCAGTATCCACTGCCCCCAGTGGGGCAGTTCTGCGGTGATCCCCGTGGACAATCCCACCGTGGCGAACGCGGAGGTCACCTCGAAGAGCAGCTCGTTGAGGCCGAACGGCGTGCCGGCGAGCAGTACGATCGTCGAGGTCATGACGAGCCCGATTCCGATCAGCGCCACCGCGAGAGCCTGTCGCTGCACCCGGGTGTCAACGCGGCGGTCGAGAATGGTCACCGACCGCTCACCGCGGACCTCGGCGATGATGATGAACAGCAGCAGGGCGAAGGTGGTCACCTTGATCCCGCCGGCGGTGCCACCGCTGCCCCCGCCGATGAACATCAGCACGTCGGTGACGAGCAGCGTCGCGTCGTCCAGGTCGGCGTAGTCGACGCTGTTGAATCCGGCGGTCCGGGGCATCACGCCCTGGAACGCCGCCACCAGGATCTTCTCCGCCGCGTTGTACCCCTGCAGGGTGCGGGCCCACTCCAACGCCAGGACCGCTCCGAACCCGAGGGCCAACAGCACCGCCGTCACCGAGACGGTCAGTCGGGTGTGCAGCGTCCACCCCGCCCGCGACCGGCTGCGAGGAGCCCGGCGCCGGAGGCGCCGGCCTATCTCGAACAGAACCGGGAACCCCAGGCCACCCAGGATCACCGCGATCATCAGGGGGACGCAGATCCACGGGTCGGTGGCGAACCCGATCATGTTGTCGCTGTAGAGGGCGAACCCGGCGTTGTTGAACGACGAGATGGAGTGGAACACCCCGAGCCAGAGGGCCCTCAGCACGGGCTCGTCATAGCCCAGGGCGAAGCGGAGTGCCAGCGCGGCGGCGGTGACGAGTTCGATCCCGATGCTCAACCGGATCACACCGATGACGACGTCGCGGACATCGCCGAGCTCGGACGCACGGGCCTCGGCCGCGGTGTTCATCCGGGCCTTGAGCCCGATCTGATCGGCCAGCACCAATCCGACCATCGAGGCCATGGTCATGATCCCCAGGCCGCCTGCCTGGATCAGGGCGAGGATGACCACCTGACCGAACCCCGACCAGTGCACCGGGGTGTCCACGACGATCAGCCCCGTCAGGCACATCGCCGACGTCGAGGTGAACAGCGCCTCCGTGAACCCGGTGCTGCTCCCGGGCTCGACGGCTCCGGGCAGGAGCAACAACGCCGTGCCCACCACGATCGCTGCGGCGAAGCTCATCGCCACGACCCGGACCGGGCTCAGCACCACCCAGCCGGACCACCGCCGAAGCCCGGACGGCCAGACCCGTCTGTCACCATCAGTCACGAACTGAGACTGTAGACCTACGCGCCGGGACGGCGGTCTCATGTCCCGGCATCGACCCCCAACCAAGCGATCCACTGTTAGTCGGCGATGATGTGAGCGCTGTCACCGGAGGGTAGAGCGTGCCGGTCCGAACCGGGGCCCGATCCCGCCGGACGGAGTACCAACGCGGAACGGAACTTCCTGCATATATCGGCCTGCGGGCGCCCCGAGGACCGCCCAATGCGCCACCTGCACCATCAACTAAAAGATTGTGGCCTGGGCCACAATCCTGCTGTAGGGTAACCACTGTTAGCCACGGGCGGCACGGAAAACGCGCGACGCCCGATCCCAGCTCGACAACGAAGGACGGTGCCGCCGTGCAGTCATCACTCATCTCTCTGACCCCCATGGAGAGAGTCCATATCGGGACCCCCGTCGCGGAGGCCGCGGCACAGGAAGCGGAGCTCCTCGGCGCGAGCCGGGTCTTCGTGGTCTGCAGTGGGACCCTGAACTCCCAGACCGACGAGATCCGACGGGTGGTCGAGGCCCTGGGCGACAGGTTCGTCGGCCTGTTCGACGCGGTCCGGCCCCATGTGCCCCGCGAGGACGTCATCGCGGCGACCCTGGTCGCGGCCGACGCGGATCCGGACATGCTGCTGTGTGTCGGCGGCGGTTCGGCGACGGACCTGACGAAGATCCTCGCGGTGACCCTGGAGCACGGGATTCGCACGACCTCCGATATGGACGCCTACCACCTGCAGGTCAACCCCGACACGTCGGTGACCGCCCCGAGTTTCTCGGCTCCGAGTATCCCCGTGGTGGTGGCCCCCACGACACTGGCCGGAGGGGAGTTCAACGCCCTCGCGGGATCGACGGACGAGAAGAGCAACGTCAAGGAGGGCTACGTCCATCCGGCGATGACCCCGCGGGCCGTCATCCTCGATCCCGCGCTCACCCGGCACACGCCGGAGTGGCTGTGGCTCTCGACCGGGGTGCGCGCTCTCGACCACGCCTTCGAGACCCTGGGTTCACTCGAGTCGAACGGGTACTACGACGGGATGGCCATGAACGCCATCCGCCTCCTCTCCGAGGGCCTCGTCCGGGTGAAGGAGGACGGCGACGACCTGGAGGCCAGGCGGATGTGCCAGGTCGGAGCCTGGTCCTCGATGGTCGCGATCGTCGCCGGCCTGGACATGGGTATCAGCCACGCGGTCGGCCATGCGCTCGGCGGGTCGTTCAAGGTCCCGCACGGACACACCTCCTGCGTGATGGCGCCGTTCGCCCTGGAGTACAACCGGGAGGTCAACGAGCATCGCCAGACCCTCATCAGCGTGGCGTTCGGCGAGCCGCAGACGCCCGCACACGAGCTCGCCGACGCGCTCATCAGGCGCCTGGGCATGCCGCGGTCGCTCACCGAGGTCGGACTGTCCGAGGACGATCTGCCCAGCCTCGCGGCATACACCTTCAAGGACATCTGGTGCGGGACCAACCCGAACCCGATCGCGGACGCGGACGCGCTCGTCCCCCTGCTGCGTCGGGCGCTCTGAGCACCGTCGCAGGCCCGCGAGGCCAACCGATCCGGCCCCCTTCCGACAGTGGCGGAAGGGGGCCGGTTCTCGTTCGCGGGGGCGGGGGCGGGGGCGCTACCGGATCACCTCATCCGCGCCACCGCGGACCCCGACCCGGCGCCTGAGGATTCCGTCGACGATGTAGTCCACGTAGGTGGAGACCAGAGAGTCGATGTCGTAGTCGTCCCGCAGCCACCAGCTCACGCCATTCATGAGGTCCAGGATCGCCACGGCCGCACGCATCGGGTCGTCGACGCCGAACTCCTCGGCGCGGATGCCCGCGGCGATCACGTCGCGCACCCGCCGCTGGTAGTACTTGCGGTACTCGACCACGCGGTCACGGTGTTCCTCCGTGAGCGCGGAGAGCTCCCGAAGGCTGACCAGATGCTCCACCCGGTTCACCGCCAGGTGGCGGAGGTGGACGTCGATCAGTGCGGTGAGCCGCTCGGTCGGTGTCCCGGTCTCGTCGAGGACGAGCAGGTTCTCCTCCACGGGCACACGGGTCATCTTCAGTGCGATCGCGTAGAGGATCTCCTCTTTGGAGCCGAAGTGGTTGTACAGGCTGGCGCCCTTGATCCCCACCGAGTCGGCGATGCCGCGCATCCCCGCCGAGTGGTAGCCCTGCTCGGCGAAGTACTCGGCGGCCGCGGCCAGTATCGAGTCGCGTCTGCTGGGCTCGGTGTTCAGCGTCTCAGTCCTTTGCGTGCAGGCGGCGTAGCTCCCTCTTGAGTAGCTTGCCCTGGGGGTCCGTCGGAAGCTCGTCCACGATCGTGATCACCTTGGGGACCTTATATCCTGCGAGCACCGTCTTGCAGTGGTCTCGCAACTCCGGACCCGACACGTCGCTGCCGTCGACGGCGATGACGAACCCGGAGACGGCCTCGGACCAGTACTCGTCCGGGAGTCCGACCACGGCGGCACGCGCCACCCCGGGATGGGCCTGGAGGACGCGCTCGACCTCCTGCGAGGACACGTTGTATCCCCCTGTCTTGATCATGTCCTTGTTGCGGTCGAGGAAGAACATGTTGCCCTCGGCATCGCGCCGGACGATGTCTCCGGTGTGGAGCCAGCCGCCGTCGAGGACCGCGGCGGTCTTCTCAGGATCCTTGTAGTACCCGGCCATCACCGACGGGGTGCGGCACAGGAGCTCCCCGCTCTCGGACTCGTTCCCGTCGGCGTCGACCACCTTGATCTCCAGATGACCGACGGGCTTGCCGATCCAGGTGGGGTCCTGCCCGGGAACATCCTCGAGTTGCTTGAACCAGCCGACCGACCCGAGCTGGGTCAGCTCCGACTGGCCCCAGTAGGTTCCCCAGATCGACCGCGGCGCGGCGCGATGCCAGGCGTCCACCGTTCGCGGGGAGACCTGTCCCCCGTAGGTCAGACACCGTTGGATGGTCCCCACCGCGTCGGGTCCGAAGTCCGGATGGTCCGCCAGCGAGATGAAGAACGTCGGCGTCTGGGCCAGGACCGAGATCTGCTCTGTCTTGATCATCGCCAACACGTCGGCCGGCGCGAGGCTGGCCGGCAGGACGAGGGTCGCGCCCAGCAGGATGAGCGAGGTCAGTGAGCCGATCCCGGCGATCGTGTGGAACGGCATGACGAATAGCCAGACGTCGTCGTCCAGGCAGCGCAACCCCCACGTGTACGCGGGCGAGGTGGAGATGAGGTAGTTGCGGTGTGGCAGCATGACGCCCTTGGGGGCCGCCTCGGTCCCGCTCGTGTAGACGATCATCGCGAGGTCGAGTTCGTCGACGTCGCACTCGGGCTCCGAGTCCGGGGAGGAGTCGATCAGGCGGTCGAAATCGTGACACCCCGGATCGTCAGCGGAGCCGGAGTCCGCAGCGTCGAGGACGACGATCTCGGGCCGGGCCTCGGAGTCACCGAGCGCCGCCCGGACCACCGGGAGAAACTCCGCGGCCACGACCACCGCCGCGGGTTCCAGGTGGTTGAGCTGGTGCGCCACCTCTCCCACCCCAAGCAACACGTTGATCCCGGAGTACGCGGCCCCGATCTTGAGTGCTCCGTAGTAGGCGATGACCGACTCGACACGGTTTCGTGCCATCACCGCGACCCGGTCGCCGCGGGAGACGCCGAGTCCGAGGAGCATGTGAGCGGCCCGGTTGGCGCTCCGGTCGAGCTCGCCATAGGTGGTGACGGTCCGCCCGCCACCAGGGGCGTAGGAGACGATCGCGGCCGTGCCGGCCCGGCTCTGCGCGTGACGCCGGAGCTGGTCGCCGAGGGTCGCTCGTCCCAGGAGGGTGGACTGCGTGGAGGTCAGGCTCCGGTCCGTGGTGCGACCGTCCGCCGAGGACTGGCGGGACTCGGTGGCACCCGAGGCGACGTGAACCGACTGTTCCATGATTTCTCACTCTCCCGCGGCACTGACCGCCGTTAGTATGACCTGGCTCATACTTGCATCGCTAGCGGGCACGGTCAACCCGGCCTCGTAAGCAAAATTCTCACCTCCCCACCAGCAAGCGTCAATCTCTTGGCCCTGAGGCTAACTGCTGTTAGCCTGCGAAGTATGACCACAGTCACTGAATCGGACCGTCGCCGCCTCCGTTCGGCGGTCCGCGCGGGCAACGTCCCCACCTTGCTCGCCGTCCTGCTGGAATTGACGGCTGACGAGCGGTGGATGGCGCCCCGCTACCAACCCACCCGCAGCCGGGGCATGGACGACAACTCGACCGGGGGTCTTCCGGAAGAGATCCAGGCCGAGATCCAGGACGCGGTGGTCGACGCGGTCGAGCGCTGGTGGGAGTCGGGGAAGCCTCCCCGGCCGGAGGTCGAGCACTCGGACGTCGAACGACTGCTCAACTTCACCTGTGGTGAGACAGTGCCGCCGGACTTCGCCCCGATGATGGCGGAGATCGTCAACGGGCCGCGGCTCGCGCCGGCTGACACCGCACCCGACCACCGCCTCCATGCGATCGTGATCGGGGCCGGCATCGCAGGGATGTTGGCCTCTGTGGAGCTCACCCGTGCCGGGATCCCCCACGTGATCCTCGAGAAGAACGACGACGTCGGCGGTTCCTGGTGGGAGAACCGCTACCCCGGCGCCGGTGTGGACACTCCCAGCCACCTGTATTCGATCTCCTCCTTCCCCCACAACTGGTCCACGCATTTCGGCAAGCGCGACGAGGTCCAGGGCTACCTCGAGGCTTTCGCGGAGGCGAACGACATCCGACAGCACGTCCGCTTCCGCCATGAGGTCACGCGCGCGGAGTTCGACGAGCCAGGGCAGTCCTGGCGCGTGACTGTCCGTCGCCCCGACGGCGAATCGGAGGTCCTGGAGGCACCGATCCTCATCAGTGCGGTCGGCCTCCTCAACCGCCCCAAAGTCCCCAACCTCCCGGGAATGGAGAGCTTTGAGGGTCGCCTCTTCCACTCCGCCGAGTGGCCGAGTGAACTCGACGAGCCGGACGCCCTCCGGGGCAAGAGGGTGGGCATCGTGGGGGCGGGCGCCAGCGCGATGCAGATCGGCCCGGCCATCGCGGACCGGGTCGGCTCACTGACGGTCTTCCAACGCTCACCCCAGTGGATCGCCCCCAACGACGACTACTTCGCGACCATCGACGAGGACGTGCACTGGCTGATGGACCACGTCCCCGGGTACCGGGAGTGGTACCGCGCCAGGCTGTCGTGGATCTTCAACGACAAGGTCTACCCCACCCTCCAGGTGGACCCCGAGTGGCCGGAGCCGAGCGCCTCGATCAACGCGACCAACCACGGGCACCGCAAGTTCTACGAACGCTACCTCCGCGATCAACTGGGCGACCGCAACGACCTCATCGAGGCGTCACTGCCGGACTATCCCCCCTTCGGCAAGCGGATGCTGCTGGACAACGGCTGGTTCGCGATGCTGCGCAAGCCCCAGGTCGCACTGGTTCCCCGCGGGGTCGAGGCAGTGACGCCTTCCGGACTGATCGACTCCGACGGCGTCGAACACCAGCTGGACATCATCGTCATGGCGACCGGCTTCCACAGCGTGCGGATCCTCTACCCGATGGACATCGTGGGTCGATCGGGTCGCTCCACCAAGGAGATCTGGGGAGAGCACGACGCACGGGCCTACCTGGGGATCACGGTGCCCGATTTCCCGAACTTCTTCATCATGACCGGGCCCAACACTGGCCTGGGCCACGGGGGCAGCTTCATCACCATCCTGGAGTGTCAGGTCAGATACATCATGGATGCTCTACAACTGATGCGATCTGAGAACCTGGGGGTGATGGAGTGCCGCAGCGAGGTCAACGAGCGCTACAACGAGGCCGTCGACCGGCAGCACGCGCAGATGGTGTGGACCCATCCTGCGATGGAGAACTGGTACCGCAACCCGGACGGTCGCGTCGTGTCGGTGCTCCCCTGGCGCATCAACGACTACTGGGCCATGACCAACCATGTCGACCCCTCGGACTTCCAGACCGAGCCGGTCCGAGCCGGGTCCGCCCAGGCCGTCACCACCGGGCGGTGAGCGTGCGGGACGAGGCCGCCGGGAGCCCCCACGGCGGGCCCCTGGCGGGACTCCGGGTGGTGGAGATGGAGGCGATCGGCCCACTGCTGCACGCCGGGCTCATGCTGGCGGACCTCGGCGCCGAGGTGATCCGGGTGATTCGACCCGTCCCGGTGGGAGCCGACGACGGCAACGACGACGCGAACGCGGGGATGCTCCGGGGCAGAACCGAGGTCGCGGTCGACCTCACCGACCCGGACGGGCTGAGTCGGTTGCGCGACCTGGTGGGCCGAGCCGACGTACTTATGGAAGGGTTCCGCCCCGGCACGATGGAGAAGCTCGGTCTGGGCCCCGAGGTGTGGGCGGAGCGGAACCCGGGATTGATCTACGGTCGCATGACTGGCTGGGGTCAGCAGGGACCGCTGGCTCGCACCGCCGGGCACGACATCAACTACCTCGCGCTGTCAGGCGCCCTGGGACAGCTCGGACCGGCCTTCGGGCCGCCGACGCCGCCGCTGAACCTCGTCGGCAATTTCGGCGGGGGGTCGATGTTCCTGTTGGTGGGGATTCTCTCCGCCCTGCACGAGCGGCAGCGGACCGGCCACGGCCAGGTGGTGGATGCGGCGATGGCGGACGGCGCGAGTTCCCTGACCGCCCTGGTCCGCTCGTGGCAGCACGCCGGCCGGTGGTCGACACGGCGCGGAACCAACCTGCTCGACGGGTCGGCGCCGTTCTACCGGGCCTACGAGTGCGCCGACGGCGGGTTCGTCGCGGTGGGAGCGCTCGAGGACGTGTTCTACGATCGCCTCATTCGCGGTCTCGGGCTGGATCCCGCCGCCCTGCCGAATCGCTGGGACACCACCAACTGGGGCGCTCTGACCGAACTCATCGGCCAACTGTTCGTCTCGCGTGACCGCGACGCCTGGGCCGAGGTCTTCGAGGAGCTGGACGCGTGCGTCACACCGGTGCTCACCCTCCGCGAGGCCACGCTCCACGACCACGCGCTGCAGCGGGAGGCCTTCGTCGACGCGGGTGGCTTCCCCATGCCCGCCGCCGCCCCCCGGATGGGCTCCTCCCGCGGAGCCGCACCACCGCCGGGGCGGGCGGACGTGGACGCGGCCCTGTCGCGGTGGGACGGGCCGCGCCGCCGCGTCACACCCGGAGACTGAGCGTCCGGAGTCGCCGGACCAGCAGACTCTGGTGCCACTCGGCGTGTGAGGAATCGATCTCGGGGGCCGGGTCGAGTTCGAGGAGGAAGTCCAGAGCGGCGAGCGACTCCATCCGAGCCAGCGCCGCGCCCACGCAGAAGTGGATCCCCCGCCCGAACGACAGGTGCGAGCCCTCCCCCCGGTCCGGCATGAACCGACCGGGTCGGCTGAACTGTCGGTCGTCACGGTTGGCGCTACCCCAGAGCAGGAACAGGTGGGTATCGGCAGCGAGCTCGACCCCACCGAGTTCGGTGTCCCTGGTGACGTGGCGATAGTGCCCCCGGAACGGCGCCTCGAGTCTGAGGGTCTCCTCGATGAAGAGCGGGCGCTCGGCGGGGTCCGACCGAAGTGGATCCAACCACTCCGGGTGCTGCCCCAGTCGCCAGACCAGCGACCCCAGGTGCCCGACCGTCGACTCGATCCCCGCCGCCACCAGCTGGACCAGGACCTGCACCGCGACCTCGTGTGTCATGTCGGCGTCGTCGACCAGTCGGGCGAGGTCTCCGAGCACCGAGGCCGGTCGGGTGGACCGCGCTTCTGCGAGCGCGCCGGAGAGGTAGTCGATCAATTCACCGACCGATCGGACCGAGTCGTCGAGCTCGTCGGCCGAGACCATCCCGTCCAGCATCCGCGTACTGGCGAACGCCCAGTGGCACAGCCTGTCGCCGTCCTGTCGGGGCAGACCCATGAGAGTGGCGACGACCGAGGCCGGGAGGCGTTCGGCGATGTACTTGACCCAGTCGATGCGACCGTCCCGGTGGCCCTCCGCCCACAGTTCGCGCAATCGGGTGTCGATGACGGGTCTCCAGGCTCGGAGCTTGCGCGGGGTGATCGACGGCATGACCAGCGTCCGGTGGGCCCGGTGGATCTCACCGTCCGCGGTGGCCAGCACGTGTACGGGGGACCCGAGTTCGGCGACGGGAAACTCGGTGACCCGCCCGTCCGGCGCCACCACCATCGTCGCGGTGAGGTTGGAGGAGAAGTCCTCGACCCGGGCTGCCGCCTCCACCATGAGGTCCCAGGAGCGGACCGCGTAGAACGACGAGTCCCCGACCCGTTCGATCCCCGGCGACACCCGTGACGGATCGAGGAGGTCCATGACGTCGCCCGCGCTCTGCATACCTGTCACCTTCGCGCACGAGCCCGAGCCGCACGGTGGATTCGGGGACACAGCGGTGTCCAGAATGCAGTGGCGTCGGGGACGCAGCGGTGTCGGGGCCGCTGCTCTCAGGCCGCGGGAGCGGTGGCGTTCCTGCGGATTCCGCCGAGCAGCACCAGCCCCACCCCACTGCCCAGGGAGACCGCGGCACTGAACAGGAGCAGCGGCCCGAGCCCGACTGTCGGGATCACGGTGCCCGCGATCGCCGGTGCGGCGACGGAGCTCACCGCCCCCACGACCAGGCACCCGGTGAACGCCGCGCCCGCGCGATCCGGCACCAGCTCGGCGGTCCACACCGCCAGCACGGCGGATCCAGTCATGTACCCCACACCGAAGACGCATGCCGACACCACGATCGCGGACAGGGAGTCGCCGGCCATGCCCAGCAGCGCCAGGGCGAGCGCCACGATCACGAGACACATCGCGGCGACCCGGGTGCTTCCCCAGCGCCCCGCCATTGCTCCGGTCGCCAGGGCAACAAGACCGCTGGCGCCGATCAGCACGTAGATCACCGGTACCGCCACAGCCGGTAGCTCCGTGCCGCCGAGGATGTCCGCGGCGTAGGTGAAGTAGATGACGATGACGGCGAAGTAGACGACCGAGTACCCGGCGGGGACCGCAAGCGCCCTGGCCAGGCCTGCGACGCCGCCCTGGGTGCGTGGTACGTCGTCCGGCTCGGTCCGCGGCACCAGTCGGAGGTTCACGATCGCCGCGATCACCGCTACGACCCCGACACCGGCCCACACCAGGCGCCACGATCCGAGCACGGCCAGAAATGCGAGCCCGCCCAACGCCATCAACCCGACGCCGGTGCCCGTCGTGATCATCGCCAACGCCCTGGACTGGTGGCGGGGCGACACCGTCCGGGTCACGATGTCGGAATACGGTGCCCAGACCCATCCGCCCGCGCTGCCGCACAGCACCGCGCCCGCTGCGAGAACCCCGGGTGAATGCGCTGCCACCACGGTCACCGCACCCACCGCGCCGCAGACCCCGCCGACGGTGGTGGGCGCACGCGCCCCGCGACGCGCCGACACCGGACCCGCGAGGACCAGACCCGCGAGGTATCCCGCGAACGTGGCGCTGGCGATCAGCCCCAGAACCAATTCCGAGAGCCCGAGGTCCTGCCTGATATCGGGAAGCGTCAGTCCGTAGACGTACCGCGCCATGCCGAAGGCGACGCCGACGACCGCCGCCCCGGCGATCCCGATCCTGGTCGCGGACGCGCTCGCCTCAGCCACACGTCACCAGGAACCACTCCCCATGTCGGCGGTCACACCTTCCTCGCCATCGCCCGCCCGGCCTTCATGCCCGAGAAGATGCAGCCGCCGAGGAACGTGCCCTCGAGGGAGTTGTATCCGTGCACTCCCCCGCCGCCGAATCCGGCGACCTCGCCGGCGGCGTACAGCCCGGGGAAGGGTTCGCCGTCGGGGCGTAGGCACTGGGAGTCGAGCGTGGTCTCGATCCCACCGAGGGTCTTACGGGTCATGAGGTGCACCTTGATCGCGATCAGCGGGCCACCCGGGCCCGCGGCGGAACCCTTGCCTGCGCCCGAGTCCGCGAGCAGCTTGTGCGGCTTGGCGATGCGGGTGAGCTTGTCGGTGAGGACCCGGCGCGAGTTGTGGATGGCCTGAACCTGCGCGTCCTTGGCGAAGGGATTGTCCATCTGGCCGTCCATCGACAGGACGAACTCGCGCACACTCTCCACGTCGAGCTCGGGCTCGTCCTCACCGACCAGCTCGTTCATCCCGGCGACCAACTCCTCCATGGTGTCGGCAACGACCCAGTCCACGCCCTTCTCGGCGAATGCGCCCACCGACGCCGGCAGCCCCTTCTTGGCGCGGGACAAGAACTTCTTGACCACTTTGTCGGTCATCTCCGGATTCTGCTCGGAACCGGAGAGCACGAACTCCTTCTCCGCGATGGCCGAGTCCAGGACGAACCACGAGTAGTCGTACCCGGTCCGGCGGATTGCCTCGACGGACGCGGTGGTGTGGAACCCCGGGAACAGCGGCACCGGCATGCGCGCGCCGGTGGCGTCCAACCACAGCGTCGACGGGCCCGGGATGATGCGGATGGCGTGCGAGGGCCAGATGGGCGCGAAGTTGGCGACCCCTTCCGTGTAGTGCCACATCCGGTCGCGGTTGATGAGATTCGCCCCGGCCGTGCCCGAGATCTCGAGCATGCGGCCGTCGACGTGCTCCGGGACCCCCAGGATGAGGTCCCGGGGCGCCTCGCCCATCCGGTCCGCCGGCCAGTACCGGCGCACCAGATCCGGGTTGCCGCCGATCCCGCCCGAGGACACGAGCACCGCGCCGCCGCGGAACTCGAAGGTCCCCGTCTCCTCGCGGGGGGAGGACACGCCCCGGTCCAGATCGCACGGGACCAGGGTGGCCCCGCGGACGCCGACAGCCCGCCCGTCCTCGACCACGATCTCGTCGACCCGGTGTCGCACCGCGAAACGCACCAGGCCCTCGGCGGCGGCCGCACGAACCGGCTCCTCGAAGACCCGCACCACCTCGGGCCCGGTGCCCCAGGTGACGTGGAAGCGCGGGACGGAGTTGCCGTGGCCCCCCACGTCGCCGCCACCACGTTCCGCCCAGCCGACGGTGGGGATGATCCTGAGCCCCAGCGCGTTGAGGTACGTCCGCTTCTCCCCCGCCGCGAACTCCACGTACGCCCGCGCCCACCGACGGGGCCAGTGGTCCTCCGGCCGGTCGAAGGCGGCCGACCCGAGCCAGTCGCGCCACGCCAGGTCCAGTGAGTCGTGGATGCCGATGCGCCGCTGCTCGGGGGTGTCCACCATGAACAGCCCGCCGAGCGACCAGTAGGCCTGTCCGCCCAGGTTCTTCTCGTTCTCCTGATCCACCACGAGGACTTTCTTGCCCGCACGGCTCGCCTCGTAGGTGGCCACCAACCCCGCCAGTCCGTGACCCACGACGATGATCTCGGGCTCGAACCCGGGTTCGGGGGCCGGGAGCGGCCCGGCGTTGGCCGCGGTCGAGGCGGACGGCGGCGCGTACGAGGGGTAGACGGGGTGGACGGGGCGGGCCTCCCCGGCGGTGCGGTCGGGGCGCGACGAGAAGTTGGTCATGAGTCCAGTGTGCCGGGTCACTCCAGGAGATGACGGAGATACCGCTCGGGCGCCGCGAGATATCGGCGGTAGTGGTCCACCATCGCCAGGTCCTCCCAGCGGCGACGGTGCATCCCGTCCTCCGACAGCTCGTACACTGCGGCTCCCGGCACGGAGGCCAGGATCGGCGAGTGGGTGGCCATGAGCACCTGGGTGCTCCGACGGTCGGCGAGGTCGAGCAGCAGCGCGACCAGGCGGAGTTGCGCGTCGAAGGACAACCCCGCCTCCGGCTCGTCCAACACGAACAGCCCGCCGCCGGTGAACCGTGAGTCCAGCAGGTCCCAGAACGCCTCGCCGTGGCTGCGCGCGTGGAAGTCCTGCCCCGGTCCCGTCGACTGCAGGTAGGTGAACAGGCCGTGCATGGTCTCGGCCCGCACGAAGTACCCCCACCGGGGCGCCCCGCCACCGCGCACCAGACGCAGCGCGTCGTGTAACGGGGACTCCGACGCCCACGTCGAGTTCCGGGCGCCGGTGGACCCGCCCTCGGCGTTGAGGCCGAACGCCATGGCCACCGCCTCGACGATCGTGGACTTGCCGGACCCGTTCTGCCCCACCAGCACGGTGAGGGTCTCCAGCTCCAACCCGTCGCGCGCCAGAGCGGACACCGCGGGTACCGAGTACGGCCACTCCCCCACGGGCGGAACGAGACCGGGGTCCACCGTGACGCGGACCAGCGGCCGCGGGTCCAGCACGCCGTCTCGACTCACGCGGCCACGGTACCGTTACCGACATGCGGATCCACCAGATGAACTGCGGGACGTTCGCCGGACGGATGCCCACCCGCGTGCTGCTGGTGGAGACCCCGGGGGGACTGGTGCTGGTGGACACCGGCATCGGACTCCGCGACATCGCGGACCCCGCCGCCCGGCTGGGCCCGATGAGACATGCGATGCGGCCCCGACTGGACGCGGATGAGACGGCGTACCGACGCATCGAGGCGATGGGGCTGGACCCCCGCGAGGTACGCCACATCGTGCTCACCCACATGGACTTCGATCACATCGGCGGTCTCGCCGACTTCCCAGAGGCGCAGGTCCACGTGTCCTCCGAGGCTCTGACGTGGGCGGCGCGCACCCCGCGCTGGATCGAGCGGCGGCGGTACCGGCGTGCCCAGTGGGCGCACGGGCCGGACTTCGTCGAGTACACCTACGGGACCGACCGGTGGGAGGGCTTCCGGGTGCACCCCCTCGACCGGGTCCTCGAGGGGATGATCCTGGTGGACCTGCCGGGTCACACCGTCGGACATGCCGGGGTCCTGGTGCCGGGAGATCCCCGGGACCCGGGCGAACTCGACGTCCTGCACGCCGGGGATGCGTTCTACCTGAGGGGCCAGATCGACCCCTCCGTCGGATACCCCAGAGCGGTCGCGGTCGCAGAACGCACCCTGTCGCTGGTCCCGTCGGCAGTGGACCTGACCCACGCGCGCCTCGCGGCGCTGGCCGGGCGTCGGGGCGCGGACCTGCGTGTGGTGTGTGCCCACGACCCGGCCGGCCCGGGAGGCGTACCGGGGTGAGGATCCGGGACACGGCCTGGACCCCCGCCGCGCGCACCGATCCTGACCGGGACCTGCCGGCGCGGGCGGCCGCGGTCGCCGACCTCATGCGGGGCCGGAACACCACGATCCTCACCGGCGCGGGGATCTCCACCCCCTCCGGGATCCCCGACTACCGTGGCCCCGACTCCCCCGCCCGGACGCCCATGACGTTCCAGCAGTTCGTCGGCGACCCCGGGTTCCGCCGCCACTACTGGGCCCGCAACCACCTGGGCTGGCGACACATGGAGGCCGCCCGCCCCAACGCGGCCCACGCGCTGCTGGCCGACTGGGAGCGTCGGGGGCTGGTCAGCGGTGTCATCACCCAGAACGTGGACCTGCTCCACCTCAAGGCCGGCAGCCGCCGGCTCGTGGACCTCCACGGCACCTACGCCGTGGTGACGTGCCTCGACTGCGGGCTACGGCAGAGCAGGTGGGCACTGCACGAGGAGCTCGACCGCCTGAACCCCGGGTTCGCGGAGCGAGTGGCCACACGCGGCGCCATCGAGGTCGCCCCGGACGCCGACGCCGTCCTCACCGACACCTCGGACTTCCGCATGGTGGACTGCCGCCGGTGTTCGGGAGTGCTCAAACCAGACATCGTCTACTTCGGGGAGAACGTCCCGGCGCACCGCGTGGCCGAGGCCAACGACCTGGTCGACGGGTCCGACCTCGTCGTCGTCGTGGGGTCTTCTCTCACCGTACGGTCCGGTTATCGGTTCGTGCGGCGTGCGGTGACCACCGGCACGCCCGTGGTCGTGATCAACCGCGGCCATACCCGGGCACACGCGGAGGCCACCCTGACGATCGACGGCGACTGCGTGGACGTGCTCGCGCTCGTCGACAACGCGTTGTAGAGACCAGGCACTCCGGCGCCGTCTACAGCGCCACCAGGTCGTCGGCGTGGACGAGCGGACGACCCTGGCCCGTCGTGCCGCTGCCCGAGGCGCGTTCGGCCAGTCGCGTCCGCACCTCGACCGAGTCGTACTGGGCGATCCCCCTCGCGACGGTCTGACCGGCGGGATCGCGCATCTCGATCACGTCGCCGAAGTGGAACAGACCGTCGACGCCGGTCACCCCCGCCAGCAGCAGCGAGCGCCGCGATCCGGTGACGGCACGCACCGCGCCGTCGTCCAGGAGCACCGCGCCCCGCGCGTCGGCGGCGTGGCGGACCCAGAACCGGCGCGCGGTCATCCGCTCGGGCCGGGGCGCGAACACCGTGCCCACCCCCGGATCGTCGGCCAACGCCTCTGCCGCCCGCTCGGCCGCGGTGAGCAGCACCGGGATGCCGGCGTCAGCCGCCAGCCTCGCGGCCGCGAGCTTGGAGGCCATCCCGCCGGTCCCGAGCGCGCCGCCGGCCCCGGCCACCACCCCGTCGAGGTCGGCCGCGCCCGACACCATCGTCACCGCGGTGGCGTCGCCCTTCCGCGGGTCCGAGTCGTAGAGGGCGTCCACGTCCGAGAGCAGGACGAGCGCATCGGCGCTGATGAGGTGCGCCACCAGAGCGGCCAGGCGGTCGTTGTCGCCGAAGCGGATCTCGTTGGTGGCCACCGTGTCGTTCTCGTTGACCACCGGTACCGCGCCGAGTGTGCGGAGGCGGTCCAGGGTGCGCTGCGCGTTGGCGGCGCTCTCGCGGCGCCCGATGTCGCCGGCCGTCAACAGGACCTGGCCCACCACCCGGTCGTATCGGGAGAAGGAGTCGCCCCACGCCCGGGCCAGCTCGAGCTGCCCCACGCTGGCGGCGGCCTGCTTGGCGGACAGTGTCGAGGGGCGGGTCGTCATCCCCAGCGGGGACATCCCCGCTCCGATCGCGCCGGAGGAGACCACGAACACATCCGACCCCGCGGCCATGCGCGCCTGACAGACGTCGGCCAGGGCATCGAGCTGCGGTCTGCGGATCCCGCCCCCGAAGCTCGTGATGGCCGAGGAACCGATCTTGACCACCACGCGGCGGGCCGTGCCTATCCGGCGCCGCAGCTCCGGTTCGTCGGTCACTCCAGGATCTCCTCGTCGGGATCGATCAGTCCGCGGCGCACGCGCTTGCGGTACTTGCGCTCATGCGCGCCCACGCGCTCGTCTGACTCCAACCGGATGTCCGTGCCGCGCCCGGTGCGCATGAGGTCCACGCCGGCCGGGGTCTGGGGTTCCCAGTCGAACGAGACGTCGCCGATGGTGACCGCGCAGCCCGCCTGCGCCCCGGCCTTGATGAGCGCGTCCTCGACACCCAGGCGCGCCAGCCGGTCGGCGAGGAAGCCCACGGCTTCGTCGTTGGCGAAGTCGGTCTGGCGGATCCAGCGTTCGGGCTTGGATCCCGACACCACGAAGGCACCGGCCTCGTCCGGATCCTTGCGGACCGTGAACTCGGCCACGTCCACGGCCCTGGGCCGCAGGACGATCCGCTCGGGCGCCGCAGGCGGGTTCGCCTTGCGATGGGCCTTGATGAGCTCGTACAGCCCGTACCGGAGCTCATCGAGACCCTTGTGCGCGACCGCGGAGATGGCGTACACCGGCCAGCCCTTGGCCTCGAAGTGGACGGTGACCATCTCGGCCATGTCGGCGGCATCCGGAACATCGATCTTGTTGAGCACCACGACCCGGGGCCGGTCGGCCAGGTCCCCCAGCCCGGCGTCGGCGAGTTCCGGTTGGTAGGCGGCGAGCTCCGCCTCGAGTGCGTCGACATCCGAGACGGGGTCGCGGTCGGATTCGAGGTTCGCGCAGTCCACCACGTGCGCGAGGACGGCCGTGCGTTCGATGTGGCGCAGGAAGTCCAGGCCCAGACCGCGTCCCTCGCTGGCACCGGGGATGAGCCCGGGCACGTCCGCGATGGTGAACGTGTCGTCACCCACCGAGACCACACCGAGGTTTGGGGCCAGGGTGGTGAACGGGTAGTCGGCGATCTTGGGCTTGGCCGCGGACAGCACCGACACGAGCGACGATTTGCCCGCCGAGGGGAACCCGACCAGTCCGACGTCCGCCATTGACTTCAGTTCGAGGGTCAGGTCGCGGACCTCGCCGGGTTCCCCGAGCAGGGCGAAACCGGGAGCCTTGCGGGCCCTGGAGGCGAGCGCGGCGTTGCCGAGCCCGCCCTTGCCGCCCTCGGCCGCCACGAAGCGGGTCCCGGCGCCGACCAGATCGGCCAGCACCTGCCCGTCCTCGTTCAGGACGACGGTCCCGGGCGGGACCGCGAGGACGAGATCCTCGCCGCGGGCGCCGTTGCGGTTGGCCCCCATGCCGGGCTGCCCCTTGCCCGCCCGGGCGTGGGGCCGGAAGTGGAAGTCGAGCAGGGTGTGGACCTGCGGGTCCACCACCAGCACGACGTCGCCACCGCTGCCGCCGTTGCCCCCGTCAGGGCCCCCGAGCGGTTTGAACTTCTCCCGGTGCACGGACGTGCAGCCGCGGCCACCGTCCCCCGCCGCGAGGTGGAGCACTACGCGGTCGACGAATCTCGACATGGGCGGACTCCTCCTGCTGCTGGTGGGTGGTGGTGGGATTCGGGCGACTGCGGCGGAAATGAGCTCGGGGGCCGGGCGTGGGGTCCTCCGACCCCGCCCGGCCCCCGAGGGCGTTTCTCGTCAGCGTTGCCGGGTCAGCCCTCGACGCCGACCGGGACGATGTTGACGGTCTTGCGACCACGCTTGGTCCCGAACTCGACCGCACCGGCGGCCAGAGCGAACAGCGTGTCGTCGCCGCCACGGCCGACGCCCACGCCCGGGTGGAACTTGGTGCCACGCTGGCGGATCAGGATCTCGCCGGCATTGACCTCCTGGCCACCGAAGCGCTTGACGCCGAGGCGCTGCGCGTTGGAGTCACGACCGTTACGGGTGCTGGATGCGCCCTTCTTACTTGCCATGTCCGAACCCTCCTTCAGGGAAGACGCCCGAGGGCGCTGAACTGGTGGCCTTGGCGGCCGTGATGGATTACTTGATACCGGTGATCTTGAGCACCGTCAGCTTCTGACGGTGACCCTGACGCTTGTGGTAGCCGGTCTTGTTCTTGAACTTGTGGATCCGGATCTTCGGACCCTTGGTCTGCTCCACAATCTCACCGGAGACGGAGACCTTGGCCAGGGCGTCGGCAGCGGAGGTGACGGTCGACCCGTCGACCACGAGGATCGGGGACAGGGACACGGAGGTGCCGGCCTCACCCTCGATCTTCTCGACCTTGACATGGTCACCTTCGGCGACCTTGTACTGCTTGCCGCCGGTCTTGACGATCGCGTACATCGAGGGCTTCCCCTTGCTTCTCGGGTGTGTGACCGCCGCTGGGGACGACCACGACTACTGTGCGGTGTTCTCTCTGACCGACCGACTCTCGTCGGCCGGGATCGCCGGTCCCGGGGCCTCGGAAGGCCCGGCCCGCGACTTCTCGCGCGACGACATAGCGCCGCCACGAGCGACTTGTCAAGGTTACGGCCCGGCGGCGCAGCAGGTCAAACCGGCAGCGCCTCCGGGCTCGAGACCTCTATCGATCGCCCCCTTCGGGAGCTGTCGTGGTCCGCGTCGCGCGTCGTCGCGCCGGACGCCGGCGCGGCTCGGCGAGGGCGACCGGGGGCGCCTCCGCGAGCGGGGCGGCCTCGACGGGGACCACCGTCACCGGTGCCGACTCCCCCGTCGGGGCCTGGGTCGCGGCGGCGCCGGCCTCGCGACGGGTCGACCGCCTGCGCGGCCGTCGGCCGGGCGCGCCGGATTCCGCGGGGTCGGGATCCGACTCGACGGCCGCGACCGTCTGCACGACCTCCGCGGCCTCCGCCACGACCGCGGCCTCGTCCTCGGGCGTCTCGGCGGCCTCTGCGGCAGCACCGTCCTCCGCCGCGACGGCCGGGGCGATGGTCCCGTCGGCGGGGCGACGAGTGGCGCGACGACGACGGCGACCCGGGCGCGACCCGGCGGCGTCCGCGGACTCGGGCACCCCGGCGTCGGTGTCCGCGGGCTCCGCTATGTGAGTGTCCGCGGGCTTCGCGGTGTCGGAGGACCCGGCGTCACCGGTCGTGGCCGGCGGCGTCGGCTCGGCGGTGACGACCTTCGCCTGGCCCGATGTGCCCTTGGCCACCTGATCCGTGTCCGACGTCGCTGCGACGGCCTGATCCGTGTCGGGCTTCTCCGCGGCCGCCTGCTCGGCCTCGTGACGCGCGATCGCGAGCGCGGCCGGGTGGGCGGCCGGGGCGGGCCCGTCCTTCTTGGGCGCCTGCCTGGGCGCGGTCGACGACGTGGCCTGGGAATCGGACTGATCCGAGTCCGCTCCCTTGCCACCACGCTTGCGGCCCCGTCGCGAGCCGGGCTCGTCGGCGTTGTGCGACTCGGTGTGCACCGGGTCGGCGTGCACGATCAGCCCACGGCCCTGGCAGTGCTCACACGGCGTGGAGAAGGCCTCGATGAGACCGGTGCCGAGCTTCTTGCGGGTGAGCTGGACGAGTCCCAGGGAGGTGACCTCGGAGACCTGGTGCCGGGTGCGGTCGCGGCCCAACGCCTCGGTGAGCCGCCGCAGCACGAGGTCGCGGTTGGCCTCGAGCACCATGTCGATGAAGTCGATGATCACCATGCCGCCCACGTCGCGCAGGCGCAGTTGGCGGACGATCTCCTCGGCCGCCTCGAGGTTGTTCTTCGTGACGGTCTCCTCGAGGTTGCCGCCCGAGCCGGTGTACTTGCCGGTGTTGACGTCGATGACCGTCATGGCCTCGGTGCGGTCGATCACGAGTGAGCCGCCGGAGGGCAGCCACACCTTGCGATCGAGCGCCTTGGCCAGTTGTTCGTCCACGCGGTGGGTGGCGAACACGTCGACGTCGGGGTTGTCGTAGCGCTCGAGTCGTTCGGTCATCTCCGGTGCGACCCTCGAGACGTAGTCGTGGACGGTGTCCCATGAGGTCTCGCCCTGGATCACCAGCGAGGAGAAGTCCTCGTTGAACAGGTCGCGCACCACCTTGACCAGCAGGTCGGGCTCCTCGTACAGGGCGACCGGAGTGCCCGAGCCGGAGGAGGTCCGCTTGGCCGCGGCCTCGGAGATCTCGGTCCACTGGGCCGCGAGGCGTTCGACGTCCCGGCCGATCTCCTCCTCGCTGACCCCCTCCGCGGCGGTCCGGATGATCACACCCGAGCCCTCGGGGACCACGTCCTTGAGGATCGCCTTGAGCCGGCGCCGCTCGGTGTCGGGGAGTTTGCGGGAGATACCGGTGGAGTTGCCGTCGGGCACGTACACGAGGAACCGGCCGGCCAGCGAGATCTGCGTGGTCAGCCGGGCACCCTTCTGGCCGATCGGGTCCTTGGTGACCTGCACCAGGACCATGTCGCCGGGCTTGAGCGCCTGCTCGATCCGCCGGGCCTTGCCGCCGAGTCCGGCGGCCTCCCAGTTGACCTCGCCGGCGTACAGCACGCCGTTGCGGCCACGCCCGATGTCGACGAACGCGGCCTCCATGCTCGGGAGCACGTTCTGGACGCGGCCGAGGTAGACGTTGCCCACCATGGACCGGGCGGATTCGGTGGTGACGAAATGCTCCACCAGGACCTTGTCCTCGAGCACGCCGACCTGGGTCATGACCCCCTTGCCGTCGCCGCGCTTCTTCTCCCGCACCACCATCACGCGGTCGACGGACTCGCGGCGGGCGAGGAACTCGGACTCGGAGAGGATCGGCTGACGGCGGCGCCCGGCATCGCGCCCGTCACGGCGACGCTGCCGCTTGGCCTCGAGCCGCGTCGACCCGCTGATGCCCTGCACCTCGTCGGTGGCCGGGCCGGAGCCCTGGCCGCCGCGCGCCGAGCGGCGTCGAGGTTCGCGCTGCTCCCGGGCGTCAGAGTCGGCGGAATCGTCACCGGCGGCCTGGGTGTCGTCGTTGCCCGACCCCCCTCCGCGACGACGACGACGGCGGCGCCGACGCGAACCGGACGGCGACCCGTCGGAGTCGTCCGAGACGTCCTCCGCGGCGTCGTCCCCCGACCCGGACCGCCCGTCGGACGTGTCGGACTCGGGACTGGCATCGCCCCCACCCGACGCGCCCCCACCCGACGCGCCGGCGTCGGACTTGTCCTGCTCGTCGGAGCCTGCGGCCTCCGGCGACCCCTCGGCGCCGTTCGTGTCGACGTTCTGCTCGTCCTGGTTCTCGCCCCGGCCACGCCCGCGGCCACGACGGCCCCGGCGACGGCGACGACCACCCTCCCCGGCGTCGTTCTGGTCATCGGACGCGTCGGACGCGAGGGACGGATCGGACGTGCCGGTGGTCTCCGCGGCCTCGGCGTCGGACCCGGTCCGGGCCTTCTCGGTGGTGGGCTTCTCAGCCCGGGCGGTGTCGGACGCGGTGGACGTCGAGCGGGACGGACGCTCCTTCGCGGCCTTGGCGGCGGCCTCGTCGGGCGAGAGGAACAGAGGAGAGAACGAGGGGGTGGCGGTGGACCGGCGACGGTTGCGCGATTCCGCCGCGCCCACCTCGCCGGTCACGATCGACATCTCCGGCAGGGGCCGACGGCCGGTCGCCCTCGACCCGGACTTCGCGTCGGTGGCGTCTGCGGTTCCGGGCTCGGTGGTATCGGGCTCGGTGGTAGCCGACTCTGCGGCAGGGCGGTCGGCTGTCGGTTCCGTCGCCGCGCCGCCCGCGGCGGACTTGCGGGTCTTCTTCGCCGGCGCCTTCTTATCGGCCGGCGCCTTCTTATCGGTTGCCGCCTTTTTTTCAGTGGCTTTCTTCATCTCGGCGGGCGCCTTCTTCGCCGCAGACTTTCTGGCGGGGGCCTTACCGGCTGCCGCCTTCTCCGCGGGGGCCGTGTCGGCCGGGACATCCTCGGCGGGGGCGTCCTGGTCGGCGGGGGACGCCGCGGGGGCCGCCCCGCCTCCGTCCTCACGGCCGGCGAACCAGGTGAGCAGCACCTCGCGGGTCACGCCGGACTGGGCGCTCCTGATCTCCACGCCGATCCCGGCCATCGCGGCCAGGAACTCCTTGCTGGTCATGCCCACGGCCTTGGCCGCGGCGTGCGCGCGCATCTTCTCCGGGAGCGCGTTGAGATCGTCGATGGTCAGGGTCGAATCCGACACGTGTCTCCTCTGGCCGGACTCCGGGCGCGATCACGTCACCGGAACAACTCCGGTGACCCACGCCGCCGCACGGGGTCGGCATTTCTCTCTGGGCCCCACACAGGTGGGGCTGTGTCATGTGGTCCGCGATTCCGGTGTGATCCGGCCCGCGGATGGCGGGCGCCCGATCCGGGGCGAACTGGTGGTCCGCTCGCCAAGAATGTGGGCTCCGGCCATTGTCCCACACCCGCCGTCGATGCGTTGCCGCGCGGGAGCGGTGGGTAGACAGATGCGCCCGCCGGGCACAGGGCCGACGGGCGCATCCAGCGCGGGCGCTGGCGAGGAATCCGGATCAGAGGTCGGGGAACCACAGTCCGATCTCGCGGGCCGCGGACTCCTCGGAATCGGATCCGTGGACGAGGTTGAACTGGGTCTCCAACCCGAAGTCGCCGCGGATGGACCCGGGAGCGGCCTTGTCCACCGGGTCGGTCCCGCCGGCCAGCTGGCGCCAGGCGGCGATCGCGCGGGGGCCCTCGACGACACCGGCCACGACCGGCCCGGAGGTGATGAACTCGAGCAGATCGCCGTAGAACGGACGCTCGGCGTGCTCGGCGTAGTGCTCGGCCGCGGTCTCCTGGGGAACGTGGCGCATGTCCATGGCCACGAGCCGGAGGCCCTTGGCCTCGATTCGCGCGAGAATGGTCCCGGTCAGGCCTCGCTGGACGCCGTCGGGCTTGATGAGGAAGAAGGTTCTCTCGGTCACGGCCGCAATGCTACAAGTACCCGGACCCCGTCAGTCGTGTTGGCTGGGCAGGTAACCGGCGGCCATCCTCCGGGACAGGTCCCGCCGAAGATAGAGGATGTACGCCCACACCGCCGCGAACATCAGCCCGCACACCCCCATCGACCAGTGCACGGCCCACCCGGCCACCGCCAGTCCGGCGAGAGTGAGGTTCATCGGGATCGCCCAGGGCCGCCGCTGCAGACCACTGGCCACGACCATCGCCACGGCGAGGAGGCTGACGAACCACACCTTCCATGGTTGGAAGTGCTCGCCGTCGTCCACCCGGGCGATCACCGTGAGCACCAGTCCGATCACGATGGCCTCGAGGATCAGTGTCCCGGCCATGATCCCCCGCAGGCCCTTCCACGGGTCGACGGAGGGTTCGTGCGCGGTGGCGCCGGGATCGACGGAACCGGAGTCGACGGAACCGGAGTCGGTCACTGTGCGTCCTTTCCGAACAGGCCGCGGGCGGCGCCCGCGGTGACCACCGACCCCGTGACCAGTACGCCGACTCCCGAGACGTCGTCGTCGGCGGTCGGGTCGGGAACCCCCACCAGGTCCAGCGCGGCGCTGATCGCCTCGGGCAGGGTGTCGACCACGTGGACCCGTTGGGCGGTGAACCGGTCCTCGGCGATGCGGGCGAGGTCGCCCGGCGACATCGCCCGCGGCGATCCGGTCCTGGTGACGACGACCTCGTCGACGACGGGCTCGATGGCCGCGAGGAACGCGTCGGCGTCCTTGCCGTCGAGCATCGCCACCACGGCGACCAGACGGCGGAAGTCGAACTCGGAGGTGACCGCCTCGGCCAGGGCGCGACCGCCGTGACCGTTGTGCGCGGCGTCCACCAGCACCGTGGGGCTCGAGCTGAGCCGCTCGAGCCGGCCGGGGTTGTCCACGGCCGCAAATCCGGCGCGGATGAGTTCGGGGTCCAGCGAGCGGTCGGGCCCCGCCCCGAAGAACGCCTCGACGGCGGCCAGCGCGGTGGCGGCGTTCTCGGCCTGGTGCTCGCCGAACAATGGCAGGAACACCTCCGGGTACTCGCCGCCGAGACCGCGCAGGGTGAGCTGCTGGCCACCCACCGCCAGTCGTCGCTCGACCACGTCGAACTCGGAACCCAGACGCGCCACCACCGCGCCCACCTCGACCGCCCGACGCAGCAGCACCTCCATCGCCTCGGGCTCCTGGCGGCCGATCACGGCGATCGGGTCCCTCGGCAGCAGGTCGTCCTCGGCTCCCGGCTGGATGATCCCCGCCTTCTCCCCCGCGATGGTCGCCAGGTCCTCGCCGAGGTAGTCGGTGTGGTCGAGGCCGATCGGGGTGACCACGGCGACGGCCGGCCGCACCACGTTGGTGGCGTCCCAGGTCCCGCCCATGCCGGTCTCCACCACGGCCACGTCCACCGGGGCGTCGGCGAAGGCCGCGAAGGCCATTGCGGTGAGCACCTCGAAGTAGCTCATCCGGGGACCGCCGTCGGACACGGACCGCTGGTCCACCAGTTCCAGGTACGGCTGCAATTCGCGGTAAGTGTCCACGAACAGACGGGCCGGGACCGGCTGGCCGTCGAGGGCGATGCGTTCGGTGACCGTCTGGAGGTGCGGGCTGGTGTTACGTCCGGTCCGCTGGTGCAGAGCCCGCAGGAGGGCATCGATCATCCGGGTCACGGAGGTCTTGCCGTTGGTCCCCGCCACGTGGACGACCGGGTAGGCGTGCTGCGGGTCGCCGAGGACGCCGGTGAGCTCCGCGATCCGGTCGAGGCTCGGTTCGAGGCGGGTCTCCGGCCAGCGGGTGGCCAGCTCCTCCTCGACCGCGGCGAGTTCGGCGGTGTCGGCCTGCCACTCGGGGCTGCCGACCTCCGGGATCGGGCGCGGCTCCTGGTGGTCCTCACCGTCCCCGTCCTCGTCACCGGGCAGCGGTCCGCCGAGGGAGACGCCGGAGACCAGGCCCTCCTCGCCGAGCAGCTCGGCGACGTCCTCCTCAGTGGGGGTGTCCCAGCCCTCCTCCGGGTCGTGGGGCTCGAGCCACCGGTGGCCCGCCATCAGGCGCCGCCCCCGACGGGGAGGCCCTCGAGTCGGGCGGTGATCCTGGCGACCTCGGCCGCGGCGAGATCCCGGCGCGCGCGGATCTTGTCCACCACGTGGTCGGGGGCTTTGCCCAGGAACGCCTCGTTCCCCAGCTTCGCGCCGGTGGTCTCCAGCTCCTTGCGCGCGGCCGCGAGGTCCTTTTCCAGACGACGCCGCTCGGCCGCCAGGTCGATGGTCCCCGAGGTGTCGATCTCGACCCCCACGGTGGACAGCCCAAGCCGGACCTCCAGCGAGGCGGTGGCGGTGAAGTCGTCCCCGGCCGGGGTGAACCGCGCGAGCGAGGCCACCTGGTCGAGCAGGTCGGCGGGCAGATCCGCCCGGTCGACCCCGGTGACGCGTGCGGGCACCCGCTGGCCGGGCTTGAGTCCCTGGTCGGAGCGGAAGCGACGGATCTCGGTGACCAGGGTCTGGGCGTCGGCCACCCGGCGCACGGACTCCGTGGCGCCCTCGGTCGGGACGACGTCGGAGGGCCAGTCCGCGATCACCACGGAGTCGCGCCCGGTCAGGGCCGTCCACAGCACCTCGGTGACGAACGGGATGACGGGATGCAGCATCCGCAGCACCACGTCGAGCACGTGCCCCAGGACGAGACGGGTGTTGTCTGCCCGATCGGAGCGGCGCGACTCGTCGTCGCTTCCGAACTGGACCTTGGCCAGCTCCAGGTACCAGTCGCACAGCTCGTCCCACGCGAAGTGGTACAGGGCCTCGCAGGCCTTGGAGAACTCGTAGCGATCCAGTGCGTCGTCGACGGAGACCCGAACCTCACCGAGGCGCCGGAGGATCCAGCGATCCGCGTCGGTGAGCGCGGCATCCTCCGGCAGGTCGCCCACCCTCGCGCCGTTCATCAGCGCGAAACGGGTGGCGTTGAAGAGCTTGGTGGCGAAGTTGCGTGAGGCCTGGGCGGCGTCGTCGCCCACGGACAGGTCACCGCCGGGATTGGCGCCCCGGGCCAGGGTGAAGCGCAGCGCGTCGGCGCCGAAACGGTCCACCCAGTCGAGCGGGTCGATGCCGTTGCCCTTGGACTTGGACATCTTCTGGCCGTGCTCGTCGCGGACGAGCCCGTGGAGGAACACGTCGGTGAACGGGACCTTCCCCGGGGCGGACCTCTCGCCGGTGAGGGTACGACCCACGAAGGTGCCGAACATCATCATCCGGGCCACCCAGAAGAACAGGATGTCGTATCCGGTCACCAACACGGAGGTGGGATAGAAGCGCTCGAGGTCCGCGGTCCGGTCGGGCCAGCCCATGGTCGAGAACGGCCACAGACCGGAGGAGAACCACGTATCGAGCACGTCCGTGTCCTGCGTGTACCCGGCGGGCGGCTGCTCGTCGGCTCCCACACAGACCACCTCGCCACCCGGCCCGTACCAGATGGGGATGCGATGGCCCCACCACAGCTGGCGGGAGATGCACCAGTCGTGCATGTCGTCGACCCAGTCGAACCAGCGCGGTTCCTGGCTCGTCGGGTGGATCACCGTGTCACCGTCGCGCACGGCATCACCCGCCATCCGGGCCAGTTCCTCGACCCTGACCCACCATTGCAGGGACAAGCGGGGCTCGATGGGCTCACCGGAACGCTCCGAGTGACCGACGGAGTGCAGGTACGGCCGCACCTCCTTGACGATCCGGCCCTGGGCGGCGAGGTCCTCGCGGATCACCCGCCGCGCCTCGAACCGGTCCATCCCGTCGTACCGCGTCCCGGTGTCGGCGATGCGACCGGTCGCGTCCATGATCGTGGGCATCTCGAGCCCGTGGCGCTGGCCGATCGCGAAGTCGTTGGGGTCGTGCGCGGGCGTGACCTTGACCGCGCCCGTGCCGAACTCCGGGTCGACGTGCTCGTCCGCCACGACACGCATGGTCCACCCGTCGCGGAACGGATGCTCGATCTCGGTGCCCACGAGGTGGGCGTAGCGCTCATCCTGCGGGTGCACGGCGATGGCCGTGTCGCCCAGCATCGTCTCGAGCCGGGTCGTGGCCACCACCAGGTGCGCCTCCGAGTCGTCCATGGAGCCGTAGCGGAAGCTCACCAGCTCGCCCTCGACGTCCGCGTACTTGACCTCGATATCCGAGATCGCTGTCTGCAGGGTCGGCGACCAGTTGACCAGTCGCTCGGCCCGGTAGATCAGACCGGCGTCGTAGAGCTCCTTGAAGATCGTCTGCACCGCGCGGGACAGACCGTCGTCGAGGGTGAACCGCTCGCGGGACCAGTCCACGCCGTCGCCGAGCCGCCGCATCTGTTCGCCGATGGTCCCACCGGACTCGCGCTTCCACTCCCAGACCTTTTCGATAAAGGCCTCGCGCCCGATCTCGTGCCGGTCGATTCCCTCGGCGACGAGCTGGCGGTCCACGAGCGTCTGCGTGGCGATGCCCGCGTGGTCCATTCCCGGCAGCCACAGCACCTCGAACCCCTGCATGCGCTTGCGGCGTGTGAGGACGTCCATGAGCGTGTGGTCGAGTGCGTGCCCCATGTGCAGGTTGCCCGTGACGTTGGGCGGAGGGAGGACCACCGAGTACGCGGGTTTGTCACTGGAGGGGTCGGCCTCGAAGTACCCGGCCTCGACCCAGCGTTGATACAGCTCGGACTCGACCTCGCCGGGGTTCCAGGCGGCGGGGAGCAGATCCGCGCGGGTGGTCTCGGGGCCGGAAGTCGCTGCTGTCGTCACCCGACCATCGTAGGCCGTCCGCACCGGGGCCCCTCAACCTGCGGGCCGGACCCCGCCCCCCGGGGTCAGTCCGTCAGGTTGAGGGCGTGCACGGCGTCGCGCTCGGAGACCAGCTCGGCCACCGAGGCGTCGATGCGCGCGCGCTGGAAGTCGTCGATCGCCAGACCCTCGACGACCTCCCATTCCCCGCCACGGCTGCGGCACGGCAACCCGGTGACCACACCCGGGACCGTGCCGTAGTGCCCCTCGGAGGGAAGCGCGACCGTGGTCCAGCTCTGCCCCGGGGTGCCGTGCACCCAGTCGTGCATCTGGTCGACGGCAGCGCCTGCGGCCGAGGCGGCCGACGACGAACCCCGCACCGCGATGATCTCGGACCCCCGGTTCGCGACCCGCGGGATGAAGGTGTCGACCAACCAGTCACGCTCGAGTCCCGCGGTCACGGGCTCGCCCGCGCGGGTGAGATAGGAGACGTCCGGGAACTGGGTGGCCGAGTGGTTGCCCCACACCACTACCCCGTCGAGTTCGGCGACGGGGGCGACCAGGCGGGCGGCGAGCTGACTCAGCGCCCGGTTGTGGTCCAGTCGCATGAGGGCGGTGAAGCGGCCGGCCGGGACGTCCGGGGCGTGCTTGTGCGCGATGTAGGCGTTGGTGTTGGCGGGATTGCCCACCACCACCACGCGGATGTCGTCCGCGGCACCGGCGTTGATCGAGCGGCCCTGGTCGCGGAAGATGGCACCGTTCGCGCTCAGCAGGTCGGACCTCTCCATGCCCTTGCCCCGCGGCATCGCGCCGACGAGGAACGCGGCGTTGGTGCCGTCGAAGGCGACGTCCGCCTCGTCGGTGATCTCGATTGAGTCGACCAACGGAAGAGCGCAGTCCTCGATCTCCATCGCCACGCCCTCGGCTGCCGCAACCGCGGTCGGGACGTCCAACAACCGCAGCCGTACCGGGGTGTCGGGGCCGAAGACCAGACCGGACGCCACTCTGAAGAGCAAGGAGTAGGCGATCTTTCCGGCGGCACCGGTGACGGTGACGGTGACCGGGGCGGAGGAGTTCATGCGCGGGGACCTTCCTCGGACGACGACGGGGCCGGTCCCCACAGTAGTGAGTAGTGCGCGCCCTGTTGACCGCCTGAGTCGTCGTACACCCGTTGTTCGCCCCCCGGCCGCTAGGCGTGGACCTCCGCGCCCGTCCTGGCACGGATCTCCTCGATCGAGACGCCCGGGGCGGGCTCGACGAGCCGGAACCCCTCCGTACGGATGTCGAGGACGCACAGGTCGGTGACGACCCGCTGCACGCATCCGCGCCCGGTGTACGGAAGGGAGTTCTTCGCCAGCAATTTGGCCTCGCCCTTGCGGGTGACGTGGTCCATCATCACGATCACCCGACCGGCGCCGTGGACCAGGTCCATGGCGCCGCCCATGCCCTTGACCATGGCGCCGGGGATCATCCAGTTGGACAGGTCCCCGTTCTGCGAGACCTGCATCGCTCCCAGGACCGCGACGTCGACGTGCCCACCGCGGATCATCGCGAAGGACTCCGAGGACGAGAAGTACGCCGCGCCGGGCGCTGCCGTGATGGTCTCCTTGCCGGCGTTGATCAACTCGGGATCGAGCTGCTCGGGCGTGGGGTACGGCCCGACCCCCAGGATCCCGTTCTCCGAGTGGAGCGTGACGTCGACGCCCGCCGGGAGATGATCGGGGATGAGAGTCGGCATCCCGATCCCCAGGTTGACGTACTGCCCGTCTGAGAACTCGGCGGCGATGCGGGCCGCCATCTCCTCGTGGGTCCAGCTCATGACCGGTCCTCTCCCCTGCGCGCGAGCTTCTCGATCTCGACGCCGATCTCCTGTCTTCCGACCTCGACGAGCCGCTGAACGAAGATGCCGGGGAGATGGACGTCCGCCGGATCGATCTCGCCAGCCGCGACGATCTGCTCGGCCTGGACGATCGTGACGCGGCCTGCCATCGCCGCGTCGGGGTTGAAGTTCCGGGCTGTGCCGTAGAACTGCAGGTTCCCCGCGGTATCCGCCCGGCGGGCGTGGACGAGGGCGAAGTCCGTGACGATCGCTCTTTCCAGGACGTACGGGACCCCGTCGAACTCGCGGACCTCTTTGGGCTCGGACGCCGACGCCACTGCCCCGTCACCGTCGTAGCGCAGCGGCAAGCCCCCCTCGGCGACCATCGTCCCGACGCCTGCAGGGGTGTAGAACGCCGGGATCCCCGCCCCTCCGGCCCGCATCCGCTCGGCGAGGGTGCCCTGAGGGGTGAGCTCCACCTCCAGTTCACCCGAGAGGTACTGCCGGGCGAACTCCTTGTTGGCCCCGACGTACGAGGCCGTGGTGCGGGAGATCCGGCGGGCCTCGAGCAGTGTGCCCAGGCCGACGCCGTCGGTCCCGCAGTTGTTGCTCACGGTCTGCAGATCGGTGGCCCCCTGCTCGAGGAGCGCATCGATGAGGACGGCGGGGATGCCGACCAGACCGAAACCCCCCACGGCGAGGGAGGCGCCGTCCGGGATGTCCGCGACCGCCGCGGCGGCCGAGGAGAAGATCTTGTTGGTCATGTCACCCACCGTAGGCGGTGTTCGTATGTTGCACAACTGTTCGTTATTCGCACAATCGGCGGGTATGGTGGTCTCCATCGCGCCGCGTGGGCCCGTCCCTGCCCTGCCCGCCGCGCCACCACAGAACGCCCGAAAGGACCGACGCCATGCCTGCCACCCTGTCCCACGAGGTCAGCGGACCCCGCTCCGCGGACGCCCCCGTTGTCGTCCTCCTCGGATCACTGGGCTCCGACCGGTCGATGTGGAACGCCCAGGTCCGTGACCTCTCCCGAGACCACACCGTGATCGCGGTGGACCACCGGGGTCACGGCAGTTCCGAGGTCGTCCCCGGGCCGTGCACGGTCGCCGACCTGGCCGGCGATGTCACGGCGTTGCTCGACTCGCTCGAGGTTGACCGGTTCCACGTGGCCGGGTTGTCACTCGGTGGCGCCGTGGCCCAGTGGCTCGCGGTCCACGAACCCACCCGCGTGCTCTCCACCGCCCTGTTGTGCACCGCCGCCAGATTCGGCGAACCGTCCGGCTGGGTTGACCGCGCCGCGGCGGTCCGTGAGGGCGGGACGGCCGCCGTCGCCGATGCCGTCGTCCCGCGGTGGATCACCGCCTCACGCGCGAAGGCCGAGCCCGAACTCGCGGCGAGAGTGCGCGAGATGCTCCTGGCCACCCCGGCCGAGGGATACGCCTCCTGCTGTGACGCGCTGGCCGGCTGGGACAACCGGGCCGACCTGGGCCGGATCTCCTGTCCCACCCTCGTCCTCGCGGGGGATGAGGACCCGTCCACCCCCCCGGAGGTCGTGCGGGAGATCGCCGACGGGGTGCCCGGCGCAGACTTCGTGGTCGTCTCCCCCGCAGCCCACGTCCCCACCATCGAGATCCCGGAGCGCATCACCGACGCACTCCGCCGACACCTCGAGTCCGCCCGGAACACGGACGCGCCGTGACGAGTTCAGACGCCATGGACGACCACGGCGTACCCCCCGCCGAAGGAGACGAGCGTGCGGCCTCCACGGATTTCGTCCAGTCCCTCGCGCGCGGACTCACGGTCATCCGGGCGTTCGACGCCCGCCGCCCACGACAGACCCTCAGCGACGTCGCGCGCCACACCGGCCTGACACGTGCGACCGCCCGCCGCTTCCTGCACACTCTCGTCGAACTCGGCTACGTGGACACGGCCGACTCCGTCTTCTGGCTCACTCCCCGCGTGCTCGATCTCGGGTACAGCTACCTGTCCTCCCTCCCGCTCACGGATCTCGCGCAACCGCACCTCGAGAAGCTCAGTTCGCGACTCGGGGAATCCTCGTCCGTCGCCGTGCTCGACGGCGCCGACATCGTCTACGTGGGGCGTGTCCAGGTGCGTCGCATCATGACCATCGGCATCACCATCGGAACCCGGTTCCCCGCCTACGCCACGTCGATGGGGCGGGTGCTGCTGGCCGCGCTCCCGGCCGAGGACCTCGACGCCTACCTCGCCGCGACGGACCTGCGGGCGCTCACCCCGCACGGCCTCGCCGACGAGTCCGCACTCCGCGCAGAGCTATCGCGGGTGGTCGATCGCGGGTGGTGTGTCGTCGACCAGGAACTCGAGCCGGGACTGCGCTCGGTGGCCGCCCCGGTCCACGACCGCCACGGCGAGGTCGGCGCCGCCCTCAACATCTCGACCCACGCCGCCCGCTACTCTCCCGACCAACTCCACGACGAGCTCGTCCCGGAGCTGCTGGCCACCGCCCGCGCACTGTCGGCCGATCTCGCTATCGTCCACCGCTGAGCCCGAACCCGCTGACCCCGAACCGAGGAATGCCCATGCGTGACGTCGTCATCTGCCAACCCCTGCGCACGCCCGTAGGGCGCTTCGGCGGGGTGTTCCGCGACCTGGACGCGAACACCCTGGCAACCCACCTGCTCACCGCTCTCGTCGAGCGCACCGGCCTGACCGGAGCCGACGTCGACGACGTGGTGCTGGGGCAGGGCTCCCCGAACGGCGAGGGGCCCGCCGTCGGTCGGATCGCCGCACTCGACTCCCCTCTCGGGATCGACGTGCCGGGGATGCAGCTCGACCGGCGCTGCGGTTCCGGGCTCCAGGCGATCATCGCCGGCGCCCTGCAGGTGGCCTCCGGGGGCATGGACCTCGTGGTGGCCGGTGGTGTCGAGTCCATGAGCCAGGTGGAGTTCTACGCCTCGCCCAGCCCCCGCTGGGGCATCCGCGGTAACGGGATCTCGCTGGTCGACAGACTCGGCCGGGCCCGCACCACCGTCGGCGGGCACTCACACATCATCGACGGCGGGATGATCGAGACCGCCGAGAACCTCCGCCGTGAGTACGGCATCGGTCGGGAAGAGCAGGACCGGCTCGCCGTCCAGTCCCACCAGCGCGCCGTGGCCGCGCAACAGTCCGGGGTGTTCGCCGAGGAGATCGTCCCGGTGACCGTCCCGCAGCGCAAGGGCGACGACCTGGTCGTCGACACCGACGAACACCCTCGGGCCGACAGTTCGGTCGAGGCGCTCGCGGGCCTGCGCCCCGTCATGGGGCGCACCGACCCGGAGGCCACCGTCACCGCCGGCAACGCGTCCGGACAGAACGACGGCGCCGCGATGTGCATCGTCACCACCGCCGACAGGGCCTCCGCCCTCGGGCTCACGCCGCTGGTCCGCCTCGCGTCGTGGGCCGTCGCGGGAGTGGCCCCCGAGACGATGGGGATCGGACCCGTCCCCGCCACCGCCAAGGCCCTGGACCAGCTCGGTCTGACCCTGTCGGACATGGGTGTCATCGAGCTCAACGAGGCGTTCGCCGCGCAGGCCCTGTCGGTCATGCGCGAATGGGACGTCGACCCCACCTCCGCACATCTCAACCCACACGGGTCCGGCATCTCCCTGGGCCATCCCGTCGGCGCGACCGGTGCCCGCATGCTGACGACCCTGTCGCGCGAGATGGTGCGACAGGACGCCCAGTGGGGCCTGGAGACCATGTGCATCGGGGGCGGCCAGGGGCTGGCCGCCGTGTTCGAGCGAGTCTGACCGTCGTGATCAGTCGATCCGAGACGGGTGCCGCGTCAAGGCCATGACCTGCATGTCCATGTACGGGAACAGCGGGAGGCCCTGGAGGATCTCGTGGAGCTCGTCGGCCGACTCGACGTCGAAGATGCTGATGTTGGAGTATTGGCCCACGATGCGCCAGAGCTCGCGCCACTTACCGGAGCGCTGCAGCTCCTGGCTGTAGGCCTTCTCGCGCGCCACGGTCTGGGCGCGGACCTCGGGGTCCAGGTCGTGCGGGATGTGGACGTCCATGCGGACGTGGAACAGTGCCATCGTGGGATCCTCCTTCGGGGGTGGTGTCGCCGCGGTCAGCGGCGGGTGAACTTCTCGACGGCGTCGTGGTCGATCTCGACGCCCAGGCCGGGCCCGGGCGGCAGGTGGACCCGGCCGGCCTCGTAGCGGATCGGCGTGGTCACATACGTCTCGGCGAGCAACAGGGGCCCGAACAGTTCCGAGCCGTAGTTGAATCCGGGCTCAGCGCAGGCGAGGTGCAGCGAGGCGACCGTCCCGATCGGGCCCTCGAGGGAGGTCGCCGCATGGCAGGCGATCCCGGCCGCACGGGCGATCGCCACGACCTCCTTGCCGCGGGTCAGACCCCCGAGCTTGGTGGTCTTCACCGCGATCACCCCGGCGGCGTCCCGGCGCGCCACCTCGAGGGCGTCGTGGGGGGACTGGACCGACTCGTCGGCCATGAACTGCACGGGCAGCGAGCGGTTGAGCTCGGCCAGCACCTCGATGTGTTCGGTGGGGGTCGGCTGCTCGATGAGCTCGATACCGGCCTCCACCAGCGCCGGGAGGTGGACGTTCGCGGTGAACCGGTCCCACCGGGCGTTGATGTCCACCCGCAGTCCGGCGCGCCCGTCGAGTCGGTCGGCCAGCGCGGCGATGCGGGCGACGTCCTCGGCCGGGTCCAGCGCTCCCATCTTCAACTTGAAACTGCGGTGACGATCCGCCGCCAACAGCTCGTCGATCTCGGCGACCATCTCCTCGAGCGGCATGGCGCCCAGGGCCCAGGTGCACTCGATCGAGTCGCGGACCGCGCCGCCCAGCAGCGAGCGGACCGGGACCTCCACCGACCGGGCCCACGCGTCGAACATGGCGATCTCCAGGGCGGCCTTGGCGAAACGGCCGCGGGCCACCACACCCTCCATCGCCTCGAGCACGGCCGGGACCTCGTCGACCCGACGGCCGACGGCCACCGGAGCGAGGTACTTCTCCACCAACACCTGCATGGTCTCCGCAGACTCACCACCCCACCACGGGCCGCCCGGGGTCACACCTTCGCCGTAGCCGACAACCCCGTCCTCGGTGATGACCGCCACGAGCAGGATCGACTGTGCCGTGGCGGTGGTGGTGGCGAACTTGTGCGGCCTGATGAGCGGCACGTCGAGAATCCGTGTCTCCACGGAACGGATGATCAGGTCAGACACTCTTCAGTCCTTCGTCTTGGTGGCCTTCGTCTTGGTGGCCCGGCCGGGCGATCGCCGACGCCCCGGCCGCGCGTGCCGGCCGGGGCGGGTGGGCATGAAGCGAGGTCGTTACCGGTCAGGCCACGAAACGCTTCTCGGAGACGGGGTCCAGAACGAAGTCGTAGACGACCTCGTCGATCCCGTCGGCGTTGGGCCGCGGAGCCAGGATCAGCTCGGGCTTGACCGCGCCGGCCACGTCGTCCTCCACCCACTCGCCACCCTGGAAGTACAGCTGGGTGGTGATCAGGCGCTTGCCCGGGGCGGTGACCTTCAGGTGCAGGTGCGCCGGGCGCCAGGGATGACCGCCGTAGCTGGAGATGAACTCACCTGTCGGGCCGTCGTGCGGGATCTGGTACGGGGCCGGCTGGACGGTGGTGATGTGGAATCCGCCGTCGGCGTCGGTGGTGAAGGTCGCCCGCAGGTTCCACTCCGGGATGCCCATACCGTCGTCGAACTGCGAGTAGAACCCGTCGGCGTCGGCATGCCACAACTCGACGGTCGCGCCCTCGATCCCCGCGCCCTCCAGGTCGCGGACCTGGCCCGTGAAGACGAACATCGTGCCCTTCTCGTCCTCACGCATCGGCATGACACCCTTGGCCCCGAGATCGGGAGCGTTCGGGACGTAGTAGGGGCCCTCGATGGAGCCCTTGGTGCCGGTGAAGATGCGGCCGTTGGAGTCCTCGATGAAGTGCTCCAGGAAGACGTCCAGCCACAGCGGCCACTCGCCGCCCTCGCCGACCTCGATCAGCCACTGCTTGAGGACCCGGTACTCGTCGTAGGTGACCTCGTGCTCGTAGATCACCTCGGACAGCTTCGTGAGCACGTCCTTGTAGATGGCAGCGGCGCGCTCGGTGCTCGTCTCGGACGAGAACCGGTTGCCCTTGAACTTGTCCGTCGCGGCCGAGCCGGAACCGGCGGCGGTGGGCACTGCGGTGGTGGTCATGACGCTCCCTCTGGTGGGTGTGGGTGTGGGGTGTGGGGTGTGGGATCAGACCGGCCGGATCGGGTCTGGCCGGGTCGGGTCGGGCCGGGTCGGTCCGGTCGATGCCCCCACTGTGCGCCGGGTCCGGTGTGTCGTCAATCACGGTCCATTACGTGTGTAGAGCGCCACTCGTGCGCCGACCGCGCGTCCGAGGTGCGTTTGCGCAGGTCCCGCCGCCGAGAGAGGGAATGTGTTCGCACTGCGAACAGTGCACGCCTAGGTATGACTAGGAGGTGCCCTAGTGTGATCGAGAGCACAACAGGGCACGGTGGAGGCACACCGGCAGCGGGTCGCATCGTCGCGACCGGAACCGAACCATGCTAGGAGCCCTCGATGTCAGATCGACTCGACCACGTCCAGGCCACCCTCGAGACCGCACTCGAGGACCGGCCTGCCGACGGCGTCATCCGCGCCAACCGCCGCATCTTCACCGATGAGGAGCTCTTCGAGCTCGAGATGACGCACATCTTCGAGGGCAACTGGGTCTACCTCGCGCACGAGAGCCAGATCCCCGACGTCGGCGACTACTTCACCACCGACATCGGACGTCAGCCCGTGGTGATCACCCGCGGCAAGGACGGCGAGCTCAACTGCCTCATCAACGCCTGTTCCCACCGTGGTGCGATGCTGTGCCGACGCAAGACCGATAACCGCACCACCCTCACCTGCCCGTTCCACGGCTGGACGTTCTCGAACTCCGGTGAACTGCTCAAGGTCAAGGACCCCCGCGACGCCGGGTACCCCGAGCAGTTCAACACCGACGGTTCGCACGATCTACGACGCGTGGTCCGCTTCGAGAGCTACCGAGGGTTCCTCTTCGGCAGCCTCAACCCGGATGTCCTCCCGCTGGAGGAGCATCTCGGCGACAGCCGGACCATCATCGACATGCTCGTCGACCAGTCACCCGAGGGCCTGGAGGTCCTGCGCGGCTCGTCCACCTACACCTTCGACGGGAACTGGAAGCTCCAGGCGGAGAACGGCGCCGACGGCTACCACGTCTCGGCGACCCACTGGAACTACGCGGCCACCACCGCGCGCCGCTCGTCGGGAGAGTCCAAGAACGAGACCAAAGCGATGGACGCCGGGACCTGGGGCAAGCAGGGCGGCGGCTACTGGTCGTTCGAGCACGGCCACCTGCTCCTGTGGATGTGGTGGGGCAACCCGGAGGATCGCCCGCTGTGGGGCCGCCGTCAGGAGCTCGCCGAACAGATCGGCGCGAAGAAGGCCGAGTTCATGGTGGGCGCCTCCCGCAACCTCTGCCTGTACCCGAACGTCTACCTCATGGACCAGTTCTCCAGCCAGATCCGGCACTTCAAGCCCATCTCTGTGGACAAGACCGAGGTGACGATCTACTGCATCGCCCCGAAGGGTGAGAGCGCTGAGAGCCGGGCGGCCAGGATCCGGCAGTACGAGGACTTCTTCAACGCGACCGGCATGGCGACCCCGGACGACCTGGAGGAGTTCCGCTCCTGCCAGAAGACGTACCTCGCCGACGCCGCGCCGTGGAACGACATGACGCGGGGCAGCACCCATCAGGTCACCGGACCGGACGAGACCGCCCGAGGCCTGGGGATGGAGAACGTGCTGTCCTCCGGCGCCAAGACCGAGGACGAGGGTCTGTACCCGGTCCAGCACGGGTACTGGCTCCGGACCATGCAGCGCGCGCTCAGGGCGGAGACCGGCGCCTGAGCCGTCCCACGCAGACCTCCCGCACCCCCTCCCCCACGAAAGGCCAGATCCATGACCGCCCCCACCGTGGCGTCGATCTCCGTTGACGAGATCTCCGCCTTCCTGTTCCGCGAAGCCCGCCTGCTCGACGACCGCCAGTTCGAGCAGTGGATCGCGTGCTACCGCGAGGACGCGATGTACTGGATGCCCGCCTGGGACGACGACGGCGAGCTCACCACCGACCCGTACTCGGAGATCTCGCTGATCTTCTACCCCAATCGGGCCGGCATCGAGGACCGCGTGTTCCGCATCCGGACCGAGCGTTCCTCGGCCACGTCGCTGCCGGAACCCCGCACGAATCACCTCATCAGCAACATCGAGGTGCTGGACCGCCGGCCCGGAGAGGTCGACATCCGGTTCAACTGGCTGTCGTCGTACTTCCGGTACAACACCACCGACCAGTACTTCGGCACCTCCTTCTACACCCTCGACGTCACCGGGGAGTCGCCGCTGATCACCTACAAGAAGGTGGTCCTGAAGAACGACTACATCCACCACATCGTGGACGTCTACATGGTGTGAGCCCACACCCGCGCCGGCGTCCGTCCAGGGCCCCGGCCCCCACCCGGTCGCCTGTGCGGCCGGCATCGCCAGCGACCTGGAGTGAGACCCCATGAGCTATTCAGTGGCACTGGCCTTCGAGGACGGCGTGACGCGCTTCGTCAACTGCGGTCCGACGGAGACCGTCGCCGACGCCTCGTACAAGGCCCGGATCAACATCCCCCTCGATTGCCGCGACGGAGCGTGCGGGACGTGCAAGTCCCTCTGCGAGTCCGGCGACTTCGACGGCGGCGACTACATCGACGACGCCCTCACCGAGGACGAGGCCGCGGCCGGGTACTGCCTGCCCTGCCAGATGGTCCCGCGATCCGACCTGGTCGTCCAAATCCCCACCACCTCCGACGTGGCCAAGACCACCGCCGCGGCGCACCCCGCGACGGTCACGGCCGTCGAGCGCCTGGCCGAGGGTGCGTTCGCGTTGACGGTTGAGCTGGACGACCGCGACGCCCTGGCGTTCCTGCCCGGCCAGTACGTCAGCATCGCGGTTCCGGGCACCGACCAGACGCGGTCGTACTCGTTCTCCACCGGAGCCGACTCGAAGCACTTGTCGTTCCTCGTCAAGTACGCCTCCGGCGGCGCGATGTCGGAGTACCTGGCCCAGCGCTGCGCGGTGGGCGACCGCCTGAATTTGACCGGTCCGATGGGCAGCTTCTTCCTCCGCGAGTCCAGCCGCCCCCTACTGCTCCTGGCGGGCGGCACCGGCCTGGCGCCCGTGCTGTCGATCCTGGAGACCCTCGCCGCCGACACCACCGACCGGCCGATCCACCTCATCTACGGCACCTCGTTCGACACCGACGTGGTCTACACGGACCTGCTGGACGAGTACACCACCCGGATCACTGGGATGACCTGGGAGCTGGTCGTGGCGGACCCGGCGACGGCGTATCCGAACAGCGGGTACGTCACCGGGCTGATCCGCCCGGAGCACCTCCACGACGGGACCGCCGACATCTACCTCTGCGGGCCGCCCCCGATGGTCGAGGCGGTCAGGGGCTTCCTCGACGCCGAGGGCCTCCAGGTGACGCACTTCTACTACGAGAAGTTCACCCCCGCGACCGCGGTGCCCGACCAGTCGGCGGAGCAGCGCGAGACGGCACCGACGGCCCCCACGACCACGGCCGCGCCCCCGGCACCCCTCGTCTTCCGTCGGCCCGGGGACCCGGTGCCGGCCATCGAGGCCCGCCCGGTCGGGTACGTCCCACCGATCCCCGGGGAGCACGCGGCCGCCGGCGCCCGTTCCGTGGAGCCGGTGGCCCCCCTCGCCGCGCGTCCGGTCGGGTACACCCCGCCCGCTCCGGGCGGACACCCCGCACCGGCCGCCCGCTCGGCCGAACCCTTCGCCGCCATCGCCGCCCGCCCGGTCGGCTTCGTCCCGCGCCAGGTCACCCTGGCGCCCGTGTCGACCACCCGCGACGCGGCCGGCACCACCACGGTGTCCGTTGCCGGCGGTGGACGCTCGGAGACCATCACCTCGGCACCCGGCGTGGTCAGCGGTGAGGTGCACCCCGCGATCCGGCGGTCCGATGCGCAGTTCGACGCCCGCATGGCGCTCGAGCTCGGCGTGATCGAACTGATCATGGGACGTCTCGACGACGCCCGCCTCGCGGAGTTCCGGATGCTCGCGGAGTCCGCCAATCAGTACATCGAGGGCGACCGGTTCCTCGACCCCGAGCGGTTCACCGCCGCGAACGCCCAGTTCCACGAGTTCCTGTTCCGCTGCACCGGCAACGACTCCCTGCTCCAGGCCTACCGCATGCTGGAGGTGACCCAGGTGATGAACAGCGTCCTGCCCGACGCCCGCTGGGTGTCCGAGGACATCGTCCCCGAGCACCTCGAGATCGTGGCCGCGTTCGAATCAGGGGACCGTGACGCCGCGCGTTACCTCATCCGGCGGCACAGCGCACACGCCAAGGCCACCATGCGCACCGCGCTGGACCAGCAGGCCGTGGGTGAGGCGTCGTGAGTGCGCCCGTCGGCGAGTACGACCCCGTGCCCCCCGTCGTCTCCCCCGGCCGCTTCGCCGCGCGGTCGGTGCTCGTCACCGGCGCCGTCCAGGGCATCGGTCGGGCGGTCGCGGACCGGGTGGTCCGCGAGGGCGGACTTGTCACCGTCGTGGACCGGGCCGACCTCATCGGAGCGGTCGCCGACGACCTGTCCGCCCTCTCCCCCGCCGGACACCGCGTGGTGCCGGTGGAGGCAGATCTGGAGACGTTCGAGGGCGCCGAGGCCTCGGTCCGTGCGGCGCTTGACGCGCACGGCCGGATCGACGTGCTGATCAACAACGTCGGCGGGACCATCTGGGCCCGGCCCTATGAGGAGTACTCGGCCGAGCAGATCGAGGCCGAGGTCCGGCGATCCCTCTTCCCCACGCTGTGGATGTGCCGTGCGGTTCTGCCGTCGATGGTCGCGGCCGGCGCTGGCACGATCGTCAACGTCTCCTCCGTCGCCACCCGCGGAGTGAACCGGGCCCCCTACGCAGCGTCCAAGGGAGGCGTCAACGGCCTCACCTCGGCCCTGGCCCTGGAGGCCGCCCCGCACGGTGTGCGGGTGGTGGCCACCGCCCCCGGCGGCACCCTCGCCCCCGAACGCCGCGTCTCGCGGGGTGGCGACGCCCGCAGCGACCAGGAGAAGGCCTGGTACACCCAGATCGTCGAGCAGACCGTCGACTCCACCGTCATGGGCAGGTACGGCACGCTCCACGAACAGGTGGCCCCGATCTGCTTCCTCGCCTCGGAGGAGGCCTCCTACATCACCGGGTCGACCCTTCCCGTCGCCGGTGGCGACCAGGGCTGAGAGCCCGCGCAGTACGCCGCGCCGGCCGACCGCCACACGCCCGCCTCGTTCCCACACCCACCTCGACCCCGCACCTTCATCGCCCACTGCGTCATCGTCCACACCGAACGGAGCCCTCCCGTGTCCTCGAGCACCCCCGCGCCCCCCGGGCGCCCCGTACCCTCCAACCCGCCCACGGATCCCGGCCCCTCCCCCGATGTCTGGGAGTCCCCGGCCCACAAGCGCACCGTCTACGGCGTCCTGACCGTGGTCGCCCTGGCGATCCTCTTCGACGGCTATGACCTCGTCATCTACGGCGCCGTCCTGCCCACCCTCCTGGCCGACCCCGGTCAGATCGGCGCCCTCGGGGCGGCGCAGGCCGGTGCGCTCGGGTCCTATGCCCTCGTCGGCGTGATGATCGGCGCTCTGGGTGCCGGAGCCGTCGGCGACCGCATCGGCCGCCGCCGGATCATGCTCGGCGCCATCGCCTGGTTCTCCATCGGTATGGCCGCCACCTCATTCGCCCGCGACATCACCACGTTCGGCGTCCTGCGCCTGCTCACCGGGTTGGGCATCGGTGCCATCGTGGCCACAGCCGGCGCGATCATCGCCGAGTTCGCCCCCGCGGGACGGCGCAACCTGTTCAACGCCATCGTCTACAGCGGCATCCCCGCCGGTGGCGTCATGGCCTCTGCACTCGCGATGATGCTGCGCGACCACATCGGGTGGCGGGGGTTGTTCCTCATCGGGGCCCTGCCCCTGGTGATCGTGCTGCCCTACGCCTGGTACGCGCTCCCCGAGTCACCACGGTGGCTGGCCTCCCGTGGCCAGACCCGTCGAGCCGCCGAGGTGTGCGCGGCCAGGGGCCTGCCGCTCGAGATGGCGGCGGTGCCGGACGCGCCCGTCACCGCAGATCCGGCGCGGGGCGGTGGCGACGACGACGAGGTGGTCCCCCGCACCGGCTTCGCCGCCCTGCTCTCGCCCGACTACCGTCTGGGCACTCTCCTGCTGGGGTTCATGAGTTTCGCCGGCCTGCTGCTGACCTACGGTCTCAACACCTGGTTGCCCACGATCATGGAGACCTACGGTATCGACGCCAGGAGCTCCCTGGGTTTCCTCCTCGTCCTCAACGGCGGCGCGATCGCGGGCGGGCTCGTCGCCTCCTGGTTCGCCGACAGGCACGGGCCGCGCGTCATCGTGGCCTTCTCGTTCGTGCTGGCGACACTGGCCCTGGTGTCCATCACCTTCTCCCCGCCGTTCGCCCTGGTGGTGGCGTTGGTCGCGGCTGCCGGCATGGGCACGATCGGTACGCAGGTCCTGCTCTACGGCTTCGTCTCCAACTATTACGAGACGGGTGCGCGGGCCGCCGGCGTGGCGTGGTGCGCCGGGTTCGGCCGCCTGGGCGGGATCCTCGGCCCGGTGATCGGTGGCCTCCTCGTGGCCGCCGGCCTGGACGCGGACACGTCCTTCCTCGTGTTCGGCGGGATCGCCCTCGCCGGCGCCGCCCTCACCCTGGCCGTGCCCCGGTCCCCGGTGCGGGAGGAAGCGGCCGTGGTGACGGAACCGGTCGAGAGCACCGGCTCGGACCTACGCTGACCTCCATGACCTTCGCCGACCCCGTTCCCCGTTACGGTCACCACCGCGCCGTGGACCGCCTGCAGGCGATCCACGGCGCGGTGGTGGGCTCGCGATCAACGATCGTCCTGGTCACGGCCGCCGACGGTGGGGGCAAGAGTCATCTGGTCGATTCCGTGGTGGCGCGGATCCCCGGGGTGACCTCGGTCCTCGTGCGCGCGCTGCCCTGGGAGAAGGACACGAGGTGTGTGGTGGCCGCGCGGATACTCGAGCGGCTGCCACACACCGATACCTCCCACCCGGACCGGGCGGGGGCCGGATCCACGGAGAGCGAGGGGGTCGACGGCACGACCCTGGTCGACGCGCTGTCCCGGGCGTATCTCGCCGCGGGCCCCGGCGCGGTGGTGGTGGTCGACGACGCGGAGTACGCGGACCCCGACTCCCTCCGCGGCCTGGCGTCCGCGATGGAGGCGGCGGGCCGGGCCACGGTCATGCTCGTCCTGACGCTCGGTAGCCCCGCCCACGGGGCCTCGGCCGAGCTGTGCACGCGGCTCGCCCGCGAGACCATCCGGTTGGGCGCGCTGGACCAGGCGGAGATCCGGACCCTCGTCGCGATGCGGACCGGCCGGGAGCCGTCGGCCGCGGCGGCCCGCCGTTTGATGCAGTACACGGGAGGCGAGGCGGGAGCCGTGGCGACGGTGGCGGACCAGGCACCCGACTCGTGGTGGGTCGCGCCCTTCTCCGTCCCGCCCCTTCCCGCCTCGGTCGAGCGGGAGATCTCCGCCCTGCTCGCGGCCATGGAGCCCTCCCATCGGGAGATCATCGAGGCGGCCGCCGTCCTGTCGCCCCCGGTCACGATGGATTCCCTGACCGCGCTCGTCGGCGCGCGGAGCGGAGTCACTCCCACCACAGCGGCGATCTCCGCCGCCCTGGACTCCGCGCATTCCGCCGATCTGGCGCGGGTCGACCTCTCCCCCGGTGCCGCTACCGTCCGATTCCGTTCCCCCCTGCTGCGGACGGCGGTGCTGCGCGGGATACCACCGAGTGATCTCCTGCGCCTGCACTCACTCGCCGCCCGCGTCGCGGAGGAGGCCGGGGACCACGGGGACACCGATGCGGCCCTGGACCACCGTGCCTCGGCGGCGACGGGCCCGGATCCCGACCTGTCCGACACCCTCCGTGCCCGCGCCCTCGTCCACGCCCGCGCCGGACGATGGAGTGCGTCGGGCCACGCCTATCTCACCGCTGCTGCTCTGACCCCGGACGTCGACCGGTCCCGCGAACTGCACATCGACGGGGTCGACGCCCTGATCAACTCCGGTCGGATCAGCGAGGCCCGGTCACTGGCCCAAGGGCTCGAGCGGGTGCGCTCTGATCCCCGCCGGGACGCCGTGCTCGGGTCCCTCGCCGTCCACCTCGGTCACGCCGGTGAGGCCCAGGTCCTGCTCGACCGTGCTCTGGCGACCCGCGAGGGCGGGGTGCCGGCGTCACCGGCCGCGGACCCGGTCGCACTCGCCCAGAAGTTCGTCGTCCACTCCCTGTGCGAATGGGAGCCCACCCGGATCCTCCACTGGGCCCGGGTCGTCACCGGCAGCGGGCGCCCGGATCAGCCGGAGGTCGAGGAAGCCCGGGCGATCGAGATGCTGGCGCTCGCGATCCGGGGAGAACAGGAGGCGGTTCCCGCGGTGGAGGAACGGATCGCGGGCCTCGCCCCGGCCGTGGCGCAGCGCTTCGAGATGGCGGCGGGCTGGATCGCCCTCGCGAACGACGACCTCGAGACCGCCCGCCGGCACCTGGGCTCCGCGGTCCCCACCGCGGACGTCTCCGGGTCCGCGCGGATCTCGATCTGGGCGCAGGCTTGGTTGGCCCGCACCCTCCTGCTGCGAGGCGACTGGGACGACGCGCTCCGCGTCGTCGACACCGCGGCCCGCCGGGTGGATGACCTCGAGTTGGACCTGCTGGCCCCCGTGGTGCACTGGCCGGGTGCGGTGATCCGCTCGATGCGCGGCGACCACCTCGGCGCCGCCTCCCACCTGAGGAACCTGACGACCAGTGCCGACGCCTACCCGGTCCAGATCATCCCGTCGGCCATGGCGCGGATGCAGGTGGCGGCCTCGTCCGGCGACTACACCTCCGTTCGCCTTGCCGCCGAGCCCGTCGTGGCACTGGCCCGCGAACTCGACATCGATCAGCCCGGGTACTGGCCGTGGCACGACCTGTACTCCCACTCGCTCGTCCTGGCCGGGCGTCTCGACGAGGCCGAGAACCTCATCGGCCCCGCCGAGGCCCGCGCCGGACGCCAGGGCCACCGCTCGACGCTGGCCCGCCTCGGGGCGGTCCGTGCCCGCATCGCGGCGGTACGGGGAGACGTGGACGAGTGCATCCTGATTTTCCGCCGGAGCCTCGACCACCTCGACGGCCTGGCCATGCCCTACTACTCGGCCCGCATGCATTTCGGCCACGGCCAGACTCTCCGCCGCGCGGGCCGCCGCCGGGAGGCTCACCTCGCACTCGGGACCGCCCGCGACATCTACGAGCAACTGGGGGCGAGCGCCTACGTCGAGCGGTGTGACCGCGAGCGCCGCGCGGGCGGAGTGGACGTGGTCCGCACCGGCGGCAACAGCACGCTGACGCCGCAGGAGAGCGCTGTCGCGACCCTGGTGGCCGCGGGCCGGACCAACGCCCAGGCGGCGGAGGAACTGTTCCTGTCCGTCAAGACCGTCCAGTACCACCTCACCCGCATCTACTCGAAGCTCGGCGTGAGCGGCCGCACCGAACTCGCGGCCCACGTGGCCCGACGCGGCGAGACGTTCCGTACCGACCCCGACCCCACGGGAGACCAATGAGCACCGTCCCACCGACGACCGGCCGGCAACTCGATCTCGTCGGATCGGGCCGGCCCTCGCCCCGTCGTGTCCTGGCCGACCTCGGTCCCCGCGAGTTCGCCAACGCCCTCATCGCGCTGGTGTTCTCGGCGACCGGCCCCGTCGCCGTGATCCTCGCCGCCGGAGGGCAGGGTGAGCTGACCCCCGCCCAGCTGTCCTCGTGGATCTTCGGGGTCTTCTTCGCCAACGGACTGCTCACCATCATCATGAGCTGGGCCTACCGCACGCCGCTCGCGTTCTTCTGGACCATCCCGGGCACGGTGATCGTCGGCAATTCCCTGGGGCACCTGCGATGGTCGGAGGTCCTCGGGGCCTATGTGGTGACAGGAGTGGTGATCCTCCTGGTCGGCCTGTCCGGCCTGGCCCGCAGGCTCATGGACTGGATCCCCATGCCGATCATCATGGCGATGGTCGCCGGGGTGTTCCTCCGGTTCGGTCTGGGGCTGGTCGAAGCGGTCTGGACCTCCGCCGCGGTGGCCCTGCCGATGGCGGTCGCCTTCCTCGCCGTCGGCGCCGTCCCCCGCCTGGCCCGGATCGTTCCACCCATTCTCGCCGCGATGATTGTGGGCATCGCCGCCGTCGTGGTGGCCGGCGGGCTGTCCCGCGGGATCATCGATGACGGCATCATCGCCGCCCCGATGCTGCAGTCGCCGGAGTTCACGCTCCGGGCGATGACCGAGTTGGTCGTCCCGCTCGCCATCACCGTCCTGGTGGTGCAGAACGGGCAGGGCATCGCGGTCCTCCGGGCGAAAGGGCACCGTCCCCCGGTCTCCGCGTGTGCGGTGGCCTGTGGGGTCTGGTCCCTCCTGGTCTCCGCGATCGGTGCGGTGTCGACGTGCCTGACCGGGCCCACGAACGCCCTCCTCGTCTCGTCGGGTGAGCGGAGTCGGCACTATGCCGCGGCGATCGCCAACGGCGCCCTCGCACTCGTGGTGGGCGTCGTCGCCCCGGCCTTCGTCGGGCTCATCCTGGGCACCCCCGCGGCGTTCATCGCCGCCCTCGGCGGGTTGGCGATGCTCGCCCCGCTCCAGTCGGCGTTCGTCACGGCATTCCGCACCGACCGGGCGCTCGGCCCGCTCGTGTGCCTGCTCGTCACCGTGGCGGACGTGTCGCTACTCGGGGTCTCGGCACCGTTCTGGGGCATCGTGCTGGGGATGGCGGTCTCGGCGCTACTCGAGCGCCGCCACCCGGCCTGACGAGCCGGATGCGCCGACCGGAGCAGGTCAGGCCGACTTCTCGCGGGGCTCGGACTCGGAGAACGGGACGATCGTCGGCAGCACGTTGTGGCGCACCGTCTCACCGGTCACCACCACGCGGGCGACGTCATCGCGCCCGGGGATGTCGTACATCACCGGGAGGAGGACCTCCTCCATGATGGCGCGCAGTCCGCGGGCTCCGGTGCCCCGCAGGATCGCCTGGTCGGCCACCGCCTCGAGGGCGTCCTGCGAGAACTCGAGCTCGACGCCGTCCATCTCGAACAGCCGCGCGTACTGCTTGACGAGTGCGTTCTTGGGCTCGCTGAGGATGTTGACCAGCGCCTCGCGGTCGAGGCTCGTCACCGTGGCCACCACCGGGAGTCGACCGATGAACTCCGGGATCAGCCCGTACTTCACGAGGTCCTCCGGCATGACCTCGCTGAAGTTCTCCGTCGTGTCGAGGCTCGCCTTGCTGGCGACCTCGGCGCCGAAGCCCAACCCCTTGCGCCCGACCCGGTCACCGACGAGCTTCTCCAGACCCTGGAACGCCCCGGCGACGATGAACAACACGTTAGACGTGTCGATCTGGATGAACTCCTGGTGCGGGTGCTTGCGACCACCCTGCGGCGGCACCGACGCCTGCGTGCCCTCGAGGATCTTGAGCAGCGCCTGCTGCACGCCTTCGCCGGACACGTCGCGGGTGATCGACGGGTTCTCGGCCTTCCGGGCGATCTTGTCGACCTCGTCGATGTAGATGATGCCCATCTCGGCGCGCTTGGTGTCGTAGTCGGCGGCCTGGATGAGCTTGAGGAGGATGTTCTCCACGTCCTCGCCGACGTATCCCGCCTCGGTCAGCGCGGTGGCGTCGGCGATGGCGAACGGGACGTTGAGCATCTTGGCCAGCGTCTGGGCGAGGTACGTCTTGCCACACCCGGTCGGCCCCAGCATGAGGATGTTGGACTTGGCCAGTTCCACCGCGTCACCGCGGCCGAGCGAGGCCCCCACGCGAATGCGCTTGTAGTGGTTGTAGACGGCCACCGCGAGGTTTCGCTTGGCCGCGTCCTGCCCTACCACGTACTCGTCGAGGAAGGCGTGGATCTCCGCCGGCTTGGGCAGCTCGTCGAGCGCCGATTCCTGCGAGTCCTCGACCTCGGACTCGATGATCTCGTTGCACAGCTCGATGCACTCGTCGCAGATGTAGACCCCGGGGCCGGCGATCAGCTTCTTGACCTGCTTCTGGCTCTTCCCACAGAAAGAACACTTCAACAGGTCGCCGCTCTCGCCCACACGTGCCATGAGTTCTACGTCCTCGCATTCCAGGGGCCCGGATTCACACCCCGTAGTCGACGGTACGCGGCAGGGACGACAATTCCGACCCCTCGCGCGATGAGGTTCATTGGACCTGACGGCGCACCGCTACCCTCCACGGCGCGCCGCCCGGGCGTCAGTTGGTCGTCGACAGTTTGCGGTAGTCGAACACGGTGTCGATGATCCCGTAGTCCTTGGCCTCGGCGGCCGTGAGGATCTTGTCGCGGTCGGTGTCCTTGCGGATCTTGTCCGCCTCGTGACCGGTGTGCCGCGCCAGGGTGGTCTCCATGAGACGACGCATCCGCTCGATCTCCGCTGCCTGGATCTCCAGATCCGATGCCTGCCCCTGGATCCCGCCGGTGGCGGGCTGGTGGATGAGGATGCGGGCGTTGGGCAAGGCGGCCCGCTTGCCCTTGGTGCCCGCCGCGAGCAGGACCGCGGCGGCCGAAGCAGCCTGCCCCAGGCACACCGTCACGATGTCGGGACGCACGTACTGCATCGTGTCGTAGATCGCCATGAGCGAGGTGAACGAGCCGCCGGGCGAGTTGATGTACATCGTGATGTCGCGGTCCGGATCCTGGCCCTCGAGCACCAGGAGCTGGGCCATGATGTCATTCGCCGAGGCATCGTCGACCTGGGTGCCCAGGAAGATGATGCGCTCCTCGAAGAGCTTGTTGTACGGGTTGGACTCCTTGACGCCATAGCTCGAGTGCTCGACGAAGGAGGGAAGGATGTAGCGCGAGGTCGGCAGTGAGGTCATCGGTGACTCCGTGGTGGTGTGCGGGGCGGGCTGGGCTGCGGGAGCGCTCCCGTGGGCGACGGGGTCGATGATCACGACGGGGAGGTCCCTCCGGTCTGGGAGGCGCGCGTGATCACGTGATCGACGAACCCGTACTCCTTGGCCTGCTGCGCGGTGAACCACCGGTCGCGGTCGGAGTCCTCGGTGACCTGCTCGAATGTCTGGCCCGTGTGGTCGGCGATAAGCTCGGCCATCTGCTTCTTGGTCAGGGCGAGCTGCTCGGCCTGGATGGCGATGTCGATGGCCGAGCCGCCGACTCCGCCGGAGGGCTGATGCATCATGATCTTGGCGTGCGGCAGGGCGTAGCGCTTTCCCTTGGTGCCGGCGGCCAGGAGGAACTGGCCCATCGAGGCCGCAAGTCCCATCGCATACGTGGAGACGTCGCACTCTACGAACTGCATGGTGTCGAAAATCGCCATACCCGCGGACACCGAGCCGCCGGGCGAGTTGATGTACATGGCGATGTCGCGGGTGGGGTCCTCCGCCGCGAGCAGCAGGATCTGCGCGCAGAGGCGGTTGGCGATGTCGTCGTCCACCTGGGAACCCAGGAAGATGATCCGTTCCTGCAGGAGACGCTCGTACACCGAGTCGCCGAGGGTCAGCCCATGGGATCCGGGCGAGCTGAGGGCGGGCTGCGTCGAACCGGGCTGTGCCGCTGAACCGTTCTGGGCCACGGGGTACCTACCTTCGCTGGTCGTCTCACCGCTCCCGCGGTGCCCGACCGTCCGGCGGCCGGGTATCCGTTACTCCAAACAGTAACCAACGCCAACGACCGAACCGTCCCGACGGGGCGGGTGTTCGCTCTCAGCGTCGGCGTCCGCAGTCGCCGTCGGCGGGCACCGGGTGCACCGCCACCCCGAACGACGGAGCCGGGGACCACCATGGGGTGGCCCCCGGCTCCGAGGGTGATGCAGGCGAGAACCGTCAGGCGTCGTCGCCCTTGCCGTCGGTGTCCGCGGCGTCGGTGGACTCGACGGCCTCGGCGGTGTCCGCGGCATCGGTGGAGTCGGCGGACTCCTCCTCACGGGACCCGAAGAACTCGGTGGTGTCGACGGAGTTGCCCTCGGTGTCGGTGACGTTCGCCTGGACGATGACGTCGGCCAGCGCCTTGGAACGGCGCACGTCGGAGAACAGCGAGCCCAGCTGGCCGGCCTGCTGGATCTGCTGCACGAACTGGTTCGGGTCCATGCCGTAGCGCTGGGCCTGGAACATGATGTGCTGCGTGAGCTCCTCCTGCGAGACCTCCGTCGAGGCCTGCTCGGCCACGGCGTCCAGCAGGAGCTGGCTACGGATGGCGCGCGCGGCGCCCTCGCGGGTCTCCGCCTCGAAGGTCTCGCGGTCCGTGCCCTCGGCGGCCAGCGCCTGGTCGAGGATCGCCGGGTCCCCACCGAACTGGTCGATGAGCTGGTGCATCTGCGCGTGCGCCTCGGACTCGACGAGGGACTCGGGGGTCGGGATGTCGGTGGCCTCGATCAACGCGTCCAGGACCTTGTCGCGGATCTCGCCCGCGAGGCCGGCCTTGGCCTGCTGCGCCACCTTCTCCGTGAGGTCGGCCTTGAGCTCGTCGAGGGTGTCGAACTCGCTGGCCATCTGGGCGAACTCGTCGTCGGCGTCGGGGAGCTCGCGCTCCTTGACGGACTGGACGGTCACGGTGATGACCGCCTCCTTGCCCGCGTGGTCGCCCGCGACGAGGGACGAGGTGAACTCCTTGGACTCGCCGGCCTTGAGGCCCTCGGCCGCGTCGTCGAGGCCCTCGATGAGCGTGCCGGAACCGAGCTCGTAGGACAGGCCCTCGGTCGAGGCGTCGTCGACGGGTTCACCGTCGACGGTGGCGGCCAGGTCCACCGAGAGGAAGTCGCCCTTCTCGGCACCACGCTCGACGCCCTTGAGGGTGCCGAAGCGGGCGCGGAGGTTGTCGAGCTCCGTCTCCACCGCCGCGTCGTCGGCGGCCGGGGCCTCGACGGTGACCGCCAGCTCCGAGTAGGTGGGCAGGGTGATCTCCGGGCGCACGTCCACCTCGGCGGTGAACTCCACGACGTCGCCGTCCTCGAGCTTCGTCACCTCGATCTCCGGCTGGGCCAGGACCTTGAGGTCGTGCTCGTCGACGGCCTGGCCGTAGCGGGTCGGGATCATGTCGTTGATGACCTGCTCCAGGACCGCCGGGCGACCGATGCGTGCCTCGAGGAGCTTGGCGGGGGCCTTACCCGGACGGAAACCGGCGATGTTGACCTGGCCGGCGAGCGACTTGTAGGCCTTGGCGAAGTCCGGCTCGAGCTCCGCGAACGGCACCTCCACCGTGACCTTGACCCGGGTCGGGTTCAGCTGCTCGACAGTGCTCTTCACGGTGATGATCTCCTAGGAAAGTCGTGTGGGGTTCATGTCTCGGGCTCCGCTGGTCGGGATGACAGGATTCGAACCTGCGACCCTCCGCTCCCAAAGCGGATGCGCTACCAAGCTGCGCCACATCCCGGTGAGTCGCGCGACCGACCGCCCGCGACATACGCGGAGAACCTGCCGGGCCGCCAAACCAACTCGGCCAGTGTACGACAGTGCCGCATCACGGCAGATTCCGCGTTGGCGGGCCGGGAGTTGGGGGTGCCGCACCGGTCCGGTAGTGTGATCACCGCGCGAGCGAACCCCGGGGGGAACTCCAGGTCAGCCGCCGACGCGGGCGTAGCTTAATGGTAAAGCCCCTGCCTTCCAAGCAGGCTACGCGGGTTCGATTCCCGTCGCCCGCTCCACACGACGACCCGCGCCGCCCTCCCGGCGCTCCCGAGGATGGCGTCTCGCAGTAGCGCCTGTTCAATCAGATCCCAGCCGCCCCTCGGCATGGCGTCTCGCGGTAGCGCCTGCTCGATCAGATCCCAGCCGCCCCTCGGCATGGCGTCTCGCAGGCACTTCGGTGCGCGCGAGACGCCGTCGCGACGTGCGGCTGCGAGATGATCGCCCGCTACCCGGCTAACCCGCCCGCCCGCGGCTGCGACGCGGCGACGGGTTCAGCGCGGCCGTCCCGGCTGGCAGGTCGGGCACCAGAAGAGGGTCCGCGCCTCCAACGTCTGCAGGACGATCTCGTCGCGGCACACCCGGCAGGGCCAACCGTCGCGTTGGTAGACGTAGTTGCGCGGTCGGTCGGCGCCGCGTCTGGGCACGTCGCCATGGTCGTGCTCCGGGCGGATCGTGTGGATGGCGCCGGTCGCCACCCCCACCCCCATCAACTGCACCAGGTCGTCCCAGATCGCGCGGAACTCGCCCTCCGTCACCCGCGAACCGGCGCGGAACGGATCGACACCGTGCCGAAACAGCACCTCGGCCCGGTAGACGTTGCCCACCCCGGCCAGCACCTTCTGGTCCATCAGCAGAGCGCCGATCGGTCGCGCGCTGCGGGAGATCCGCGTCCAGGCCCGCTCGGGGTCGGCGTCGGCGTCCAGCGGATCGGGCCCCAGACGGCCTCTGACCTCGACCACCCCCGCCTCGTCGATCACCTCGCACCTGGTGGGCCCGCGGAGGTCCACATAGTGCACCGGCCCGCCTTCCGCTTCCCACTCCACGCCGGCCGCCTCGTCGCGGACTGCCTCGTCACGGACTGCCTCGCCACGGACCGAGCCGACCCGCATCCGCACCTGCCCGACCGGTGTCGGGGGCTCCTCCCCCTGCGGCACCAGGTGCGTGTCGAAGAACCCGTAGAGCCCCAGGTGGACGTGGACCGCCAGGCCGCCCTCGTAGTGGTGGAAGAGGTGCTTGCCGACCGCCGTGGCGCGGTCGAAGTACCGACCGTCGACGACGATGTGGTCGGCGAACCGCCCCTGCGGGCTCGAGACGCGGACGGGCCCGCCTGCGAAGTACTCGGTGTGCAGGCGGGCCAGTCGGTGGAGGGTGTGCCCCTCTGGCACGGGAACTCAGGCGCCGGGGACCGGCGGGGCCTCGTGGGTGCGCTCGTACTCGGCGAGGATGTCGATGCGCCGCTGGTGGCGCTCGGCCTCCGACCAGCTCTGGTCGAGGAACGCGTCGACGATCGCCAGCGCCTCCTCCTGTGAGTGCATGCGCCCGCCGATGCCGATCAGCTGGGCGTTGTTGTGCTCGCGGGCCAGACGAGCGGTCTCGACGCTCCACGCCAGCGCACACCGGGCGCCGGGGACCTTGTTGGCCGCGATCTGCTCGCCGTTGCCGGATCCGCCCAGCACGATGCCGAGACTGCCGGGGTCCGCGACGACCTTGCGAGCCGCGTCAATGCAGAACGCCGGGTAGTCGTCCTCGGCGTCGTAGGTGTGGGCACCGCAGTCAACCACCTCGTGGCCGGAGGCCGTCAGGTGCTCGGCGATGACGTTCTTGGTCTCGAAGCCGGCGTGGTCCGCTCCCAGGTAGATGCGCATGTCGGCGATTCTGCCACGCGGACCCGGCCCTCTCCTCGTCCGCCTTCGGGCCCGGGGATCATTCGCTAGGTTCGAGCTATGACCGCCCCCGCCTACGTGCTCGTCCGGAGCGACGACCTCCAGCTGACCCCAGAGCTCGGCGAGTACGTCCGTTCCGTCGACGCCTCGCTCACGGCATACGGGGCCGAGATCCTCGTCCAGAACCTCCCGGCCCGAGTGCTGGAAGGGTCGTGGGGCGGTTTCGTCACCCTGCTGCGGTTCGCCGATCCCGCGTCCGCCGAGAGATGGTATGACTCCCCCGAGTACAGGGCCGTGCGCCACCTGAGGCAACAATCGTCGACCCCCACGGCGATCATCGTCGAGGGGGTCGCACCGGGACACATATCGGCGGATCTGGCGGACATCTTCGGGCTGCGCTGAGGTGTCTCCCACGGACGATCCGGGCCGTCACCGGCTGGCCATCGGGGCTCTCACCGGCTCAGCGAGACCACCATCGTCCCCGGGGACGCGGCGTCCACGTCGACGAAGCCCATGTCGGCATATAGCCTCCTGGCGGGATTCCCCGCCTCGACGCTGAGGGACACCCGATCCAGACCCCGGTCCCGCGCGGCCTGCAAGGCTTCCCCGAGGAGCAGGGTTCCGACGCCTCTTCCGCGATACCCCGGCCAGACGCAGACGCTGAGCTCGGGAATCTCGTCCGCCACGTAGCCGTAACCGGGATCAGTGGCGTCGAGGAACAGCAACCACACCACCCCGACCGGGCGACCGGACATCTCGGCCACCACCCCGAAGTCGCCTCGGTCGGGCCTGAGCGCGGTGTAGTGGGCCAGCGCGGGATCGGCCGCTACGTCGGACACGGTGACCCGCTCTCCACCCGTCCAGTTGACGTTGAGCAGGGTGGCGTGAGCCAGGAGTTCGACATCGTCCGTCCCCAGTGGCCGGAGGTCCGCCACTCCTTCCGGGTCCACGAGGTCTGCCGTCGATCCGCCCGCCATCGCTACCGCGTCAGTCGAACTGCGGGGCCTCGGTGCGGCTGCGCTTGAGCTCGAAGAAGTAGGGATATCCGGCGAGCAGGGCGGCGCCGTCGAAGACCTTCCCGGCGTCCTCGCCGCGCGGGATCCGAGTGAGGACGGGCCCGAAGAATGCCACGCCGTCAACGTGAACGACCGGGGTGCCGACCTCGTCGCCCACCGGGTCCATGCCGCGGTGGTGCGAGGCGCGCAACTCGTCGTCGTACTCATCCGTCGCCGCCGCGGCGGCGAGGCCCGCGTCCAGTCCGGCGGCCTGAAGCGCCTCGGTGATCACGGTGGGGTCCTCGATCCCCCGGCCCTGGTCGTGGATGCGGGTGCCGAGCTCGGTGTACAGCCTGCCCAGGACCTCCTGGCCGTGACGCTGTGCGGCGGCGATCGCCACGCGGACCGGGCCCCAGCCCCGGGTCATCAGCGCGGAGTACTCCTCGGGCAGGTCCCGGCCGTCGTTGAGGACGGACAGGCTCATCACGTTCCAGGTCAGATCGATGTCGCGGACCTTCTCCACCTCGAGGATCCAGCGGCTGGTGACCCACGCGAAGGGGCACAGGGGGTCGAACCAGAAGTCGACGGAACGGCGAGCGGTGGAATCGGAAGATGTCATGGCCCCATCCTCCTCGTCAGGGTCCCCGACTGCCACCCCGCCCCGGGTGGTAGGACTGGGGCCACCACCCCCGCCAGGAACCGAGGACCTCCCGATGCGCTCGCTCAATCTCACCCGTTCCGACGCCGCCGCCAGGGCGGAGCTGCTCGACGTGGACACCTACGAGGTGGACCTGGACCTCACCGACGGCTCCGGTGGGCCGGGATCCGGGACGTTCCGGTCCCGCACGGTCGTCCGGTTCACCTGCTCCCGCCCCGGGGCCCAGACGTTCATCGACCTGAGGTCGGCGCGGATCCGATCGGCGACGTTGAACGGACAGACCCTGGAGACCGGGCGCTATGACGACGAGGTGGGGCTGACGCTGCCCGACCTGCAGGAGACCAACGAGCTCGTCGTGGACGCCGATCTGGCCTACACCTCGACCGGAGAGGGCCTGCACCGCATGGTCGATCCCGTGGACGGGGAGGTCTATCTCTACACGCAGTTCCAGACCGCCGACGCCAAGCGGGTGTTCGCCTGCTTCGACCAGCCCGACCTCAAGGCGCGCTACACGCTGACCGTCACGGCTCCCGCCGCCTGGGTCGTGGTGGCCAACACCCCGGCCGCCGAGTCCCCGGGCGAGTCGGGGGCGGTCGTTCATCGGTTCGAGCAGACGGAGGTCCTCTCGACCTACCTGGTGGCCCTGATCGCCGGCCCGTACCACGTGGCGGAGGACTCCTACACGGACGAGCACGGGACCATCCCTCTACGACTGTTGTGTCGCCGGTCGCTCGCCGAGCACCTCGACGCCGACCGGCTGTTCGCCGAGACCAAGGAGGGCTTCGGGTTCTACCACCGCGAGTTCGGCATGCCGTACGCCTTCGGCAAGTACGACCAGATCTTCGTTCCCGAGTTCAACGCGGGCGCCATGGAGAACGCCGGGGCGGTGACCTTCCTCGAGGACTACGTCTTCCGCTCCCGCGTCACCGGTTACCGCTACGAACGCCGCAACGAGACGATCCTGCACGAGATGGCCCACATGTGGTTCGGCGACCTGGTGACCATGCGGTGGTGGGACGACCTGTGGCTCAACGAGTCGTTCGCGACCTTCGCCTCGGTCCTCGCCCAGGTCGACGTCACGCAGTACACCGACGCGTGGACCACCTTCGCCAACGTGGAGAAGGCGTGGGCGTACCGGCAGGACCAACTGCCCTCGACCCACCCCGTCGCAGCCGACATGACGGACCTGGAGACGGTCGAGGCGAACTTCGACGGGATCACCTACGCCAAGGGCGCGTCCGTGCTCAAGCAGCTGGTGGCGTACGTGGGGCGCGAGCCGTTCCTGGCGGGTCTGCGCGCCTACTTCTCCGAGCACGCCTTCGGCAACGCCGAGTTCGACGATCTCCTCCGCGCCCTCGAGGCGTCATCCGGTCGCGACCTGTCCGACTGGGCCGCCCAGTGGTTGCGGACGACCGGCATCAACCCGATCTCCGTGGAGGTGAGCACCCCCGCCGACGCCCCGGGGACGATCTCCGAACTGACCGTCGTCCAGGGGCCGGCCGCCCCCGGGGCCGGGGAACTGCGCACGCACCGCCTCGGGGTGGGTCTCTACAGCCGTGACGACTCGGGGGCTCTGGTCCGGACCGCGTTCGCAGAGTTGGACGTCGACGCCGAGCGCACGACCGTCCCGGACATGGCCGGGCTCCCCCTGCCGGAGCTGATCCTGCCCAACGACGCAGACCTGACGTACTGCTCGGTGCGGCTCGACGAGCGCTCGCTCGACACAGTCCTGCGCTCGATCGAGGACGTGACGGATTCGCTCGCCCGCACCCTGTGCTGGTCCGCGCTGTGGGAGATGACCCGCGAGGCCCGGATGCCGGCTCGACGGTTCGTCGAGGTGGTCACCCGCGCGGCCCCGCGAGAGCCCCACATCGGAGTGGTCCAGCGCGTGCTCGCCCAGGCGCAGACCGCGCTGGCGAGGTACGCCGACCCGGACTGGGCGGCCGCCACCGGCTGGCCCGAGTTCTCCGCCGCGATGCTCACGGCGGCCCGGGACGCGGAGGCGGGATCCGACCACCAGCTGGCATTCCTCACCGCGCTGTGCAGTTGCCCGGTGGGTGCCGACGAGGCGCGCGTTCTCGCGTGCCTCCTCGACGCGGGCCCGGACGAGGCGGGCCTGCCCGGCGTGACCCTGGACACCGACCTCCGGTGGACCGTCCTCACCGCGCTCGTGGCCGCCGGCGCGGAGACCACCGACCGGATCGACGAGGAGCTGGCGGCCGATGACACCGCCGGAGGCGCCCGGCGGGCGGCCACCGCCCGCGCCGCCAGGCCCACCGTCGGCGCCAAGGAAGAGGCCGAGACGCTGCTCACCGCCACCGGGGACGACGCACCGAGCAACGCGCTGGTGCGTGCCACCCTGCTGGGCGTCGACCTGCCGGGCCAGGAGCACCTGCTCACCGGCCTCTGCGAGCGCTACCTGGACGACGTGACCGCACTGTGGAAGGCACGCTCCGGCGACCTGGCCAAGACCGTCGCCGCCGGGTTGTTCCCCGCGTGGTCGGTGGACGCCGAGACCGTGGCCCGCTTCGACGCCGTGATCGCGGACGCCTCATACCCGGCCGGCCTGCGCCGGATCCTCGCCGAGCAGAACGCGGACCTCACCCGCGCTCTCGAGGCCCGCGCCGTGGATGCGGCGGCCGCCGGCTGAGCCGGGGACCAACAGCTGAGGTCGAGGCGGCGCCCCGATGTCATGGCTTGACCTGCACCCCATCTTGGAGTGATGATTTCGTCAGTAATGACGGAATCGACTCGCGGCACGCATGCCAGTGCGACTCGCGACACCAGGACGGGGCCGATGACGGATCGACGCACTGCACACCGGACGGCCACACACCGCGGGGCGCCGGTGGTTGACGTCGATCTGTACGGCGATGAGGTGATCGACAGACCGCACGAGGTGTATAGCCGAATCCGGGACGCGGGCCCCGTCGTCTGGCTCCCGCGTCATCGGATGTTCGCGGTCGGCCGGTTCGACGACGTGCGGCTGGCCCTGCGCGACGACGCGACTTTCCGCAGTGGCAGAGGCGTGGCCGCCAACCCGGTCGCCAACACTCTCGGGCACTACACCACGCTCGCGAGTGACGACGCCACGCACATGAACCGCCGGATGATCCTCATGCAATCGCTGACCTCGCGGGCGATACGCCCCTCGCTGCCCACGCTCGAGAAGGAGGCCGCGGATACCGTCGACCGACTGTTGGCGCAAGATCACTTCGACGGCATCGCGGATTTCGCGACCCGCCTGCCGGTGCAGGCGGTCGCCGAACTGGTCGGTGTAAAAGTGACCCCGGAGCAGATGCTGAACTGGGGCCAGTCGACGTTCGACGGGCTCGGTTCGGCGAATCGGCGAGCGCGGGGCTCCCTACGCGGATCGCTCGGCTTGTTCCTCTACACGTTGGCGGTCGGCCGCCGGAACGTGACACCCGGCGGGTGGGCGTCGACGGTCCTTGATGCCGCGGACCGGGGAGAGATCGGTCGAGTCGAGGCCAAGAACATGATCATCGACTTCGTTGCACCGAGTCTGGACACCACGATCCTGTCGACCGGCCAACTTCTCTGGAGCCTGGGGACGACTCCCGGGCTGTGGGAACGGCTGCGACGGGACCCGGACCTGATCCCGACCGCGGTGGTGGAGGCAGTGCGGATTGCCTCACCGGTACGGTCGTTCACTCGATCCGTCGCAGCGCATACCGAGTTCGGTGGGGTCCAGCTGCGCCCGAGGGACCGTGTCGCGGTGGTGTTCGCCGCCGCGAACAGCGACGAGCGGCACTTCCACCACCCCGAGAGATTCTCGCTGGAGTGGCGAGGGAGCAATGTCGGATGGGGGCACGGCGTGCACACCTGCGTCGGCATGCAACTGGCGAAGTTGGAGATGCAGACCTTGCTGCGGGCGATGGTCGCGCGCGTCTCGTCCATCGAGGTCAGCGAACCCGAATTGCTGCGCAACAACTGCCTTCAGGGCTTCGAGTCCTTCCGGGCCTCGTTCCGCTGAGTGAACGCCGTCCGCCACCAGCGGGCGGTTCGTGACGATCCAAGGAGGATCCCCGGTGGCCCATGTCATCACGCGGCCGTGCTGTAACGACGCGAGCTGCGTCACGGTCTGCCCGGTGAACTGCATTCATCCCACACCCGGGACACCCGACTTCGCTCGGGCGGAGATGCTACATATCGACCCGGTCGCCTGCATCGACTGCGGGGCGTGCGTGGACGAGTGTCCCGTCGACGCCATCGTCCCGGACGACCTCCTGCCGCCGGACTCAGTCTTCCCCGAGATGAACGCCGACTATTTTGAGGGACGCGAGGTCGTCCGATCATGGACCCCGCCTCGCCCCGCACGCGCCTCCGGCCCCGGCGCCCTCCGGGTGGCGGTCATCGGAGCCGGGCCGGCAGCCTTCTATACGTCGGGCGAACTGTTGCGGCACAGCGGCGTCACGGTCGACATGTTCGACCGCCTCCCCACCCCCTATGGTCTGGTGCGCGCTGGTGTCGCCCCGGATCACGCAGCGACCAAGGGCGTCGAGCGGACGTTCTCGGCAACCGCCTCTCGCGAGGCGTTCCGGTACTTCCTCAACGTCGAGGTGGGAGTCGACGTCACTTTGGACGAACTCCGCGCCAGGTATCACGCGGTGATCGTCGCCACCGGGGCGGCCGCTGATCGTTCTCTGAACATATCCGGCGAGGACCTACCCGGATCACTCGCCGCCACGAGTTTCGTGGCCTGGTACAACGGCCACCCTGACCATGCCGACGACGCCATCGACCTCAGCGGCGAGTCCGTCGTCATCGTGGGCAACGGCAACGTGGCCCTCGATGCGGCACGGATCCTCGTGACAGACCCTGATGAGCTGGCGCGCACCGATATCGCCGATCACGCGCTCCGGGCTCTTCGAGAATCGCAGGTGCGACAGGTGACGATCCTGGGTAGACGCGGTCCGGCTCACGCCGCGTACACCAACTCCGAATTCCAGGCATTCGCCTCGCTCTCCGGCGTGGACGTGGTCGTGGACCCGGCTGACCTCGTTCTCGACCCCCAGACCCACCGGGACGAGCAGGCGCGAACGCTCGACCCGACGACCGCCACCAAGTTGAGCCTCGCCCGCCGCTACGCGGCCCGCCCGCCGACGGGTGCGGCACGCACGGTCGCGTTCCGCTACCTGTCCTCCCCCGCTGCCATCCTCGGTGACCACAACGGCGTGTCAGGAGTGCGGGTCTCGCGCATGGCGTACAGCACCGACGGCACCGGTCGCGTCGTCCCGACAGGACCGGAGACGACCGAACCCGCGTCCATGGTGATCCGGTCGATCGGGTATCGCGCAGATCCATTTCCCGGCCTTCCGTTCGACACCGGCGCAAGCGTCATCCCCAACGAAGGCGGTCGCGTCACCGAGGACGGATCCCCGATTGTCGGCGTCTACGTCGCAGGGTGGATCAAGCGCGGCGCGCGGGGCGGGATCGGCACCAACAGGCAATGCGGTCTTCAGACCGCCGGGGCCGTCATCGCCGATTGGACTCACGATCGCCTTCCGCCGCCGGCGATCGATGACGACGACATCGGCGCTCTCATCGGCGAGCGCCATGGCCACCGGGTCGACGCGGCCGGATGGGCCGCGATCGACGACCACGAAAGGGCGGCCGGGCGGGCCGACGGTCGCCGCCGACACAAACTGGTGTCGATCGACGAGATGGTGCAGGTCGCAGCCACCGCTATCTGACAAACCCGGACGCCACGCCCGGGATGGCCAGCGAGATCAGTCCCAGGCCGGCAGTGGTAGAGAAATGAGCGCTGCAGCCTCGTCCTCACTGACGCCCAACGCACGCAGAACATGAGCCGTCACGGTATCGGTCGTGGCCCCGTCGTCCCGCGCGGGCTGATCGTGGAGCAGCAGCGCCAGCGTCAAGGTCGCCCCAGCGACGACGGCCAGCGCCGCGTCGATATCGGTGGCGACGAACCGTCCGGCAGAGATCGCCGCCTCGACATCACGACGAGCGCGGGGTAGCAGTCCCGAGTCGTCCGCGGAGAGTACCGACAGTCCGTAGTTGACGACGACTCTGCTCAACTCGGGATACCTGCGGTGCAGCCGGCCGGTCAGGCGGAAGCTCTGGGTGAACGCCTGCGCCGGATCGTCCACGCCGTCGGTGAGGTCGTCCAGCAGTTCGCCGTGGTCCTCGACGACGGCCAGCACCGCCGCCTCGAACAGCTCTTCCTTGGTCGAGAAGTGGTTGTAGAACGAGCCGTTGCCGACATCGGCCAGCGACGTGATGTCGAGCACCGAGACCGCGGTCCGCCCCTGCGCCATGAGCTGCTGGGCGGCACCGATGAGGGACCGCCGGGTCTGGGCTTTGCGCCTCTGGGCCCGCGTGAGAGTGCCCGGATCAGCCTGGGCCATCGCAATCTCCTTTCACGACGGCTCACATGGTCCCATACCCAACAATGACGAAATCGCCAGATGACTTGACTGACGCATGCGGCGCATATGACGATATCGTCAATCAATACGACGGGAGCCGAGATGACGGTCAGCCACGACGTGCACGAGGGGCTGCACGCCGACGAGGGCGCCCTGCCCGGCGAGCACCCCGGACGCCGGACGAACCCGGTGGTGAAGGTCCACGACATCGCCTGGCTGGAGTTCGACAAGCCCGATCTCACGCGCACCGCGGCGTTCGCGGTGGACTTCGGTTTCACTCCCACCTTCCAGACACCCGATGAGCTGCATCTCCGGGGCGCCCTGCCGGGACCGCCCTGCGTCATCGTCCGTCGCGCCCCGCGCACCGCCTTCACCGCCGCGGCCTTCCGCGCGGCCGACTCCGCCGACGTCCACACTCTGGCCTCGGAGTGGGGGCGACCAGTGGAGCCTCTCGGCGACGCGCTGGGCGGGCACGCGGTGACCACCCGGGATCCGAGCGGATGTCGCGTTCGAGTGGTCTCGGGAGTGACCGAATGGCCTGCGCTGCCCCTGCAGAGGGTGCGCAACCCGTTCAACTTCGAGGCCCACCGCACCCGGGTCAACAGCACCCAACGGCCCCCGCGCGCGCCTGCACTCGTCGAGAGGCTCGGCCACGTGGTGCTCTCGTCGACGCGCTACCTGGCGTCACTCAACTGGTACCTGCACAACCTGGGAATGATCGTCAGCGACTTCCTCTACTACCCGGGACAGCGTGAACGCGGGCCCGTGATGAGCTTCATCCGGTGTGACCGTGGCGGCGAGGTGGCCGACCACCACACCCTGGCCCTGACACTCGGCCCCGCCGACCGCTACGTCCATTCCGCGTATCAGGTCTGCGATCTCGACGCCCTGGCCGCCGGCAGCGAGTATCTACTCGACCGGGGATACGACCACTCGTGGGGCCTGGGTCGCCACATCCAGGGCAGCCAGCTCTTCGACTACTGGCGCGATCCGGATGGGTTCCTGGTGGAGCACTTCACCGACGGGGACCACTTCGACAGCACTGTCGCCGCCGGGTGGGCCCCGATGACGGCCTCAGGTCTCAACCAGTGGGGCCCGCCGGCCACCGCAGACTTCCTGGGCATCAAGCCCGGCCGCGCCGCACTGCGCGAGTTCACCTCGATCCTCACGTCACTGCGCGAGTCCGACAACGAGTTCGACGTCCAACGCCTCTTCGGCCTGATGAAAGTAGCCCGCACATGAGCCTGTCCGTCCTCCGTACCGCCGACGCGTGGTGGGTGCTGGTGCCCGCCGGTGCCCGTCGCGTCGACACCCGTGCGACCACTACCGCCGAGCTGATCGCGGACCGAGAGTCCGTCGTCCGGGCCACGACCGACGACGGCGAGACCGTGGACCCGTCGAGTCTGGCCCTGCAGTCGCCGGTCACCGCGCCCTGCCGCGTGATCGCGCAGATGACCAACTACGTCTCACACGTCCGCGATTCCGGCATGAACCCCGACAAGGTCCCACTGACGTTCTTCCGCAAGGCCTCGGGGTCGATCGTCGGACCGAACGACGACATCATCAAACCCGCCCACGTACAACTGCTGGACTACGAGGTCGAGATCGGTGTGGTCTTCGGTCGCAGCCTGCCGGTCGGCACCAGCATCGACGACGAGACCCTCGCCGACGCCGTGGCCGGCCTAGTGATCACCAACGACGTGTCAGCGCGCGACGTCCAGCTGCCCAAGACGCAGTTCTACGAGGCAAAGTCCTACCCCAGCTTCACCCCAGTCGGCCCCGTCCTGGTACTGCTGGAACCCGGCGAGTGGGAGAAGTTCTCCACGCTCACCCTTGAGCTGCGGGTGAACGGGGCGACACGGCAGAACAGCACCGTCGCCGACATGATCTACAGCCCACTGCAGGCAGTGCGGACCTTGAACAGATTCCAGCGCGTCGACGCCGGAGACCTGCTGCTGACCGGCACCCCCGGAGGAACCGCGCTCACCGCACCCGCGAAACCGATCGAGATGATCGGGGCACTGCTCCCGCCGCACCTGAAGTGGAAGGCGTTCTTCAAGCGCCAGGCCGGCAACCCCAAGTACCTACAGGACGGCGACATCGTGGAGACGTCGGTCCGCGCAGGCGACGGAACTCTCGACCTGGGCATGCAGCGCAACGTGGTGCGCTACGCATGATCCCCGCCACCCCGACGATGCGAATCGCTGGCGGCGCTAAGGAGCGGGAGAGAACTCGATGAGCTACGGCACCGATCCTGTCCTCATCGTCGGCGCCGGACCGACCGGACTCACCGCAGCGGCGCTGCTGGCCGACCTCGGGGTGCCGTCGATTCTTCTCGAGCGGTGGGAGGGCATCTTCCCGCAACCGCGTGCGGTGCACCTCGACGACGAGGTGTGCCGGATCATCGCCCGACTCGGTCTCGCCCCGGAGTTCGCGGAAATCTCCCGCCCCGCACTGGGCTTGCGTCTGGTCACGTCCTCGTTGCAGGTCATCGCCGAGTTCCCCCGCGAACCGGGCGCGGGCCCGAACGGTTTTCCGGCCGCCTCCATGTTCGACCAGCCACGCCTCGAGGCACTCCTGCGCACCGCCGTGGCCCGGCGCGCGGAATCCATCACCTTCCGCTCAGGGGTCGAGGTGAGCGGGATCGATCAATCCGGAACAGGGGTCACGGTCTCGGCGACCGACCGCGACACGGGTGAGCCGATCACGTTCCGGGGGAGCTACCTACTCGGGTGCGACGGCGCCGGCAGCATCACCCGCTCGTCGATCTCGGCCGGGTGGCGGGACCTCGGATTCAGTCAGCGGTGGCTCGTCATCGACGTCGCGACGTCGGCCGATCTACGCCAGTGGGACGGGGTGGCGCAGGTCTGCGACACCCACAGAGCGGCCACCTACATGCGCATCGGCGAGACCCGCTACCGGTGGGAGTTCCAGCTACTCGACCACGAGACCGTTGAGGACTACAGCGACATCGACGCGGTGGTGCCGCTGCTGCGGCCCTGGCTCGCAGGCGTGGAGGCGGCAGACCTCGAGTTGGTCCGATCAGCTGAGTACACATTCCAGGCCCGGGTTGCCCAGCGATGGCGTGACCGCCGGATCTTCCTCCTCGGTGATGCCGCACATCTGACGCCACCGTTCATCGGCCAAGGCATGGGCGCGGGCCTGCGCGACGCCGCGAACCTCAGCTGGAAGCTCGCCGCCGTCCTGAGGGACGGAGCATCGTCGTCGACGCTCGACTCCTACGGGCAGGAGCGCATCCCGCACTGCACCGGTCTCATCCGTCTCGCGATGGCGACGGGCGCCGCCATGACCGGCGGCGGGCACGGTGGTGATGTCCTGCGCCGGACGATAGCGCCCATTCTCGCGGCGGTTCCGCGTGTGGCGACGAGACTGACCGACAGTACGACCCCCGCACTCCGGCCGTCCCACTACATCAGGCGCGGGGCGCTGGGCTCCGTTGCTCCCCCGTGGGTGACGGCCCCGGGCGCCTCTCGGCTGGCCGGGCGCCTCGTGCCCAACGCCGTGGTGTCCGACGTCGGCCGCCGCCTCGACGACTCCACGGCCGGCTTCCGGGTCCTCACCGTGGACACCCCCACCCCCGAGCAGGACTTCGAGATCACACGCCGGGGTGGAACCCCCGTCGTCGTCGCGCCAGCCAGTCCCCTCGGAGAGTGGTTGCGCGCCCACCGCGCACGAGCGGCGGTCGTGCGCCCCGACGCGACGGTGATGGCCGCGGGACGCTCGATCGCGGAGGTGTACACCCTGGTCCCCGGATTCGCGTCCGCCGAAATCGGCCAGTAGCACCTGGCGCTGAGGGCGACCGAGATAAGCAGCCCGGCCTCGGCGCCGCGATCACGGCGGCTGGGCAGCACGTCAGAAGTACTGGGAGCCGCCGTCGATGCTGATGTGCTCGGCGGTGATGAACTTCGACTCGTCCGAAGCGAGGAATGCCACGACGTTCGAGATCTCCTCGGGCTCGGCGTAGGTCTGCTCGAGGAATGTCGTGCCCATCAGGTTGAGCGGAGGGTTGGTCTCGCCCACGGCTTCCAGTTGGCTCACCATGCCCCCGCCGCCCATGGGGGTGGCCACCCCACCCGGGTGGACGCTGTTGACCCGTACGTTCTTGGGTCCGAGCTCCGCGGCGAAGGCGCGGGTCATGCCGACCAGGGCGTGCTTGGAGGTGGTGTAGTGCACCATGAACGGCTGGATCTTCTTGCCCGCGTACGAGCTGGTGAGGATGAGCGACCCGCCGCCTGCGGCGATCACGTGATGCGCTGTGGCCATGATGGTGTTCCACACGCCGGTGGTGTTGATCTCGAGCGTCGTCCCGAAGGTCTCCGGGGTGATCGAATCCCACGCCTGCGGGATGCAGATGCCGGCGTTGGCCACCACCACATCCAGGCGTCCGAGTTCCGCCACGCCGTCGTCGACGATCTTCTTCATGCCGTCGAGATCGCGAACATCGCCGACCGACAGCAGTGCCCGGCGCCCCTGCGCCTCCACCAGACGGCGCGTCTCCTCCAGGTCCTGCGGAGTGGCCGCGTCGTACGGGATCGCCTCGATGGTCGGGCCCGCGATGTCGAGACCGATGATGTCGGCGCCCTCGGAGGCGAGCCGGACCGCGTGGGTCCTGCCCTGGCCCCGAGCCACGCCGGTGATGAATGCGACTTTGCCTTCTAGGCGTCCCGTCATGATCAGGCTCCCTGCGCCGGTGTGACCCCAGAGTATCCGCAATTCTGCCACCTGGTGACAAATCAACGAACTAGTCCGCGAGCCGACTAATTCCGCGGCTATGGGCGGGCACGTAGGTTGAGTTCACGGGCCGGCGGGGCAAGGGGGCGGTGAGAGGTGGAGGACTGGGAGTCCGTCTACGAGACGGGCGGCTATAAGCGGGTCATTCGGTTCTTCCCGGATTACGGCCGTGAGCACCCGCTGTGGGAGAGCGGGACCGACAAGTACGCGATGGATCCGGAGGACTACGGGCTCTCGGACTCGCTCGCGCGCCGGTTGGCGCAGTGGATGAGGCACTGGGAGGCCAACGTCATCCCCGAGACGGGGTGGGCATCCGCCGAAGCGGCGGCAGAATCCGAACGCGTCGGGGATGCGCTGGTCGCCGATCTGCAAGTCGAGGTATCCGGCTTCGCCGACGTTCGCGACGAACGCATACGAACGTGCGCCTCCCCTGGCTCGGCAGACGCGCGCGAATCCACAGCCCATCGCAGCTTCCCGGACCACACACTCTCGAGTCCCGGTTCGGCCACGTCCAGCTCGGGGGTCAGGCCCGTGCCGGGGGCGAGCCCGTGATTTCGGGTCGAGCGGCCCGGTCGCTGGCGTGGGGTGCCGGCGTGGGGTGCCGCCATGTGCTCCCGACTTCCTCGCCGGATCAGCCCCCCCCGAGCAGACGCACGGAGGCTTACCGCTGATGGAGGGCGAGCTGATCTTGATCCAGCGGCAGCTGATCTACTGGCGGGGCGTCGCTGAAGTCCGGCTGGGTGATCAGGACGAACAGCGCCAGACCCACCACGTACACCGCGAAGACCCGGAAATGCCCTCGATAGAGCAGCCGGAGCACCAACCACAGTGCCCCCGCACCGACGACGGCGGCCACCACGAATCCCAGAAGGTAGTCCTGCCACCCCAGGAACAACTCGCTCTCGAAACTGGCGGGATCGAGCAGGCTCAGCGACTGCACCCCGGTGGCGGCGACGATCGTGGGTATGGCGACGAAGAAGCTGAACTTCGCTGCCAGTGGCCGGTGCATGCCCAGCGCCAGGGCCGCAGCGATGGTCAGCCCTGACCGGCTCAGGCCGGGGAAGAGCGCCGCCGCCTGGGCCACACCGATCACCACGCCGACCAGCACCGTCATCTGGGTGGCACCGCGCCAGGTGGTCTTGACCGAGTCCGTCCACCAGAGCACCGCGCCGGTGATCAGCAGCATCAGCGCCACAGCCCACGGGGTGACAAAGACGTCGGTGCCGTAGGCGCGGATGAACAGCCCCAGGACCCCGGTGATCGCCGTGGTCAGCAGACCCAGCAGCGCGAGCCGCAGATGGATGAGGTGACGCAGCGTGCGCCTGCGACGCCACAGCCCCAGTTCGCGCCAGATGCCGTTGACCAGGCGCGTCAACGGTCGCCACATCACCACGACGACGGAGACCATCGTGCCGAGGTGCACCACCAGGTTGTAGAGGATCATCTCCGGGGTGTCCGGCGCGGGCAGGGGTGACCCTTCGGCCGCCAGCCACTGCTGCACCAGCACCAAGTGGCTGGACGAGCTCACCGGGATGAACATGAACAGTCCCTGGATCGCTCCCAGGAGGACCGATTCCCACAAACTCATCGAGCGTGATGCTCCGCCGTCGTCCCGACCGACCGGATACCGATGAGCGCGTTGTCGGCGATAGGTGGAGAATCAGGCATACCTCACACCGTAACCACCAGCGGGTCCCGTCGAGGAACAGGGACGCAGCGGAAACCCCACGCCGCTGGCGCCCTTCGCAGTCGTCGACGAGACCTCGGTGGCCGGGCCTGCGGAAACGCGCCGATAGGCCTCAGGCGGCGTCGAGGTACAGGTAGTCCTCCCAGTACGGGCCGATCTCGCGCAGTTGGGAGACGAGCCGCCACGTCCGGCCCCTCGGCGCCACCAGCGGTACCCGAAGCTCCCATCCCAGCTCGGAGAGGAGCTTGTCCGCTTTGCGGTGGTTGCAGGGCGCGCAGGAGGCCACACAGTTCTCCCACTCGTGTGCGCCCCCGCGGCTGCGCGGGATCACGTGGTCGATGGTGGTCGCGCGGGCGTTGCAGTACCCGCACCGGTGGGAGTCGCGGTGCATCAGGGCGGCCCGCGTCATGGGCACCTGCGCGCGGTACGGGATGCGGACGTACTCGCGGAGCATGATCACCGAGGGCACGCGGACGGCCGTGTCGACCGATCGGACCAGGATCTCGTCCGGGTGGTCATGGACCACCACCGCTTTGCCACCGAGAAGCATCACCACGGCGCGACGAGCGGACAGGGCGGTGAGGGCCTCATAACCGGCGTTGAGCAGGAGGACCCGCGGGGCGGCGGTCAGCGGGATGTGCGGGTCGGGGACGCGTCCGAGTCGAACGGGGGCTCGTGACCCCGGTTGTCGGTACTCCGAATTCTCGCGCACAGCTGTGCCCATGGTCGGTCTCCACTCGTCTGTCCGAGCCCAGTCCACCATCGGCGACCGGGCCCGTAGTGAACCTCGCCTGCAACGATGATGCACCCTCGGTGAACAGTTCGTGTGCTATCACCGCGGACAGGTCAACCGTGTCGCCCGCGTCTCCCCCGGCGACCGGAGACAACGCGTGGTGGGGACGCGTGGTGGGGACGGGTGGTGGGATCGGTCCCCCTGGCCGATCCCACGGGCATGATGGGGGCATGAGCGGCACTACCTTCTACGACGAGATCGGCGGCGCGGAGACCTTCCGGTCGCTGGTCCACGAGTTCTACCTGCGGGTCGCGGACGACCCGGTGCTGCGGCCGCTGTATCCGGAGGAGGACCTGGGTCCGGCCGAGGACCGCATGCGGATGTTCCTCGAGCAGTACTGGGGTGGCCCCACCATCTACTCGGAGCAGCGCGGGCACCCCCGCCTCCGGATGCGCCACAACCCGTTCCGTGTCGACCGGGCGGCGCACGACGCCTGGCTCACTCACATGCTCGCCGCGGTGGACACGATCGACCGCGAGACCCTGGACGACGAGCACCGGGCGGCGATGGTCGAGTACTTCACCCGCGCCGCCGCGATGATGGTCAACACCCCGGAGGACATGTGACGGCGTCCCCGGCTCATTCCACGCGGCCCTGGGAGGACATGGTCCTCTACCAGATCTATCCGCGCTCCTTCGCCGACGCCGACGGGGACGGCTACGGCGACCTGCAGGGGGTGATCGACCACGTCGGCTACCTGGAACTGCTGGGAGTAGACGGGGTGTGGCTGTCCCCCATCATGCGGTCCCCCGGCGCCGACCACGGCTACGACGTCTCGGACCCGCGGGACGTCGACCCCCTGTTCGGTGACGTCGAGACGCTGCGGCGACTGGTCGAGGAGCTGCACGCCGCGCAGATGGTCCTGATCATGGATCTGGTGCCCAATCACACGAGCGTCGAACACGCATGGTTCGCCGCCGCGGTGGAGGCCGGCCCGGGCAGTCCGGAACGCGAGCGCTACTTCTTCCGCGACGGCCTCGGTGACGACGGCTCCCGGCCACCCAACAACTGGCCCTCGGTGTTCGGCGGGCCGGCCTGGACGCGCATCACGGAGGCGGACGGGACGCCCGGGCAGTGGTACCTGCATCTCTTCGCACCCGAGCAGCCGGACCTGGACTGGTCGCACCCCGACGTGGGCGACGACCTCGAGCGGACGCTGCGCTTCTGGCTCGACCTGGGGGTCGACGGGTTCCGGATCGACGTGGCGCACGGTCTGGCCAAGCCGGACGACCTGGCCGACCTGCCTGACGACGTGGAGATCGCCCAACTCGTCGTCGACGAGCGCGATGCGCGGTGGGACCGGCCCGGCGTCCACGACGTCCACCGGCGGATTCGCGCGGTCGTCGACGAGTACCCGGGCGCGGCGACCTTCGGCGAGGTGTGGGTGGGCCCGGCCGACCGGTTCGCGCGGTACCTGCGCCCCGACGAGCTACATTTCGCGTTCCACTTCCCGCTCACCGGCGCACCCTTCGAGGCCGGCGCCGTCCGCGAGGCCATCGAGGCCACGCTCGAGGCCTCCCGCATCGCCGACTCGGCCCCCACCTGGGCGTTGTCCAACCACGACGTCGTGCGAGAGGTGACCCGCTACGGCAACGGCGCCCTCGGCACCGCCCGGGCCCGGGCGATGCTGCTGGTGGAACTGGCCCTGCCGGGGATCACCTTTATCTACGAGGGGTCCGAACTGGGGCTGCCGAGCGACTTCTCGATCCCCCACGACCGGTTGACCGACCCCACCTGGGAACGCAGCGGCCACGCGGAGATGGGGCGCGACCACTGCCGCGTCCCCATGCCGTGGGAGGGCACCCAGCCGCCCTACGGTTTCTCGACCGCCGATCGGACCTGGCTCCCGATGCCGGGCGACTGGGGTCCCCTGACGGTGGAGGCCCAGCTCGAGGACGCGGACTCCACCCTGTCGTTGTACCGGGCCGCCATCGAGACCGGGCGGTCCTGGCGGGGTCCGCGCACCGCGTCGGTCGAGTGGTACGGCGCGCCGTCCGGGTGCCTGGCGTTCCGCCGCGACAACGGCGTGGTGTGCGCACTCAACACCTCCGAGCGATCGGTACCGCTCCCCGAGGGCGAGGTCATCCTCGCCTCCGGACCCCTCGACCCGCACACCGGGGCAGGTGAGATCCTGCCGCCGGACACCGCGGTGTGGATGCGACCCCGCTAGAGGACGCGCAACCGCGGCAGGATCACGTCGCGGACAGTGTCGGGGTTGCGCTCCACCACCACCCAGCGACGTCCCAGGTCGCGGGCCGCCACGGCGGTGGTCCCGGAGCCGGCGAACAGGTCCACCACCAGGTCGTCCGCCTCGGTCGCCAGTTCCACGATCCGCCGCATCAGCGCCTCGGGCTTGGGCGTACGGAACCCGTCGACCCCCGCGCTGCGCAGTTCTGCGCGGGCGGTGTCGGTGGACCCGACCTCCTGGGACAGCCAGATGGTCCTGAGCTTCTTGATGCGGCCCGCCTCGTGCCGGTCTCGTTGGTACACGTCGACCCGCGGCCCGGCCCGGCCGCGCACCGTCCGACACACCAACTCGCCGCCGCGCTCCCTCGCGCGGTCGCGTGACCAGCGCCAGACGGCCGGGCTGAGATCTCCGAACACCGGGAGGATCTCGGTGAGCCCGGGCGCGGGATCCACGGAGACCTCGCCGGTCTCGGGGTCTCCGTAGAGCGGGTAGGTCATGGTGGGCGTCGTGCGCGGGTTGAACCTCTTGTTGGTGTTGCGCAACGGCAGTAACCGGTAGGTGACCCCGTCCTCGGCGGTGTGCGGGAAGTCGGAGGGGTCGACCGCGGAGGCTACCCCGCCGGCCAGGCGGACGCGCTCGGGGTTCCGCGCGTACACCATGAGCCGGTCGTGGGAGCCGGCGAAGAACCTGTCGAGCTGACGCCCCTTGGGGTTGCTCTCCACGGTGAGGTCGGCGATGAAGGCGTCCGGGCCGAACACCTCGTCGAGCACGCAGCGGACGCGGTGGGCCTCCGCGTCGTCAAGGTGCACCCACACGGTGCCGGTGTCCGCGAGGAGTTCGCGGGCCACCACCAGTCGGCGCTCGATGTATCCCAGCCAGCGGTGACGGGGCATGTTGTCGTGGTACCCGTCGAAGCTGCCGCCGCGGTTGTAGGGCGGGTCGAGGTACACCAGCTGCGCCGCACGTGTGGCCTGCAGACCGAACCCGTCCAGCACGTCACCGACCTCGGCGATCCTGCCCCCGTCACCGCACAGGACGACCCCGGTGACCTGTCCCCCGGCGTCAGGCAGCGCCGCGGCGAGCTCGGGCGCCGGCCCGTGTTCTCCCGGGATCTCGGCCTCGCCCCTCCCGGGCCAGGAGACCGAGAACCCCGGGGACGTCATCGCGGTTCGAGGGTGAGCGCGTCGGTCCGGCGGTAGGCCGTGCCGTAGCGGGCGTCCAGGCGTAACCACGCGCCGCGTTCACTCACCCGGACCGGTTCGCCCTCCGGGGCGCGGCCGGCCCGCTCGGGAACGAAACCGCACATCACCATGGAGAACACGGTCCGCATGTCCACCGCCACGGGGCTGTCGGTGTCCGCGCGGACGGTGAGCACGTCCTGGTCCAGCAAGGAGGGCGGCAGACCGGCCGGCCCCGCGTTCTCCCGGGCCGCATCGCGCCCGGACTCGGTCAGATCGAGCAACACCTGCGCGGGGACCGCCTCGACCACCTGGAAACCGTCGATCGGCGGGAGCAACCCCTGCCAGGAGGAGGTGAGGGGCATCCCCGGATCGACGCGTCCCTCGGCGTCGCCGCGCGGCAGGAGATCCAACTCGGTGAGCAGGTGGTCGGCTCCACACACCACGTCGCCACGCGGGCAGTGTCCACCGACCGCGCGGACCACCAGGGCGCCGAAGGGCGTCCGGGACCACACGCGCATCCTGCCGTCGTCACCGCTGGTCAACCGGACCACCGCCGCCTCGTCGAGGCGCAGTAGTCGGCGCAGGAGCGTCCGCATGTCGTCCCTGTCGGCGGGGTCGGGGACCGCGATCGTCTCGCCCCCTGCGCCGCCGGCCACCGGCATGGTCACGCCGGATCCCCGTGACGGAACTGCATCAGGTGCTCCCGCTCGGCCCGGGTGAACCGGCGCGGCCGCTGGGTGGCGAGGTCGAACGCGGCGATCGTGGACGTGCACTCCACCGCCGCGGGCGCGGAGTCCGGGGCGGCGCGCCCGCGGACCTCGTGCCGGGCCACGAACATGGCCGCGCCCACCTTCTCGCACCACATTCGCACCCGGATCGGGCCGTCGGCGCGGGTGACCTGGCCGCGATACTTCACGGCGAGCTCGGTCATCACGGCGCCGGCGGCGAGGGTCGCGGTGGGGATGCCCTCTTCGAAGAGCCACGGGATCCGGGCCTCCTCGAGGAGTGTGATCATCCGCGCGTGGTTGACGTGATGGTAGAGATCCTGGTCCGACCAGCGGACGGGCAGCGCCGCGGTGAACACGCGGCGTCCCGGCTCACCCGAGACTCCGAGGGGTCCCCCGGCCTCGTAGACGAGCTGCTCGGTCACTCCGCGGGCCTGTCGTCGGTGATCGCCGCCCGCTGGTGCGCTGCCTCGAGGACGTGCCGAACCCCTGTCGGTATCTCCACGGCCGTAGAGGTCGAGGCGTCGTAGGCGACCATCACCACGCGCAGCGCGCAACAGATCTCCCCCGCTGCGTCGAAGATCGTCTGCCGGATCTGGTAGGAGGTGGTCCCGACGTGTTCGACCTCGATCTCGACATCCACCGACGTCGAATCCCGAAGGACCGGGCGGAGGTGGTCGATCTCGACCCGGCGGACGACCTGCGGCAGGTTGCCCAGCCCGAACGGGCCGAACCGGCTGCGGACGAACAGGATCCGAGCCTCCTGCGCGTACTCGATGTACTTGACGTTGTTGACGTGCCCGAACTGGTCGAAGTCCGCCCACCGCACCTGCAGGGTGCAACGGAACGTCCCCCGGTCCGGGGTCTGGTCACCGGGACTCATCTCGCCTCCTCGCTCCTTCCGAGCAGCGCCGCGCGCTCCTCGGGACTGATCTCGAGTGTCGTGGTCTCGTCCGGCGCCGTCACCACCAGGACGGTGTCGACGACCGCGCACGGCTCCGGGCCCGTGGAGTCCGCGCCGATCGAGGTCCTCATGGTGAAGGACGTGCGTCCGACCCGCAGGACCTCCACGTCGACCCACACGCTCGTGGCGCCGTACCCGATGACGCGGCGGAAGTCGATCTCCATCCACCGTGCCAGCGCGATCGGCACCCGCGACCCGGGCACGCCGAACCTGTCCCGGAACCACATCAGTCTGGCGTCCTGGGAGAACTCCTGGAACCGCACGTTGTTGACGTGCAACCCCACGAAGTCCGCGATGCGCAGAGGGATGTGGACCCGGTGGACCTCTCCGGGGGTCCGCGTCTCGGGCGCGGCGTGCGATCCCATCGACGTCAGTCCCGCGTGAGCTTGCGGTGGGTGACCCGGTGCGGGCGGGCGGCGTCCGGGCCGAGGCGGTCGACCTTGTTCTGCTCGTAGCCCTCGAAGTTGCCCTCGAACCAGTACCACTGCCCCTCGGCGACGTTGCCCTCCCACGCGAGGATGTGGGTACAGGTGCGGTCTAGGAACCAGCGGTCGTGCGAGATCACCACGGCGCAGCCGGGAAAGTCCTCGAGCGCATTCTCGAGGCTGCCCAGGGTCTCGGTGTCGAGGTCGTTGGTCGGCTCGTCCAGCAGGATCAGGTTGCCGCCGACCTTGAGGGTCAGGGCCAGGTTCAGTCGGTTGCGCTCACCGCCCGAGAGCACACCGGCCTTCTTCTGCTGGTCCGGACCCTTGAAGCCGAACGCGCTCACGTAGGCGCGCGAGGGCATCTCGTTCTGCCCGACCTCGATGAAGTCGTTGCCCTCGGAGACGACCTCCCACACGGACTTCTCGGGGTCGATGTTCGCGCGGGACTGGTCCACGTAGCTCAGCTTGACCGTGTCCCCCACCCGTACGGAACCGGCGTCCGGCTCCTCGAGTCCGACGATCGTCTTGAACAGGGTGGTCTTACCGACACCGTTGGGGCCGATCACGCCGACGATGCCGTTGCGCGGCAGGGTGAACGACAGGTCCTTGATCAGGACACGGTCGTCGAAGCCCTTCTGGAGCTTGTCGGCCTCGACCACCACGTTGCCCAGTCGCGGCGGGGTGGGGATCTGGATCTCCTCGAAGTCCAGCTTGCGGTGCTTCTCCGCCTCCGCCGCCATCTCCTCGTATTTGGCCAGACGCGCCTTGGACTTGGACTGCCGCGCCTTGGCGCCGGAGCGGACCCACTCGAGTTCGGCCTTGAGGCGCTTCTGCAGCTTCTGGTCCTTCTTGCCCTGCACCTCAAGGCGCTCGGCCTTCTTCTCCAGGTAGGTGGAGTAGTTGCCCTCGTAGGGGTGCAGCTTGCCGCGGTCGACCTCACAGATCCACTGCGCCACGTGGTCGAGGAAGTAGCGGTCGTGGGTGACCGCCAGGACGGCGCCCGGGTAGGCGGCCAAGTGCTGCTCCAACCACAGCACCGACTCCGCGTCGAGGTGGTTGGTGGGCTCGTCCAGCAGGAGCAGGTCGGGCTTGCTCAGCAGCAGCTTGCACAGCGCGACGCGGCGCATCTCGCCACCGGACAGGTGGGTGACGGGCGAGTCCCCCGGCGGGCAGCGCAGCGCGTCCATGGCCTGCTCGATCTGGGAGTCCACGTCCCAGGCGTCCACCGCGTCGAGCTGCTCCTGCAGCCGCCCCATCTCCTCCATGAGTTCGTCGGTGTAATCGGTCGCCATCTCCTCGGCCACCGCGTTGTACCGGCGGAGCTGCACCATGGTCTCGCCGAGGCCGTCCTCGACGTTCTCCTTGACGGTCTTGGTCTCGTCGAGCACCGGCTCCTGCATGAGGATGCCGACGCTGGCCTCGGGGTCGAGGAACGCCTCACCGTTGGAGGGCTGGTCCAGGCCGGCCATGATCTTGAGGATGGAGGACTTACCCGCGCCGTTGGGGCCCACGACGCCGATCTTCGCACCGGGGTAGAAGGACATCGTCACGTCGTCGAGGATCACCTTGTCCCCGTGCGCCTTGCGGACCTTCTTCATGGTGTATATAAACTCGGCCATTCCACCCTCTCAACTGCGCAAATGGTTCACATCGCCGCAGCCGGGCCGCGGGCACGACCCCCATGTTACGTGCCCACCCGCAGCCCCGGTGAGCACGGCGGCGGGCTACCCGCGGCCCCGTCGGTTCAGACCCGAACCGCCCCCGCCAACCCGCTGACGGCCGCACGCTCCGTCGGATCGTCGTCGGCGTCGCGGGACCCGATCTCCATGACGTCCCCGTCGCCCTCCGCGTCCCGGAGACCGCCCGCGGCGTGGCCGTCGGGAGCCGGGCCGTCGGGAGCCGGGCCGGACCCCTCGGCCTGGGCCCTGCGCATGGTCACGTCCATCCGGGACAGGTCCGGCCCCAGCGCGGTGACCCGCATCTCCAGATCACGCTGGATCCTGCCGTCCTTCTCGTATTCGTTGGTCAGCAGACGGCCCTGGACGATGATGCCGTCACCCTTGACCAGGGTCCCGGATGCCCGCTGCGCCAACCTGCCCCAGCAGTTGGCCGAGAAGTACAGCGTGCCGCCCGTCTTCCACTCCCCGGTGTCGCGGTCCTGGTAGCGGGTGTTGCTGGCCACCCGGAAGGAGAAGACCGAGTCCTCGCCGACCCGACGGGTGGTGGGGTCGGTGATCACGGTTCCGCGGACGGTGGTGTGGGTCTCGTTCATGGTCTCGCTCCTGTCACACTCGGACCGACCGTGCGTCGGCCTCGTGCTGACGAGCGTGCCCCACCTCGTCGTCGTCGTATCCCGGTCGCACCGCTCGCGGTGCCCGCCCTGTGGAGGGACGGGCAGGGTGTGGGCAGGGAGGCCGACGACGACGAGGTGGGCACCCCCTCAGGACTTGCGGTCCGCCCGGGACATCGCACTGAGCATCTCGTTATAGGCCTTGAGCTCGGCGTCGTCGTCGCGCTCGGCCTGCCGCTCGCCGCGCCGGGCGTCCCGCATGTCGCTCTGGTACCACTGCCACGCCAGGGCCAACATGACGATGAACAGCGGGATCTCCCCCGCCGCCCACGCGACTCCGCCGCCGACCTGCTGGCTCTGCAGGAGATCCGGAATCCAGGGCAGTCCGATCCCGCCATACCAGTTCTCGGCGAGCACGGTCTTGTAGTTCATGAGCATGATGCCGAAGAAGGCGTGGAACGGCAGCGAGCTGAGCAGCACCATGAGCTTGTAGAGCGGCGAGAAGTGCCGCGGTGCGGCGTCGACCCCGATGATCACCCAGTAGAACAGGTACCCACTGATGAGGAAGTGGACGTTCATGAACATGTGGCCCAGGTGCTCGGAGGCCAGAGCCTCGTAGAATCCGCCGAAGTAGATGATGTAGAAACCCGCCACGAACTGCACCGACGCCACGATCGGGTGGGTGAGGAAGCGGGAGAGCGGGTTGTTGATGAACTCGACGATCCACTCGCGGGGCCCGGGCGGGTTCCCGCGGCCCGCGGCCGGGAGCGCCCGCAATGCCAGGGTCAGCGGCCCGCCGAGGGCGAGAAGCACCGGCACGAGCATCGAGATGAGCATGTGCCCCACCATGTGGCTGGCGAAGTCGGCCATCATGTACATCCCCATGCCGGAACTGGTGGTGAGGAACAGGATCACGCAGCCGAGCACCCAGGCCACGGTCCGGCCCACGGGCCAGGCATCGCCGCGGCGGCGCAGGGTGATCAGGCCCCACACGTACAGGCTCAGCAGGATGACCGCGGCCAGGCCCAGCACCAGGTCGAAGCGCCACACCCCGAAGACGGTGCCGAGCGAGAACGGTCCGGGGAGCTCGAAGCCCAGTAGCGCCTCCTGGCGGGTGGGCACGTACAGCGGCGCCGGCGGCGGGGTGCGACCGAGCGAAACCGAGAGCCCGATCGTGCCCGCCATCACCACAGCCTCGACCAGCGCGATCCGCACGAGGGTCGGGCGGTCGACGGGAGCGTTGGCCGATCTGGACTCGATCCTGGCGATGATCCGGCGGCGGATGGCCAGGCCGAACATCGCGAGCAGGACCAGCAGCAGCGCCTTGGACACCACAAGCAGACCGTAGGTCGAGGAGAACAGGTCGGCGGGGTGCAGCCGCACGAGCGCGTTGATGATGCCTGAGAACCCCAGCGCGATGATCGCGATGGTCGCCACCACCGAGTAGCGGCGCAGGGCCAGCGCCACGCGGGAGCCGCCCCGCATCGTGTGGGCGAGCACGGCGACCAGACCGCCCACGTAGAACGCCGCGGCGAACAGGTGGATGATCAGCGAGTTGGTGGCGATGTCGTGCGCGGTGCTCCCGGAGGCGTGGCCCGTGGCCGCCACCGGCAGGAGCGCGAGCACCGACACCCCCAGCCAGATCACCGACCAGCGCCAGCTCACGGTGAGCCGCTGACCGATCCCGGCCACCAGCGCGATCACCGCCGCCCATCGCCAGGACGAGGCCACGTCGATCTGGTTGATCGCCACGATCCACTGGTCCGGGGGCAGCGCCGCCCAGAACGTGCGCCCGGCGACGTCCGACAGGGTCAGCGGGATGAGCAGCGCCGCGGCCACCGCCCACGAGATGTTGGCCCACGAGGAGATCCGCTGCGAGCGGTACCCGTCCACGTCGAGGGTCTTGTCCTTCTGGGGCGGAGTGAAGAACGCCGCGAACAGGGCCGTCCCCACCGCCACCGCGGCGAGCAGCTCACCCACGGCGCGGACCGCCGGGAGTCCGGCCGTGGTGAGCACGCCCGGGTCCGGGACGCCCACCAGCGCGAGCGCCACCTCGGAGGACATGCCCGACAGCGGGATCACCACCGCGGCGGCCACCACCGCGAGCAGGATCACGACGGGCACCACGCTGCGGTTCTTGAGCACTCCGGCGCTGGCGGGTGTCGACTTGGACGACGTCATGGCCTCCATCGTATTAACCCGATCGCCCCGGGCCGATTCGCGGCTGCAGCGCACACCCCCGGATCGGCTATCATCCTTCCGGCGACGCCGGACGTGGGCGTCGCAGGCCTCCGTAGCTCAGTGGATAGAGCATCCGGTTTCTACCCGGCTGGTCAGGGGTTCGAATCCTCTCGGGGGCGCATACTTCTGCGCAGATCGGCTTCTACGCTGATCGGCGGCGCTGGCCGGCACGACACCGGACCACCGCCCGCCGCCTCCCGCAGCACCTCCGCCAGGCGTCACCCGGTGTCACCTGGCGTCGGCGCCGGGCCACCCCTCGTCGCGCGGTCACCTCTGCTCGCGTTTCCCCAGGTGGGGCTCCCCTGGAACCGCGCATATGCGACCACTCGCCGGGCGGGGCAGGGTGGTAGGTTCGCACTTCGAGTCGATCCACAGGATCGACATCGATGACACGGGGTGCCCCTACCGAACGGGGCTGAGATCACACCCGCTGAACCTGAACTCGTTCACACGAGCGGAGGGATGTCACATGCGCTGGTGCACGCGGCCATCCCTGTGCACGCCGCGGTCCTGGTGCACGCCGTGCTGAGCCGCCCCGGTGCTCCGGCCGTGGCGCTGGACGGTCTGGGCCACACCTACCCGGGAGCTCGCCGGCCCGTTCTCGCGGACCTCAGCCTGTCCGTCCCGGTGGGCCAGCACATCGCGGTCGTCGGGCGCAGTGGCTGCGGCAAGTCCACGCTGCTGTCGCTGATCGCCGGCCTGACCGAACCGACGACCGGGACCGTCTCCGTGTTGGACGAACACCGGCCCGGCCGGCGCCTGGAGCACTGCGCGTTGATGCCCCAGGGCGACAGCCTGCTGCCGTGGATGACCCTGCTCGACAACGTCGCGATCAGTCTCCGCAATCAGCGGGTGCGCCGGCGCGTGGCCCGCGCCGAAGCCCAGCACCTGCTGGACCGCCTGGGCCTGGGCGCCTGGTCGGGGGCCCGTCCGTCGGCTCTGAGTGCGGGCATGCGCCAGCGCGCGGCACTCGCGCGCGCACTGATCGCCCGCAAACCCGTGCTGCTGGCGGACGAGCCGCTCGGTGCGCTCGATGCGATCACCCGAGCCGACGTCCAGCAATGGCTGCGCGAGACCCTCGCCGGGACGCCGGCCACCCTCGTCATGGTCACCCATGACGTCGATGAAGCCCTGCTCCTCGCCGAACGTGTGGTCCTGCTGGCACGGCACGAGGCCGACGCCCCGGCGCGCGTGGTGTCCACCTGGCCGGGGTGGTTCGGCGACGACCGCCCCCGCGAGGCCCTGCTCGGAGACGAGGGATTCGCGGCGACCCGCCAGGACATCCTCCGCGCGCTGGCACGGGAATCCCATTTGGCCGACGGCGGAGCCGCCCCATGACCGTCCGAGTCCTCCGATCCGCCGCTCCCGCCTGCGTGACGATCCTGCTGGTCCTCGCCGCATGGATCACGATCACCGCGCTCGAACTCGTCCCCGCGTACGTCATCCCCGCGCCCGGCGCCGTGCTCGACTCGCTCGTGTCCACCTGGCCCGACCGGCTCGGTTCCGCCACGCTGCTGACCGCTTCCGAGACCCTCCTGGGTGTGGTGCTGGGAATGGTCGTCGCGGTGATCGTGGTGATCATCAGCGCGTTCGTGCCCACCATCGGTCAGGCCATGACCCCACTTCTGGTCGCTTCGCAGGCCATCCCGGTGATCGTGATCGGTCCGCTGCTGACGATCTCCCTCGGGTACGGGATGGCGCCGAAGGTCATCGTCGTCGCCCTGTTGTGTTTCTTCCCCGTCGCCCTCAACCTCCTCTCCGGCGTCCGGACCGTCGATGCCCGGTTGATCGACACCTTGCGGAGCCTGCACGCCACCCGGTGGTCGCTCTTCTGGCGGGTGAGACTGCCGTCCGCCGCACCCCGGGGGTTCGCCGGACTGCGAGTCTCGGTCACCTTCGCGCCGGTGGCCGCGGTCTTTGCCGAGTACACCGGCTCCACCAACGGCCTGGGGTACCTCATGCTCCAGGCCATCCCCCGACTCCAGACGGACTTCGTCTTTGCCCAGGTGGTCGTGCTGACCATCATGTCCAGCGTCCTGCTGGCCACCGTGACCCTCCTCGAACGACTCATCTGCCCGTGGAACACCACCACCGAAAGGACCCCATCATGACCCACGCACCCACCAGCGCGGCCCCACGCCGGGCCCGCACCCGACCCGGCATCACTCGACCCGGCGTCCGCATGATCGCGATCGCGGCCGCGGCAGCGCTGGCCCTGACCGGATGCCAGGTGGCCTCGGACGACGCGGACACGACCGAGACCGGAGCCGCACCTGTGAGTGTCCTGCTCGACTGGAGCCCCAATCCCGACCATGCGGCGCTGTACACCGCGCAGTACACCCGCGCCTACGACGACGCGGGGGTCGACGTGACGTTCATGACGCCCGCCAATACAGCCGACGCCGCGCGCGAGGTGTCCCTGGGGCGGGCCGACCTGGCCATCTCGTATGAGCCCGACACCCTCATCGCCGCGGAGCAGGGCCTCGACGTGATCTCGGTGGCCGCGTTGATCCCCACCTCGTTGACCTCGCTGATCGCCAGGACGGAGTCCGGGATCACCACCGCGGCCGACCTGGAGGGCAGGACCGTGGGCCTGTCGGGACTGGCCTCCCAGCAGCCGACTCTGGACTTCATCGCCCGGGAGGCCGGGATCGACCCGGGTTCGATCTCCACCCCCAACGTCCAGCAGAGCCTCAACCAGGCACTCCTGACCGACCAGGTGGACGCGATCTTCGGGGCCTTCCGCAACATCGAGGGCGTCGAACTCACCGCCCAGGGCGACTTCGTGGTGCTGCCGGCCACCGAACTCGGGGTGCCGGACTACGCGGAACTGGTGATCATCGCCAACCCGAGTCGCCTCGCCGACGACCCCGACTACGCCGAGCGCGTGCGGGCCTTCCTCACCGGGACCGCGGAAGGTCAGGCTGCGGCGCTGCGGGACCGGCAGGTCGCCATCGACGCCCTCACCCCCGAGACCCAGGGTTCCTACGACCCGGACGTGCTGGAGCTGATGATCGACGCCACCCTCGAGCTGCTGCCCGAGGGTGATTTCGGTCGGCAGTCGGCCGAGGCCTGGGCCGCGTACGCGACGTGGATGTACCAGAACGGCCTGCTCGAGACCGAGGTCGACGGAGCCACCGCCACCACGAACGACTACCTGCCGGGCGCCAACGGCTAGCACCCCGCCCCACGAGAGGCCCCGCCGTCATCGCGAAGACTGTTTGGCACGCATCGGTCGAGTGAGAATGCGCGAAACGCTCTTCTCGATGGCCCCGGCGGCTTGGGCCCGGCGGCTTGGGCCCGGCGGCTAGGTGTATTGACCACGCAGGTTGTGTCACC
>NZ_NTGA01000019.1 GCF_002289575.1 Dietzia natronolimnaea
CGACAACGCGATGGCCGAGGCGTTCAACTCGCTGTTCAAAGCCGAGCTCGTCCGCAACCGCCACAAGGGGCCATGGCGAGACATCGACGACCTCGAGATCGCCGTCGCCGAGTACATCGACTGGTTCAACCACCGCCGGATCCATGGCGAGATCGGCTACGTCCCACCCGCCGAATACGAGGCCCGACTCACCGCGGCCGAACCTCAACCACAGACCATCGAAGACCTCATCGACGCCAGATAACCACCCTCTACAAAACCCGGGGCTTGACAGACAAGGCTTTTGCCAACGGCCCCGGCTGGGGTTACCTGGTGGGCCCGTTCTTCGACCGCAGACTCATGCTGCTCGACTTCGCCGAGCACCACCACTTCCGGCACATCATGCAGGAGGCGTTCACCCGCCCGCGGTTGGAGGGTTATGCCCGCAGGCTGGCCCCGCTGGTCGAGCGTGGCATCTCGGATTGGACCCCCGATGGCGCGTTCGAGATCTATCCCGCGCTCAAGTCACACACCCTCGATCTGGCCACCGAGGTGTTCATGGGCGGCGCCGAGTACGCCGAACCCGGGGAGATCGAGCGGGTCAACACCGCGTTCGTGGACTGTGTGCAGGCCGCCAACGGGTACATCCGCTCGACCGCGCCACTGCCGTTCACCAAGTGGGGTAGCGCCACCCGCGGCCGACGCCTGTTGGAGGAGTTCCTCCGGCGCCACCTGCCCGCCCGCCGCGCGAACCCCGGCGAGGACCTGTTCTCGGCCCTGTGTCAGGTGGCCGACGCCTCCGGCGGGATCAACGACGACGACATCATCAACCAGATGATTCCTGCTGATGGCCGCGCACGACACCACCACCAGCACCGTCACCTCGATGGTCTACGAACTCGGCCGTGACCGTGAATGGCAGGAGCGCTGCCGACGGCAGTGTCTGGAACTGGGCCCCTCGCCGACCCTCGCCGAGTTGGAAGGCCTCACCGACCTGGACCTGGTGATGAAGGAGACGCTGCGGCTGCACCCGCCGGTACCGGTGCTGGCCCGCAGGGCGGTCAAGGACACCGAGGTGCTGGGCGTGATGATCCCCAAGGGTCGGCTCGTCTCCGTGATGCCGCTGCTGTCGCATCACATGCCCGAGTACTGGACCGACCCGGAACTCTTCGACCCCGAGCGTTTCACCGAGGGCAGGCGCGAGGACAAGTCCCACCGCTACGCCTGGGAGCCCTTCGGCGGCGGGGTGCACAAGTGCCTCGGCATGATCTTCGCCAACCTGGAGTCCAAGCTCGTACTCAGCGCGCTGCTCCGGCACTTCGAGTGGTCCGTTCCGCTGGACTACGTCCCACCCATGAAGAACGACTCACTGCCGTTCCCCGGGGACGGGCTCCCGGTGTCCCTGCGACCGCTCACGCCGGCCCGCACCGGCTGAGCTGACCCGGCCGACTCGCCCCGGACGCCGGCGCCGCTCCCGCACGCGACCCCCCTGATCCAACGAGAAGAGCGTTCCGCGCACCTGCCTCGGGCGATGTGCGCGGAACGCTCTTCTCGTTGGACGTGCGGGGACCGGGTGACGATCCGCCGGGCAGAGGCTACTTCTCCAGGGCGTTGACCACCGTGAGCTCACCCTCGGAGTGCGAGACGCGGATGCGCTTCTTGTCGAGCTTGCCGACGGAGGTCTTGGGGATCTCGTCGACGAAGGCGAACTTCTCGGGCACCTGCCACTTGGCCATCCTGCTCTCGAGGTGCGCGCGCAGGTCCTCGACGGCGGGATCGGCCACGCCCTCCTTGACCACGATCGTGGCCAGCGGACGCTCGTCCCACTTGGGGTCGGGGATGCCGATCACGGCCGCCTCGGCCACATCCGGGTGCTCGAGGAGGTAGTTCTCGACCTCCACGGAGGAGATCCACTCACCACCGGACTTGATGATGTCCTTGGCGCGGTCGGTGAGCTGCAGGAACGCCTCGGGGCGGACATAGCCGACGTCGCCGGTGCGCAGCCAGCCGTCGTCGAACTGGTCCGACTCCTCCACCTTGTAGTAGCTGCCCGTGATCCAGGGGCCACGCACCTGGAGCTCACCGACGGACTCGCCGTCCCAGGGCAGTTCCTGTCCGGCGTCGTCGACGATCCGGGCCTTGACCCCCGCGATGAACCGACCCTGCGTAGTGCGCAGGTCGAACTGCTTGTCCTCCGGCAGGTCCGCCTTCGGCCGCGACAGCGTGCCGATGGGCGAGGTCTCCGTCATACCCCACGCGTGGACGATGTCGATCCCGTAGTTCTCCTTGAACTTGCGGATCAGCGCGGGCGGGCAGGAGCTGCCGCCCACGACCACGGCACGGAAGCTCGACATGTCGATGGGGTGGTCGACGCTGTACGCGTCCACAGCCTGCCAGATCGTGGGGACGGCGGCGGCCAGGGTCGGCCGCTCGGAGGCGATCATCGCGGCCAGCGGCTCGGGCTGCAGGAAGCGCTCGGGCATGAGCAGCGACGCCCCCACCAGGAACGCCGCGTACGGCAGGCCCCAGGACATCGCGTGGAACATGGGGACGATCGCCAGCACGTTGTCGTCGAGCGAGATGTCCATGCCGTCGGACATGCACACCTGCATCGAGTGCAGGTAGATCGACCGGTGCGAGTAGACGACGCCCTTGGGGTCTCCCGTCGTGCCCGAGGTGTAACACATCGCCGCGCCGGAGTTCTCGTCGATCTCGGGCCACTCGAACTCGGTGGGCTGGGCCGCCAGAAGCGCCTCGTAGTCGTGAACCTGCACGCCCTCCGGGGCCTCGAGGTTCGCCGCACCGCCGCCGGTGACGATCACGTGCTCGACGGTCGAGAACCGCGGCAGCAGGGGCTGCAGGAGCGGGATCAGGCTCGGGTCGACGATCACGACCTTGTCCTCGGCGTGGTTGGCCACGAACTCGAGCTGGTCCGGGAACAGCCGGATGTTCAGGGGGTGGAGCACCGCGCCCATCGACGGGATGGCCAGGTAGGCCTCCATGTGCTCCGAGTTGTTCCACTGAAACGTCGCGACGCGCTGGTCTGCGTCGATCCCGAGCGAACGCAACCCGTGGGCGAGCTGGGCCGCCCGCTTCCCGAGTTCGCCGAACGTGACTTTCCGCGGGCCCTGATCGGTCCAGGTGGTGACGACCGCGTCCGAGTGGACGGTCGCGCCGAACGTCAGGATGGTACTGATGTTCAGCTGTTCCGGCTGCATGGTGCTGCGCATGCGAGGGGCTCCTCACTCAGGGGGGTGTCGGGGGTCACTTCTGGACACCAGCCTACCTGTCCAGGGCGTCGAAGACCTCCTGGACCGTCTTCATGGCCTTGAGGGCCGCTGGCGCCCCGCAGTACCCGAGGCGTGGATCACGGCTTCGGTGATCTCCTCGCGGGTGAGGCCGTTGGTCAGGCCGCCGCGCACGTGACCGGCCAACTCGGGGTTCGCCCGCAACGCCACGAGCATGCCGATGTTCAACAGGCTGCGGTCGCGGCGCCCGAGCCCCGGGCGGTCCCAGATATTTCCCCACACGTTCTCGGTGACCACGTACTGGAGGGCCTCGGAGGCGGTCCCCTCGGCCCGGCCCATCGCGCGGTCCACGAAGGCGTCGCCCATCACCCCGCGCCGGGTCGCGAAACCCCGCGACCGAAGATCCGCGGCCGAAGGCCCCTCGCCTGAACCGTTCGTCGTCGTCATCTCGTGGTCCCTCCTGTCAGTGCGTGCGGGCCCGTCGGTGTGTCCGGGCGCGGTCACGGCCCATCCTGCCCTCGACCCCGGGGTCGGCTACTCTCGGAGGGTCCGGCTCCCCCGCCGGACACCCGTGGTACCCGGCGGAAGTCGGTGTGAATCCGACGCTGTCGCGCAACTGTGATCCCGCCCCGAGCGGGCGAGCCAGGTCGGCCGGTACCGCGGCGCCGTACGAACTGACCTCGCACGAAGGACGGTTGCGTGCCGCGGCGTCCGCGTCGCTGCCGAGCTGCTTTCGTCCTGGCGATCCCCGGAGGATGTCATGCACCAGTCTCGAGCCCGGACCACGCCCCGATCCCGCTCCCTGTTCGCCGCCGTCCTCACCTCCGTCGCCCTGGTCGCCTCGGCCTGCTCCGGCGCCGACGAGCAGGGGGCCGACCAGACCGACGGCACCGGCGCCGCCGCCGGTGAGCCGCAGGCGATCATCTCGCTCAGCCCCACCACCACCGAGATGCTGTACGCCGTGGGTGCCGGCGACAGGGTGGTCGCGGTGGACGAGCGCTCCGACTTCCCCGCCGACGCCCCGGTCACCGACCTGTCGGGCTACACCCCGAACCTCGAGGCGATCCTCGGGTACCAGCCGGACCTGGTCGTGGCCACGGACGACACCGGCGACATCGTGTCCGGCCTCGAGCGGTCCGGGGTCGAGGTCCTGCTGCTCCCCGCCGCCCGGACCCTGGACGACACGTACACCCAGATCGAACAGGTCGGCGCGGCCACCGGGACGGTCGGCGAGGCCGCCGAGCTGGTCTCGAGGATGCAGGGCGAGATCGACGAGATCGTGGCCTCGGTCCCGGAGCGCGAGACCCCGCTGACCTACTTCCACGAACTCGACGACACCTACTACACCGTCACCGACGACTCGTACATCGGAGAGGTGTACTCCCTACTGGGGCTGACCTCGATCGCGACCGGGGACGACGCCTACCCGCAGCTGTCCGAGGAGCTGATCCTCGAGGCCGACCCGGACCTGGTGATGCTCGCCGACGGGCAGTGCTGCGGGATCACGCCGGAGGTCGTGGCCGAGCGCCCCGGGTGGGGCGAGCTCGGCGCGGTGAGGCAGGACCGCGTCTTCGTGGTCGACGAGGACCTGGCCAGCCGGTGGGGCCCGCGCGTGGTGGACTTCATGCGCGGGGTGGCCGGGATCATCTCCACACTCCCTGTGAACGAACCACAGCCCGAGAGTGAACCTGCCTCGTGACCCGAGCGTCGCCCCGCCACGCCCTGGTGTTGGGTGGAGCGACACTGCTCTTCCTCCTGGCACTGTTGGCGGGCACGCTCGTCGGTCCCGCCGGGCTCACACCGCGGGGGGTCCTGCTCGAGTTGGTCGGGCAGCTGCCGTTCGTGCACGTCGACTCGGGGTTCTCGCCACGCCAGCAGGTGATCCTGTGGGAGATCCGGATCCCGCGGGTCGTGCTCGGCGGGATCGTCGGCGCGATGCTGGCGCTCGCCGGTGCCACCTACCAGGGCGTGTTCCGAAACCCGCTCGCCGACCCCTATCTCCTCGGTGTGTCCAGCGGCGCCGGGCTGGGCGCGACACTGGCGATAGTCGTGGGCGGGGCCATGGGTTCGGCGGTGGTGCCCCCCGCGGCGTTCGTCGGCGGCATGATCGCGGTGATGGCCACCTACACCCTCGGCCGCAGTATCGGTGGCGGGCGGACAGAGGTCGTGATCATCCTCGCCGGAGTCGCCGTCGCCGCGTTCGCGAGCGCCATCCAGACCTTCTTCATGCAGCGCAACGACGAGACCCTGAGGCAGGTGTACTCGTGGATGCTCGGCCGGCTCACGACCAGCGGCTGGTCCGAGGTGCGGACCGTGCTGCCGTACGTCCTGGTCTCGGTCGCGGTGATCGCCCTGTTCCGGCGCACCCTCGACGTGATGGCGGTGGGTGACGTCGAAGCCTCCACCCTCGGCATCGCCCCGGCCCGGGTGCGGTTGGTGCTGATCAGCGTAGCCACGCTGGGGACCGCCGCGGTCGTGTCCGTGAGCGGCCTGATCGGGTTCGTCGGCATCGTGATCCCGCACGCCGTCCGGATGGTGATCGGCCCGGGCCACCGGTTACTCCTACCGCTGTCCCTGCTGGTGGGGGCGAGTTTCCTCGTCCTGGCCGACATCGTGGCCCGCACCGCGATGAGCCCGGCCGAGCTGCCGATCGGGGTCGTGACCGCCGCGATCGGTGCCCCGTTCTTCCTGTTCGTCCTGAGCCGGAGCCGGGGACTCATATGACCTCCACCCCGGATGCTCGCGCGGCCCTGTCCTGCCGTGGTCTCCACGTGGCCCGTGACGCCGTGCCCGTCCTGCACGGGATCGACCTGGCCGTGCCGACCGGGTCCTGGATCTCTCTGGTCGGGCCGAACGGCTCGGGCAAGACCACGCTGCTCTACGCCCTGGCCGGGCTCATCCCGTCCCGCGGGGAGGTGGAGGTCATGGGCCTGGCGCCGCGACGGGCCGGACGCCGGCGGGTGGCCCGGATGGTGGCGCTGATGCCGCAGCGCCCGGTCGTGCCCGAGGGCGTGAGCGCGCGAGAGCTGATCCGGCTGGGCCGCACACCCCACATCCCCCGGTTCGGCACCGAGTCGCCCCACGACCACGAAGTCGTCGAGAGCGTGATCGACCGACTCGCGCTGCACGACCTGGCCCCGCGCATCGCCACCACGCTGTCCGGGGGCGAGCTCCAGCGGGTGGTCCTGGGACGGGCCCTGGCCCAGGAGCCCCGCGTGTTGTTGTTGGACGAGCCCACGAGCGCCCTCGACATCGGGCACCAGCAGCAGGTCCTCGACCTGGTCGACTCGATGCGGCGGGAGAGCGGCCTCACCGTGGTGGCCGCCATGCACGACCTCACCTCCGCTGCGCACTACGGCGAACGCGTGGTCCTGCTGGACGAGGGCCGCATCGTCGCCGACGGCACCGGAGAGGACGTGCTGACGGTGGAACGGGTGGCCGAGGTGTACGACGCCCGCGTCGAGGTCCTCGACCGCCCCGACGGTCGCGCCGTCCTGCCGCTCCGCGAGCCGGGAGCTCGGGCGTGATGCCGGGGGCGGGGACCTGATGGAGATCGTGCTGCTGGGCACGGGTGCCGCCGACGGGTGGCCCAATCCGTTCTGCCGCTGCGGCACCTGCCTCGACGCCCTGCGGCGCGGGGAGGTGCGCGGCCAGACCGCCGCGCTGGTCGACGACGAGCTGCTGATCGACTGCGGGCCCGAGGTGCCGGGTGCCGCGTCGCGTCTCGGCCGGACGCTCGCGGGGGTCGGGCATCTGCTTCTCACCCACGCCCATTCCGACCACCTCGGCCCCCAGGCACTGCTCTCCCGCTCCTGGGTCGCCGGGACCGGCGAGCTCGAGGTGATCGGCCCCTCCGCCGCGCTCGAGGTGTGCCGGCCGTGGGTCGGCCCCGGCGACCCCGTGCGGTTCGTTCCGGTCGTGGCCGGGGACCGGATCCGCGTCGGCGGGTACGACGTGCGGGTCCTGCCCGCCCGACACCGCGTGTTCGAAGACGGCGACGCGGTGCTCTACGACGTGACCGGCCCCGACGGCGCACGTGTCCTGTGGGCCACCGACACCGGCCCGTGGCCCACCGGGTGGTTCGCGGCCGTCCGGGGGGCGGGATACGACGCGGTGTTCCTCGAGGAGACCCTGGGCGACCGCGAGGAGATCTCGGACGCCCATCTCGGGCTGGAGCGGTTCGGCGCGATGGTGCGGTCGCTGCGGTCCGTCGGGGCCGTCGACGACCGCACCGACGTCGTGGCCGTGCACCTCGGCCACCACAACCCGCCGCTCGATCAACTGGTCCCGCGGCTGCGCGAGCACGGGGCCAGGCCGGGAAAGGACGGCAAGGTGGTCTGGTGTGGCCCCGCCGGCCCGCCGTACCCCGCTCCCGTACGGGGTGGAGCGGGCCGGGGGCAGACCCGAGAGCAGGACAGCTAGGAGACTGCTGAACAAGCTGTGTTCCTAGCGGCGAGGGGTGTGGCCGGTTGTGGGTGAGGGGCCGGTTGGCCGTCGCGCGGAGTGCGGGGCTTGAGATATCTGGGGTCGGCGACCGGTGGTGGCGCTCGTGGCGGGTCGTTCGAGCCTCTTCCCGGGGGCGGCCCTGACGTGCTGGTCAGGCCAGGGCCCAGGTTCCGTTCTGGTGGGTCAGGCCCATGGCGAGCAGTCGCCGCAGGTTGAGGGCGGCGACGCGGTGGTGGAGCCAGTTGTTGTTCTTGTCGACCCCGCGGTACGGCACGCGGCGAGCGCCTCGGGTGAGCCAGGCGATCGAGCGCTCCACCATGGGGCGGTGCTGTCGGTAGACGGTCTTGAAGTTCTCGTCACCAGCCCGCTGGCGGTGCTGGCGCTGGAGAAGGTGATGCTCGCCGAGCAGCACGGTGCGTCCCGTGGCCGAGGTGGTGCACCGCTGGCGCAGCGGGCAGCCGCGGCAGGCTGCTTTGAATGTGGCGCGGCCGTGCACTGTCACCGTCCGCGTGATGTTGCCGGGGCAGGTCAGCGTGCCCGCCGCGGCGTCGAAGGTGAAGTCGTCGAGGGTGAACCCGCCCTCGACCGTAGGCCGTAGCGGCCACGGTTTGACCAGGGGCAGCCACTGCTTTCCCGCCAGGGCGTGGAGCATGTCGCCGCTGGCATACGCCGAGTCGCCGAGCACCTCGACCTTCTCGTCGGCGCCGATAGTGGGATCGGCGGTGACCAGCTCCGCACCGATCGCGGCATCGGAGTTGGTCGGCCCGTTTGTTTTGGTCAGCGCGCACATGGTGGTCAGGCCGGTGTCGGGCTCGACCACGATATGGGCCTTGAACCCGTCCTGGCGCCGTTGCCGGGTCTTGTGCGCGTGCCGGGAATCAGGGTCCACGGTGGAGATCACCCGATCCGGTGCCGTGCGGCGGGCGATACGCCAGCGCCCGTCCGTGCCATCAGAGTCGTCGGCGGGCTCGACGTCCTGACCGGCCACCAGCGCCAACAGCGCCACCGCCTCGGCCGGTCTGCCGCCGGCGGCGGTGATCGCCTCAACATCCAGAGCCTCAAGCAGTGCCAGAGCGTCCGCGACCAGGGCAGAGACCAGCTCGTCGCGGGCAGCCTGGTCATCCCAGGCGATGCGGGGCTTACCGGGCGCGGTGTAGTCCTGCCCGCACACTGCCGCCAGCCTGGTGCACTCGCAGGCGATCAGTTCCTTCGCACCCGGCACCTCGCGGCCGACCCGACGGATCTGGGCGATGAGTTGGGTGATCGTGTCCTGACGGGCCACCGCGTCATCCAGGACCGTCGAATCCAGGGCGCGGCGGGTCTTGGTCTTGACCGCCCCGGTCTCGGCGATGACCTGGCGCACCACCTCGAAGATCCGCTGCGGTCGGTCACTGGCCGCCAACCGGCGCCGCCAGTAGGTCAACGTCGACGAATCGAATCCCTTCGCATCGACCGCATACCCGCATGCGGCCTTCCACCGCAGATCAAACGTCAACGCATCGACCGCCTCACGGTCCGAGTGGCCGAACAGCGCTTGCAGCACTATGACCGAGGCAATCACCTCACCCGGGATCGACGGCCGGCCCCGGCCCGAGGGAAACAGATCTGCGAACAACTCCGCCGGAAACAGGCGATCTCGATGCTCGGCCAGCAACGCGAACACGCTGCCGGGCTCGAGTAGATGCCCCGCCACCGACTCCACATCCAGCAACTCGCGCTGCCGATCCGACTCACCCTGCATGCCCCACATCATTTCAAGCCGGCACCAACGCCGCAGGCGAGCCACGCCCTTTGTTCAGCAGTCTCCTAGTGCGGGAGACGTCCTAGTCGGTCCCCCGCTGGTCCGAGTCGTCCCGGAACTCCTGCCCGGTCCCGCGTGCGAGCAGGTCGAAGGCCTCGTCGAGATAGTGCGCCGGGTCGTGCACCGCGTCGTCGCGGCCCGGCTCTCCCGCGGGTGGCTGGTGCCTGAGCACCGATGCTCCGGCGGCCAGGCCGAGGTCCAGGAGCACGCGGACCCGGAACGCGCTCAGGTGGGGCGCCCGACGACAGACCGCCTCGTACAGCGGATCGAGGATGCTCTCGGCACAGGGGTGCTCCTCGTCGCCCATCAGCAGCATGACCTGTTCACCGAGCACGAGGAGGTTCTCTGCCGCGACGATGTCGTCCTGCGAGCGACCGTAGGACTCCCGGAAGATCGAGCGCAGGACGTCGAGCGGCGACATCCCCGCCGGCGCCCGGTCGACCCGACGGACCCATTCCGCGACCTGCTCGCGGAGGAAGTGGACGAACGCGCCCTCGCGGTGGGCGAAATAGTTGTGGAACGTGCGGGTGGAGACGCCGGCCCGGTCGGCGATCGCCGAGACCGTCGCCCCCTCCGCGCCCTCGGCGACCAGGAGTTCGACCGCGGCCACCGAGAGTCGCGTGCGGGTGTCGGCCTTCTTCCGCTCCCGGAGGTTAGCCATCTGTCCGCGTCCCGGGACCACCACCGCCGTCCGACTCACCGCGCGACTCGTGCCTGCCGGCCCCCGGGGACTGGTCGGCGACGGTGTCGGACGAGTGCCGGCCACCGACGAGTGCCGCTTCGCGGTCGGCGCCGCCGTCGGCGTCACCGCCCGTGCCGGGGTCGGTCCCCCGCTGCGCCGACCCCTCGGCGGTCTCCAGAGCCGACCCCTCGACGTCGACGGTGGGCAGGATCCTGTCCAACCAGCGCGGCAGGCCCCAGGCCCGCTCGCCGAGGAGGAACATCACCGCCGGGATGATCGTCATGCGCACCACGAACGCGTCGAACAGCACCGCGATCGCGAGCGCGAAGCCCATCACCTTGATGAACTGCTCGTCGATCGTCATGAAGGCGGCGAAGACGCTGATCATGATCAACGCGGCGGCGGTGACGACGCGGGCCCCGTGTTTGAAGCCGTTGGCGACCGCGTTGTGGGCGGTCTTGCCGTGCACCCACCCCTCCCGCATCCTCGTGACCAGGAACACCTGGTAGTCCATCGCCAGACCGAACACGATGCCGATGAGCATGATCGGCAGGAAGCTGATGACGGGTTGCGGATCGGAGATGATCCCGCCCCAGCCCTCCTGCCAGATCGCCACGGTGACGCCGAAGGTCGCCGCGACCGAGAGGCCGAAGCCCAGCGCCGCGATCAGCGGCACCCAGATCGACCGGAACACCAGCATGAGCAGGATGAACGCGAGCGCCAGCACGATGGCGATGTACGGCAGCAGCACCTCGGTCAGGCGTTCGGAGATGTCCTCGTAGATCGGGGTGACGCCGGTGACGGAGTAGGTGCCCCCGGTCTCCTGTTCGAAGGCCGCGACCCCGGACCTGATTTCAGCGAGAACCTCCGCGGCCCGCTCGTCGTTCGTACCGTACTAGGGCGTGACGAGGAGTTGGGCGGCGTCGCCCGCCTCGTTGGTCTCGATGATCTGCGCGTTCTGCACACCGTCGAGCGCCTGGATGTCCGCCGCAGCGGTGGCCCACGCGGCCGGACGCTCCTCCTCCGCGACATCGAGCGTGTCCACGAAGGCGATCATGGGGGCGTTGCGACCGGGGCCGAACGCCTGGTCGGTCATGTCGTAGGCCACGCGGTTCGGGGTGTCCGGGGCCATCGTGCCGTCGGACGGCATGGCCAGTCGCAGCTGCACGGCCGGCAGGGCCAGCAGGACGAGCAGCAGGACACCGGCGGTCGCGAAGAACACGGGACGGGCGCGGATGCGGCGCACCCAGGTCAGGCCCATCGTCGGCTTCTCGTCCTCCGGGTCGGGCGCCTTGACGCCCTTGACGCGGGCCGCGAAGAGCCTGGTCCCGACAGCACCGAGGATGGCGGGCAGCAGCGTGATGGCGACCAGAACGGCGATCGCGACGGTCGCCGCGGCGGACAGTGCCATCGCGGTGAGGAACGGGATGTTGATGATCGACAGGGCCGCGAGGGCGACGAGCACGGTGAGACCGGCGAAGACGACCGCAGAGCCGGCCTTGCCGACCGCCAGCCCGGCGAGGTGTGCGCGCTGCTTGGCGTCTATGGTCTTGAGCTTCTCCGCGAGCTCCGCGGGCTCGAGATCGTTTCCGCCGATGTGTTTGACCAGCTCCGTACGGAAACGGGAGACGATGAACAACGCGTAGTCGATCCCCACGGCCAGACCGATCATGGACGCCAGGGTCGGCGTCATGGTGTTGATCGTGTCGGTGAAGGCGGTGGCCGCGAAGATGCCCGCGATGCCGATCCCGACGCCGATGATCCCGGTGAGCAGCGGCATCCCCGCGGCGATCAGCGAACCGAAGGTGACCAAGAGGATCACCGCCGCCACCGCGATGCCGATGAGCTCGCCGATGGCGCTGATCTCGGACATCTGGAAGGCGTTCCCGGAGTACGCGATGGTCAGGTCGCCCTCGTGCCCGGCCACGACGTCCGCGAAGGCGTCGCGGTCCTCGGCGTCGATGTCCATGGTCGTCTCGGCCGCGAACAGGACCTGGACGGTGCCGGTCGTCTCGTCCGCGCTGAGCGGGCTCAGGGCCGCGATGTCGGCCTCGATCTGCTCCTGCGGGATCTCCTGGGCGGCCTTGGCCTCGGTCAGCTGCTGGGACAGCCCCTCGGCGGCGATCACCGGGTTGACGATCGCGTCGGTGTCGGCGAGGAAGTCCAGCTCCCGCACCTGTGCGAGGAATGCGTCGACGTCCTCCGTCACAGCCGGATCGGTGAGGGTGCTGCCCTCCGGGGCGCGGATGACCACTGTCCCCGTGGGGGCGTCGAGTTGGTCCCCCGCCCCGGCGAACCGCTCCTGCATCTCCTCCTGGGTCTCGATCGACTCCAGGCCCGGGATCGAGAAGGTGGTGCTGGTCTGCTGCGACATCGTGGCCGCGGCGGTGCCCACGCCGACGATCAACAGCATCCAGGCCGCGATGAACCGCCACCTGAACAGATAGGCGGACCGCCCGATGCGGTAGAGGAATGACGCCATGCGCTGGCTCCTGGTGCGTAGGTGCGGGAAGCGGAACCCTCGCAGTTTTGCACGGGCACTGCACCATTGCACAGCCTGTGCAACCACTTGTGGCGAACGCCACCCTGTCCTGATGCGCCGCCCGCCTTGTCGATACCCCCGGGGTATGTACAGTCGTGGCACACCCCTCGCAGGGAACACCGACCGACAAGGAGAGCACCATGCTTCTCGAACGCATCTACGACGAGGACCTCGCCCAGGCCGGCTACTTCATCGGCTGCCAGGCCAAGGGGGAGGCCGTGGTGGTCGACGCCCGCCGCGACATCCGCGAGTACCTGGACCTGGCCGCCCGTCACGGCATGACCATCACCGCGGTCACCGAGACCCACATCCACGCCGACTACCTGTCCGGCACCCGCGAACTCGCGGCCGCCACCGGGGCGACCGTCTACGTCTCCGGCGAGGGCGGTGACGACTGGCAGTACCGCTTCGCCGCGGAGCGCCTGTACCACGGCGACCGGCTGACACTCGGCAACATCACCGTCGAGGCCGTGCACACACCGGGCCACACGCCGGAGCACCTGTCGTTCCTCATCACTGACGGCGCGTTCGCCGATACCCCCGGGTACATGCTGACCGGCGACTTCGTCTTCTCCGGCGACCTCGGCCGGCCCGACCTGCTCGACGAGGCCGCGGGCGGGGTCGACACCCGTTTCGCCGGCGCCAAGCAGATCTTCCGGAGCCTGAAGGACTCGTTCGTCACGCTGCCGGACCACGTCCAGGTCTTCCCGGGCCACGGCTCGGGCAGCGCCTGCGGCAAGGCGCTCGGCGCGCTTCCGTCGACCAGCGTCGGGTACGAGCGTCGATACGCGTGGTGGGCGGGGTACGTCAACGACGACGACGAAGAGGGCTTCATCTCCGAACTCCTCGACGGCCAGCCGGACGCGCACGCGTATTTCGGGCGGATGAAGCGGCAGAACCGGCAGGGTCCGGACGTCCTCGGACCGCTGGCCCCGCTGCGCCGTTACGAGTCCGCGGAGGTGGCCGACGCCCTCGAGACGAACGAGGTCGTCGTCGTCGACACCCGCGGCCAGGACGAGGTCCACGCGGGCACCGTCCCCGGCTCGCTCAACATCCCCGGCGTCGACAAGGCCGCCTCCTTCGGCGCCTGGGTCTACGACCCCGAGAAGGAGGACACGCCCCTGGTGGTCCTGGCCGAGGACGTCGAGATGGCCGAGGCGTTCCGGGATCACCTGCTACGGGTCGGCATCGACACCGTCACCGGCTACACCACCGGCCTCGAGTGTCTGCCCATGACGACCCCCGAGATGATCGGGCCCGACGAGCTGGACGCGTTCGACGCCGCCATGGTCCTGGACGTGCGGAACAAGACCGAGCACTCCGAGGGGCACATCCCGGGCTCCGAGCAGCTCAGCGGCGGCCGACTCCTGTGGAACCTCGACCGGCTCCCGACCGACGGGCCGATCGTGACGTACTGCCAGAGCGGCGTCCGCAACTCGGTCGCGGCCAGTGCACTGCGTCGCGCCGGCTACCACGTGGTCGAGCTCGAGGGCAGCTACGCCGCCTGGTCCGAGCGCACCCTCGTCTCCGCCTGAGCGGACCCACCGCACACCCCGGGGGCCGGACCACCCGTCCGGCCCCCGGCCCCGCGGCGACCCGCCGCCACTCCGACTCCCCACACGAAAGGGCCGACACCACCCATGCTCTCCAGCCTCACCCACGCCCCGACCATCGCCCCGGCCGACCTGCGCGATGCGATGGACTCGGACACCCCGCCCACCGTCATCGACGTGCGGTCCGGCGCCGAGTACTCCTCCGTCCACATCCGCGGCTCCTACAACGTGCCGCTGCCCCTGCTCGCCGAGCACGGGGAGGAGTTCGCCTCCCGCCTGCCGGGACAGGTCGTGTTGATCTGCCAGTCCGGCAACCGCGCCCGCCAGGCGGGCCAGCGCCTCGAGTCCGTGGGCGTGGACCCTGACTCGGTGACCGTCCTCGACGGCGGGATCGCCGCGTTCGAGTCCGCCGGCGGCGAGGTCGTCCGCGGCGCGGGCCCGTGGGCGATGGACCGGCAGGTCCGCATGGCCGCCGGCTCCCTCGTGCTGGTGGGCGTGACGGCCTCGAAGGTGCTCTCCCCGAAGTTCGCCTACCTCGCCGGCGCCATCGGGGCCGGGCTGACCTACTCCGCCGCGAGCAACTCCTGCGCCATGGCCGCCGCCCTGTCGAAGATGCCGTGGAACCGCTCGGCCGACGAGCCCGGACTCGGCTCCGTGCTCGACTCGCTGCCCGCCCGCTCCTGACCCACCCGACCCCCGACACCGGAACCGGCGCCCCGCCGGAGAAAGGCACCTGACATGGAGATCACCACGATCATCGTCGTGGCCCTGGCCGTCCTGGTCGGACTGTCCCTGGGCCTGCTCGGCGGGGGCGGTTCCATCCTCGTCGTCCCGCTGCTCACCTACATCGGCGGACTCGATCCCAAGGAGGCCATCGCCACCTCGCTGTTCGTCGTCGGCGCGACCTCGCTGGTCAGCCTGTTCGGCCACGCCCGCAAGGGCAACGTCCGGTGGCGCACCGGCCTGATCTTCGGCGCCGCCGGCATGGTCGGCGCGTTCGGCGGCGGGCTGGCCGGCGGCTACATCCCCGGTACCGTCCTGATGGTCGCCTTCGCGATCATGATGATCGCCACCGCGGGCGCCATGATCAAGGGCCGCAAGGACCGCGACGGCCAGAGCACCACCCATCACCACCCGCTGTGGCGGATCCTGCTGGACGGTCTCGTCGTGGGCGCCGCCACCGGACTGGTCGGTGCGGGCGGCGGATTCCTCGTCGTCCCGGCCCTGGTGCTCCTGGCGGGTCTACCGATGACCGTCGCGGTGGGCACGTCCCTGCTGGTCATCGCCATGAAATCCTTCGCCGGACTCGGCGGCTACCTCACCTCGGTCAGCCTGGACTGGCCGCTCGTCGCCGCCGTCACCGCCGCCGCCATCGCCGGTTCCTTCGTCGGCATCCGGCTCACCTCGGTCGTCCCGGAGAAGGCGCTGCGCAAGGGGTTCGGCTACTTCGTCCTGCTCATGGGAGCCTTCGTCCTGTCCCAGGAACTGCCCTTCCCCGCCGCACCGATCATCCTGGGCACCGTCGCCATCCTGGGCACTGCCGCGGCGACCTGCCTCCTCGCCGCCAAGGACCGCTGCCCGCTGAGATCCGCCACTCCGATCGCCGCGCGGGCCTCGTGACGCGGAGCTGAACGGCCCCGGAACGGCCCCGGAACAGCCCCGGAACGGCCCCGACCGCACGGACCACGGCCCGTGCGGTCGGGGCCGTTCCCGTCGACGCCGGTTGTCCTCCGACCGCGGTGCGCGCACCATTCGCGTCATGGATACAACTCTGCTCTGGGACGGCTGGGAACCGGTCGTCCACTCCGTCGTCATGGTCGTGTGCGGTTTCGTCGCCCTGGTCGTGATCCTCCGGGTATCCGGCCCACGCACCATGGCCAAGATGACGCCCCTCGACTTCATCGTGGCGGTGACCATCGGTTCGGCGTTCGGGCGCACACTCACCGCCACCGAGGTGCCGCTGGCGCAGACGGTCCTGGTGTTGGCGCTACTCGTGGGCGTCCAGTGGTTGTTCGCGGCGGTCCGCGCGCGGTCTCCGCGCGTCCGGTCCCTGCTGGACAGCCCGCCGATCCTCCTCTACTACCAGGGGCGGATGCAGGGCAGGGCGCTACGGAGCCACCGCCTTCTCGAGGAGGACGTCCACACCGCGGCCCGGCAATCCGGGAAGGGTTCGCTCGAGCAGGTCGCGGCGGTGATCCTCCAACAGGACGGCAGCCTGGGGGTCATCGGTCGCGACGATCTGGGCGACGCCTCGAGCCTCCTGCCCTTCACGGGCCGACACGACATCCGTGACAACGAGGGCTGATCGAGGGATAGCTCGAGGGATAAAGGAATCATCCCCGACCGGTGGCGTGAGGAATATCACATCGTTACGGTGGCCCCACTGTGCTAGCGAAAGGCGGGGTCATGGATCAATTCAACCGGAGGGCCTTTCTCGCGCGGGCGTCCCTGTTCGGTGCATTCGTCAGCGCGGGCGTCGCGTTTCCGGGCGCCCTGAACGGCTCCCTCGGAGCGGTGGGACGAGCGAACGCCCAGGGGACGGGGAGTGCCGTCCTCGACGCGGTCGAGGAGTTCTCCCTGGACACCATGCGGGCGCTGTGTGTGATGGTCATGCCCGGACCCGACGAGTGGTCGAGGCAACAGGGCACGCCGCGCGAGGACCCGGGACCGATCGAGGTCGGCGGCGGCGAGTTCATGAAGGACCTGTTCGACAACTACCTCGCGATGGGTGATCAGCTGTCCCAACCACTCGCGCTGGGGCTCGGCGAGGCGCTCTCCGACATGGGGATCCCCACAGAGCCCTTCCTCGGCCTGAGCGAACCCGACGGCCGCCGCATCGACCAGGTCCTCGGGTACGTCTACAGCGACCGCGTCCTCCCCCTGTCGCTCCCCGTCGCGCTGCTGCTCAACACGGGCGCGCTACTCGTCAACCCCGGATCGATCGTCGGCCCGCTCGGGTCGCCGTTCTCCCGCCTGTCGCTCGGGGACAAGTGCCGGGTGCTCGAGGGGATCGAGGGGCCCGTCCCGCAACTCATCTCGATCATCGACGGCGCCCTGCCGGTCCCGCTTCGCGGCTCGGCGTCGGGATTCCTCCGCTTCGCCGGCGGGATCCTGCTCCAGGGCACCGCCTTCGGCGTGTACTCCGAGCAGAACAACTTCGACCGCGCGACCCGGACGGTGACCCCTCGGCCCGTCCCCTGGGACCTCACCGGGTTCCGGCCCACCGGCCTGGTCGACGGCCATCCCGAGTTCATCGGGTACTACCAGAACCGCACGGAGGTGCCCGCGGATGCGTGATGTCATCGTCATCGGAGCAGGAGGGGGCGGCCCCGTCGTCGCCGCCGAGCTGGCCGGCAGGGGGCTGGACGTCCTCGTCCTCGAGGGCGGCCCCCGGCACGCCGATCCCGAGAACCAGTGGTCCCACGCGGAGAACGACGCAAACAACCCAAACGACGGCTTCCTCCGTTTCGGCCCGGAGGACCGGGACAAGCCCGCGTGGTTCCGGGAATGGACCGACAACCTCTTCGTCTGGCAGTTGTCCGGTGTCGGCGGTACCACCCAGCACTACTACGGGAACAGTCCCCGCCCCATGCCGGGGGCGTTCCGCGGGTACACCGGTGCGGACGCCGCGGAGTACGACACCGCCCACCTCTTCCCCTTCAGCTACGAGGAGCTGGTCCCGTACCTGGAATGGGTGGAGGCGACGCTCCCGGTGGAGACCGCGGCGATGGGCACCAAGGAGGAGATCACCTTCCGGGGATGCGAGGGCATCGGGCTCCCGGTCCAGACCTCCCGCGACATCACCAGGCCCGCGTTCCGGCCCCAGCAGAACGCGATCCTCCAGCCCGGGGGGAACTCGGGCCGGACGGACGACTCCAACCTGCTCACCTACCCGCAGGCCACCGGCTGCACGTTCTGCGGTCACTGCTTCCAGGGGTGTTACGTACCCCGGCAGGCCCCGCGGAACCAGTACGCCAAACGCTCCACGGACAACAGCTACGTCCCGCTCGGGCTGACCGCGGACGCGGTCCGACCCGGGGGCCGCGCCTTCGAGTTGATCGCGGACAGCTTCGTACAGTCCATCCGGCACGAGCAGGAAGGTGCGCACACCGTGGCCAGGGGGGTGACCTGGCGCAACAACACCACCGGCGCGACCTTCTCCGAGGACGCCCGCGTCGTGGTTCTGGCCGGCGGGGTCACCGAGAGCCCTCGCCTGTGGTTCAACAGCGGACTGCCCAACCCGAACGACTGGGTCGGCCGCGGGCACACCGACCACCACTTCGACTGGGTGGTCGGCAGCTTCGACGAGTACACCGGCAATTCCAAGGGAGCCAACTCGGCCGCACGGATGGACTGGCCGGGTCGCGGCGGCATGGAGAACGTGGGGCTGGGTCCCGCGATCCAGGCGTTCACGCTGTCACTGTCCGACTCCGGGGTCCGCGGGGTCTACGACAACGGGCGCGGACTCTACGGACCGTGGGACGGCCCCTCGGGCCGCCTGGTGGGCAACGAGCTCAAGGACCTCATGATGGGCGGGATCGACAACCTGCTCAACTTCCTCGTGATCACCGACGATCACGTCCAGTCGACCAACCGGATCACCCCGTCCCTCTTCCCCGCCGACGAGAACGGCGCGCCGGCCAAGGTGGACATCACGCTGCGGAACCGCTCCCCGCGGACACAGGAGAACCGGGAGTTCATGGTGCGCAAGTCCGCGGAGATCATGCGGGCCGCCGGGGCGAAGAAGGTGTATCGGTTGGACTGGGCTCCGCTGCTGCTCCACGTGCACTCGTCGATGCGGATGGGCGAGTCCGACCAGAACTCGGTGCTCGACGCGAACGCCGAGGCGCGGTGGGTCAAGCGGCTGTTCATCGCCGACAACTCGGCGCTCGCCAATGCGCTCGGCGGACCCAATCCGACCCTGACCACCCAGGCGCTCGCCACCCGGACGGCGGAGAAGATCTTCCAGCTGTACTTCGGCGGGGACTCCTGGGTGGACTCCGAGGCCCCGATCGTGAGCACGGACGCCAGGATCTCCGCCCGCATGAACGCGATGGGGCTCTGAGTGGGCGGGCTCTGAGTGGAGGGGCGCTGAGTGGAGGGGCGCTGAGCGAGGGGCCGCTGAGCCCGGCACCCCCGCCTGCGGCGCCGAGCGCGTTCGCGTCCCGAGCAGCACACCGGGTGATAGTTTTTCTTCATCTCCGAGGTCGATGCTCCGGGAGGGCAACCCATGTGCACGCGAACGCTCTGGTCAACGGGTGAGGACCTGGTCCTGGCCGGCCGCACCATGGACTACGAGGTGGATCTGCGGACCAACCTGTGGGCGTTCCCCCGGGGACTCTCCCGCGACAACGGCGTGGACGACAGCCTGCGCTGGACCTCGGTCCACGGCAGCGTGGTGGCCGCGGCCTACGACCTGGCGAGCACGGACGGGATCAACGAGGCGGGCCTGGCCGGACACCTGCTGTGGCTGGCGGAGTCCGACTACGGCGAGCGCGACCCGGACCGTCCGGCGTTGAGCGCCTCCGCGTGGGTGCAGTACATGCTGGACAATTTCGCGACCGTCGCCGAGGCCGTGGACTGGATGCGTCGGTCCCGGGTCCAGATCCGGACGTCCGGAGACCCGGTCACCGGCACCACCGTCACCGTCCACCTGGCGCTCGACGACCGCAGCGGCGACTCGGCGATCATCGAGTACATCGACGGTGAGCCCCACATCTGGCATGACCGGTCCTACAGGGTCATGACCAATTCGCCGCCGTTCGCCGAGCAGCTCGAACGCCTCCACGAGATCAAGGGCTTCGGCGGCGACCGCCCCCTCCCCGGCGGCACGGACGCCGACGAGCGGTTCGCCCGCGCGGCCTTCTACCTGGACCGGCTCCCCGCGCCCGCCGACCGGACCGGGGCCGTCGCGGAGCTGCTGAGTGTGATGCGCAACGCGTCCCAACCGTTCCGCGTGCCGGATCCGGATCACCCCAACGCCTCCACCACCCTGTGGCGGACCATCACCGACCACGTCGACGGTGTGTACGTCTTCGAGGACACCGGTCGGCCCAACATCGTCTGGGTACGGCTGGACGGCCTCGACCTGTCGGAGGGCGCACCCGTGCGCAAGCTCGACCTGGTCGCCGACACCGGGCTCGAGGGGGGACTGGTCGGCGAGGTCAGCGCGCACTTCGAGGCGACGGCCCCCATGGAGTTCCTCCGCGCGTCCTGAGACCCGCGCTCAGAAGACGGCGATCCCCAGCCGTCGGCGCACCCGGAGGTCCCACAGGTTGAGCGTGTAGACCACGCGCAGCGGCCTGGACAGGACCAGGTCGAGCGCGGCCGCGAGGTTCACGATGATCCGGCGGCGCCGGAGGTCCTGAGGGGTGATGGTCCAGCGCATCTCGTCACGGATCCGCTCGGGGACCGCGAACTTGGTCATTGACAGACTCCACGGGCCGAGGGTCTTGTGCGCGAGAGTCCCCAGCTGCTTCATCCGGATCTCGAGGACCGTGAAGTCGGCGAGCGACTGGAGGTACTCGCGGACGGTCTCGTCGATCCGGACGCCGTCGATGCACTCGGCGAATCGCCGCTCGTACTCGGTCCAACTCGCCGGCCACCGGGCCTCGGGCACGTTCAGGGTGGTGCCGAGCGGCCGCGCGAGCTCGATCACCCGGTCGAGCTCCGCCTCCGACAGCGGCCCGTGCACCATCTCCCACTGATCGATGTAGTAGCGGACCAGACACAGTGCCACCCACGTCTGTGAGGCCGCGGAGTTGGCGTTGTAGCGGACCGGACTGGACCCGGTGGAGTAGACCTGCGCGTGGATCTCCCGCACCGCCTCGTGGAAGAACTCCCGTTCCTCCTGGTTCCCCAGCGTCGCCACGGCGAGGTACTGGGCGGTGGTCCTGCCGCGCTTGATCGGACGGAGGTCACCGCGGCCCCGGTCCACCCGGCTCTCGACCACGCCGTACCCGACGGCGGGGTCGGCGAGCTGCATCACCACGTTCGCGGCGGGAAGCCAGAACCACAGGTGCGTGGACAGGTCAGGGAGGTGCCGGATCCTCGTCGGGTCGACGCCTGCGTCGGCGGATCGCGTCCCTGCGTTCATCACGTCACTCCCCGGGCCTGTCCGTGCCGCCCGCGTCGACGGCCCTGTTTCAGATCACATATATCTTACATTGCAACACGGAAGGGGGGAACCCGTCGGGCGACCGCGCGGTCGGGACGCACCGACTGGCAAGATAGGGTTGCCTAACTTAAGGAGACCCCCGTGGCAGATGAGCGCAAGAGCCCCACCCCGACCACCCTCACCGTGCTGCGCACCGAGACGGTGAGCGCCCACATGGTCCGGGTCGTCCTCGGCGGCGCGGGGTTCGACGCCTTCGCCCCGCGCGCGGAGACCGACAGCTACGTCAAACTCGAACTGCCCTCCGAGGACGGCCCCGTGGTGCGGACCTACACCGTGCGACGCGTCGACCTCCCGGCCCGCGAGATCTGGATCGACTTCGTCGTGCACGGAGACGCGGGCGTGGCGGGGCCGTGGGCCCGGACGGTCGCGCCCGGGACCGACGTCCCCGTCCGGGGGCCGGGCGGCGGGTACCGTCCCGACCCCGAGGCGGACTTCCACCTCCTCGCCGGGGACGAGACCGCGGTCCCCGCGATCTCCGCCGCGCTGGAGGCCCTGCCCGAGGACTCGGTGGGAGCGGTGTTCCTGGAGGTGGGAGACGACGACGACGAGGTGTCGCTCACCGCTCCGGAGGGGGTGCGGATCACCTGGCTGCACCGCGGGACCCCCTCCACCCACGCCGGCCCCGGACGGATCGACGGCGACGCGCCGCTGGTCGTCGCCCTCCGGGAGATGCCGTGGCCGGACGGCGACGTGCAGGTGTTCGTGCACGGCGAGGCCGAGACCGTGATGAAGCACCTGCGCCCCCTGCTGCGCTCCGGACGCGGCGTCCCGGCCCGGCGGGCCTCGATCTCGGGATACTGGCGCCGGGGCCGCACGGAGGAGGGTTTCCGCACCTGGAAACGCGAGTTGGCGGAATCGGAGCCGGATCAGCAACCCGTGAGGTGAGTCCCGGGTTACCCGGTCGGTGTGACCCGGTACCCTCATGTGCCAGCACTGTTAACGCATCCGGCCCCTCACGCTCACCCGTGACCGTAGACAAGGCATGGCACATGGCATTCTCACGCGCGACGCTCTTCACCGGACTGGTGGCCACCTCGGCACTCGTCCTCGCAGGCTGCACCGGCGGCTCCGACGATGACGCCGCCGGTGGCGGCGGCGAGTCCTACACGATCGGCATCAACCAGCTCGTCCAGCACCCCGCTCTCGACGCGGCCACCGCGGGCTTCAAGGAGGCCTTCGCCGACGCCGGTGTCGAGGTGGAGTTCAACGAGCAGAACGCCAACGGTGAGCAGGCCACCGCGCTGACCATCGCGCAGCAGTTCGCCGCCGACGACCTGGACCTCGCGCTGGCGGTGGCGACCCCCGCCGCCCAGGCGATGGCCCAGAACATCATCAACATCCCGCTGCTGTTCACCGCGGTCACCGACCCTGTCTCGGCCGAGCTCGTCGACTCGATGGAGGAGCCGGGCGCCAACGTCACCGGCACCTCGGACGCCGCGCCGATCGACGAGCAGCTCGAGCTGCTCAAGGAGATCGTCCCCGACGCAGAGCGCGTCGGCATCGTCTACGCCTCGGGCGAGGTCAACTCGCAGGTCCAGGTGGACCAGGCCGAGGAGGCCGCCGGCCCGCTCGACCTGGAGATCGTCACCCAGACCGTCACCACGGTCAACGAGATCCAGCAGGCCGTCGAGGCGCTCGGTGACGTCGACGCGATCTACGTACCGACCGACAACATGGTCGTCTCCGGTATCGCCTCGCTGGTCCAGGTGGCCGAGTCCAAGCAGATCCCCGTGATCGCCGCGGAGGAGGGCACCGTCGAGGGCGGCGCCGTCGCCACGCTGGGCATCGACTACACCGAGCTCGGCCGCCAGACCGGCGAGATGGCGCTGCGCATCCTCCGCGACGGCGAGGACCCGGCCACGATGCCGGTCGAGACCGCGACGGAGTTCACCTACGTGGTCAACGAGGCCGCCGCCGAGCGCCAGGGCGTCACCATCCCGGAGGACATCCTCGCCGAGGCTGAGAAGAAGTGATCGGCGCCGTCGAGGTAGGCCTCATCTACGGGGTCATGGCGCTGGGGGTCTATCTGACCTTCCGCGTGCTCAACTTCCCCGACCTCACCGTCGACGGCAGCTTCACCACCGGCGCCGCCACCGCGGCGACCGCACTCCTCGCCGGCTGGAACCCGGTGGTCGCGACCCTCGCGGGTTTCGTCACCGGGTTCCTCGCCGGCGTGGTCACCGGACTGTTGCACACCAAGGGCAAGATCGACGGGCTACTGGCCGGCATCCTCACCATGATCGCCCTGTGGTCGGCCAACCTGCGGATCATGGGAGGCGCGAACGTCCCGCTGCTGCGTCAGGACACCGCGTTCACACCGCTGCGCGAGGCCGGCATCCTCGGCACCTGGGGTGGCGTCGCCGTCCTCGCGCTGGCCGTGGTGCTGCTCGGCCTCGTCGTCGTCTGGTTCCTCACCACGAACCTGGGACTGTCGATCCGCGCCACGGGCGACAACGGCCCGATGATCTCCTCGTTCGGTGTCTCCACCGACTTCACCAAGACCCTCACCCTCGCCCTGTCCAACGGCCTCGTGGGCATGTGCGGCGCCCTGGTCGCGCAGTACAGCGGATTCGCCGACATCTCGATGGGCGTGGGGCTGATCCTGGTGGGCCTGGCCTCGGTGATCCTCGGCCAGGCGATCCTCGGCCAGCGCAGGCTGGTGTTCGCCGTGTTCGCCGTGGTCGTGGGTGCGGTGCTCTACCGCCTCATCATCTTCGCGGCCCTGCAGGTGGGCCTGAACCCCAACGACATGAAGGCCATCACGGCGATCCTGGTGGTGATCGCACTGCTCGTGCCCAGGTGGAAATCCTTGGGTGGTCGGTTCGGGCGCAAGCCCACGACCGCGGTCGCCGCGAACGAGCGCGCGGTGGCGGGCGCCGGGACCGCCGTCGACGCCGGGCCCGAGTCCGCCGACACCGCCGCGACCGGCGCCAAGGAGACCTGACGATGCTGACAGTCACCGATGTGTCCAAGACCTTCTTCCCGGGCACCGTCAACGAGCGCCGCGCACTCCACGGTCTCAGCCTCACGATGGCCGAGGGCGACTTCGTCACCGTGATCGGCTCCAACGGCGCCGGCAAGTCGACCCTGCTCAACGTCGTGTCCGGGCGGTTGATCCCCGACGCCGGGCGGATCGACATCGACGGTAGGAACGTCTCCCGACTTCGCGACCACAAGCGTGCGAAGTACGTGGGCCGCGTCTTCCAGGACCCGCTGGCCGGGACCGCGCCCACCCTCACCATCGAGGAGAACCTGTCGCTCGCGGTCCTGCGGGGCAGGCGACGGGGGCTCGGCCCCAGCCTGAACAAGAAGCGCCGCGCGCAGTTCGCCGACCAGCTCGCCATGCTCGAGCTGGGTCTCGAGGACCGGCTCACCGCCAAGGTCGGGTTGCTCTCGGGAGGCCAGCGACAGGCGCTCTCGCTCCTCATGGCCGGGTTCACCCAACCGCGGATCATGCTGCTCGACGAGCACACTGCGGCCCTGGACCCGCAGCGGGCCGAGCTGGTCACCACGATCACCGAGCGGATCGTCCGCGAGGGCGGTCTCACCACGCTCATGGTCACGCACAACATGGAGCAGGCCATCCGGCTGGGCAACCGGCTGATCATGATGCACGAGGGCCGGATCGTCTACGAGGCCGACGACCAGAAGAAGGCGTCGCTCACCGTGCAGGATCTCCTCAAGGAGTTCGCCAACATCAAGGGCGCGACACTCTCCGACAAGGCGTTCCTGGGCTGAGGTCCGCCCGCTGCGGCCCGGCTGCCTCAGCCCCCCGCCTCAGCCCCCGCCTGAAGAGTTCCGGTGGGCGGGAGCCGCGATCCACCCGTCGCCGTCGCGGCGGACCAGTCCCCTCCGCTCGAACTCCTCGAACCACCCCGGTGCGGGCCACTCACCCCAGCGTTCGGCGTAGTGGGCTCCGTTGCGCAGCAGATCCTGCAGGTGCTCCACCGGCGGAGACGAGACGGGATGCCACCGGTGGTAGGCGTGGGCGCCCGCCACCAGCACCACCGGGATCCGCCGGTACAGCAGTCGGCGACCGAAGTCGGTGTCCTCCGCGCCGTAGCCCGTGTAGTGCTCGTCGAACCCACCGAACTCCCTGCGGAGCCGTGTCCAGAGAGCTGCGTGCAGGGCGAACGACAGCGACCAGAACATCCCGAACTCGCCCGCCTCGAGTCGCTGCAGGCCGTGCTCGGGGAACGGTCGCGCCGGGTGCGGGTCGGTGAGGCCCGCGAGCTCGGCGGGGTCCGGAGCACCCACCGACTCTGGCAGATAGGTGACCGGCCCCATCCCCACCGTGTCAGGCGGAAGATCCGCGTACCGGGAGCCCAGGTCCGGGCCGGGCATGCAGTCGACGTCAAGGAAGATGATCAGCTCTGCGCCGGTCTCGACGGCCCGGTCCCCGCCCGCGTTGCGGCAACGGGCCACCGGCAGGTCCGGCCCCGCCGGGAGCTCCAGTGGGTCCGCGCCGTCCGCGAGGAGCTCGGCGGCCAGCTCCTCGCTACCGGGGCGTTCCGGAAGAACCACCACGTGGCGGGCACCGGGCAGGTGCGCGTCGAGCGCGCGCCGCTGCGACCTCAGGTGATCGGCCCGCGTGGGGGTACACACGGTCACCACGGCGACCGATGACGGGGTGGGATCGCGACGTGTCATCGGGCACCGGCCATCGAGTCCGCCGCCACCGTCTCCAGCACCGCGGCCAACCGCCCCGCCGCGCCGTCGATCTCCCAGGCCTCGCGCAGCCCGGAACCCGCCCCGGGCGTCGACCGGGAGCGTTCGAGGGTCCGCCGCACCGCGCGGACGAGGTGCGCGACGGTGGAGTCATGACCGACCACGGCGCCGTGGCCGAGCCCGTCGAGCTTGGCAGCGGTGTCGTCCTGCTCGCCGAAGGGCCGCTCCTCGGGCACCGCGACGACGTGGGCGTCGGCGGCGGCGAGGTCGGCCACCGAACTCTGACCGGCCGCGCTGATCACCACGTCGGCGCGGCACAGTTCGCTCCACGGATCAGACACCCAGCGACCACCGGGGCCCCCGAGCTCCACCCACTCCACACCATCGAGCTCGTCGCGGACCGCGTCCCACCGCCGGTCGCGACCGGATCCTCCGCTTCCCCGCAGGTGCAGCACCCGAGCGCGGCCGTGTCCTCTGTCGGCCTGGTCGGGGTGGCGGCCGGCGAACCGCGACACCCCGCCCACCGGGATCAGCGGTTCGGTCGCCCCGGCGGGGACGGGAGCACCGGCTGAGCGAGGCCACCCGGCGACCAGGGCCGAGCACACCCCGTGCGCGAGTGTGTGCGGGATGTCGTCACGCCGTCCGGGGAGAACGGTGGAGACGACAGGGGTGCCCGTCAGGCGCGTGGCGAGCGTGACCTCGACGGAGACGTCTGTCCACATCACGGTGGGCCGGTGGGTGTCGATCCAACCCGTCAGCATCGCCGTCCGTCGTCTCAGGCCCGGCTGCCCCAGCGGGGCCCAGTGCAAGCGGCCGCCGGCGGTCGGCTCGAGGACCGGCCGGTCGGGCTCCGCCACCGCGCCCGGCCCGTCGTGATCCAGTGGCAGGGGGAGCACCCGGATGCGAGTGGGGTCCGGATTGGTCGCCGCTTCGACGTTCGCCGAGGTCAGGATGGTGACCTCGTCGTCCACATGGGCGGCGACCGCGAACGCGCGCTGGAGGTGCCCACTGCCGTGATGGTGGGCGTACATCCCGATCATGCGGCCGTACCGATCATCCGACCGTCCCGCTCATCCGGCCACCCCGATCGGGAGCGCCCTCAACCGCGCCTCGACCCGGTCGATCCGCCGCTCGTGGGAGAACGCCGCGGCGGCAGCGCGGGCGGTGGCCACGCGGTCGAAGGTCAGGGCCACGGGGACGGCTGCCGCGAGGGCGGAGGCCGGGTCGCGGCCCGGATCGACCAGGACGACGCCGGGTTGGCCGCGGAGGATCTCACGGATGCCGCCGCGGGCGAGCGCGACCACGGGGGTCCCGCACGCGAGCGGTTCGATGGCGGTCAACCCGAACGGCTCCTCCCAGCACGGGGTCACCAGGGCCACCGAGGCCCTCGCGACCAGGGGGACCAGTGACTCGCGTCCGAGCGCACCGTGAAACCGGACCGAGTCCCCGGCCTGGCGAAGACGCGGGGCCAGGACTGTGCGCATGTATCGGTCGTCGCCGATCCGGCCGGCCAGGTCGAGCTCCATGCCCGCGCGCAGAGCGGCGTCGACCGCCAGGTGCGGGGCCTTCTCCGGGACGATGCGCCCGCACCACACCGCCCGCGGCGGGATCCCGGACGTGTGCGTGGTCGCGGACGGGGGGTGGGGCCGCCAGATCCGGGTCTCGACCCCGTTGGGGATCACTTCGGCGCCCTGCGGCACCCGCCACGACCCGAGGACCGACCGACTGACGGCGTGGACCATCCCGGTCAGTCCCCCGAACTGGTCGAAGGCGTCCTGCATCGGGGCGAGCGCCGGACAGTGCAGCGTGGTGATCATGCGGGCGTCCATCTCCGCGGCCCGGATGAGGGGGACGTGGCTGAGGCTGTGGTTGAGGATCACGTCGAACCTGGACTCGGCGAGGTGATCCATCAGCCTGTGGAACTCGGCGGCGTCCGCCTCGTATCCACCCTTCGGGTAGAAGCTGTCCCCGAAACCGGCCACACCGGACATCGCGGTGAACTCGAACCGGGGGTCGTGGCCCTCGCTACCGGCGGCGGCGAACAGCGTCACATGGTGCCCTCGCGAGCGCAGGGCCGCGACCTCCTTGGCCACCACCACCTCGAGTCCACCGGCGTACGGCTCGCGGATGGGGAACCGTGAGGGCCCTATCACCGCGATGGTCATCGGCTCGTCGCTCTGTGCGTCCACGGGCCCCCTCTCGCTCCTGGCATGCCGGACGCTCCGACTGGTTCGGGCGTCCGATTCTCGGTCGGTTGCCCCGAGACTCAGATGGTGACCCCCCGGGGGGCCCGCCGCCACCGGAGGGGTCTCGTCGGGGTCACCAGCCGCCCAGGATCCGCTCGAGTCGGACCCCCGCGTCGTCCGCCGAGAAGCGCGTGACCCCCAGGTCCGCGGCGTGGATCACGACCGGTTCGCCGGGGCGGTCTCCCCACAGGTGCTCCCGCGCCAGAGCGCGCGAGGTGCGGATCCGCGCGAGGACGCGGCCCTCGTCGTCGTCGAGCGTGAGCATCCCCACGGGCGGGCACAGGGCGCGCAACCGCCCCGGGTCGAGCGCCCCGAGTGCGCAGGGACGGAGGAGGTCGATCAGGACCTCAGGACGACGACGAGGTCCCGCCCCTTGCGATGCCGGTTCCCACCACCGGGGTCGCGCGGCGAGCCGGACCCGGGGGTCGGCGCCGAAGAGCTCCGCGATCTCCGCGGCGTCGGAGCTTGCCGGGTCCGCGGTCACCGAGACATCGCCCCAACAGACGAGGGAGGCGCAGGCCGCCGCGTCGGCCCCGCTCCCCCGCTCCCCGGCGTGGACGTGCACGGCGACGAGTGGGACCCCGAAGATGCCGCCGGACGGACGGGTGAGCGGGGAGACGATGAGGCGGGCCAGACGGGCGGTCTCGGCGTTCTTCTGGGCGACGTGACCGGGATCGTCCTCCCCCCGCCCGCTCCAGTCCGGGCCGTCGTGCCAGGCCACGGCACCGGGAACGTAGCGCAGGCGGCCACCGACCTGCTCGCAGCGCCAGGCCAGGTCCCAGTCCTCGCCGCCGTAACCGACGATCCGGGGGTCGAACCCGCCGGCCAGGTCGTAGAGGCGTCGGTGCAGTCCGCACACCGCCGAGAGCACCCCGCGCCACAGGCCCGCGTTCCAACCGCCGTCGTCGCGGGTCAGGTCGTCGGTGCCGGCATAGAACGAGGCGGGCCAGGCGGGATCGGGGAGCACCTCGATCGGCTCGGACACGTCCGCGGCCGCGAACCGCCCGTACCTGCGTCGGCCCACCACCAGCAGGTCCGGACTCTGATCGAGCGCGGCGAGAAGGGCGGCCACGTACCCGGGAGCGGGGACGGTGTCGCCGTCGAGGAACAAGATCACCTCGCCGTCGCCGGCCGACGCGCCCAGGTGGCGTGCGGCGGACGCCCGGAAGCCTCGATCGTCCTGCCGCACCACGGTCACCTCGGGCGGGACGGTCGGTGGGGTGGGCGAACCGTCGTCGGCGACGATCACCCGCGGCGGCCGGGCCAGGCCGGTCTGGCGAGCCAGGGCCGCCACGATTCTGTCGAGCATCCGCTGGTCCCGGTAATACGGGATCACCACGTCCACGCTCATCGGGTCCCCGAACGCCGGGTCCACACCCATCCGACGCCCGCTCATGCCCCCCAGCCGTCCCACGCGCGCAGGTATGCCCGGCCCAGTTCCTCCAGCCCGGGGCTGGGCGGGTCGATTCGGGTCGGGGCGGGGTCGTCCAGCAGTCGCCGCAGGTCACCGGGCAGGTCGGAGCCATCGGTGAACAGAAGCGATCCGGGGTGCCTCGACTCCATCTCCCGCGTGTAGTCCGACGTGTTGACGAGCGGGCGGCGTCCGGCGGCGGCCCAGGTGTTGATCGACCCCGAGGCCGAGACGTTGCGGAACAGGGCGACCGGCACCGTCACCTCGCCGAGGACGCGGGCGAGGTCGTCGTCGTCGATATGTCCGGTCACTTCGGCGCGCCCACCCGCCGCTCGCACGGTCTCCACCGCGACTCGCACGTAGTCCTCGTGCCCGTCGGCGGGCGCCCCGAGCAGTCGCAGGCTGACCGAGTGGTCGCCGTCGGCGGCGAGCTCGGCGACCGCCTGCGCCACCAGGTCCACCGCCTTTCCGGGGTGCAGGAACCCGAAGACTCCCACCGATCGCTCGTCCCGCCGCGCCGCTTCGGGGTGCGAGCCGACGCCCGGTCGGGTCGGTGAGCCGACGACGCCGAGGTCGGGGACGGGCAGGGGGATCATCGCGCCGACGACGATCCCCGCCGCGTCACAGAGGCGACGCTCGTGTTCGGAGCTCACCACCACCAGTCCCGCCGCGGCCGCGATGCGCTGATAGGCCCCCCTCCGGCGTCGGCACCGCTCAGCGCCCTCGGCCGGCTGGGGGATGTCGTGGAGCGTGACGGCCACCGGACGGTCCCGGGCTATGACCTCGACCGTGTCGGCCGCCTCGTCCGGCGTCGCCCCGAACAACGAGTCGGTGAGGTGCAGGTGAACGGCGCTGCCCGGATGAGCGGCCAGTGCCTCCATCAACCGGGCCGACTCGGAAACCTCGAGAAGTGGAGTCCCGGCGGCGTGTGCGCAGTCGGCGGCGAACCGCGTCACCCCGTGCGCCGGCGGGCCGAGAGCGATCGTCAGCGGCGGGGTCGGTGGCGGGGTCGACGGGCCGTCTCGCGGCGGTGTCTGCATGTCGCTCACCTCAGCCCCAGGAGGTCGATCCGGTCGGAGTGGCGGCGTAGCCCCTCCTCGACCACCCCCGTGGTGGAGGTGTACCAGGCCAGGTGCGCTTGCGTGACCTCCTCGACCGAGAACCGGACTCCGTCGACGAGCCAGTCACGGGGACCGGTTTCCGGGAGGTCGAGCGCGCGTTCGACCGCCCGGTCCACGGGTGCCCGCGTGGCCCCGAGCAATTCGCGGTCGCCGATGCGAGGCGGGTGGTCGATCAGGCCCGCGGGCAGGGCATCGAGGACGCGGCGGAACACCTCCTGCAGCGTGTGACGGTCCGGGTGGTTGATGGTGTGCCAGCGCGGGACGCCCTCGAGAAGGTCAGAGGCGATCAGGGTGCCGTGTGCCTGCTCGCGGGTGCGCAGCGCCTCCATCGATTCCTGCGCCGACGCGAGCGCCTGATCGGGGTCGGGGGCGGCGCCGAGCACCTCCCGGTCGCCTGTCGCGGCGGCCACGATGGCCCGGAGGTCGTGGTACGGGGCGATCGGCGGCACGAGTGAGCGATCGTGCGGGGGCCGGATCAGCACCTGATACGGGTGTAATCCGGCGTACCGCAGGACGGGCACCAGCACCACAGTCGCCGAGGCCGGCAACCGGGCGGCGAGTTGGCGATGGCCGAGGGGCAGGTCACGGTAGTCGTCACGGATGGGCTGGATGATCAGCACGTCGGTGCGCGCGAGGTCCGCGTGTAACTCCGGGAGGTCACGAGCCGTCATCTCGTACACCGGCCGCACGTCCGTCACCGAGATCCCGTCGACGGAGCGCAGGAGGTCGCGGTAGACATCGGCCTGGCAGTTGCCGATCACCATGACGGACGGCTGGGCGGTGGTACTCACCGCGCCGAGCGTAGGCAGGGCCTCAGGTGGCGGCAACCGGCAGACGTGGCACGGTGACGGGGTGACCCCCGACCACACCTCTGCTGCAGGCCCCCTCCGGGTCCGGTCGATCCCCGCGGGCCATGATTACGTGCGCCACGCCCTCGGCTCCGCCATCGAACGGGGGGACATCGTGGTGCTCGCCGATCCCCTCCTCGACCCGGGCGAACCCACACGGTGGTGGCCGCACCCCGCGCTCGAGGCCGCTGCTCGTCCCGAGGTGCTGGACGGCACCGACCTCGTCCACGTTCACTTCGGTTACGAGCACCGGAGCCCGGCACAGGTCGCGGAGTTCGTCGCCGCGGTCCGGACACGGGGGGTGCCGTTGGTGGTGACCGTGCACGACCTGACCAATCCCCACGAGCCCGACCCGGCCATGCATCTCGAACGCACCGGGATCCTGGTACGAGGGGCGGACGCGGTCATCACCCTGACCGCGGGCGCGGCGGATGAGATACGGCGGAGGTGGGGCGTGGACTCCCGGGTCATCCCCCATCCCCGGCTGATGCCGGCCGAAGTCACCGAGCCGCACCGCCTGGGCCGTCTCGAGAAGGCCGGCCGCACCGGGACCGTGGGTGTGGCGCTGGGCTCGCTGAGGGCCGGGGTCGCCGCCGAGGGCCTGTTGCCGCGCCTGGCGGACGCACTGCCCTCCCAAACCGACCTGGTGGTGATGGTGCGCTCCGACGCCCTCGCCAGCGCCCGAGCTCCCGGTCACACACGCCATGAGGCGGCGCACGCTCTCGATACACTGACCGAACTCCCGCACGTCGAGGTCCGCCCCCACGACCTCCTGACCAACGTCGAGCTCTGCCGGGCCCTGTCCGGGTTCGACGCCCTGGTCCTGCCCCACCGCCACGGGACGCATTCCGGATGGCTGGAGTTGTGCCGGGATCTGGGCCTGCCACCGGTCATCCCGGACATCGGCTACCTGATCGAGCAGTGGGGTCACCCGGCGGTCTCCTACGACCCCATAGAACCGACCGTCGACGAACTGCGCCGGGCGCTTGCCGCCGCTCTGAGCACCCCGCCGGTCCCCGTTCGCGCGGCCGCTGCCGAGGACGGCGCGGTCGCCGCGGCCCATGCGGAGCTCTACCGCACGGCCCTCGCGGCCGTCGCCTCTCGTCGCGCGGGCAGTTCCTAGTCAGCACGTCAGCCCCCGTTGCGGCGCACCATCTCGTCGATCCACTCGGGCGCGTAGGGCGAGGTGCAGCCCGGCGGGGTCGGATAGTCCCGGAGGACCCCGAGCCGCTCGCCGATACCCCGGGCGCGGTCACGCAGGTCCGGGTTCTGGATCCCGATCTGCGCGAGGCACGTGTTCATCTCCCACTGCAGCCTCTCGTGCGCGCCTGACATCTCGACCTCGATCGCGTCCAACAGTCCCGGCAGGTCCAGTCCCTCGGGCTTCTTGACCACCCGGTCCGCGGTGAGCGCCCATCCGGCGGCGGCGACCACCGGATCGGGATCACCCAGCCACTCCAGGCGCAGTTGTTCGGCGTGCGGGCCCTTCATCACCACGTACCCGACCAACCAGTCGTGCACCTTGCGGGTGCGGGCCTCGCGCAGCATCTCGTCGAGTCGGCCGGGAGAGAACTCCTTGGGACGGCAGATCAGCAGCGCGAGCAGGCGCGCCGCCGAGTCGCCGGTGGCCCACAGTTCCTCCGCGAACGCCTGGTTCTTCTTGATCCTCTTGGCCACCGCGCGCAGCGTCGTGAGGTTGACCGCGTGGTCGTCTCCGTGCCGCTCGTTGACCGCCAAGATCCTCGGGTCCTCCAGTGCGGCCAGCTCGGCCATCACCTCGTCGAGATCCGGCTCGCTCGTCGTCGTCATCTCGGTCTCCTCCTCCGCGCCGCCCCGCGCCCACGGTCCTATACTCGCCGGATGCGCCTGTGGAGCATCCGTCCCGACCTGCTCGACCGCGTCGCGCTGGTCGCCGGGTGGCGTGAGGGACTCCTGGCTCAGAAGGTACTCCGCGGGCACCCCGGGGGCTATCACCGTCACCCGCCGCCGGGACGCTTCCGCACGACGCCTCACTCGACGTTCGATCTCGTCTCGGGGCCGCTCGCGGCCCGGCGGCGCCCACCCCACCCGGAGGCCTGACCCGTGCTGCCGTTGCTGCTCACCCCACCCGCCCTCTCCACGGCCCTGGCGCTGCGCCCGGTGCGCGCCCCCTTCCCCGCCGCGGCGGCGGGGTGGGCGATGGGTCTGCCTGCGCTGGAGATGCCGCTCCATGTGGGAGCGGGGGTCGCGGCGGTGACGGCCGCGCGACTGACCCGCCGCCCGGTCACCCGAACCGACCTCGCCGGGGCGGGCCTGGCCGCCGTCACCTGCGCCGGGCTGGCGGTGGTCCAGGCCAGGCAGCTCGCCGCCGGACGCGCCCTTCAGGGGGCGTTCGACGAGTCCGAGCGAGCGCACGCTGGCACCACCGGGCCCGCAGCCCGCGGCCGCACTCCCTGGCGAAAGGTGCTCCTCCAACCGTGGCCCCTCCGACCGCGCGGCATCGAGGCCCGTACGCGCCTCGCCTACGGGCCCGACGCCCGCACCACCCGATTCGACCTGTACACCGGAAAGGGCGCCGGTCAGGGCGGCGGTCGCGTCAGGGGCGTGCTGATCCACATCCACGGCGGGCACTTCCGCGCGGGCGGTCCGAGCCGTGAGTCGCGGGCCATGCTCTTCGACCACGCGCTCCGCGGATGGGCCGCCATCAGCACCACTTATCACCTCTCCCCCACACCGGAGACGGGGTTCCCGCAGCACCTCGTGGACATCAAGAGCCTGATCCGCTGGATCCGCACGGAGGGCCCCCTGCACGGCATCCCGGCGGACGCCCCGATCGTGGTGGCGGGTAGCTCGGCCGGCGCGCACATCGCCATGATGACCGCGCTGACCGCCGGTGACCCGCGGTTCCAGCCCGGTTTCGAGGACCTCGACACGACGCTGGCCGGCGCGATCGGGCTCTACGGCTACTACGGCCGCCTGGGCGCGGAGACCAAGGACGTCTCCGATCCGGTCCGCCACCCCGCGGAGGGGGCGCCCCCGGTCGCGATCATCCACGGGACGGACGACATGTACACCCCGGTCAAGGGCTCGCGCAGGCTGGTGCGTCACCTGCGGGGTGGGTCGTCGAACCCCGTGGTCTACGCCGAGCTGCCCGGCGCGCAGCACGGGTTCGACGCTGTGAACTCCGCCCGATACCTCGCGGTGGTGGCGGCGATCCGGAGGTTCACCGAGCCTCTCGCCGCGTCGGGCGTAACGTCGCCGGGGTAGAAGTCACGCGGGTGGACATCGCCGGGTTACACACCGCCAAAGCGGAGGCCACCCCGACTACTTACCGCGCAGGATCGCATCGACGAGAGAGGCCACCATGCCGTTGACCGGTGAGTACGAACCCAGCCCCAGCACCTGGGTGCGGGAGCACGTCGAGCGGTACGAGAAGAGCAACGGGGCGTCGGGCTCCGAGCTGTCGGGCATGCCGGTGGTCATCGTGACCACGGTGGGCAAGAAGTCGGGCAAGCTGCGCAAGACCCCGTTGATGCGGGTCGAACACGAGGGTTCCTACGCCGCCGTCGCCTCTCTGGCCGGCGCTCCGACCCATCCCGTCTGGTACTGGAACATCAAGGCCCACCCGCAGGTCGAGCTGCGGGACAAGGACAGGGTCGGCGACTTCGTCGCCCGCGAGGTGACCGGTGCGGAACGCGACATGTGGTGGGATCGGGCGGTCGCGGTATATCCCGACTACCGCGACTATCAGGCCAAGACCGACCGAACCATCCCCGTCTTCGTGCTCGACCCCCGGGACTGAACCCATTCCCCGCCGGATCCCCTGGCCCCGTCGCCCTCTCACCTCAGGAGGCCTCGAATGACCCGAACCGCCCTCGTCCTCGGCTGCGGTGGCACCATCGGGGGCGCCTGGGCGATCGCGGCCATGCACGCCCTCGCCGAGCAGACCGGATTCGACCCCCGCGACGCGGACGTCCTGCTGGGCACCTCGGCGGGGGCCGAGTTGGTGACCATGGTGGGCGGCGGCGTCGGGGTCGACGAGCTGGTGGACATGCAGCGCGGACGGGCCCAGGACCCCCGGCTCCGCGAGCACATCGCGTCCACCCCTCCCGGCAGGCCGCCTCTGCCCCGGCCGCCCCTGCTCAATCCCGGACTGCTGCGCACGCACTCCGGTCTGGCCGCCTACGCCGGGATCGCCCCCAGCGGTCGCGGCGACCTGGGATGGCTGCAGCGGTTGGCCGAGGGGTTCGAGGTGGGCCCCTGGTTGCCCCACCCCGCCGCCCGGATGGTCGCCTACGACATCCGCGCCGGTGAGCGGGTCGTGTTCGGCGCACCGGGTTCGCCGATCGCGACCGTCGGCGAGGCGCTGCGGGCGTCCTGGTCGACCCCCGGGTGGATGACCCCGGTCCCCATCGGCAACCGCATCTTCGTCGACGGCGGAATGGGGTCGACCGCCTCCGTGGATCTGCTCGCGCCCGAGGACGCGGACCTCATCTACGTCATCGCTCCCATGGCCTCGACGCCCGGCGTCCGCGTGCCCGGACCCGGCGGTCGGCTCGAACACCGCCTGATCAGACGACCGATGTCCGCGCAACTTGCCGCCGAGATCGCGGTCGTCCGCGCCCGGGGCACCACGGTCGTCCCGATCCTCCCGACGGCCGCGGACCTCGCGGGGCTGGGCGCCCACTTCATGAGCAGAACCCGCCGTGTGGCGGCGTTCGAGTTCTCGATGAGGACCGCGCCGGACACCGTCCGCATGGCGTTGTCCGAGGCCGGCGTGGGCGCGTGACGCCGACCCGACCCCTGGTCAGCGGGTCGCCCGCCGCGTGATCGGCCGGGACCCGTCACCGAGGTCCGGTTCGGGAAGTCGGCGGCCGGGATCCGCGAGACCCACGGGGTGCCCGTCCGACGCCAGCCGTCGCATGGATTCGAGGAGCATGCGTCGCGCGGTCGCGTTGACCGAGGAGACCCGGCTCAGGTCGAGGGTCACCTCGCCGTCACCCGGCGGGATCTCCGCGAGTCGACGCAGCACCTGTTCGGCGCTCGCGAAAGTCATGGGCCCCTGGAGGCGGAATGTGCGTCTGCCGGTGACCTCGTCGAACCGCACCGAGCGGACGGCCTCCACCTCGGTGACCGTGGTGTTCATGAGGTGCAGTTCCAGATCGCGGGAGAGCCGCTCGAAGGTCCGCACCCCCTCGACGCTGTGGCCGTGTTCGTCGAGCCGAGGGGAGAACACCCCCAGGCCCACCTGGCCGGGCAGTGCGCCGAAGATGCCGCCCGACACCCCGCTCTTCGCGGGGATCCCGACGGTGGACATCCAGTCGCCGGCCGCGTCGTACATCCCGCACGTCGTCATCACCGCCAGCACCTGTCGGGCCACCGGCGCCGAGATCACGCGCTCATGGGTGACGGGGTTGACCCCGCCGTTCGCCAGGGTCACCGCCATCACCGCCAGGTCGCGGACGGTCACCCGGTACGCGCACTGGCGGGTGTACCCGCGGACCGCCGCGTCGGGGTCGTCGTCGATGATCCCTCCCGCCCGGACCAGATTGGCCATCGCCCGGTTCCGGAACGCCGTGCGTAGCTCGGACGTCATGACGGCCGCGTCGACCTCCAGGCGCCGGCCGGCGAACGCGGACAAACCCGCGGCCAGTGCCTCGTCGCGCTCGTCCTCGTCAGCGCCGACCGGACCGACCAGGGTGTGGGTGGTGATGGCGCCGATATTGATCATGGGGTTCCGGGGTCTGCCGCTGGTCCTCTCCAGTGAGATCTGGTTGAACGCGTCCCCGGACGGCTCCACGGCCACCTTCTCCAGGACCGCCTCGATCCCGCGGTCACGCAGGGCCAACGCGTAGGCGAACGGCTTGCTCATCGACTGGATGGTGAACTCGGCGTCCGCGTCACCGGCGGTATAGACCACGCCGTCCATGGTGCAGGCGGACACGGCGAACCGATCCGGGTCCACGGCCGCGAGTTCGGGGATGTAGTCCGCGAGGTGTCCACCCGCGCCCGTGGAACACAGGTCGCGGATCTCTTGTAGGTAGTCAGGTACCGGCGTCTTCACGGCCTCAGGGTGTCATGCGGGCCAAACTCGCGCGCCATGGCGGGCAATCCCGACGCTCCGATCGAGCAACGCGGAGGTTAACGGCACTACAACGATTGTGTCTCACCGGTTTCGTCCGTCGATCGCGTCCCCCCACACTGAGATCACCCCCGACCAACGACGAAAGGTTGCTCATGAAGCGGACGATCGCAGTAACGGGAGCTATCGGGCTCGCAGTGTTCATGGGAGCGTGTGGCACGGACGATACGAACGGCGATGCCACCGCCACCGACGAGACCACCATGACCACGGAGATGACCACCGAGGAGACGACGGAGGAGATGACGGAGGAGCCGGCCGCGACCGGCAACATCGTCGAGACCGCGATGGCCGCGGGCGACTTCACCACCCTCACCCAGGCGCTCGAGGCCGCGGGCCTCGTGGAGACCCTCGAGGGGCCGGGCCCCTTCACGGTGTTCGCGCCCACCGACGAGGCGTTCGCGGCGCTTCCCGAGGGACAGCTCGAGGAGCTCCTCGCCGATCCCACCGGTGACCTGGCCCAGATCCTGCAGTTCCACGTGATCGAGGGCGACGTCATGGCCGAGGATGTGATGGGAATGGACGGCGAGATGGTCCAGACCCTGCAGGGCACCGAGTTCATGGTCGAGGTGGAGGGCGAGACCGTCGCCCTGGTGGACGGCGCGGGCAACCGCATCACCGTCGTCCAGACCGACATCCCGGCCACCAACGGCGTCATCCACGCCATCGACGGGGTCATGATGCCCCCGGCCTGACCCGCACCACGGGGCCGTTCGACACGGCGGCCCACAGGTCAGAGAAACACGGTCACGCCCCGCTCGGCCCGTCACGGGTCGGGCGGGGCGTTCCCTCTCCCACGGACCCTGACCATAGGCCCGTCGGAGAACCGGACGGCCGTCCAGTTCGGCCCCCGGTCAGGTCGTGTCGTAGCGCGTGAGATCCCGCGTCGCCGGACCCTCGAGCAGTTCGCCGCACGCCGAGAACCGCGAACCGTGCCAGGGGCAGTCCCACGACCGCTCGGCCTCGTTCCAACTCAGCGCCGCGCCCATGTGCGGGCACAGGAGGCCGACCCTGCAGGTCTCGCCGTCATCCGCTGTCGCCTCACCGATCGGTCGCACGGTCGGCCGGGGAGGACGTACGGCCGCCTGCACGGCGGTGGCCGCGAGTTGAATAGGAAGATCGGCGTACAGCGAGACGGAGGTGCGCAGCACACCGGTGAGCGAGGGCTTGCCAAAGGAGACGCGCGGCTCCCGCCCGCTGAGCCGGTCCACCATGATGCCCGCCGCCGCGGGCGCCCCCGTCAGCCCCCATTTGCTGTACCCACCCGCGAAGTGCACACGCCCCTTGCCCCACGGCATCGGGCCGGACTTGGGGAGCAGCGTGACCGGGTGGAAATCCTGCGCGGACCACCCGTGGGTGAACTCGGCGGAGGGGAAGTGCTTCGCCGCGTACTCGCGCAGCGAGTCGATCTTCGACTCGGTTCCCGCAGCCGTGCCGGTGCGGTGTCCGTTGCCACCGACGAGCAGGACCTCACGGTCGCTCACGGGTACTGTCCGCAGCGAGCGGACCGGGCTCTCGACCGACCCGTACATCCCCTCCTCCAGACCGCCGGGGTACTCGAACGCGCATAGGTAGGACCGTTCGGCCTCCATCGAGGCCACGGTGGGCCCGCGGTCCAGGGCCGGTGACGCGGTCGCCAACACGACGTCGCGCGCGGAGCACGTCCCGCCGTCACTGCGCACCTGGACGCGGGCGTCCCCGTCGTGGCCACGCACGTCCAGTCCCGTGACTCGGGAGTGTTCGATGATCCGGACGCCGAGCGCCGACGTGGCGCGGACCAGCGCAGCGAGAGCGTCGACGGGGTCGAGTTGCATCTGATCGGGCAGCTCCACGGCGGACCGGGCGGGGAACGGGACGTCGATCCGGTCGTACCACCGCGCGGGCAGACCCAGTGCGTCGAGCGTGCGCTTCTCCGCACGCAGGGTGTTCGTCCCCTTGACGCCGCGCGAGAAGGTGACCGCGCGCGGCCGCTGTACGTCCACCCCGTGGGACCCACAGAACTCCGCCCACCAGTCCAGGCCGTACTGGTTGGCCTCCGCGTACGCGCGGGCGGTCTCGAGACCGTGGTGCGAACGGATGGTCGACAGTCGCGTGCCCTGCAGAACCGAGACCTTGGCCGTGGTCGAGCCGCTGGCCCCCGCTCCCACGGTGTGGGCCTCGAGCACCACCACCGAGCTGCCCCGTGCGGCCGCGATCAGCGCGGTGATCAGGCCGGTGAAACCCGCCCCCACCACCACGATGTCCACGTGCTCACCCTCGGGGAACTCCGCCTCCGGGGGATCGATCGTCGTGCGTCGCCAGAATGATGTGCCCATCGTGCGTCTCCTCTGAGCTCGGTACGAACCTCGCGCGGCAACTGTAAGGCCGCGCACCGTGGCCCGCACCCGCTCGGGATCACCGCCCGATCACTGTGCGCAGGGTCGCGGCGAACTCCTCCGCGTCGCGCGCGACGAGTCGCGAGTAGCTCAGGACGAGGCCGGCGGTCGGGTTCCGCGCGGACTGCCCGCTCAGCGCCCGCGTACGCCAGCCGGCCCGCTCGAGCTGGCGCACCACCTCGTCGTCGTCATGGCCGGGCAGCAACACACAGAGATGCAACCCTGCCTCGACTCCTGTGACACGGAGCTCAGGGCACTCCCGCGACAGGGCGGAGACGAGGTGGTGGCGCCGGTCGCCGTACACCCGCGCCGCTCGCGCCAGGTGGCGGTCCATCGCTCCGGAGGCGATGAACGCGCCCAGCGCCTCCGCGGACAGCGTCGAGGGGCCGCGCCTGTGCACGACGAGCCAACGGTCGACCTCGCGACGCAGCGCGGTCGGCGGGAGACACCACGCCACCCGCAGGTCGGGGGCCACCGACTTGGACGACGTGCCCACGTACGCCACGTGCTGTGCCGCGGCTGGGAGCGTGGCGAGCGCGGGCAGAGGGGCCACGCCGTAGCGGAACTCGCCGTCGTAGTCGTCCTCGATCATCAGCGACCCCGTGCGGTGCGCCCAGTCGACCAGGGCCACGCGCCGGTTCACACTCATCCGGTGCCCCAGCGGGAAGTGGTGGGCGGGGGTCGTGAAGACGATCCCGCGGCCCGGACCCAACCGCGCCGCGTCCAGACCACCGGGCTCGACCGGGTGGAACCGCGCCTCGAGGCCCTGTTCGCGGGCCATGAGCAGGGCGCCCCGGTACCCGGGGTCCTCCATGTGGAACGGCACCGGGCCGTGGGCCGCGACGAACGCCGAACACAGGGCGGCGATCGCCGAGCGGGAGCTGTCGAACAGCACCGGGTCCGCCGCCGCGATGCCGCGGTGTCGGCGCAGGTGGCCGGCCAGCGCGGACCGCAGCGTGGGGCTCGGCTCCTCCCACGGATTGAGGCCCGCCAGCCCCTGCGCGGCCGCCGCCCGCACCGCGGAGCGCCAGGCCCGCTCGTCCACCAGCGCGACGTCCGGGATCCCGGGACGCAGATCGCGCGGCGACCTGCCCCGACGGGGCTCGGGGACGGGAGACGACGGCGACGGCGACGGGGAGGATCGTGACGACGGGGCGTGTGACGACGAGTACGACGACGACGAGGTGTCGCCCCTTCCCCGTGTCCGCGCCCCGGCTCGCGCCGCCTGGCCCGCCCCGTCGGCGACCCGGGTCCCCGAGCCCTGGACGGAGTCGACGAAGCCGGCGGCCGAGAGCTCGTCGAAGGCCCGGACCACGGTGCCGCGGGAGAGCCCGGTCTGCTCGGCGAGCGCGCGCGTGGAGGGCAGCCTGTCGCCGTCGACCAGGGAACCGTCGGAGATCAGGTCGATGATCGCGTCCACCAGATCCTCAGCGCCCGAGACCTCACCCAGGACCACCGATCCGGGACGGGCGGTGCGGGCCATGCTCCCCATCCTAGGCGTGCGAGGCCCCGAAGTGGTCTCTCGAATGTGCGGGAAGTGGACCTTCTCGCCTGTCCACTTGTCCGATGGGATGACCCCATGCAGATCTACCGCCAGTCCCGACGCCTCCGCGACGTGCGCTACGACGTGCGCGGCCCCCTGCTCACCGAAGCCGAGCGTCTCGAATCCCAGGGCTACGACGTACTGCGGCTCAATCTGGGGAACATGTACCCGTTCGGTCTCGAGGCGCGGCCCGAGATCGTGGAGGCGGTGAGTCGCGACCTCGGCAGCGGCCAGGCCTACTCGGACTCGCGCGGGATCCCGGAGGCCCGGGCGGCGGTGGCCGACCACTACCGGCGCTGCGGGGTGGCCGGGATCCGCGCCGAGGACGTGTTCCTGGGCAACGGGGTGAGCGAACTCATCACGCTGGTCCTGCAGGCGTTGATCGACCCGGGCGACGAGATCCTGGTCCCGGCGCCGGACTACCCCACCTGGACCGGCGCGGTGAACCTCACCGGCGGTGTGCCCGTGCACTACCTGGCCGACGAGTCCGACGGCTGGAACCCGTCGCTCGCGGACATCGAGTCGAAGGTCACCGCGCGGACCACGGCGCTCGTGCTGATCAACCCCAACAACCCGACCGGGGCCGTCTACAGCGCGGAGACAGTCCGGGGGATGGCCGACATCGCCCGCCGGCACGGGCTCGTCCTGCTCAGCGATGAGATCTACGAGAAGCTGCTCTTCGGCGGGGCCCGCCACCACCACGCGGCGCTCGCCGCCGGGGACGACGTCCTCTGCCTGACCTTCGGCGGGTTGTCCAAGGCGTACCGGGTGTGCGGATACCGGGCCGGGTGGGTGGCCGCGACCGGGCCCCTCGAGCGGGCGCAGGACCTGCTCGAAGGACTCACCCTGCTGGCCAACATGCGGGTGTGCCCCAACGTCCCGGGTCAGTACGCGATCCCGGTCGCGCTGGCGGAGGACTCACCGTGGGGCGGCGACGTGATCGACCCCGACGGCCGGATCGAGCGCCAACTCGCGCTGGCGACCGAGCGCCTCAACTCCATTCCCGGCGTGAGCTGCGTGGCCCCCCGCGGCGCGCTCTACTGCTTTCCCCGGCTGGACACCGAGCGGTTCGGCATCCGGAGCGACGAGGACCTGGTGCTGGACCTACTGCGCTCCGAGCACGTGCTGGTGACCCACGGCACCGGCTTCAACTGGCCGGAGCCCGATCACTTCCGGATCGTGTGCCTACCCGACGCCGCGGTGCTCGAGAGCGCGATCGGCAGGATCGCCGGGTACCTCGATCGGCGTGCCGGCCTCCACCGGCAGCCCGGCACTCCGGCGCGGACCCCGCATCCCGCGTGAGCCCGGCCCGCCCCGGGGCTCGGGCGCGACCGCGAGCGGGCCCGGGCCCGGGCCCGCGCCAACGAAAAGAGCGTTCCGCACACATCGCCCAAGAAGGGGGTGCGCGGAACGGTCTTGTCGATGATGGGAGCGAGCGCGACGGCGCTACGGCGAGCAAGGGGCGATCGCGAGGGCGCTGGGGCGGGGGTCAGTCCTCGAGAGCGGGCTTGATGTGCTCCCAGCCGGCGCCGAAGTTCTTGAGGAAGTTCGGCCAGTTGTGGAAGCCGGTGTCGGAGTAGTCGACCCGGTAGTCGACTCCGGCGCGGTCCAGCGCCTTCTCGAACGCCTTCGACCCCTCCAGCACGCCCATCTCGAGCACCTGGCCGACGATCATGCTCAGGGCGTCCGCACCACCGCGGTAGTGCTCGAGGTCGGCGGGGCCGGCGACGTTGCTCCCGGAGGAGAAGTACACCGCGGTGTTCCTCAGATCCCCGGCATGGGAGACGGTGTCATGCCGCTTCCACTGCTCGCTGCGGTGCGGGCCCCACATGTTCTCGACGTCACCGCCGCGGGTCTCGATCGTGCCGCGGACGGACTGGTATCCGAGCGCGTCCATGGTCGAGTAGTACCCGCTGAACGACATGACGCCCCGGTAGATCTCGGGATAGGTGGCCGCGAGGTGCATGGCCGCCTGACCACCCATGGAGGCACCGCCGACGGCGCTCTTGCCGTTGGTCTCCAGCCCCTTCGTCGCGAGCCCCTGCTCGACGATGCCCGGAAGCTCCCGGGTGAGGAAGGTCTCCCACTTGTTGTAGCCGAGCACGGGGTCGGCGCGGTCCCAGTCGGCGTAGTACGAGGCGTACGCGCCGGTCGGGATGACCACGTGGACGTTGTCCTCGCGCACGCGGTCGTGAATCCGCGCCTGGTGGTTCCAGCCGGAGTTGTATTCGAGGGCGTCGACGCCATCGAGCATGTAGAGCACGGGTGCCGGGCCTTCGTCGGTGATGCGCGAGGGCACGACCTCCAGGATGACCTCGCGCTTCATCGCCGCGGACGTGACCAGCCAGTACTCGTACTCGTCGGACGTGCGCTCGACCCCGATGAACTCGGATGTGGTGATGTTCTCGTCCACCGGGCGGGGCGCGTTCGGCAGCGGGTTGGCGGAGCCCTCACCGTCCAGCGGGAAGTCCGCAGAACCGACGGAGCCGATGAACCCGGTGGCCGACCCGAGCGGAACCGAACCGGCCGCCCCCATGATGGCCCCGAGGCTCTCGGAACCCAGCGTCGAGGGATCGATGCTGGCGGTCTGGGCGAGAGCAGGCGTGGCCGACCCGAGGGCCAGGGCGAGGCCGAGAGCGCCGGCGGTGGCGGCGGCGGTGGCGGCGAAGCGGGGGATCCGGGAAGACATGCAGCTCCAGAGTTCTCAGTGATGACTCAGGAACCTTAGCTGCCACCACCTCTCTGCCGGAATGGGCCAGCGGAGTTCACTCCCCCCGCAGCGCCTCCTCGACCGCGTCCCGGAGGTCCTCCGGCTTGCGGGTGGGACCGAACCTGTCGATCACCTTTCCGTCGCGGCCCACGAGGAACTTGGTGAAGTTCCACTTGATCCGCCCACCGAGCAGCCCGGACTTCTCGGACTTGAGCCAGTCGTAGAGAGGGTGGGCTCCCGACCCGTTGACCTCGATCTTGGAGAACATCGGGAACTCCACGCCGAAGTTGCGCTCACAGAAGGACCCGATCTCCTCATCGGAGCCCGGTTCCTGGTGCGCGAACTGGTCACACGGGAAGCCGAGTACCACGAAACCCTGGTCGCGGTACTCCTCGTACAACTCCTGGAGCCCCTTGTACTGCGGGGTGAACCCGCACTTGCTGGCGGTATTGACCACCAGGACGACCTGCCCGGCGTAGTCCGCCAGATCCTTCTCGCTCCCGTCGAGCAGGCCCGCTCGAAAATCCGTGAGAGTGACATTGTCATCGGGCACGGCGCAGCTCCTCGTCGTCGTCATGACGGGCGGGGGACACCCGCCGTCCGTCCCGAGGCTTCCACACCCTCGCCCGCCCCGCACCTGGCTTCACCTCGCCCCGGATGCCCCGGACGCCCCGGACGGACCTGACACCTCGGGCATCCGCAACCCGGACACCGCCCCGATCACTCCGAGCACCGCGAGGAAGACCAGCGCCCACTCGACCCCTGCCAGAGCCAGAGCGGAGGTGATGGCGCCGATCACGAGCAGTATGACCCCCATGGCTGAATTGGAGACCGCGACGTAGGTCGTCCGCAGGTCCCCCTCCGCCACGTCCACGACATAGGTCTTGCGGCCCACCCGCACCCCGGAGTGCAGGAGGGTGAGCAGGAAGTAACCGCCTACGAAGAACGCGGTCCCCGGGCCGGACGAGCCGTCGACACCGAACAGCGAGACGGCGGCCACGAAGCCGAGCGTCACCACTGACGCGGCGGCGGCGGCCCCCGCCATGAGCCGGCGGCTGGACCGGTCGGCGACCCGGCCGAAGATCCGCCCCCCGATGAGCGAGGCGACACCGGAGGCCAGGATGAAGCCGCCGAGTCCGGCGAGCGCCCCGGTGCCCGCCGCCACGGACATGGACACGATGAACGGCGGGCTCAGCGAGGACACGAGGACCAGCCCTCGCACGGTGACGAACCGCCGGAACGTCCGGTCCTCACGGAACAGGCGGGCAGCCTCGGCGAACCAGGATCCGCCGCCCTCGTCCACCGGGTCATCGGGGGTCCCGGCGGCCGACTCCCCCGCCGGTTCGGTGACGCGCGCGTAGACCAGGGCCGACAGCACCCACAGCGCGGATCCACCGGCGAGGAGCAGGGCGAGGGCGCCGGCGCTCAGGTCGTCACCTCCGAGCGCGCGGATCGCCAACCCCAGGGTCACGGCGACGATCCCGGCCGCCGACGTCGCGAGACCGATGATCTGCCCGCGTTCCCCGGAGGGGATGGTGCGACCCTGGACGTCCTTGGACGCGATCGAGCACAGGCACCGACCGAGGGAGAACACCACGAGCGCGGCCAGGATCCCCACCCCGGCGGCGGTGCCGTGGCCGAGTGCCGCGATCCCGGCCATCACCGCCACCGCGGCGGCCTGCACCGCGGCACCTGTGACGAAGACCCACTTGCGGTGGGTGACCCGCAGCACGAGTGGGGTGAGCAGCACCTGGGGCAGCATCGACCCCGATTCCCTGATGGGCACCAGCAGACCGACCAGCGCCGCGGGCACCCCGAGGACGTGGAACAGCCACGGCAGCACCGTGGAGGCATTGACCGCCTGATCACCCGAGGACTGCAGGGTGTTGGCCGCCACCAGCCGCAGGCCGTTGCGGGGGACGTCGCGCTCAACCCGCTCCGGAAGATCGCCCCCGCCGGAGTGCTCGCGGGTGACGAGGGCGGAGTAGACGGTCTCGGCGGCGGTCACGGTCTGGAGAGCCTAATCGCCGCCGGCCGCGGTGCCCGGGGTACCCGGGATCGGGCGCTCCCCCATCGACAAGAGCGTCCCGCACACATCGGCCGAGACGCGGTGTGCGGAACGCTCTTATCGATGGCGCTGCGGCTGCAATGCCGGCGACGGCGCTGCGGCTGCAATGCCGGCGACGGCGCCGCGGCTCAGGCCAGCGGGCCACCACAGGTGGGCCAGGCGCCCGGCCCCTGTCCGGCGAGCACACGCTCGCCGACGTCGATCTGCTGCTCTCGGGTGGCCTGGTCCGCGGTCGGGGCGTACTCCGCGCCACCGAAGCCGGTCCAGGTCTGGGCGGCGAACTGCAGGCCACCGTAGTAGCCGTTGCCGGTGTTGATGTGCCAGTCGCCACCGGACTCACACTGGGCCACCTGATCCCACGCACTCGCCGGCGCGGCGGTCGCGGCGGGAGCGGCCAGCGATGCCCCACCTGCGGCGATACCGCCCGCGAGCATCGCACCGGTCAGCGTTCGGACGAGCGACGTCTGCATTTCTCGTGACCTCCTGGGTCTCGGGTCGTGCCTGTGTGCCCCACCGCCGACGGCGTCCCGCTGCCGACGGTCAGGCCCCCGATCGACGGGGACGGCGCACGACCCTACGAGCGTCGTCCGGGGACGACGCAACCCCACGCGGCGCCACCCGCGGGATCCGGAAAGGGGTCGGTCGCGAGAACGGCGGGCCCACATCGGCGTCACCGCAGGTCATCGGGACGCCTCGGGGCCGCCCCGCGGGAGCCGGATCTCTCGGTGAGATGGCTCACCCCGGCGGTGGTGACCCGGGAGGCTCCCGTCCCTCAGCCGGCCACCACGGCGGCGAGGTTGGACAGCGAGTCCTCGAGTTGCTGCTCGGACACCAGGGGGAAGGAGACCTTTCTGAGGATCTCCTTGTCGGTGACCTTGCCCCAGTCGTAGGTGAGGCGGACCAGCGTCGACTCGGGCCCGCGGTTCTCGAGCTCCCAGATCCATTCCCAGCCGGGGGGCTCGGTGCCGGCGGGCGCGGTCTGCCATGCCAGGATCTTGTCCTTGCCGTACCCCGTCACGTGGTTCTCCGTGCGGTATTCGCCACCCATGTGCTCGCCCTCCATGTCCATGGCGAACACGTCTCCGACCTGCTGGATCCGGTCGGACTTGTAGTCGCCGCGCACGAAGCCCGAGCCGTCCAGCCTGGCGTGGTTCTCCGGGTTGGTGAGGACCTCGAAGATCTCGGCCGCCGAGTGGTCGATCACGCGCTCGACGGTGATGCTCGTTGATGTGGTCATGTCCTCCACCCTGCCCGGCCGGTCGGCGTCGTGCATCCGGTCTGCGGGGCGGCGCCGGGTCGCCGGACCCGTGAACCGCCGCTACCGTCGTGGACATGGACCAGTCGACACCGCACCGGACCGAGGCGTCCACCACCCACGCCACCCCGCCGGAGACCCGTGTGACCCGGGGGACGGGATGGGCCATGCCCGTGGTCACTCTCCTGGGGGTGGCGGCGGCCATCGTGGCCGCGTTCGTCGGGAGCGGCGCCCTCGGTGGCACCCCGGTGGCCGAGGCCGCGGGCGGTGCACTGTCCGCGGACGCCACACCGGTGGCACCGGCGGGATCGGCGTTCAGCATCTGGAGCGTCATCTATCTGGGGCTGATCGTCTACGCCCTCTGGCAACTGACCCCCACCGCCCGCCGCTCGGCCCGGCAGCGGGCGCTGCGCCCGTGGGCACTGGCGTCGGTCCTGCTCAACGCCGCCTGGATCTGGACAGTCCAGCTCGACCAGGTCGGGCTCTCGGTGGTGGTGATCGTCGTGCTGCTCGCGGTGCTGATCCGCATCATGTACCTCCTCGGCGCACCCCGCACCGGCGGCGCGGTGGAGCTGGTCGTCACCGATGGCACGTTCGGTCTCTACCTGGGCTGGGTGTCGGTGGCGACGCTCGCCAACACCTTCGCGTGGCTCGCGGCGCAGGGCGTGGATCCGGTGACCGGTATCCCGCTCGGGCTCGTCGGCGTCGTCGCCGCCGCGGGCATCGGCGTCGCCACCGCCCTACTCAGCCGGGGCCGGGTGGCCCCCGCCCTGGCCACCTCCTGGGGCCTCGCGTGGGTGGCCGTGGGGCGCACCGAAGGCGATTTCGAGTCCGTGGCGCTGGTCTGGACCGCGGTGGTGGCCTCAGCCGTCGTCCTCGCGGTGGCCCTGCTCACCTGGCTACGGGTCCGCCGGGCGGCGCCGACCCGTCAGGACGCCAGCCTCTCCGGCAGGTCCTGAGGCGGGGTCCTCCGGGCGCCCACCTCGTCGACCAACCGGTCACCGAGGGTCTCCAGCGGGGACCTGCCGTCGGGCCCCGGTTCGGAGTACTGCGCGGTGTAACCACGGTCCCCGTACCTGACCAGCGCCGCGCGCGCCTCGTCCAGTCGGCGACCGAACACCATGGGCCAGTCGGCGGGGTGCTGGAGCACGTGCAGTCGCAGGGCCAACTGGGTGCGGGACTCCGGGAGGTCCTCGAGGAGCTCGCGGTACACCTGATCCGGTGTCAGCGGGGAGTCGCGGACCGCCGACCGGAGCAGACTGTCCCTCTCGATACCGCTCAGCGGGTCGCCGGGGACCGAGACCCAGAACGTCCGCTCCGGGACCGGGCCCACTCGACGGCCCGCCACACCCTGCCCACCCGGGTCCGCCGTTCCCGGCAGCCAGCGGTCACGCGGCCGGTAGGGGTCCGCGAGCAAGCCCACGGCGAGCACCCTGTCGAGCTGTTCCGGGTACGCATCCAGCCAGTCGTGGATCACGCGGCACCCGCAGCAACAACCCAGGAGGACGATCCCGTCGGACGGGTGAAGACCCACGAGTCTGGCCAGATCCGCCACTCCGGCGGCCGAGGCCGCGTCCCAGCTCCGGGGACGGTGAAGGCGGGTCCGCTCCGGCTCCGGCCACTGCACCCGGACCACGGCGCGGGCACCGAGCCGAGTGGAGAGATCGTCGACGAAGTCGTCCATCCTCCCGGACGAGGAGCGATACGCCCCCTCGCCGTCGGCGATGAGAATCCTCATGGCGTCCCCCTCTCCGGCGGCCCGCGGCCTCGGCCAGGAGGCTGACGCGGGATATGCCTGTCCCCCGAAAGTAGGACAGACATGCGGTCGTGTCAATAAGTTTTCGTTGATAACTCCTGCGTTGCAGTGACACCCATCCGGCCGAGACCGCCCCTGCCCCCTCCCGCCTCACCCCTCGGTGGCCGCCACGATCACCTGTGCCGCATCAGCGGCCACCCGGAACGCCGCGGTCTCACCGAACACCGTCGAGGCGACCTGCGCGCCCTCGTAGAGTTGGTGGACGGCCGCCGCAGCGGCACGGTCACCCCCGACGAGCTCCCCGAACAGCGTCCGCATCCACCGCTTCTCCTCCCTGATCGTCTCGGCGGCGGTCGACCGCCCCGTTCCCCCGACCTCGGCCCACGCGTTGACGAAGGCACATCCCCGGTGGTTCGACCGGGCCCACTCCTCGGCCCGACCGAAGAACTCGGCCAGCGTCCACCCCGTCGCATCGAGGTGATCGACGAGATACCGCTGCCACCGGCTGCCACGTCGACGCAGGTAGGCGTCGACGAGACCGTCCTTCGACCCGAAGCGCTGGTAGAGCGTGCGCTTGGTGGTCCGTGCCTGCTCCGCGATGAGGTCGACGCCCACGGCCGTGATGCCCCGCGAGTAGAAGAGGTCGTCGGCGGCCTCGAGGATGCGCTCCCCCACCTTGGTCGTCGGCACGATCGGCCACGGTTCTGGGGCCACCCGGTCCTCCTCGATTCGATGCATTCGCCGGCCGCGCCCGACGGTGCACTGACAGTATACCGATCGGTATGCTTTGCTCGGTCCGTGAACAGGACACTGGTGGCCGGAGCGTTCGTACTGCTGTGGAGTTGCGGGTTCGTGGGGGCCGCGTGGGGTACGGCCGAGACCGAACCCGCGGGCCTGCTGGCGTGGCGCTACGTCATCACCGCCGGGATCCTGCTCTCGGTGGTCACGGTTCTCGGCAGCCGGATCGGCCGCCGGATCAATCGCCGTGATCTCGGGCGGCAGTGCGTCCTGGGCCTCACCGCACATGTGATGTTCCTCGGGGGCCTGTTCGCCGCGTCCGCGGCCGGTGTCGACGCGGGGACGGCCGCGCTGGTGTGCTCGGCCCAGCCGCTGCTCGTCGCGGCCGCCGGGGCCGTGTTCTGGGGCGACCGGCTGGCACCGCGGCAGTGGAGCGGCGTCGCCCTCGGTCTCGGCGCGGTCGCACTCTGCGTCGGCGGGATCGGCGATCCGGGTCCGGCGATGGTCCTACCGGTGATCAGCCTGCTGGGCCTGAGCTGCTCGGCGCTGCTCGAGCGTCGCTGGGCGCCCCGGGTCAACCTGGTCACCGCCCTGACGGTCCAGGTGTGTGCTGCGGCGGTCGTCTTTGTCACCGTGGCCGTGCTCACCACCGGACTCGCGGTCGACCCGACCGCGCGGCTCGTGGGGTCGCTCGCATGGCTGGTGGTCCCGGCCGGGCTCGGGGGCTACGGGGCGTACATCCTCGCCCTGCGCCGCCTCGGCGCCACGCCCACCAGCATGCTGCTCTACCTCACCCCTCCCGTCTCGGCGGTCTGGGCGTGGGCGATGCTCGGCGACCGGATCGGGGCACCCCAACTCATCGCGATGGGGCTGGGGATCGTGGCCGTCCTGCTCGCGGCGGGAAAGCCCGGCGACGGTGACCGACCGGCCGCCGACGCTCCGGCGCCCTCCTGCGGGGGCGGGAACGCCGGGCCGACGCCGCCGACTCAGGTACCGCAGAAGGTGACGTGAGGTGAGGCGTCGGGCGGGGCCGGGCTCGCGTACCGCTGGAGTCCCGGACGCTCGGCGTAGGGATCGGTGACGACGACGAGGAGGTCGGAGAACGGCCCGAGATCACCCGCCGTCGCCGCGTCCAGGGCCTCCTCCACCAGGTGGTTGCGCGGGATGTACACGGGATTCGCGGCCGCCATCACCTCGACAGAGGGATCCAACGCGCGCCAGCTCGCGAGCCATCCGTCCGCCAACTCCCCCACCAGCTCCCGCACCGCCGAGGTGTCGCCCCCCGCGGCCGGGATGAGCGCGCGGAAGAACGATGTGAAGTCGACCCGGGTCGCGGTGAGCAACCGCGAGAGTTCCTCCAGCAGCGGCTCGACCGGATCCGATTCGCCCTCGTCCGATTCGCCCGCGTCCGACGCGGCCGCCCCCGACGCGGCCGCCTCCGACTCGGATCGGCCCGGCGCAGCGGGAAGTCCCAGCTTGCGGCGCATCCCGGCGGTCCACGCCTCCTGATAGCGAGCGGGGAACGTGACCAGAGAGGCCGTCAGCGTCTCGACGGCCGCGTTCTCGTCGTCGTCGACCAACGGGACCAGCGTCTCGGCGAACCTCGCAAGGTTCCACTGCATGATGGGCGGCTGGTTTCCGTAGGCGTAGCGACCCTGGGTGTCTATCGAACTGAACACGGTGGCGGGGTCGAAGGCCTCCATGAACGCGCAGGGGCCGTAATCGATGGTCTCGCCGGAGATCGTGGTGTTGTCCGTGTTCATCACCCCGTGGATGAACCCCAGCAGCATCCACTGCGCCACCAGGGAGGCCTGGGCGTCGAGGACCGCCTCGAACAGACCGAGATACCGGTTCTCTGCCTCCGCCGCCTGCGGATGGTGGCGCGTGATGGCGTGGTCGGCCAGCCTGCGCACCAGGTCGAGGTCCCCGGTGGAGCGCGCGAACTGGAAGGTACCCACCCGCAGATGACTGGCTGCAACCCGGGCGAGCACGGCGCCCGGAAGGGGTTGATCGCGGTGCACGGCCACCCCGGTGCCGACCACCGCGAGCGCCCGCGTGGTGGGCACACCCAGCGCGTGCATGGCCTCGCTGACGAGGAACTCGCGGAGCATCGGCCCCACGGCCGCCAACCCGTCGCCACCCCTGGCGAACGGCGTCCGCCCGGAACCCTTGAGGTGGAGGTCGCGCCCGTCCGCCAACTCGCCCATCAGCAGGGCCCGCCCGTCGCCGAGCCGTGGGGAGTATCCGCCGAACTGGTGTCCCGCGTACGCCTGCGCGACCGGGGTGGCGCCGGCGGGGACGTGCGTGCCGGTCAGCAGTCGTAGTCCCTCCTCCGACCGGAGGTAGGCGGGATCGATGCCCAGATCGTCGGCCAGCGGGTCGTTGAGGGCGAGTAGTCGCGGGGTCGGGGCCTCGGCCGCCGTCCACGGCACGCCGAGATCGGGAAAGCCGCGGGCGAAATCGTCGCCGAGCCGCACTCCGGACCGCTCCTGGGAAGTCATACCGTCAACGGTACGGCTCCGTCGCGGGGTGGTCGGTCCGTCCACTCCCGCCCTCCGTGACGGCACCGAGCCGTGCGAGATCCCCCCGCAGTGCCGCGATGTCCGCCGACAACCGGCTGACCTGAGCCTGCGTCGCGGACTGGTTGACCTCGTCCTGCTCGCTGACCCGGTCCACGATCCACGAGGCGAGCGTGGCCGTGACGACGCCCAGCAAGGCGATCCCGGCGAGCATCAGTCCCGTCGCGATCACCCGGCCCGTCGGGGTCACCGGCGCGATGTCCCCGTACCCGACCGTCGTGACGGTCACGACCGCCCACCACAACGCCTGACCGTAGGTCTCGATCGTCGCGCCGGGGGCCCCGCGCTCGGCGTCCAGAATCGCCAGGGAGGACACGACCAACAGGACCGAGGTCGATCCCGCGGCGTACGCGATCACCTGGCCGCGCACGGCCGTCCCCGCCGAGCGGTGCATGACGTTCAGCAGCATCACCAGCCGGAGCAGTCGCAGCGGCCGGAGCATCGGCAGGGCGATCACCACCAGCTCGTACCAGTGCGTGAACAGCCACCGGCCTCGTGGTCTCGCCAACGCCAGGCGCACGCAGAAGTCCACCGCGAAGAGCACCCAGGTCCCCACCATCACTATCTCGACGGCCACGCCCCCTGTGCCCTCCGGGTTCACCAGGACCGAGACCGCGTAGGCGACGAGGAAGACCAGCGCCGCGCCGATCAACGGCCATTCCGTCAGTTCCGCCCACCGTTTCTCCGTCACCTCTCGATGATGACCGACTCCGGGGGACGAAGGCGGGGAACGTGACGGCATGGTTACCGATCAGCGGTTCAGGTTCATTTGAGGGGTGCCACCGCGTACATTCCTCACCACCGAGGAGTCGCCCTGTGAATCGCCAGATGTAGAGAAACGGGGCGGCCTCCGCGCCATGCATCACCGACCGGAACCGAGGTAGCCCTATGACGGCCAACGCGGTGGGACTCGCCCTGCTCATCCTGGGACTGGCACTGCTGATCGGCAAGATCATCCGCGTCAAGGTGGGGATAGTCCAGTCACTGTTCCTCCCCAGTTCGATCGTCGCCGGAGCGCTGCTCCTCCTGCTGGGCCCCGAGGTACTGGGCCGGTTCGCAGGACCTTGGGGGGAGAACGGACTGTTCACGGAGCCCATGGTCGAGGTGTGGTCCTCGCTGCCGGGACTGCTGATCAGCGTCATCTTCGCTACCATGTTCCTCGGCCACAAACTCCCGACCGCCAAGCGGGCCGTCAAGCTCGTCGGCCCCCAGCTCTCGCTCGGTGTGTCCCTCGCCTCCGGCCAGTACGTGGTGGGCCTGCTGCTGGCCGCGCTGATCCTCGTCCCGACGTTGGCGGTGGCACCGATGACCGGTGCGCTCATCGAGATCGGGTTCGAAGGCGGTCACGGTACCGCTGCGGGGATGCGGCCGGTCTTCGACGAGTTGGGCTTCGGCGAGGGCGCCGACCTCGCGGTCGGCCTGGCCACCGTGGGCATCGTGGGCGGGATCATCGTCGGGATCGGGTTGATCAACTGGGCCGTACGCACCGGACGGACGGAACTCGTCACCGGGAGCGCCAAGATGTCCATCGAGGAGCAGAAGGGCCTCTTCCGGGAGGACGAGTACTACTCCGCCGGCAAGATGACGTCCCGCCCGTCCTCGGTCGAGCCGCTGTCGCTCCACATCGCGATCGTCACCGTGGCGATCCTCGTCGGCCTCGTGATCCTGGAGGGTCTGCGCTGGATCGAGCAGGCCACCTACGCGTCGGTCATGCTCGACGACAACACGCCGTTGGAGATCTTCGCCTACGTCCCCCTCTTCCCCATCGCCCTCCTCGGTGGCGTGATCGTGCAGTTCGTGGCCACCAAGGCCGGGTTCGCGCACGTGATCGACGCCCAGATCATGTTGCGGATCCAGGGATGGGCGCTCGACTTCCTCATCGTCGCCGCCATCGCCACCCTGTCCCTCCAGGCGATCGGAGAGAACATCGGTGTCTTCGTGATCCTGGCGGTCGCGGGGATCGTGTTCAACGTCGCCGTCTTCCTGTGGCTGGCGCCGCGGATCATCGGTCGCTACTGGTTCGAGCGCGGTATCGGTGACTTCGGCCAGTCGATGGGCGTCACCGCCACGGGCCTCATCCTCATGCGGGTGGTCGACCCCCAGGCGGAGAGCCCCGCGTTCGAGGCGTTCGGCTACAAGCAGCTGGTCTTCGAACCGTTCTTCGGCGGTGGCCTCGTCACGGCGATGGCGGTCCCGATCATCTTCCTCACCGGGGTGTGGCCCCTGTTCTTCGTGATGCTCGCGGTCTTCCTCGTGGCGGTGCTATCCGGCTTGTTCTACTTCCGCCCCAGGGAGATGCGGGACCGGGCCGAGTGGGAGAAGGAGAAATCCGAGGGGCGCGAGCCCGCGCGGGAGTAGGTTCCCGGGTTGTCGACCCCTCGCGGGCAGCGGTGGTGACCTCTCACCGCCGGCCCTAGGCTCGGCGGCACCCGACCCCCGCGAGGAGGATGCCCGGTGCCGCCACCCTCTACTGACCTCCGCACCGCCGACCCCCGGGTGAACCGGCGTCTGGTCCTGTCCGGGTTCCTCTTCGGTTGCGGGATCGCCGGTTCGGTGATCGATCTGTTCGTCTTTCACCTGCTCCTGCAGTGGCACCACTTCTACGACCTCTCCACCCCCAACGTCGCCCTCCTGGCGGACGGACTGTTCCACGGCGCCACCTGGCTCATCACCGTCTGGGGCCTGTTCATGCTGGGGGAGGTCAGGCACACGATGGTCGTCCCGTGGTGGCGGTGGTCCGGTGCGGTCCTCACCGGCGTCGGCGCGTTCCAGCTGTTCGACGGGATCGTCTTCCACAAGATCCTCCGGGTCCACCAGATCCGCTACGGCGTCGACCTGTTCGTCTACGACCTGGTGTGGATCGCCTCGGCGGCTGCGCTCCTCCTGGCAGGACTGGTGATCCTGTGGCGGACCGCGGTTCCCCCGGAGCTGACGCCGACCTCCCCACCTTCCCGGGACTGAGCCCGGTGACCCACGACCACGCGCATCCCGAGCCCTCCTCCTGGCCGATGCCCGAGGCGCTCGGCGTGCTCCTGATCGCGATGGCGGCGGTCGCCTACCTGGTGGGCGTCCGTCGGCACCGGTCCCGAGGCCGGTGGCCCCGATATCGGACCGCGCTGTGGGTCACGGGGCTGATCTGCCTGGGGGCGGCATGGGTCGGTCCCCTCGCCTCCGCGGCGCACTCGGGATTCACCGCCCACATGGGAGTCCACCTGCTCCTGGGCATGCTGGCGCCGCTCCTTCTGGTGCTCGCGGCCCCGGTGACCCTCGCGCTGAGGACACTGCCCGCCCGGCACGCCCGGGTCGTCTCGCGGGTGCTGCGGTCCCCGCCGGTGCGGGTGCTCACCCATCCCGTCGTTGCCGCCGTACTCAATGCGGGGGGCCTGTGGGTTCTCTACACCACCGACCTCTTCGCGCTCATGCACGAGTCACACGCGGTCCACGTCCTCGTCCACCTGCACGTGTTCCTCGCCGGCCTGGTGTTCACCGTGGCGATGATCGGGCCGGACCCGAACCCGCACCGTGCGAGCTTCCGGACCCGTGCGGTGGTGCTGGTGTTGTTCATCGCCGCCCATTCGATTCTCGGCAGGTGGCTGTACGGGCATCCCCCGGTCGGTGTCGACCCGGCGGACGCCAGGGTGGGGGCCCAGCTCATGTTCTACGGCGGTGAGGTCATCGACCTCGCGCTCATCGTCCTGCTCTTCACAGGCTGGTACCCGGGATCCCGAGGCCGCGGCCGGTATCTCCCCCGTAATCCCTCTCTCACCACCGTCCACGATCACCCCGCCGGCCAGGCCGGCGGTTCCCGACACACCGAGGAGACGACCCCATGAGCGACAACCGTGCACTGCATATCGCCCGAGCAGCCGAGTAGAACCACCTCATGCACTTCGGCACCGGAGCCGCGCTCGGCGCTCTCCGCGGGGTCTGGGCGGCCACGGGGATCCGTGGGGCGTACGCGACCGCCTGGCACACGGTCATCCGGCTGGGCTTCGATCAGACCGTGGAGAACGCGACAGGGGTCGGGGCGCCGCCCACCAGCTGGCCCCTGCGGGAACAGGCGGTGGACGTGGCACACAAGGCGGTCTACGCGGCGATCACCGGCGCCGTATCCGAGCGCGCCGTCGCTCCCTCACTTCGTCCCTCGCGAGGCCGCACGAGCCACTAAAGTGGAGGAGAAGGACACTTTCAGACCCTCTCCAGGAGGACCCATGCAGAAGAAGTCGTGGAGCGAGCTGTCCGACGGTCAGAAGGCCGCCATCCTGACCCTGATGTCCGTGCAGGTGTCGCTGGCGGTCACCGCGTGGACCGATCTGGCCTTCCGACCGGCCGAGCAGGTGCGCGGCAGCAAGGGCATGTGGGCCGCAATCATCGCGGTCAACTTCATCGGCCCCGTCCTGTACTTCTTGAGGGGGCGGCAGAGATGACCTCCAGGCGACGGGCGGGGCTTGCCGCCGGTGTCCTCCTCGTCGTCGTCCTGACCCTCGGCGCGTGCGCCGCAGGGCCCAACGTCGACGTCTCCCCGCAGGGGCTCGGCTTCTGGTGGGGACTGTGGCACGGGCTCATCCTCCCGGTGACCTTCATCATCTCCCTCTTCACCGACACCGTGACCATCTACGAGGTGAACAACAACGGCAACTGGTACGACTTCGGCTTCGTCTTAGGAATCGCGTTGTTCTCCGGTCCCGCGATGGCGGGTTCGCGGCGCCGTTGACGTCCGGCACCGACTCGACAGGCGTCCCAGCCACGTGGTGGCTCCCCGACAGGCTCCCCGACCGGTTCCCAGCCCCGCGTCCGGGTCGCGGTCGCTTTCACGGTCCCGGTCGCGGTCGCGGAGGATCTCCGCCAGGCGGTCCTCGTCCAACCCCGACCACGCGACGTAGTCGGCCCACTCGTTGTCGGTCATGGTGGCGTTCCCGGTCATGAGGCGGGCAGGTCGAAGATCAGGACGGCCACTCGCCCCAGGAGGTCGATCGCTGCGGAACCCGTGGTGGTGATCTCGCCGATGACGATGGGCAGGGGGATGCTGAACATGATCACTCCTCGGTGGTGTCGGGGATGCTGCTGCGCTTGCGTCGGGCCAGGCCCAGGGCCAGGGCGCCGCCGAGGATCATGACCGCCGCCGCTCCGGTCAGCCAGGTCACGTCCGCGCCGGTGTTCGCGAGCGCGCCTCCGGCGGTCGCCGTGCGGGGAGCCGGGACACCGGGCCCACCCGCGTGTCCAACCTTCGTCGCCGTCCCCGGCCCTGTGGGGTCGGCGGGGGTCGACGGATCGGTGGCGTACGGATATGCCACCGCGTCGACAGGTCCGCGAGCCCCGACCCGCACGTCCAGCGCCGCCGGAGCCGGACGAACTACCACCGGACTGGAACCCGGTGTCTCCGGCGCGGGCGCCGGGGAGGTTGCTCGGGCCGACACCATGGGGGCGAGAACAAGCGTGGAGGTCACGAGAGCGATGACGGCACACAGCACCGCCAGCGCTGTAGAGGTGCCCGCCTCATCTCCGTCCCGATACGGGGGCGTCAGACGCCTCATGGGTGGTCCTTCCGAAGACAGAGCCCGTCACCACACCGGGCCCGCACGCACACGGTCCCAGCTGAGGGCCCCCTCGGGAGAGTTGCCCGCGCGGGCGGGTGGGGAGTCCCGGAGACGGATCCGGCCCGGCCGACAGCGACGGTGATCACGGTCGCGCGATTCGATCAACATCGACGCTAGCTCCCATTGGGGACGAATCACCTATCTCGCTGCCCTTTTCACCCGGGTGAAACCACGGGCGAAAGCGGTGATGAGCGGACTATCGCAGGCTTCTGCCCGGACGCACCGAGGGCCCCAGGTTGAGGTGTACGACCATCCTGCTCAGCGGTCAGAGGAGTCCGAGTCGTCGGGCTTCGTGGACCGCCGCGTCGCGGGACCGGACCCCGAGCTTGCGGTACACCGACCGCAGCTGCGTCTTGACCGTGTTGGCGCTGACGAAGTGCTGGCGAGCGATGGCGGTGATGGAGTCACCGGTACCCAGGCTCGCGAGGATGGCGAGCTCGCGCCCGGTGAGCTCGGTCGATCCCGGGGCCGGCGGCGGGGCCCCGGCATCGCGCACGGCGGGCGGCAGCTCGGGACCCAGCGTCGCGAACGTGGCCAGGGTGCCGGGGGCGAGCGTGGCGAAGGGACGAACAACTCCGGTGAGTGTGGACGTGGTGATCGCGCGCTCCAGGTACGTCACCGCCTCCTCCCTGTCGCCGAGACCGATCGAGGCGGCGGCACCGACCAGGGACAACTCCAGGGAATCCCGCTGCGTGCACCGGAGGTCCCCGTAGTGGTCCCGGACGACCCCCAATGCGCCCGCGAGGTCACCGTCGTACAGTCGGGCCCGGGCCCGGGCCGGCGCGGTGAGGGGGTCCGTGGACCCCCCGAGGAGGTCGAGGGCCACGCCCGTTTGCCCCATCGCCAGGTGGAGGTCGGCCCGGACCGCATCGAGTAGCGGCCCCACCACGGCGCCGTTCGCACGCAACCCCGGGAACCGCCTCATGTGGTGCTCGACGTACCGCAATCCGTCGGCCGGGGTGCCGGTCGCCAGGGCGATCTGGCCGTAGACGTAGAGGAAGAAACCCCAGAGTTCCTCCTGGTCCGAGGGAGGACCGAGATCGGTCATGAGATCGACGGCCGACTCGATGTCCAGGCGCTCGAGCCGCGCCAACGCGGACCCGATCATGCCGGCCGGGCGGACCACGACTTCCGAGTCGTGGGGCAGCTGCGGGTGCCGCTGCTCCTCCTCCCACCAGGAGTCGGCATCCCGGACGTGGCCGAGGATCGCGTTCACCAGAGTCAGCTTCCCGGCCGCGTCCCGCTCGATGAACGACCCGACCCCGAGCCGGTGACCCCGGCGCAGCATCTGATGAGCGTCGTCGAACCGCCCCACCAGGAGCAGGGTCAGGCCGAGGTGGAGAAACACGAACGCCGGGCCGTCCCGCTCCGCCTGCGTCGAGGACTCGAAGTCGGGGACGGGGACCCGGCGCAGCATCTCGTACTCCGAGGCGGCATTCTCGAAACGCCCGTCGATACGCAGCGAGATCATCCGCATCAACCGCTCGGCGTCATCCGAGACCTCGGGCAAGTCCACCAGATCCGGAGGCGGGGCGGGACTGTCCTTGGGCGCGGAGAACTGACTGTGCATCCTGCGCAACGTGCCGAAGAGCGGTTCGCTCTCGAGCACCTCGGGAGGGATCCGCTTGAGGTCGCCGTCCATGTGCAGGAAGTTGGTCGTGTACAGGGTCTTCCAATGCCCGCGGAGGACGTCCAGCACGAGGTCCCAGCGTTCGGCATCGATCGCGTGGACGAACGCCGTGTGAGGCCGTCCCTCCGCCAGCCAGTGGTCGATCAGGGCGATCCGCGCCTCGAGTAGGTCCTCCGGCCGCTCCGTTGCTGCGATGCGCAGGAGGGATGCCCTGATCGGGTCGGGCAGGTTCCAGGTCGGTTCGGCAGCCCGCGTGTCGAAGACGGTGAGTCCGTGCCTCTCGAGGGCGGCGAGTCCGTCGTCTACCGCGTTCTCCCGTCCGGTCACCCCGCCGATCGCCACGGCGACCGTGGGGGAGGTCAGCGGGATGGCCGTCGCGGCACGGAAGATCTCCCTCCTGTGGCGGCGCAGCTCCGCCGTCTCGGCCAGAACCCGGACGACCACCCGGTCCACCGCGCTGCGGATGCGCCCGACCCGGTCTGCGCGGGACCGGGAGTCCGACCTCAGGGCGTCCACACCGCTGTCGACCAGGCCGGCGATCCGACCCGTCTCCGCCGCGACCTCACCCAGAGGGATCGTCGACGCCGCGGGGAGGCCCGCCAGATCGATCGCGGCGGCGAGTTCGGCATCCGTGAGCAGGAGGTCCGCCGGAGACACGAACACCCTGTCCGCCGGCAGCCCCGGCGCCTCGTGCCACGCACCCGCGGTGCGGGTGGCCACCAGCACACGGAATATCCCGCCGGACGACTGCTCGAACAGGTCACGGACACGGTTCTCCGGCTCCCCCACCAGATGAAGGTCGTCCAGGACCAGTGTGAGGTGGCCTCGCCACGACCTGACCAGGGACGTCACCTGGTCGAACGGGTCTGCCGTCGGGTCCGTGGCGGCGCGGCGCGCACCGACCGGCCCGACAGTCGGTGCGCCGTCGTCCCGGTGCTCCAATAGCGACGTCGCGACCTCCTGCCAGTAGGTGTCAGGGGTGCTGCCCGGTTCGGGCTCGATCACCCCGGCGACGGCCCCCGGGGAGGCGGAGGCGGCCGACCACCGCCTGAGCAGGGTGGTCTTTCCGGAGAGCAGGGGGCCACGCACGACGACCAACCGCTCCGGCCCGGAGAGCGCGTCGAGCAGTCGCGTGCGCGGAGGGGACTGCGGGGTCGGGACGGGGCCCACCACACCGGCGGCGGGGCGACTCGCGATCATGCTCGCCTCCCCCTCCTTGAGTCAGACCGGCGCGCCGACACCACCGTTGATCCACCGGGTTTACTTCCTACGTTACGGCTCCCGCCCAACGACCTTCCAAGAAGATCACCCGGGGGCACTCACGCGGTCGTGCGCACGAACAGGTGCCACCCCAGCCAGATCCAGAAGGCCAGCAGCGCCCACCGGAGCAGCCAGAAACGGCGGACGAACCGGACGAGGTCGACGAGGTTCGGGAGAGCGGGGGAGCGCGCGGTCACCACCACCCAGAGGAGCACGAGTGACCAGACGACCACCCAGAGGACGAGGTTGGCGGAACGGTCCGCGGGGAGGAACGTCACCGTGTCACCAGAGCCCATCCCAGCCACGCCCACACGGCCAAGGCCGCGGCTCGAACCGGATAGAAGGACAAGGGCTGCTCGAACAACGAACTGAGCGTCGGGTAGATCGAGCGCGGTTCGGCGAAGAAATGCCCGAGTTGGATCACCGCGACGACCGCGAGGAGCACCACCCACACGATGATCGGCACGGGTCCGGCCTTGGAGAGGTCGCCCCTGCCGCCGGGGGAACCGGGCCTGTGCCACCCACGCCGCACCGCGAGGACGATCACGGCGAGGACCGGTGCGGCCACGGCCACACGCACGGGCCACGTCATGGGGTCGCCCAGCGCGGCGAGGGCTCCGTACACCGCGAAGCCGACCAGCACCAGCACGCGAGTGCGCGCCGACCGCCGCGCTCCGCGCACTGTGGGCCCGGCGCCGATCATGTCCGCGAGGGTAACAACACACTGGTGACAACACACCCGGGAGCACCGGTGTTCGCGCCCGCACGAAGGGTGGTGAGCGCATACTTGATCCCGTTCACACACGGGGTCACGACGGGTGGCCCACGCCGGTTCCGTCACGCGCTGGTTCCGTCACGCGCGCCGCCCACGGGAGCACCATGAGCACCGACCAGATCACCGAGAGCACGGACGACCCCGGCGTACCCGCGGAACCGTCCCCGTTCGCCACCGCGGCCGGTGCCGTCTCGCGTGCCGCCCGCCGCCTCCCGGTCACAGCGATCGTGCTGGCGGCCCTCCTCGTGACCGGGGTGGTGTTCGAGACCCTGTGGCGCGCCGCCCCCGTCGCCCCGTGGTTCGAAGGCGTGGCGTACGGCGTCCCTGCGCTCGAGGGCGGTCGGTGGTGGACGGTGTTCGTCGGCCCGTGGTTCGGGATGACCCCGCTCCAGCACGCGTCGCTTCTCGTGCTGGTGGCGGCGGGATTCGGTGTCGGCGAGTGGCGGTTGGGGTCCGCACGGACAGCGCTGGTCGCGATCGGCGGCCAGCTGATCGGGGTCCTCGGGGCGGTCGCCGTGCTCGTCCCCGGGAACGCGGTGGGCTGGGAGTGGGCCGCCGAGTTGTCCGTGGTGCTCGACGTGGGGTGCTCGACCGCGGTGATCGCCGTTCTGGCCGCCACCACCGCCACGCTGGTGTCCCCGTGGCGGCTGCGGGCGCGGGCGCTGCTCTACGGCTACGTGATCGTGTCGTTCCTGTTCCTCGGCCGTCTGGCAGACCTCACGCACCTCATCGCGTTCGCGGTGTTCCTGTTCGTGGGCGAGCGGTTCTTCTCACTCACCGAGCGGGGCCTGAGGCCCCGGACACGGCGGGAGACGAGGTTGGTCGTCTCGGCCGGGATGTGGTTCATCGCCGCGGTGCATGTGGTGGTGTACTTCGTCCCCGCGGACGGCCCCCTGGGCCCGACCGAGGCCGACGACGTGAGCCTGGCCGGAATGCTCGTGTCGGTCCTGGTCGCCGCGGTGACCGCCGAACTGCTCCGCCGCGGCTTCCGGGCGGCGTGGATGGTCGCCCTCGCCTACGCCGTGCTCACCGCGGTGGCCACGCTCGTCGTCACGGTGTTAGTGGTGGCGGCGGATTTCGAGAGCCTCGGCGCCGTCACGGCGGGCACCGGTCTGTTGTGGGCGGGCGAGGCCGTGCTGCTCGTGACCGGCCGGGGGGCGTTCGGGGTCCGGATCCGGCGCCGGGTCACCGGGTCCTCGGTCCATTCGGAGGACGTGGTGGACCGCGTCCGCGCGCTGATCCGTCAGCACGGGGGCAGCACCATGTCGTGGATGATCACGTGGCAGCCGATGAACTACTTCTTCGGCGCCGGAGGAGTCGTGGGGTACCGCCTCCACGTCGGGACGGCGATCGCGTTGGCGGATCCTGTCGCCGCGCCCGAGGATCGCCGCGGGCTGCTCACCGAGTTCGTGGAGTTCGCCGAGTCGCAGGCCGCGGTGCCGTGCCTGTTCTCGGTGTCGGCCGAGACCGCCGAGACCATGCGGGACCGCGGGTGGCGGGCGCTCCAGATCGCCGAGGACACCATCATGGACCTGCCTGACCTGGCGTTCGGTGGCAAGAAGTGGCAGAAGATCCGCAGCGCCATGAACAAGGCGCAGAAGAACGGGACGAGTTTCGTCTCCGGGCTCCTTCGGGAGCAGCCGTCCGCGATCCTGGGGCAGGTGCGCGAGATCTCCGAGCAGTGGGTGGGGGACAAGGAGCTCCCCGAGATGGGCTTCACCCTGGGCACGGTCGAGGAGGCACTCGACGACGACGTGCGCATCGCCCTGGCGGTGGACACCGACGGGGTCGTTCAGGCGGCGCTGTCGTGGCTTCCCGTCTACCGGGGTGGCACCGAGGGCGGCGTCCGCGGGTGGACCCTGGACGTGATGCGTAAGCGCAACGGCCCCGGCGCGAACAACATGATCGAGTTCCTCATCGCCCGCTCCGCGCTGGAGTTCAAGGACGAAGGGGCTGATTTCGTCTCGTTGTCCGGGGCTCCGTTGGCGCGCAGTGGCGACGACGACGAGGTGGCCACCCTCGACCGCGGTCTGGACCTGCTCGGCCAGGCCCTCGAGCCCTACTACGGGTTCCGCTCACTCCACCAGTTCAAGGCCAAGTTCAACCCTCGGATCGAGCCCGTGTTCCTGTGCTTCCGCGACGAGGCCGATCTGCCGCGAATCGGCGTGGCGATCGGCCGGGCGTACCTGCCGGGGGCGACGACCCGCCAGCTCGCCGCGCTGGCCCGATCCGGGAAGTCCGAGACCATCGACGCCTGAGGCGCCCGCCCCTCGATCACGCCCGCCCCTCGATCACAGGCATCCGCTCCCGCGCCTGCACGCCCCACCCCCAGCCGCCCTTTCGAGGGCATCCGCTCCCGCGCCTGCACGCCCCACTCCCAGCCGCCCTCCGGGATGAACTCTCGCCTGCGCCACGGCTCGCGCGAGAGTTCATCGCCGCGGGCGGCTGAGGGTGGCGGGGCGGCTGGGTGTGGGCGGGGGCGCGGCTGCTCCTGCGGTTGCGGCTCAGGCGCCGGCCGCCATGACGGCGGCCCGGGCCTCCCGCGCGGTGTCGCAGTCCAGTGCCAGCGCCGCCAACTCGCGGCACCGCGCGAGCGTCACCTCGCCCAGTGCGGCGCCGACGAACGGCAGCGCCGCGGTGGCCACCGAGAGCGAGCTGACGCCCAATCCCAACAGCACGCAGGCGAGCTGCGGATCCGCCGCCGCCTCGCCACACACGCCGACCGGGACGCTCCGCCCGCCCGGGACGGTGGCGGCGGCCCGGGCGACCGACCGGATGAGCCGGAGCACGGCGGGCTGCCACGGGTCGGTGAGCGCGGCCAGGCCGGAGGACATCCGGTCCGCGGCCATCACGTACTGGGTGAGATCGTTGGTCCCGATCGACAGGAAGTCCACGTAGGGCAGGAAGCGGTCCACCGCCACGGCAACGGCCGGGACCTCCACCATGATCCCGGGAGTCAGTCCACGCGTCCGGCAGCGGTCGGCGAAGTCGCGGGCCTCGTCGACCGTGGAGATCATGGGCGCCATCACCCACGGGGAGGAGTGGGCGCCGCCGGTCCGCCTGCCGGCCTCGGCCAGGGCGTCGAGCTGGCGGTCGAGCAGTCCCCGGTCGATCAGGTCGACCCTGATGCCGCGCACTCCGAGAGCGGGGTTGTCCTCCTCGGTCATCCCGGCGAACGCGAGCGGCTTGTCCGACCCGGCGTCCAGCGTGCGGGTGACCACCTTCGCGTTGGGAAAGGCCCCGAGGACGCGGGCGTACATCTCGGCCTGCTCGTCGACCGAGGGCTCGGTGGGGCGGTCGAGGAAGGCCAGTTCGGTGCGGAACAGTCCGATCCCCCCGGCCGGCCCCGCCGCCGCGGCCTCGGCGCCGGTGGCGTCCTGCACGTTGGCGTACAGGCTCACCTCGTGACCGTCGGCCAGGACGGCGGGGCCGGTCCATCCGGCCGCCACGTCCCGGAACCGCCGGTCCGCCGCGGCGGCGTCCTGCGCCGCGGCCTCGTCGGGGTCGACGGTCACCGTCCCGGCGCCACCGTCGACGAGGACCCGGGACCCGTCGGCCACCTCCGTGAGACCGGCCGCCGCGACCACGCAGGGGATGCCGAGCTGGCGCGCGATGATCGCGGTGTGGGAGGTGGGGCCCCCGTGTTCGATCACGATCCCCAGGACCATGGCCGGGTCGAGGCCGGCGGTGTCGGCGGGGGCGAGGTCGTCCGCCAACAGGACACCCGGCTCGTCGAACTCGGGGATCCCCGGTTCGGGCAACCCGCGGAGCTCGGCCACCACGCGGGCACAGATGTCGCGCAGATCGGTGACGCGCTCGGCCTGACGGCCGCCGACCTTGGTGAACATGGCGACGAACGTCTCCGTGGCAGCCATCGTGGCCGCCTCGACGCCCAGGCCCTTCTTCAGTTCCTTGACCACGGCTTTGGCCCACCCGCGGTCCCGCGCGAGCACGGCGTTCGCGGCCAGCACCTCGGCGCTGACCCCGGTGGCCAGCGCGGCGCGCTGGTCCAGCCGCCCCGCCACCGTGGTGGCGGCGGTGACGAAGCGCTCCCGGTCCGCCTCGAGCTGCTCCTCCCCCGGAGGACCCCCGGGAGCGGCGCCGTCGGGCTCCACCGCGGCGGCCTGCTCGGCTCGCCCCACCCACCGAGCGACCCCGTAGGCGAGGCCGGCCACCACGCCGGTTCCTCGGATGGTCGGCCCGGTCTGCGTGTCCAGCGACATGGGTGCTCCTTAACGGATCGGGCTCGTCGCCCGGTGGTGCTGTGTGGATTGTGACGAGAATAACTAATTTGGCTTGACTTTCCAACCGTATCGGGCAGAATCCAACATATTCGGTCATCAGAAGAAAGGTCGGGCCCCCGATGTACGGCAGCGAACGGCGACGACACATCGCGGAGGTACTGCAGGCGTCCGGCCGTGTCACCGTGGCCGACCTCGCCTCCGGCCTGGACGTCAGCGCCGAGACCATCCGTCGGGACCTGTCCCTGCTCGAGACCGAGGGGCTGCTCGAGCGCACCCATGGTGGCGCCGTCCCCGCCGTGCCGGGAGGGCGGGTCGAGCAGACGCTGGCCGCCCGCCGCACCGAGAACGTGACCGCCAAGTCCGCGATCGCCCGCGCCGCTCTCGCGCTGCTGCCGGCCCCGGGCGGCAGCGTGCTGCTGGACGCCGGGTCCACGACCGCCTGCCTGGCCGAATCCCTGGCGGAGCCGCTCGCCGAGGGCCACGGACTGTCGCTCATCACCAACTCGGTGCCCGTCGCGGACGCGCTCCACCGCTCCGGCGCCGCCCCGCTCCACCTGCTCGGCGGCGCCGTCCGCGGCCTCACCGGGGCGTGCGTGGGCGCGACGGTCCTGCGGGCCCTGGACGCCATCCGGGTGGACATCGCCTTCCTCGGCACCAACGGGCTCACCGTCGAGCGGGGGCTCACCACGCAGGATCCCGACGAGGCGGCCGTCAAGAGCGCCATGTGCGACGCGGCCCGCCGGGTGGCGGTGCTCGCGGACTCGAGCAAGTTCGGCCACGAGTTCCTCATCTCCTTCGCCGACCTGGACCGGATCGACGTCCTGGTGACGGACTCCCCGCCCACCGGCGCGCTGGCCGGCGCCCTCCACGACCGCGGGATCGAGGTTCTCCTGCCATGATCGTCACCCTCACCATGAACCCGTCGGTGGACCGCTCGGCGGTACTCGCCACCGCGCTGACCCTCGGCGCGGTCAACCGCATCGCCGACTCCCACGACTCCCCCGGAGGTAAGGGGATCAACGTGGCCCGGGTGTTGGCCGCGGGCGGGACCGAGGCCACAGCGGTCTTCCCCGCTCCTGCCCACGACCCGTTCGTCGCCATGTGCTCTGCGGCGGGCGTGCCCGCGGCCGTGGTACCCGCCGAAGGCCCGGTCCGGGTGAACCTCACCCTCGCCGACCCGGACGGGACCACCACCAAGATCAACGCACCGGGCCCCGTCGCCACCCCGGAGATGCTCGACCGGGTCCGGTCGGACGTGGCCGCGCTCGCAGCGAAGGCCACCTGGGTGGTTCTGAGCGGATCACTGCCGGGCGGCGTGTCCGCGGGTTTCTACGCCGACCTGGTCGCCGAACTACGCGGAACGGGGGCACGCCTCGCCGTCGACACCTCCGACGCGCCGCTCGCCGCCCTCGCCGCCCGGTTCCCCTCCGCCGCCCCTGACCTCGTCAAACCCAACGGCGAGGAGTTGGGCCAGCTCGCCGGGGTCGACGGCGTGGAACTGGAACGCCGCGCCGCGGACGGGGACCTGGCACCGGTCGTGGAGACCGCCCGGACGCTGCGTGCCTCGGGAGTGGGGACCGTGTTGGTCACCCTGGGCGGTGCGGGAGCGGTCCTGGTCGGCGGCGGCGATGACGACGACGCCGACGGCGAGGCGTGGTTCGCGACCACCCCGCCCGTCCGCGTCCGATCCACGGTCGGGGCCGGCGACTCCGCGCTCGCCGGATACCTCCTGGCCGACGCCCGCGGGCTCCCTCCGGCGGAGCGGCTCGCATGGGCCGTGTCCCACGGCAGCGTGGCCGCCTCCCTCGCCGGCACCGGCCTCCCCCTCGGATTGGACCCGGACACGTTCCGGGCGACCGTCCGCCGACTCGACTGACCCGACCGCACCTTCGACCCATCGACGAACCCATCGACGAACCCCGAGCAGAAGACCCATGAGAAAACACGGAGGAAGGCCATGAGCCACCCGATCATCGAGACCGCCACGGTGCGGCTCGACGCCGATCTCGGCAGCAGCAAGGACGAGGTGATCCGGGCGCTGGCCGGGGCGCTCGTCGACGCGGGCCGCGCGAACGACCTCGACGCGCTGGTGTCCGACCTGATGGCCCGCGAGGGCAAGGCGGCCACCGGGATGAAGGGCGGGATCGCCATCCCGCACTGCAAGTCCGAGGCCGTGGCCGAGCCCAGCCTGGGCTTCGCCCGCCTCGACCCGCCGGTCGACTTCGGAGCCAAGGACGGCCCGGCCGACCTGGTGCTGATGATCGGGGCCCCGGCCGGCGGCGGCAAGGAGCACCTGAAGATCCTCGCCACCCTCGCGCGCAACCTGGTGCGCGCGGAGTTCGTGGACGCGCTCCGCGCGGCGGCCACCCCCGAGGACGCGGTCTCGGTGATCCAGGGGGTGCTCACCCCCGCGGCGGACGCCTCGTCGTCGTCGCCCTCGGGTTCCACCTCCGCCGCCTCAACCGCGACGACCGCCGCGGCCACGTCCGCCACCGCCACCACCGCCGGGTCCACCACGGCGAGCGGCACGGGCGGCGGACAACCCCTCCGCCTGGTCGCGGTGACCGCGTGCCCGACCGGCATCGCCCACACCTACATGGCCGCCGACTCCCTGGACCAGGAGGCTGCCAGGCGGGGCGTGCAGATTCAGGTGGAGACGCAGGGCTCGGCCGGGTCCACCCCGCTGGACCCCGCCGTGATCGAGGCCGCCGACGCCGTCATCTTCGCCACCGACGTCGGCGTGCGCGACCGCGGCCGGTTCGCGGGCAAGCCCGTGGTCGAGTACGGCGTCAAGAAGGCGATCGACTCCCCCGCGCGGGTGCTCGACGAGGCGTTGGCCGCGGCGGGCGACCCCGACGCCAAACGCGTCCCCGCCTCGTCCGGATCGGGTGGGGACTCGAATTCCGGCGGGTCCGGGTCGGACGAACACTGGGCCCGCGGCCTGCAGCGCGCGGTGATGACCGGTGTGTCATACATGATCCCGTTCGTCGCTGCAGGTGGCCTGTTGCTGGCGCTGGGGTTCCTGTTCGCCGGATACGACGTGGCGTTCGTCTGGCAGGAGGTGGCCACCGGGTTCACGTTGACCGACCTGCCCGGTCAGGTCTGGTATCTCGACGGTGAGATCGTGTCCGCCGGGACCGCCGGAGCCGAGATGCTCACCCACGCCGGCCTGAGGTTGTACATCGGCGCCGTACTGTTCGCGATCGGGCAGGCCGCGATGGGCTTCATGATCGCGGTCCTGTCCGGGTACATCGCCTACGGGCTGGCCGACCGCCCGGGCATCGCGCCGGGCTTCGTGGGCGGCGCGCTCTCGGCCACCCTCGGCGCCGGGTTCATCGGTGCGCTCGTCACGGGCATCCTCGCCGGCTACCTGGTGCGGTGGATGACCACCTGGAAGACCCCGCGCTGGCTGTCCGGCCTCATGCCGGTGGTGCTGATCCCGCTGCTCGGATCGCTCGCGATCGGCCTGCTGATGTTCCTGCTGCTCGGCCGCCCGCTGGCCTCGCTGACCTCCGCCATGGAGTCGTGGCTGGGCGGGATGAGCGGAACCTCGGTGATCCTGCTCGGCGTCATCCTGGGCCTCATGATGTGCTTCGACCTCGGCGGACCGGTCAACAAGGCCGCGTACACCTTAGCCACCGCGGGACTGGTCGCCGACAACCCCGCCTCGCTGCGGATCATGGCGGCCGTGATGGCCGCCGGCATGGTGCCGCCCCTGGCCATGGGCCTGGCGACGGTCGTCCGCAAGCGCCTGTTCACCGAGGTCGAGCAGGAGAACGGCCGGGCCGCGTTCCTGCTCGGTGCCAGCTTCATCACCGAGGGGGCGATCCCGTTCGCCGCCGCCGATCCCATCCGCGTGATCCCGTCGATGATGGCCGGTGGCGCGGTCACCGGAGCGCTGATCATGGCATTCTCGGTGGAGTCCTACGCGCCGCACGGCGGTCTGTTCGTGGTGTTCGCCATCAACCCGGTCTGGGGCTACCTGGTGGCCATCCTCGCGGGCATGCTGGTCTCGACCACAGCCGTGGTCCTGGCCAAGAGCGCCCGCCGTGATCCCGCTCCCGTCGCGGCACCGGCACCCGTCGCCGTCGCCGCCTGATCCCCACCCGACCGCACTCCGGCGGGTCGGTCCGCCGGCCCGCCACTCCACCCGTCACGAGGAGACACCATGCCCACCACCACCGTCATCGTGGGATCCGCCGAGGGGCTGCACGCCCGCCCCGCGGGGATCATCGCCGAGGCCGCCGAGAAGTACGACACGGACATCGAGATCGCGTTCGACGGCGAGGAGGCCGACGCCGCCTCGGCGATGCTCATCATGGCGCTCGGAGCCGAGAAGGGGGCCGAGGTCACGGTGAGCGGGGACGACTCGGCGGCGGTGGCCGAGATCGCCGCCCTCATCGAGCAGGATCTCGACGCGGGGTGACCGTCCTGGTCGTGGGATCGGGTGGGTACCTGGGAACACGCCTCGTGCCCGAGCTGCTGGCCCGGGGGCACCGCGTCCGGGCCGGCGTCACCGATCCCCGGCGGGCGGGGTCCCGCGAGCGGGCGTCACACGAGCGTGGGTCCCACGACCGGGGCGGCCGCGCGGAGACGGTCCACTGCGACGTCCTCGACCCGGACTGCCTGCCCGCCGCCCTGGACGGCGTGGACTCGGTCGTCTACCTGGTCCACCGTATGGGGCACGGGCCGGGTTTCCGGTCCGAGGACGCGGCGGGCGCCACCGCGATGCGCGAGGCGATGGCCGCGGCCGGAGTCGGTCGCTGCGTCTACGTCTCCGGACTCGCACCGTCAGCCGGTCCGGGTGAGACGCTGTCCCGACACATGTCCTCCCGGCTCGAGGTCGAACAGCTGCTCTCGGCCGGACCCACGCCGGTCTTCACTCTCCGGGCCGGCATCGTCCTCGGTGCCGGCTCGGTGAGCTTCGAGCTGCTGCGCACCCTGTGCGATCGGTTGCCGGTCCAACCCGTGCCCAGCTGGATGCGCGGCAGCCGGGTCGAGCCGGTCGCCGAGCGCGACGTCCTCGAGGCCCTGTGCCACGCGCTTGAGGGCTCTCCCCGCTCCGGACACGGGGACCTCGGCTGCGGCGAGGCCCTCACCTACCCCGCGCTGCTGCGCAGGTTCTCGCGGGTCGCGGGCCTGCCCACCCTCCGCGTCCCGGTGTTCGGGGTGCCGTGGGATCTGGTCGCCGCGGGGCTGTCCCCCGTCGTCGACTCGGACCCCGCCACCGTCGGCGCGCTGGTCGAGAGCCTCCGGCACGACATGGTGACCACCGACCGGACCCCGGACCTGCTTCCCGCCGGGTGGGAGCGGACGGGTATCGACGACGCCATCCGCCGTGCGCTCCGCGACTGACGTCACGATCCGGGTCCGACCCCACCGGTCACGCCACACCTCCGCGCGAGCGCGGGGTGTGGGGGACAATCGAGCGATGCCCCCGAATCTCCCGTTCACCGCCGCGACCTTCATCCGCGCAGCACTGGACCGCCACGGGCCGAGCAGCACGACGGACGACATCGGTGAGAAGCTCCTCGACGCGGCCGTGCGTCAGTTCGAGACCTTCGGCGTGACCCGGTCCACGATGGGGGACATCACGCAGCGGTCGGGCCTGTCCCGGATGACCCTCTACCGCCGGTTCGCCAACAAGCAGGAACTGATCAACGCGGTCCTGCTGCGCGAGTCCGGCCGCATTCTGGCCGGGCTGAAGCAGGAGATCGACCGCTACGACGACGTGGAGTCCAAGCTGACCGAGGGGTTCCTCTACACGGTCGAGACCCTGCGCGCCCACGGTCTGCTCAACCGACTCCTCGAGAGCGAGCCCGAGGTCGCCGTCCCCTACCTGACGGTGCGGGGCGAGCCCCTGGTCAGTAACAGTGCCGAGTTCCTCGCCTCGGAGATGGCCTCCAGTCTCGACGACTCACGGTCCCACGAGGAACTGCTGGTGGCGGCCGAGGTGGCCGTTCGACTGGTGATCTCGTTCGTACTCACCCCGTCCACCACGATCGATCTGGACGACCCCGACGTAGCACGCGACTTCGCCCGCAGGCACCTGGGTCCACAACTCCGCGGGCAGAGGGGCGCCTCCGACGGGTCCTAGGCGATCGGGCGTTGACACGAGGGGCAGTGCTGTCTAGCCTCAGTTACAGAGAGACCTCACGTGTCACTCTGTACTTCCTTCTCTGTACGCCGAGGCTCTCTCCGGCCCGAGCGGCCGGAAGACGAAAGGGATCGCCATGCCCGCACCCACCCCCACCGCCGCCCCCTCGATCCGGACCGAGCCGCCGGCCCCGACCCCGACCAGTTCTCGCCAGGAGTACGACGCCACCCTCCTCCGCCTGTCCGAGGCATCGGTGCGACGCCACTTCGACGCGTTCGTCGACGTCCCCTGGGACCATCCCGACTTCCAGGTGGACCGCACCGACGAGCGCTGGATCCTGCCCGCGGCCGTCGACCCGCTGGGCGCCCACCCCTGGTACCAGTCCCTGCCCGTGGAGAGGCGGATCGAGATCGGCATGTGGCGCCAGGCCAACATCATGAAGGTCGGCCTGCAGTTCGAGAATCTCCTGATCCGCGGGATCATGCAGTACATCGCCACCCTGGACAACGGGTCGGCCGAGTTCCGGTACCTCACCCACGAGGCGACCGAGGAGTGTCACCACACCCAGATGTTCCAGCAGGGCGTGAACATCATCGGCGCCGACGTACCCGGTCTGCCCCGCTGGCTGCGCAGGGTCTCGCCGGTCATCCCCTGGTTCGCCTCTCTCACCCCCGTGGGCTTCTTCATCGGCGTCCTCGCAGGCGAGGAGCCCATCGACCACACCCAGAAGCAGATCCTGCGTGGCGCGGACGAGCTCCCGCCCGTGCTGAGCCGGATCATGGAGATCCACGTGGCGGAGGAGGCCCGGCACATCTCCTTCGCCCACACCTACGTCGCCCGCTACGCGCCCCGGTTGTCGCGCGGCCAGAGCTTCGCCATCTCCCTGGCGTTCCCCGTGATCATGCGGGTGCTGTGCGACGCCATCCTCAAGCCGACCAAGGAGTTCCGCGAGGAGTTCGGCGTCCCCCGCGAGGTCATCGACGAGCTCTACTGGGACAGCCCGAAGTCCCGTGAGTTCCTGTCGGACCTCTTCTCCGACGTCCGCATGCTCGCCGAGCAGTCCGGTCTGATGAACCCCCTCGCGCGGCGGGTCTGGCGGGCGCTGAAGATCGACGGTCGCGCCTCCCGCTACCGCAGCGAACCCCCCGTCACGTACGCCACCGGCGCCTGATGCCCCACGTCGTCACCCAGGCCTGCTGCGCCGACGCGTCCTGCGTGCACGCCTGCCCGGTCAACTGCATCCACCCGACCCCGGACGAACCGGACTTCGCCACCGCGGAGATGCTGTACATCGACCCGGATGTCTGCGTGGACTGCGGCGCGTGCGTGGGCGCCTGCCCGGTCGGCGCGATCGTCCCCGACGACCGCCTCACCACGGGTGAGCAGGTCTTCCTCGACCTCAACGCCGTGCTGAGCACGCCCTCACGACCGTATCCGCCCCAGGCGCCGGTTCCCCCGATCCGCCGTCTGGAGAACGATCGGGGACGTGCCGGGCACCCGCTGCGGGTCGCGATCGTCGGGGCCGGTCCGGCCGCTCTCTACACCGCGGACGAACTACTCAGGCAGCCGGGCGTCGAGGTGACCGTGTTCGACCGTCTGCCGGTCCCCCACGGACTGGCCCGTCACGGCGTCGCCCCCGACCACGCCCGGACCCGGTCGGTCACCGACCTGTTCACCCTCATCGAGAACCAGCCCGGGTTCACCTACCGCCTGGGCGTGGAAATCGGCCGGGACCTCGGCGTCGACGACCTCGCCGCGCACCACGACGCCGTGGTGTACGCGACCGGGGCCAGTACCGACCGCCCCCTCGACATCCCGGGGGCCGGACTCCCCGGGAGCATGTCCGCGACGCAGGTGGTGAGCTGGTACAACGCCCACCCCGACCACGTCGACGCGCGCGTCCCACTCGACCACGAGCGGGCCGTCATCGTCGGTAACGGCAACGTCGCCCTGGACGTCGCCCGGATCCTCGCCACACCCGCGCACTCCCTCGCCGGGACCGACATCTCCCCCGTGGCCCTGGAGGCACTGCGCGGCAGCCGGGTGCGCGAGATCGTGGTGCTGGGCCGGCGCGGGCCCGCGCAGGCCGCGTTCACGCTCCCCGAACTGATCGGGCTGGCCTCGCGGGACGACATCGATCTCCGCGTGCAGGCCCCGGACGGGATCGACCCCGGGGCGGCGAGCGACCGCCAGAGGTCTCTCATGCTCGACTGCCTCGCGGACGTCGCCGCCCGTCCGCCCCGCCCGGGCAGCCCGCGGATCGTCCTGCGTTTCCAGGCCGCCCCCGTGGAGGTCCTCGGTGAGGACCGGGTCCAGGGACTGCGGATCGCTGCAACGGAGCTGACGACCCGCGACGGCGACGTGCGCGCGGTACCCCGTCCGGGAACGGAGGAGGTGCTGGACGCGGGGCTGGTGCTGCGCTCGGTGGGGTACCGCGGGGTGCCCGTGCCCGGCGTGCCGTTCGACCCGGCCACCGGGACCATCCCCCACCGGGGCGGCCGCGTCCTCGACCGCCCCGGCGGGTCCGAGGTCCCCGGCGCCTACGTGGCCGGGTGGATCAAGCGCGGACCGCGCGGGTTCATCGGATCCAACAAGACCTGCGCCCGGGAGACGGTCGACGCGCTGCTCGCCGACGCCAACGCGGGTCTGCTCGGCCGGGCCGGGGCGGCCGGGCGCTAGTCGATCGTCAGCGTGTCCTCGGCCTCCACCTCGGCCGCGCGGGAGGTGTCCTTCAGCGCCACCCCGGACGCGCCGAGCTCCCGCGCCCCCGAGATGAGCCGCGCGACGATGTGCGCGGATCGGGCGTAGTCCAACCCGTCCGGCGGGTGGATGTTGGAGATGCAGTTGCGCCCGGAGTCGGGGGTGCCCGGTGCGGGAAGGTGGGTCAGGTAGATGCCCAGACTGTCGGCGACCGACAATCCCGGCCGCTCGCCGATCATCACCACGACCGTGCGTGCGCCCATGGCGCGGGCGAGATGATCGCCCAGTGCCACCCGCGCTTCGGTCGCGATCACGGGCGGGGCGAGCGAGTACTGCTCCGACAGCTCGGACACCAGCGCGGCGAGGAGCCCGGCGCCATGGTCCATGAGCGCCCGGGGGGACAGGCCGTCGGCCAGGACGAGGCCCACGTCGAATTCCCCCGTCGTGATCGAGGACAGGTCCCGGGGCACCCGTCCCAGATCCGGGCGCCGGAGGTATTCCGCACGCGAGGAGGCCTGCGAGGTGACGACCGCCGGCTCCCCGATGCCGATCTCCCGCACCTGCGCGGCCAGGGCCCGGACGTCCAGCGGCATGTGGACGGCGTCCCGCGCGGCGGCGTGGGCGGACCGGAACTCCAGGACCCGGCGGGTGGGGAGCGAGTCGCCGGTGCGGCCCAGCCCGATACGCGCCTGGGTGCTGCGGCGCAGTTCCTCCCAGAAGGAGGGCTCGATCCCGCTCATCGCGTCCCCGTCAGCGCACGGAGCGGAGACCCGGTGGCGTCGATGTCGAGGATCCGTCCCCGGGCGTCGACCATGCCCAGACGGTCGAGCCAGGCCGCGAACTCGGGGGCCGGGGTCAGCCCCAGCACCTGCCTGACATACAACACGTCGTGGAAGCTCAGGCTCTGATACCCCAGCATCACGTCATCGGCGCCGGGCACCGCGATGACGAACGCGGTGCCCGCCGCACCGAGCAGCGTGAGCAGGCTGTCCATGTCGTCCTGATCGGCCTCGGCGTGATTGGTGTAGCAGACGTCCACACCCATCGGCAGACCGAGGAGCTTGGCGCAGAAGTGGTCCTCGAGCCCTGCGCGGATGATCTGTTTACCGTCGTAGAGGTACTCGGGCCCGATGAACCCCACGACCGTGTTGACCAGCAACGGCTCGAGATCCCGGCACACCGCGTACGCCCTGGCCTCGAGCGTCTGCTGGTCCACGGGCCGGCCTCCCGTCCCCAGGTGCGCGCCGGCGCTCAACGCCGAGCCCTGTCCGGTCTCCAGGTACATCACGTTGTCGCCCACGGTGCCTCGGTGCAGCGAGCGGCCCGCCTCGTTGGCCTCGCGCAGCAGCGCGAGGTTCACCCCGAAACCCGAGTTCGCGCCCTCCGTGCCGGCGACGGACTGGAAGACCAGATCCACCGGCGCCCCCTGCTCGATGAGTTCCATCGTCGTGGTGACGTGTGACAGGACGCAGGACTGCGCGGGGATCTCGAAGCGCTGGCGTATCTCGTCGAGCAGATACAGGAGTTCAGAGGTGGCGTGCGGGGAATCCGTCGCGGGATTGACACCGATCACCGCGTCGCCGGAGCCCAGGAGCAGACCGTCGAGGGTGGCCGCGGCGATGCCCCTCGGATCGTCGGTCGGATGATTGGGCTGCAGGCGCGTGGCGAGGGTGCCCGGCAGCCCCACGGTGGTGCGGAACGCCGAGGTCACCCGGACCGCTCGGGCCACGGCGATCAGGTCCTGGTTGCGCATCAGCTTGCTCACCGCCGCCACCATCTCCGGGGTCAGCCCCGCGGCCACGGAGGCCAGCGCCGCGGCCGCCCCGGGGGAGGCCGCGACCTCGAGGAGCCAGTCGCGCAGTCCCCCCACCGTGAGGTGGGCCACCGGCGAGAACGCACCGCGATCGTGCGAGTCGACGATGAGACGGGTGACCTCGTCGGTCTCGTACGGCACCAGCAGGTCCTCGAGGAAGGTCTCGAGCGGGACCTCGGCGAGTGCCCACTGCGCGGCGGCACGTTCGGCGTCGGACGCCGCCGCGCACCCGGCCAACTCGTCACCAGATCTCCGTGCGGACGCCTTGGACATCAGGTCCACGAGTCCGTCGAACTGATAGGTCGTTCCCGAGACCTGCTGGGTGTACTTACTCATGAGGGCTCATTCGAGTTCTGCTTCCGCTCTGGCCACTGCGGCGAATTCCTCGTCCGGGGAGTTGGCGACGAGGTGGTGGCGACTGTGGATACCGAAGTACAGCATGAACCCACCGAACACCACCAGGCAGCAGAGCGCGGCCGTGCTGTTGACGAGGAACGTGGCCACGACGGCCAACGCGGCGACGACGAGGGCGAATCCCGTGGTCACGACACCGCCGGGCGTCCGGTACGGACGCTCCATGTCCGGCTCCCTGCGGCGCAACACGATGTGGCTGACCATCATCAGGACATAGCTGAGCGCGGCGCCGAACACCGCCATGTTGAGCAGCATGTCGCCCTGGCCGGTGAGCGAGAGCAGGAAGCCGATGACTCCCGGGACGACGAGGGCCAGGGTCGGGGCCCTGCGCGAGTTGGTGACGGACAGCGCCCTGGGCAGGTAGCCGGCCCGGGAGAGCGCGAACAACTGACGGGAGTAGGCGTAGATGATGGAGAAGAAACTGGCGACGAGCCCGGCGAGCCCGATGTAATTGACCACCTTCGCGGCCGATCCGTCGCCGAGCGCCTCGACCAGGGGGTTTCCCGAGGACTGGATGGCATCCGCGCCGCCGGCACCGGTGGCCAGGACCAGGACGGCGGTCGCGGTGACGAGCAGAACACCCATCGCCGCGATGATGCCGCGGGGGACGTTGCGGGCCGGATCCTTGGCCTCCTCGGCGGCCAGCGGCACGCCCTCGATGGCGAGGAAGAACCAGATCGCGAACGGCACGGCGGCCCAGATGCCGATGAATCCGAACGGAAGGAAGTCCGAGGCACCGGCGGCGTCGGTGGGAGCGATGTTGGTGAGGTTCGACGCCTCGAACTGACCCGCGGCCGCCAGAGCGAAGACGACGAGGCCGACCAGGGCGATGGCGGTGATGACGAACATGACCTTGAGCGCCTCACCCACGCCGGCGAGGTGGATGCCGATGAACACCGCGTACACCGCGAGGTAGACCCACCACCCGTCGGTGATGCCGAACAACTCCAGGGATTCGACGTACGCGCCGATGAACGTCGCTATGGCGGCGGGCGCGATGGCGTACTCGATGAGGATGGCGGTCCCGGTGGCGAACCCTCCCCACGGCCCCAATGCGCGCCGCGCGAAGGTGTAGCCACCACCCGCGGCCGGGAGCGCCGAGGACATCTCGGCCATGCCGAGCACCATGGCCAGGTACATGCCGGCGATGATCACGGCCGCGATGAGCAGGCCACCGAAGCCGCCCTGTTCCAGGCCGAAGTTCCAACCCGAGTAGTCGCCCGAGATCACGTAGCTGACGCCGAGACCCGCGAGCAGCACCCACCCGGCGGTGCCCTTCTTCAACTGACGCCTGGCCAGGTAGTCACCGCTCTCGCGGTGTGAGTGCGTTCCGTCATGGTGACTACTGTGGGTTTCTGCGGTGGACATGCGCGGCCTATCTCGAAGCGGTGTCGACGGATGTCGCGCGGCGTGCGCGAACCGGATCACCGTAGGTCCGCGGTGTAAGCATCGCGTCGACGCGCTGTGACGGCCCGGTTACGGCGGTTCCGGTGCGACGACAGCCGTGGGGACAGCGCGGAACCGCCCGGGCGGAACGGAAATCGGTCACCTCGCCCCGGTGGGTGCGTCACGACCTCTAGGCTTGGCCGTGTGAAGCGGATGACCCGGACCCGGTCCACAACAGGCGTCGCGACCCTGCTGGTCGCGGCACTGATAGCCGGCGGGTGCGCGTCCGGCGACGGCGCCTCCGGGCCGGGGGATACGGCCGACCAGGAGACCGTCGCCGAGCGCGACGACCACCACTACGAGCGGGTCAGCTACCCCACCCGCGGGGAATCGGACCCGGCCCAGAACTGGGGAGACCTCTACCTCCCGGCCGGACGACACGCCGTGGACTCGGTGCCGTTGGTCGTCCTCATCCACGGCGGTTCGTGGGCCTCCCAACTCGGCGCGGAGGTCATGAACCCCTTCGCCGAGGATCTGGTCGACCGCGGGATGGCCGTGTACAACATCGAATACCGACGCGTCGGCTCCGGCGGCGGGTGGCCGACGACGTTCAGCGACGTCGCCGACGCCCTGGACCACGTGATCCGCCTCGACGAGCAGTATCCCGAGATCACCACGGACGACGAACTCGTCGTCGGCCACAGCGCGGGCGCCCAGCTGGCCATGTGGTCCGGCACCCGGCACTCCCTGGACGACGACGAGGTGGGCAGCGACCCGGCGTTCCGCCCGACCCGGGTCGTCTCCCTGGCCGGGCCGCTGGACATGGTCTACGCCGCCACTCACGGCGACGACCGCATCGTCTCAGCCCTCGGCGGCAGCCCGTCCGAGGTCCCGGACCGCTACACCTCGGTCGACCCGATCCAGAACATCGACCCGCGCATCCCCGTCGTCGCAGTCCACGGCACCGCCGACACGATGGTCTCCCCGGAGAACTCCATCCGGTACATCGACGCCGTGACACAGCGCAGCGGTATCGGGGCCCTCGTCCTGGCGGACGGCGAGGACCACGTGTCTCTCGTCAGCGCGGATTCCGCGCACTACCAGCAGATCCTCGACATCATCTCCGAGACGTCGGACAAGACCGTCGACGAACTCGCGCGGCAACACTCGCGCTAGTCGCCTCGAGCCCCGCCGGCCAGCCGCTCGATCCCGTCGTGCATGAGATCGACGGCGGTGCCGAAGACGACACCGGGGTCGATCCCGCGATAGTCCGCCAGGAGTGCCGTGGTGAGCGGGAAGTCCTCGGCGGGAAGCGCCTCGATCTCCGCTGCGGTGGCGGAGTCCACGGGAGCCATCATCCCCAGCGCCTCGGCCGTGGCCAGCCCGAGCACCGTAGCGAACCAGCCCACCGTCACGGTCACGACCTGCGGCCGGGGGATCCCGGCACCCGCCATCGCCGCGTGCACGACCTCGGTGGTGGCGTAGTCGGCCGACCCGGTGTGGGTGAATCGCTGGAGCAACGGGAACGTCCGGGGATACGACCTGGCCAGGGCGCGGTACTGCTCGGCCAGGTGGAGCAGAGTCGACCGCCAGGGCTCCCCGGGCGCGGCGGGCCGCACCCGGGCGTCCAGCCATGACGCCATGGCCCTGGTCAGCCCCTCCTTGGACCCGAAGTGATAGGCCACCGACATCGCGTCGCACCCCGCCGCTCGGGCCACACCGCGCAGACTGAAGGACTCCTGCCCGCCCTCCTCGAGCAGACCGACGGCCGTATCGACGATCCGCTCGGGGGACAGTCCCCTCGGTCCACGTCCGGAGTGTCGCTCGACCATCAGATCCCCCCACTTTCGGGCCAACTGGCACGCCTCGATATTTCTACATCGTAGAATACTGGCAATCAGAAGGAGGACATCATGGTGGAGATCAGGATCGCGGAGAGCGCTGACGCACCGGCCATCGGGGAGATGCTGGGTGAGGCGTTCGGTGAGGATCCCGCGTGGGCGCAGTTCTTCCCGGACGAGTCCTCCCGGCCCGAACGCCTGACCGCGCACTATCGCCGCCACGTCAGTAGGCACCCGGACCGGGTCGACGTGGCCGTGGAGGGAGACCAGGTGCTGGGAGCGTTGCTCTGGGAGCCGCCCCACCACGGCGCGGGCCGGTTGTCCGGGTGGGCCGGCGGGGTCGCCGGGACACTGCGCTCACTGGTCTCACCCACCGCGCGCCGTGGCAGGGCCCACACCCGTGCGGTCGAGGCCCACAGGCCGCCGGAACCGCACTGGTACTTCCACGACATCGCCGCCGGACCCCGGGCCCGCGGGAAGGGGATCGGATCGGCGCTCCTACGCCACCGCCTGGCGCTCATCGATCAGGGCGGGCCGGAACCGGTGTTCCTCGAGGCCACCACCGCGGGCAGCCGCCGGCTGTACGAACGATTCGGTTTCCACCCCGTCGGCACCGTCCCCACGGGGCCCGGGCAGGAATCCACGGCGATGATCCGCCCGGTGGGAGTCGGCGATGAGTGACCCCCGCCTGGCCCGACCGGACGATCTCGACCCGGCCGCGGACACGCTGGCCCGGGCGTTCGAGCACTACCCCTGGACCCGCCACGTCATCCCCGAGGACGGGTACGGCGAGCGCCTGCTCACGCTGCAGCAGCTCTATCTCGCCCACGCCCACCGTCACGGGATCGTCGCCGTCACCGGGGACCTCGACGGTGTGATCGCGGACGGTGTGATCGCGCTCCTGCCCCCGGACGCACCGGACCCCGGCGAGGCGGCGGTCGAACAGATCGTGGCCCTGCACGGTGACCGGATCGGGCGCCTGGCCGGCGGCTCGCCGCCGCACGCCGGCTGGACGCTCGAGACCCTCGGGGTGCGCCCCACCGCCCAGGGCAGACGCCTCGGCAGCGCCCTGCTCGAGTTCGGCCTCGACGAGGCAGTGCGACGAGGCGCCCGAACCATCCGCCTGGAGACCTCGGACGAGCGGAACGTCACACTGTACGAGCGACACGGTTTCTCGGTCACCGGGCGCCGCGACCACCCGGACGGGCCCCCCGTCTGGACCATGGAGGTCCATCCCCGCGGTCGCTGACCCTCCACCCACCTGCGACTGAGGCCCCCGCGGGGTGGGGGTAGCTTCTACAGCGTGTCCAGGTACCACGACCCGATCGCGCAGTGGCGTGCGGTCGCCGTGGTGTTGGCCTCCACGCTCACCGCCGCGGTCGCGCACACGGCGGGAGGAGGCGGCGTTCCCGGCCCGGGCGGCTGGGTCGTGGTGCTCCTGTGCCTCCTGCCCGTGGCCGCGCTCGCCCGGGGCCGCGTCGGACGAGGCGCGCCGGGACTGGCGGCGGCCGGCCTCCTCGGACAGGCCGTGGGCCACCTCGCCCTGTCGCTCGTGACGCTCCCCTCCACCACCGCACACCACGGGGCCGGAGCCCATCACCCGGTCACGACCGGGCACCTCGCGGGTGCCTCGACCGGGCACGGGCTCGGGCACGGGTTGGTCGACGGCCACGGCGCCCCACCTCTACCCCCCACAGCGGGCTGGGGGGTCACCGCCGAAGCACTGGCCCATTCGGCCCACCTGGACCCGCTGATGCTCCTCGCCCACCTCGCCGGGGCGGTCCTGACGGCAGTGCTGGTGGCCGCCGCCGCCGGAGGAGTGCGCAGGGTGGTGGCCCGGCTGGTCCTACTGTTCCGTGCACTTCTCGCCCCCAGTACCACGTTCCCGGGGACACCCGCCTCCGCCCGCGACGGCGCCCCGCCCGCGGTTCGGCTCTTGACCGCGCGCTCGCTACGCGGGCCACCGCTTCCGACCTGATCCACCACACCCTTCCCCCCGGGGCCGACGCCCCGGGGCCACGCCGGTGTGCGTACTTCTCTCATCTCGAACGGCCCCCGCCGGTCGCGCACGAGCGCACCGGCGGCACCGGGCCGTGGATCAGGAGTACCCAACACATGACCACCACGACCGAACATCCACGCGACCCCGACTCCCCCACCGCCGACGTTTCCACCGCCGGAGCGCGCGACCCGGGCGTCGGTGGCCCGCTGAGGCAACTCATGCTCCGCCTTCACTTCTACGTCGGCCTGCTGGTCGGCCCGTTCCTGCTCATCGCGGCGGTGTCGGGCTTCTTCTACGCACTGGCGCCGACGATCGAGAAGGTGGTCTACGCCGATCAGCTGACCGCCACCTCCTCGGCGCAGAACGTCCCGCTGGCCGATCAGATCACCACCGCACGCGCGTTCCATCCCGATCTCGCGGTGGCGAGAATCGTGGCCGGGAGCGACGGGTCGACGACCAGGGTCCTGTTCTCGGACGACTCGCTGCCGTCGGAATCGCACTCCCGCGTGGTCTTTGTCGACCCCTCCGACGGCGCGATCCGCGGGGACACCGTCCAGTACGGGTCCGGGCAGGCGCTGCCCCTGCGCACCTGGCTGTCCGGCCTGCACCGCAGCCTGCACCTCGGCGAGGTGGGCCGCCTCTACTCCGAGCTGGCCGCAAGCTGGCTCGCCCCACTCGCCCTGGCGGGGCTGTACCTGTGGTGGGGCCGGACCCGCCGCGCCGGTACCACTCCGTTCAGGTCGGCACCCGGCCTGGAGGGTCGGGCGCGCCTGCGTTCCCGCCACGCCGTCCTGGGGACATGGGCTCTGGTGGGCATGCTGGTGCTGTCGGCGACCGGCCTGACCTGGTCGGCCTACGCCGGTCAACGCGTCGCCGACCTCCGCGCCGCGCTGGACTGGACCACTCCGACGCTCTCAGCCACGTCACCTGAGTCCTCCAGCGCCGGAACTGCTCTCGCCGAGCCCGCGAACGGACACCACGATCACGGCTCGCACGCGGGCTCCCGTGGCGTTGGCTCCGAGGGCGCCGCCGACTGGACCCCGGACGGAGCCCAGGTCGCCCTTGCGGGCGCCCGTTCCGCCGGCCTGACGGACCCGGTCCAACTCGTGCCGCCCACCGCCGACGGTGACCCCTGGCGGGTCCAGGAGGCCCGACGGTCCTGGACACCCGGTCCCGACGCGGTCAGCATCGATCCCGCGACGGGCGGCGTGGTGCAGTCCATCCCGTTCTCCGGCTACCCCGTCGCCGCCAAGCTCACCGACTGGGGCATCCGGCTCCACATGGGGTTCTTGTTCGGGCTGGCCAACCAGCTACTGCTGGCGGCCGTCGCGGCGGCGGCCATCGTCGTCACCCTCCGGGGGTACTCCCTGTGGTGGACACGTCGACCCACCCGCACCCGGGGCCTGGCCCGGCCCCCCGTGCGCGGCGCGGCGATCGAACTGCTGCGCCGCCGCCCGCTGGCCACCCTGGTCGGGGCGATCGTGGTCGCGGCGATCGGGTGGGCCGTCCCGCTCCTGGGGATCTCGCTGGCGGCATTCCTCGTCCTGGACGCTCTGGTGGGTCTCGCGGCACGGCGCGCACGCGGCTGACCTCCACCGACCCCGATTCGCCCCGTGACGAGCGGAATGCTGGTCACGGGGCGGCCGACGGGTCTAGATTGCGGCCATGACAGTCACCGACGAGCTACTCGAGGCCGCCAGGGCCTACGCATCCGATTTCGACAAGGGCGACCTGCCCATGCCGCCCGGCCGCAAGATCGCCGTGGTGGCGTGCATGGACGCCCGCCTCAACCCGTACGGTCTGCTGGGGCTCTCCGAGGGTGACGCCCACGTGATCCGCAACGCCGGAGGCGTGGTCACCGACGATGTGCTCCGGTCCCTCACGATCAGTCAGCGACTCCTGGGCACAGAGGAGATCGTGCTGATCCACCACACCGACTGCGGAATGCTCACGTTTCGGGATGACGATTTCAAGGACCAGATCCAGGCCGACACCGGTCTGCGTCCGCGGTGGTCACCGGAGGCCTTCGGGGAGGTGGACGGGGACGTCCGTCAGTCTCTCGCACGCGTCGAGGCGGACCCGTTCCTCCTGCACGGCTCCGCGGTCCGCGGCTTCGTCTACGACGTGGAGACCGGGCAGCTGCGTGAGGTCGCCCGCAGCCCCGGGTGAGGTCCGTCGGACCCCCGTTTCTCCTGGCAAGGGCCAGCATCAGCAGTCTCATCGTCGGGAGAGATGTCGCGGCAGCACACATATCAGGTAGCCCGTCGAGGTGGTGGGGCTGCCCCGGTAGGGAGCACCCCGGCTGGCGGCCGCCCCGGCCGATCACGGTTCCGACTCACCTCTGGTGTGGCGTGCCTCACCCTGATACGGATGAGAGGCCTCCTCTCCCCGGAGGAGTCGCCCCGACAAGGGAGGCACGCCATGTGCACCGGTCTCAGCCACACCACGAAGGACCACTACTTCGGCAGGAACCTCGACCTGGAGTACCCCTACAACGAGAAGGTCGCCATCACGCCCCGGAACTTCCCGTTCGAGTTCCGGCGGCTGCCCTCGCTGCCCACCCACCACGCCATCATCGGAATGGCCACCACCGCTGACGGGTTCCCCCTGTACTACGACGGGACCAACGACGCGGGTCTGAGCATGGCGGGACTCAACTTCCCCGGAAACGCGGACTACAAGCCCGAGGCGCCGGGAAAGGCGAATGTCGCGCCGTTCGAGTTCATCCCCTGGGTCCTGGGCCAGTTCGACACGGTCGATCAGGTGGAGACCGCGCTGACGGAGGTCAACCTCGTGGACATTGCGTTCAGTGCCGAGTTCCCCCAGTCACCGTTGCACTGGATCATCTCGGACCGTCACGGGTCCCTCACCGTCGAAAGCGTGGCCGCCGGTCTGCGGGTCTACGACAATCCGTACGGCGTGCTGACCAACAACCCGACCTTCGACATCCAGAGTTTCGGCCTGAACGACTACATGCATCTGTCGACGACCCCGTCCGAGAACCGCTTCTCCGAGCGTCTCGAGTTCGATACCTACAGTCGCGGGATGGGGGCCATCGGCCTGCCCGGCGACCTGTCCTCGTCCTCGCGATTCGCCAAGGCCGTCTTCACCAAGATGAACTCGGTCTCCGGGACGTCCGAATCGGAATCCCTCAGCCAGTTCTTCCACATCCTCGGATCTGTCGCGCAGCAACGTGGATGCGTGCAGGTCGGCGGCGACGACTCGTACGAGATCACCATCTACTCGTCCTGCTGCAACACCGACACCGGCGTCTACTACTACACCACCTACGAGAACAGTCAGATCACCGGCGTCGACATGCACTCAGCGGATCTCGACTCCGACACGATCGTCGACTATCCCCTGGTGACAGGCCAGCAGATCGCCATGCAGAACTGAGTGGCCGCTCCCAGGCCCTCACCGGCCCCCTTCCGAGGAAGGAAATCGACCATGAGACCGATCGCCGCCCGATCGACCATTCAGCTCGGTGGCCCACGTGAGACCGGAGAACGATGACCCGGCCACCACCTCACGGCGCGCCGATCGGCCGGAGACCAGGTGGTTGGAGCCGTCGAAGAACGTCCGCTGGACGATCATCAGCAGCGGCCAGCCGACCAGGAGGAAGAGATAGGTGACGACGACGACGAGGCGCACACCCGCCCACGGCGCCACCGGTCTGCGCGTCCGGGTGGACGGGGTGTGGGTGGTCTGCTCAGCCATGGCGAGCCACCCTCCGCGAGATGAGGTCGAGGATCGCGATGGCCAGGAGCGCCACCGCGAGCAGGACCACGGCGACCGTGGCGGCGGCGGCCACGTTGTCGATCTCGATGTAGCTCTGGATGCGGATCGGGGCGCCCTCGGAGATGTTGGGCCGGTTGCCGGTGAACAACACCAGTGCTCCGAACTCCCCGACCCCGCGGGCGAAGGACAGGGTGGCCCCGGCGGCGATGGCCGGCGTCAGGGTGGGCAGGACGATCCGCCGGAACGTCACGGCCCGGGACGCGCCGAGAGACCGGGCGGCCTGCTCGACCTGCGGGTCGAGTTCCAGCAGGACCGGCTCCACGGTGCGCACGACGAACGGCAGCGTCACGAACAACACCGCCAGGAACACCGAGTACGGGGTTCCCGCGATGGTCAGCCCCATCGGGCTGTTCGGCCCGTAAAGGCTCAACAGCACCAACCCGGCAACCAGCGAGGGCAGGGCGAAGGGGATGTCGATCACCAACTCGATCACCCGCTTGCCCGGGAACCTGTCACGGACCAGGACCCAGGCGATCAGGGTGCCCACCACGATGTTCACCACTGTCGCCGCGAGCGCCGAGAGCAGGGTCAGCCGGATGGCGTTGGCGGTCTGGACGTTGGTCAGGGTGCTCCAGAAGGTCTCCCAACCGCCTTCGGCGGACGAGACCACCACCAGCGAGAGCGGGATGAGCACCAGCAGGCTGAACCACAGCACCGACACGCCCAGAGCCACGCCCGCGGGTCGGGTGAGGGTCGTACGGGAGGTGCGCCGCCGACTCCGCGCGGAAAGTCGCGGCGTCGTCGGCGCCGGTGGTGACGGTGGTGTCGGTGGTGTCGGCGGCGTGAAGACGGTGGCCATCGTCAGTTCAGGCCGGAATTCTGGATGATCCGGGTGATGACCCCGTCGTCGTCGAAGTACTTGTCGACGACCGCCGTCCACCCGCCGAAGTCGTCGTCCACGGTGTACAGCTCCGCAATCTCCGGGAACGGATCCGCGGGGTCGGTCGCGCCGTCGACCTCCCCGACCTCCACCCGGTCCGCCAGGTGGCGCAGGGGACGGAAGCCGTACCGCGCGTAGATCGCCTGTCCCTCCGGGCTCAGGGCGTAGTCCAGGAACGCCTGCGCGGTCTCCGGAGCGGAGACGGTGACGGCCGCGGAGTTCTCGATGAGGAGGTTGCGGTCCGGGACGATGTACTCGTACTCCTCACCCTGCTGCTTACCGAGGATCGCCTCGTTCTCGTACGAGATCAGCACGTCACCGGTGCCGTCGAGGAACGCCGTGGTGGCGTCGCGGCCCGAACCGGGGAACGCGGCAACGTTGCCGATGACGGACTCGAGGAACTCGGCGGCCTCCTCCTCGGTTCCGCCCTTCTGGAGCACCGACGCCCACGCCGCGAGGATGTTCCACCGCGCGGCGCCAGAGGAGCCGGGATTGGGGGTCACGATCTCGACGCCGTCGCGGGCCAGGTCCTCCCAGTCGGTGATGTTCTCGGGGTTGCCCTCGCGCACCACCAACACCACCACGGAGTCGGTGAGGAATCCGTTGTTCGGACCGGAGTTCCAGTCCTGGTCCACCAGACCGGCGTCGACGAGCCGGGTGACGTCCGGTTCCACGGAGAAGTGGACGACGTCGGCGGGCTGACCGTTGGCCACCGCCCGCGACTGGTCGCCTGACGCGCCATAGGAGGTGAGCCAGGAGACCCCTTCACCGGCCGGGGTCTCGGCGAACGCCTCCTGCACCGCGGCGTTGCCCTCCGCGGGCACGGCGAAGCCGACGATCGACAACTCGTCCCCGGACGCCGACCCCCCGCATCCGGCGACGAGGGCGGCGGTCAGCCCCGCGCCCAGAATGCCGGTACCCAGCCTCGAGAGAATTCGTCTGTCAACCATGTCGTGTCCACTTTCGCCGGTGCTGCCGGTCGGCAACAGAAGAGAAAGCTAACGACACCGGGCGTGAAGACTGAACTGTTTCGTTCACCGTGACTCAAACCACCCGCGCCATGGATGAAGGTGTCTCGCGTGGACGCGGAGCGGTCCGGCTACCCTCGTCAGCATGTCGAACCCTCGATGGGACCGGGCGCGCGCGTCCGCGGCCCGGATCGCAGCGGGCGCCCGCGACGTCAACAGACACCCTTCCGCCGTCGAGGCGTTGCGCCGCGTCCGACGGGCCCTGCCCGGCGACTCCGGTTTCGGGGATCCGCTCTCGGCCGCGGGCCGGGACAGCGCGGGGACGATCGCCCGCGTGGCCGGCAGCCTGTTCGATGAGCGGCCCACCGCCTCCCGCGAGCTGTCCCTGGGCGGGCTCCAGGTGTGGCACGCCCTGTCGCAACGGTCCGGCAGGGGCGGCGGCGGGAGTGAGGTGACCATCGTGTTCACCGACCTCGTCGGCTTCTCCAACTGGGCCATGAGGGCGGGCGACGACGATGCTCTACGTCTGCTGAGGGAGGTCGCCTCGGCCACGGAACCGCAGGTGCGCGCGCACCGCGGACACGTGGTCAAGCGCCTCGGCGACGGACTCATGGCCGTGTTCCCGTCTCCACAGCTGGCCTTCGACGCGGTCGTGGCCTGCTCCGCCGGGCTCGACCGTGTGGAGGTCGCCGGGATGCGGCCCCGCATCCGTGCCGGCATCCACACCGGCACCCCCCGCCTGATCGGTGGCGACTACCTCGGCGTGGACGTCAACATCGCCGCCAGGCTGGCGGAGAAGGCCGGACCGGACGAGATCCTGGTCAGCGAGACCACCCTCCCCGGACTGGACGAGTCCAGGGTGTCTACGCGTCGGAAGCGAAGTTTCCCGCTCGCCCGGGCCAAGGGGATCCCCGAGGAGGTCGCCGTCTACACCGCGGTCCCGCGGACGGGGTGGTGACCGGCCCGGGGACGGACCGCGCGCGGTTCAGCCCACGCGGGGTAACTCGGCGGCGGCAGCGACAGAACCGTCGACGGAGGTGATCCGGATCTGGGCGACCTCCTCGCGGAGGATGGCGGCGTTGACCGCGCACTCCACAGTGACCGCGGTGCCGATGAACGACCCCGAGGAGATGGTGTTGCCCTCGAGGTCCACGAGGGTCACGTCGAAGCTCTCGCCCTCCCGCAGACCATCGATCTCCAGCAGCGTCTCGGTACCCCAGGTGTGCGCCACGACATGGGCCGTGATCTCGCTCTGCTCTGGTTGGCCGGTGAAGGCGATCGGTTCGACGGCACCGAGGGTCCCCGGCGGACCGTCGGGCGGGGCCTGGGTCCACTGTTGCGCGGCCAGCGCACCGATGGCGCCTGCGGCCACGAGGACTACCGCCGCGGCGGCCCGGCCGAGATACACGCGCCCGCCCCGGGCTCGACGCCGGGCCGCGAGCTCGTCGTCGCGGCCAGCGGGCGTGCCCCCGCCGATCGGGCCCCGGTCGCTGCCCGTCTCCGCGGCCGCCGCCTCGACCATCGCCGACACGCGAGCGCCGAGATCCGCCGGGGGCGCGTCAGATCGCCCGGTGTGCCGCGTCTGGGCCAGCGTCGAGGCCAGCGACCCCAGCGCGGCGAGCTCGGCGTCGAGGTGGGGATCAGCCTGCCTGAGCAGCTCGAGTTCGCGCTGCTCGGCGTCGGACAGGTCGCCACCCAACGCCGCGCCGAGGAGCTCCGCTCGACGGTCATCGCCCGGTGTCATCGCTGCTCCTCCGCTTCCATGATCTCCCGCACCGATCTCAGTCCGTAGTACATCCTCGACCGCAGGGTGCCGACCGACACCCCGGTGCGTTCGGAGAGCTGGTGATAGGTCATCCCGTCGACCTGGACGGCGATGATCACCTCGCGGTGCTCGCGCGAGATCTGGGCCAGTGCTGCCTGCAGGTCGATGCGGTCCACCAGTCGTGAGGTGTCGGACTGGCGGGTCGTGGCGGGTTCGGGCACGTCGTGCACCGGTTCGGCGCGACGTGCGCGTGCCCGCACGGCGTCGATGACCACGTTCCGCGCGATGGAGAACAACCATGTCCGCTGCGTGGAGCGGGTTGGGTCATACGAGTGACGGGCACGCCACGCCCGGACGAAGACGTCGTGCACGCATTCCTCCGCCAGCGCCCGGTCGCCGACGGAACTGCGGGCGAAGCCGTAGATGCTCCGGCCGTGCTCGAGGTAGGCAGTGTCGACGTCGAAATGCGTGGAGGGTGCACGGACCACGGCGTCGTCCTCTCGTCGCCGCACTGCACCCTCCTTCCCGGGAGCCTGGTTGACTCGAAAGTACCGCAGCCGCGTCGTGGCGTCCGGGTTGCTCAGCTGACAGGTTGCTCAGCCGACGGCAGTGGCAAAAACTACACGGTTGTCGAGGTAGCGCCGGTCCGAGCTGTCGAACTCACCAGTGCACGTGATGAGCCTGAGTTCGTCCTCCGGTGAGAGTCCGAAAACCTCCCGGGTCGGGAAGTCGTCCTTCGGGTGGTCCTCGACCCTGTCCACCCGATAGATGTGGATCGACCCGTCCGCCGCGGAGACCTCCACCAGGTCGCCTCTCGACAGCTCGAGGACACGAAAGAAGACCGCGGGGCCACTCGTCGAGTCCACATGGCCGGCGAAGACGGTCGGGCCGCGCTCGCCCGGCCGCGGGCCGTCGGCAAACCAGCCGACGTCGTCCCAGTCGTCGGGCTCCTCCAACGTGCCGTCGTCCCGGATCGCCAGATCGATCACGGGCTCCGACACACCGATGGAGGGGATGCGGAGTTCGACGGGTTCCGCCGGCGCGACAACGGACCCCGCGCCCACCGTCTCCTCCGCCTGAGTTCCCGGCGCGGCCCGGCCCCGCGTGTCCACCGTGTCCACCGTGTCCGCCGGGGTCGCCGGCGACGAACGGGAGGACGGGGAGTGCGACTGGTCGGCGCCGACGGTGCTGCCCGCACCCGCAGCGCAGGAGGCCGTGAGCGACACCGCCAGAGCCGATCCCAGGAGGAAGGCCACCCGCGGAAGTGCCCGCGGCCCGCGCGGATGGTCGCCGGTCGATCCGGCCGGCGCGGTGCCGGCCGAATCGCGGTCGGCGCGCCTCACACGGCTGACCGCTGACGACGTAGAAGGAACAGCGCGAGCCCGCCCAGCGCGATCGCGGCCGCACCGGCCCCGGCGGCCGCACCGGAGACGGGAGCACCATCCGCGCCGCCGCCCCCGGTCTCCACACCGTCGAGCGGCACCTGCATGAGCTGGCCGCGGACCGTTCCGGCGGTGTACTCCTCGGTGTGGGTGTCCGCGGTGAACCCGGCGGGATCGGCCTCGATCCGGTCGAGGGTGAAGCCCGCGCCCCTGTCCGTGCCGTCGTCGTCCTCGACGCCCGTGGTGAACGGTCCCTGCATGCACCCCTCGGAGGTGCGCGGGCCGTCACCGACGGGCTGCGGGTCGGGGAACGCGATCCTCGGGGGCCCGGGCTCTCCGGCGCGCGCCTCGTGGATGTGCGTCGCGGTGATCGCCGGGCTGTCGTACTCGCCGGTCACGCCGTCGAGGGTGATCTCGTAGCAGATCACGTCGGTGTCCGAGTTCACCCAGAACATGAAGTCGCCGGTCGCACCCTCCTCGCCGGGGGCCACCTCACCGTCCGAGTCGATCACCTCTCCGGGAACGGCCATCACCGAGAACGCGCTGGTGAAGTAGTCAGGGCGGTCGACCTCGGTGTTCGCCTGGGCGGGGGCTGCCGACACCACCAGTGCGGCGGCGCCGGCCAGGGCGCACACCCCCATCATTCCGGTGCGGTTCGTCGTGGTGCTGGGCATCGCGATCATCCTCTGTCACTCGGTGCGCGATCGCCTCGATGCGACCGCTGTCGACAGGGGATACGTCGCGGGGTGCCGTCGCGTTCACCGGGAACGAGAAAAGGTTCGGAAAGATGCATCGTCCCGTGCCGACCTCAGTCGTCGACCTACCGGGGAGGGCCCCAGCTCCCGGTGATCATCTCGGTCATCTCGGTCACCCAGGTGTCGTCGAGCGCGGCGTCCCGGCGCACGAGGATGCGGAAGATCGCGGTGCCGGCCACCACCTCGGCCAGCATCGGCAGCTGATCGCCACCACGGCGCCCCTGCCCGAACCGCGACTCGAACGCGGTCAGGTTCCCGGCCAGTCGGGCGATCATCTGGTCGTGCAGCTCGGGGTCGGCGACGGTGTCGGCGATGAGACCCGGTAGCGCGACCCGCACCTCGGGCCGGTCGAACAGGGCCCGGATCGTCTCGACGAGGACCCTGATGTCGTCGCGGAGGTCACCGGAGCCGCCCGGCGCGGGTATCGCCTCCGCGTCCAGGACCGCCTCGTGGACGAGCTGCGCCTTGCCCGACCATCGCCGATAGATGGACGCGGTCGTGGTTCCCGCGCGCGCGGCGATCGCCGAGAGGGACAGCGCGGGGTACCCCGTCTCACAGATCAGTTCCCTGGTGGCGGCGATGACCGCGGCGTCGATCCGGCCGTCACGAGGGCGCCCGGCGCCGGACCTCACCCCGGCGGACTTGGCCGATTCCCCACCAACCGCGCGCGCGTCTGCTGTCATGAACCCACCATAGTTCCAATGCAGTGTGCATCGTATTGTAGGGAGAGTTCCGTGACCCTCAGCCCGCTCGACGAGTACCCGATCCACCAGACGCACGCGCCGGTGAACTGGCCGGCGACGTCCGACCGGAACTTCTACGACCGGTCCTACTTCAACGTGCTCGACCGGGAGGGCCGATTCATGGCGCTCACCGGGATCGGCTACTACCCGCGCCTGGGCGTCAAGGACGCCTACGTCGTGGTCCGCCGGGGTGATACGCAGACCGCGGTGCACCTCAGCGACGCGATCGACGACGACCGCCTCACGCCTCACGTCGGCGGGTACCGGCTCGAGGTGATCGAGCCCCTCCAGAGACTGCGACTCACGCTGGAACCCACCGAGGGCATCGCCGCCGACCTCACCTGGCGGGGCCTGTTCCCCGCAGCCATGGAGGAACCGCACTCGATGCTCACCGACCGCCGGGTGACGTTGCAGGCCAGCCGCTTCGCGCAACTCGGCTCGTGGGAGGGGTGGATCGAGGTCGACGGAGACCGGTTGGAGGTCACGCACTCCTCCTCGGTGGCCGCCCGGGACCGCTCGTGGGGCATCCGTCCGGTGGGCGAACCTGAACCCGCCGGGCGGCCCGACACGGCGTTCCGCGGGATGTGGTGGCTATACCTGCCCCTGGCGTTCGACGACTACCAGCTGTTCCTCATCATCCAGGAGGACCCCGACGGCCACCGCAGCCTCTACGACTGCACGCGGCGCTGGCAGGACGGTCGGGTGGAGCAGCTCGACGGCGTGCGCGTGGACGTGGACTACCGCGTCGGCACCCGGATCCCGACGGGCGTCCACGTGGAGTTCATGAACCGTGCGGGCGACCGGTTCCGACTGGACGTGGAATCCCGACTGTTCGCCCCCATCGCCTTCGGTTCCGGGTACGGCGGCGACTCCTCCTGGGCGCACGGCAGCTGGAGGGGCGAGGGGTTCACCGAGCGCGTGAGCTTCGACCTCACCGACCCCCAGGTGATGGCCGGGGCGGCGTTCAGCCTCATCGACCACGTCGGGCGCGCCGTGTGCACGGAGGAGGACGGGACGACCCACGAGGGCGCGGGACTGTTCGAACACGGCGTGATCGGCCCCCATCACCCGTCTGGGTTCGCCGACTGGACCGACGGTGCGGGCTCGGGTTCAGACGCCGGCTCGGATTCCGGTTCGGGCGCGCCCTCGCAGGACGGATCGCCGGCGTGAAGGTCATGACCGCGCTCTTCGGCCCCACCGACGCCGTCGACCGGGCGGTGGCGCTCAAGGAGGCCGGTGCGTCCGGGGTGTTCACTTTCGAGGGCCCGCACGACGTGTTCACCCCCCTGGTGCTGGCGTCCCAGGTCCGGGGCCTGGACGTGATGTCCAACGTCGCGATCGCCTTTCCCCGCAACCCCGTCCAGCTGGCCCACCAGGCCTATGACCTGCAACTGCTCAGCGAGGGCCGGTTCGTCCTGGGATTGGGCACGCAGGTGCGGGCGCAGATCGAGAAGCGCTACGGGACCGAGTTCGACCGCCCCGTCGAGCGGATGACGGAGTTGGTGGGGGCACTGCGGGCCGTCTTCGCCACCTGGGAGACCGGCGAGCGCCTGGACTTCCGCGGCGAGTACTACCGGCACACCCTCATGACGCCCACCTTCGTGCCCGGACCCAACCCCTACGGCCCGCCGCCGATCTACCTGGGCGCGCTCGGGCCGCGGCTGACCCGGGCCACCGCGGAGGTGGCCGACGGCCTCCTGGTGATGCCGTTCGGGTCCACGAAGTTCCTCCGCGAGTCGACGATGCCGGCCGTGCGCGCCGGACTCGCCGCCGCCGGTCGCAACGAGGACGACTTCGAGGTGGTGCCCGAGGTGATCGTGTCGGTGGCCACCGGACGGGACGACGACCACGTGTCCACCCGCCGGCTGCTCGCGTTCTACGGCTCCACCCCCGCGTACAAGCCGGTGCTCGACGCCCACGGCTGGGGCGATCTCCAGCCCGAGCTCAACGCCATGTCCAAGCAGGGTCGCTGGCAGGAGATGACCGCCCTGATCAGCGACGACATCCTGCACACCATCGCCGCCTGCGGGACCCCGGCGGAGGTGGCCGCACACATCCGCGACCGGGTGGACGGGGTCTCGGACCGGCTCTGCCTCTACCAGACGGGCCCTATCGCCACCGATGCGCTGACCCAGATCGTCGATTCGCTGGCGGGCGACCGATGAGGCCGACGGTGGTCGAGTTCGACGACATCACCGACGACCGCTACGGCGGGAAGGCCGCGGGTCTGGCAGGACTCCGGCGCCTCGGCCTGGACGTACCGCACGGATTCGTGATCGCGGACGCGTCGGCGGACCTCGTCGTCGTCGACCTCTCCCGCTTGTTCCACCGCATGGCCGACGCGGGCGCGACGCCGGTGGCCGTGAGGTCCTCGGCGGCCGGGGAGGACGGCGGGGACCACTCGTTCGCCGGCCAGTACGACACGGTGCTGGGCGTGGACTCGGCCGAGCGCTTCGTCGACGCCGTGCGCACGTGCGTGGCGTCGGTGGAGTCCGGCCGCGCGTCGTCCTATCGCGCCGATCCGGCGGCCGGCACCGGGGCCGTTCCGGCGACCACGGACACGGCCACCGCCCCGCCGCCCATGCACCTGGTGGTGCAACAGATGGTGGACGCGCGCGCCGCCGGTGTGGTGTTCACGGCGGACCCCACCAGCGGCCGGCGCGACCTCATGGTGATCGACGCGGTCCCCGGCCTGGGCGAGTCGCTGGTCGACGGATCGGCGTCAGCTGACCACCTGATCCTGGATTCCGCCGGCGGGGTGGCCCTGCGGGAGTACGACGACGAGGGCGTCCTGTCCCCGGAGGAGATCGCAGAGATCAGGTCGGGCGCCCTGCGCGCGGAGCAGAACTGGGGTCGGCCGATGGACCTCGAGTGGGCGATCGACAGGGGCGGCAGGCTCTGGTGGCTGCAGGCCAGACCCATCACCACGTTGCCCGCCGACCTGGCGGAGATGGACTCACCCCTGGCCGGCGAGGACCACGTCTACACGCGCTGCAACATCGGCGAGATGATGCCGGGGGCGTTCTGCCCCCTGACGGCGTCGGTTTCGGGGTTCGCGATCGACTACGCCATGCAGCAGATCCAGGTGGTGGCCCGAGCCCAGCCGAGCTACGACCGGCCGTGGCTGCAGGTGGGGTACTTCTCCGGGCACATGTTCCTCAACCTCACCGAGGGCACGTCACTGAGCTCGGGCATCGTGGGCAACTCGCTCGAGCAGTTCTCCACCTCGATCTGCGGGCGGGTGGTCGAGGAGCTGGTGCCCAAGCCGCCCAAGCCGTTCCTGCGCCGACTCGGCAACACCTTCCGTCTGTCCTCCCACGCGCTGTCGGCCGGACCCGCCATCCGGAGACTGCCGGGGCGGATCGCCGACTGGCGGGTCCCGGCCGACGACGACCCGCGGCGGGTGATGGAGCAGTTGGAGGCGGGGGTCGAGCTGTACTGCGACGTCACGCTGACCCACGTGCGCTCGTCCTCCCGTGCCGCGGTCGCCGCCAACATCCTCGAGAGCGTCCTGATCTCCCGAGCGGTCAAGGCCGGCCGGGGCGAGGACTCAGGACGCACCGAGGCGGCGCGGCTCATGGCAGGTGCCTCCGACGTGGAGAGCGCGGTCATGCTGGAGCAGCTGGACGCGGTGGTCCGCGCCGTCGCCGCCGATCCCGCGGCCGCCGAGGGGTTCCTCGCCACCGATCCCGGTGACGCTGTCACCACCCTGCGGGCCTCGAGCGGTACCGCGGGCTCGATGCTGCGAGCGTTCCTGGATCGTCACGGTCACCGCGGGTACCGCGAGCTGTGCATGCGCGATCCCTCCTGGGCCGACGATCCCGAGGGGCTCGGGGCGATGATGCAGGTGATGGTCCGGTCAGCGCGGGGGTCGGGGCCGGGGCCCGATCTGGCCGGCTCCGAACCGGGCAGCTCCAAGCCGGGCAGCCCCAAGCCGGGCACCTCCCCGCGATCCGCCCCTCCGATCCCGCCTCGCGCTCCGACCTCCGGGGGCGGATCGATCTCCGAGGGGCAGATCGTGGCGGCGACAGGCGTGGACGCGGCAGGTGCAGGCGCCGCAGGTGTGGGCGCGACAGATGCAGACGCGGCAGGTGTGGGCGCGGCAGGCGCAGACGCGGATGTCCGCGAGGCCGTCTCGCCCGTCATCCGACTGCTCGCCCGGTTCGCGCAGGAGGGCGCGCGTGGGCGGGAGGAGACCAAGTCGACGATGGCGCTGATGGCGCACGCGCTCAAGCGGGGCTACCGCCATCTCGGCGAGGTCTTGGCCGCGGCCGGACGACTGCCCGACCCGGACCTGGTGTTCTTCTTCGACCGTGCGGAGCTGGGCAAGATCGTGGAGCCAGGGGAGATCGGCGATCTCGTTGACTGCGCGGTCGGGCGCCGGGAGGCGCTGGCGTTCCAGGACGTGCTGGAGTTCCCCGATGTGTCGGTCGGTCGCCCGGTCCCGCTGATAGCCCGGCCCCCGCGTGAGGCTGCGGGCGGGGAGATCATCGGCCGACCCGCGAGCCGGGGGTCGGTGGAGGGCGTGGTGCGCGTGGCGAGGTCGATTCTGGACGCCCGCGAGGTGCAGCCGGGCGAGATCCTGGTCGCGCCCGTCACGGATGTGGGCTGGACTCCGTACTTCACAGTGATCGCGGCGCTGGTCACCGACATCGGCAGCTCTGTCTCCCACGGGGCCGTGGTCGCGCGCGAGTACGGGCTGCCCTGCGTGGTCAACACCCTGGTCGCCACGCAGACGCTGCGGACCGGTGACCGCGTCCGCGTGGACGGGGACCGGGGGGTGGTGACGCGGCTCGATCAGGCGTGACCTCTGCTCGGGGCCATCCGCTGCTGCTCACCTGCAGCTACCGCCCTGCATCGTTCTCAGCTGGGTTCGCTTCCGCAGTCTCCGCGCCGTCCTGTGACGAGAGAGCGACCGAGGCGATCTCCGGTGGCTGAACGGTCTCGGGCTCGAACTCGCGCAGTTGTGGTGGACGAGGCGTCCACCCCTTGATGTGCTGGACCACGTCGCTGTAGAAGTCGTCGACCACGTCGACAACCGAGTCGATGAAACTCCCCCTTCCGCGCGCCTTCTTCGTGCCCAACGGGACGATCATCGTGACCTGGAACTTCTTGATCTCTTTCTTGGGGTCGGCAATGAGGGTGGATGGGTCCTCCCTGGCCTTACCCAGCAACTCTGCCGTACCGGGTCCGCGCGCATTGGCCACGAACGCCTCGATACGCGTGCCCTCGGGCGCGTGCTTCAGTTGGCGAATCAACCAACTAACGCGCGTCGTTGCGCGGCTGGATTTGGGCGCCTCCACCTCAACCTGGCACGTGACCTGGGACGCCCTGAGGTCGGCCGTCACGTGTATCGGAGCCACAGTGTCCGGGATACGGATCGCACCAGTCATCCGGCCGTCGGCCACCAAGCTGGCCAGGACTGCCTGCGCGCGGAGAGACGGATCAGCGGCCTCCTTTCTGCTACGAACCTGGATGACGTCGGTCCCGAGCTGTCTTCCGAGGCGCAGGGTGACAAAACGGAGCAGGCCGTCGAATCGCGCAACTACCTCAGCGGCACCGGGATCACCGGGGCGCAGGGTCCCCGAGGCGACAGCGTTACGAACGCTCACCCAATGGGCGCCCATATCCTCCAACTCCATAGCGCCGGACCTGGGGTGCTCGAGATAACGGATCAGCTCACCGAGGATCCAGGCCTGCTCGGGATCCGACACACCTCGGTGCTCCTTCTGCAGGACTGCGGTGGAGAGCACGAGAGTCCAGGACCAGTGGTGCAGAGCTACTTTGCGGATCTTGCGTTTGTCGACCCTGGTCGGATGCTCACCGAGCATCGGTGGGATCTCGTTGCTGATGGTGATGAGTGCGTCGAAGCCCTGGGACCTCGCGACGTCCAGGTACGTCTCGAGTTGCCCGGTTTCGAGGACATTCCGGCCGGTCTTGACCTCCACCAGAGCGGTCCACGTCAGCTTGCCCCGTCGGATCCGTATCAGACCATCGGGAAAGCACTTCTTCTCGCCCTGTTCGAAGGGGACCTCGATGTAGGTCTCGATGGCGCCCGCAGGCGCCCCGAGAGGTTTCAGCAGGGCACGGCCGAACTCCTTGACCACTGACATGACAGCCAGAAGCGCTGAGGTCGCCCGACGTTCCTGCTCCTCAGCGCCTGAAATTCCAGACGTGGGGATCAGTCGGGCTTCGTGCCAGGACTCCACTTGCTCGGTCATAGGTGCTCCCGTCGCGGCGTGCCGCACGTCGTCACCGCCCGCTGACAACGGGGGGAGACGGAGGCGCGTTCATGTCTCAGCGTGCAACACCGGCATCACGAGCGCGCCGGTACAACCCGAATTCGTCTGGGCAATTGCGTCACAGGTCCGTGGAGAATCGGACCGAGTGGGCGAGAATGGCTGTGCGCCAAAGCAGGTCATGCCACACTGCAAAGAGCGACGAGCGTCGCAGATCGGGACTCCCGTGAGCTCCGATTCGGCGCCCGACAGTTTCGGCCGTATCCCCTCCCCCTCCCCCGACTCGGCTTCCCTCCCCGAGTATCGGCTCGAGGCCTTCGCCACCGTGATGATCGCCGCTGCGACACGCCGTGCCGGCCACGACCGAGACCCCCAACTTCTCCGACGAGAGGACCAGATCATGACAGGACAACTGGACGGCAAGGTCGCCTTCATCACCGGAGCGGCACGAGGACAGGGACGCAGCCACGCGGTACGTCTCGCCGAGGACGGCGCCGACATCATCGCCGTCGACATCTGTGCACCGATCGCCTCACTCGAAGGGTTCTACGACCTGCCCACGCAGGAGGACCTCGAGGAAACCGTGCGCCTGGTCGAGGCACAGGGGCGCCGCATCGTCGCGCGGGTCGCCGACGTGCGGGACCTACCGGCGCTCACCGATGCAGTGTCCGCCGGGGTCGCCGAGCTGGGCAGCGTCGACATCATCGTGGCCAACGCCGGCATCTTCACCTTCGGGCAGGAGACCCACAAGATCGAGCAGCAGTCCTGGAACGATATCCAGGACATCAACCTCACCGGTGTCTGGCACACCTACGCGGCGGCGGCCGAACATCTGCTCGCCGCCGGACCGGGCGGATCCGTCATCATCATCTCCTCGCTCGCGGGTTTCAAGGGGTTGGCGAACGTCGCCGCGTACACCGCCGCCAAGCACGGGATCGTCGGGCTGATGAAGGTCCTGGCCAACGAGCTCGGCCCGCACGGCATCAGGGTCAACACCATCCACCCCAACTCCATCGACACCCCGATGGTGAAGAACGCCAAGACGTTCGGGCTCTTCCGGCCGGACCTCGACGACCCGCAGGCCGAAGACGCCCACGACGCCTTCGCCGGCCTCAACCCCATGGGCAAGGCCTGGATCGAGTCGATCCACGTCTCCAACGCCGTCGCCTGGCTGGCCTCGGACCAGGCTTACTACGTCTCGGGCGGGGAGATCCCGGTGGACGGCGGCGCCTCGGTCCACTGACCGCTCCGAGAACCGTTGCTCCTCACCACCCGTCGGCGAGGGGCCGCGGACGGACCGCTCACCGGGGGTAGACGAAGCCGCGCCGCACGCGCGCCCCGCTCGGGGGCGTCGACGCCTCCCCCATGTCCGAGGTCAGCACCCGCAGCTCGAGGTCCCCCGAACGGCAGATCACCGTTCGACCACGACGTCCGTAGAGGCTGGTGACCACCTCGACGGGCAACACGCCGTCGCCGGTGGGCTGGTCCACGAGTTCCACGCCGTCGGGCGGGAGCGCGAGGTGCGCGGGGCCGTCAACGGCCCCGGACTGGAACTCCAGCACGTCGCGGTCGACCACGACCCTGCCGTCGTCCGATCGGAACCGGCCGTCGCCCATGCTGCCGGCCACACACGTCGCGTCGTGCAGGAACCGCGCCACGAACTCGCTGTTCGGCGCGGAGTCGAGTTCCGCGGGCGTCCCCGCCTGCACGAGACGACCCCTGTTGAGCACCGCGACCTGATCGCCGATTGCCAACGCCTCGTCACGATCGTGCGTCACGTGCACCATCGTGAGCTGATGTTCCGCGGCGAGCCTGCGCAGCATCAACCGCAGGCTCGCCCGCAACGGCTCATCGAGGGCGGAGAGCGCCTCGTCCAGCAGCAGCACGGCGGGCCTGGCGACGAGTGCCCGGGCCAGGGCGACCCGCTGTCGCTGACCGCCCGAGAGGGTGTCCGGCGCGCGGCCGGCCAGGTCCCGCAGTTCGACGGTGTCGAGCACCTCCGCCACGCGCGTCTCACGATCCGTCCGATTCCACCGGGCGCGCCTTAGCGGATAGGCCACGTTTTCGGCGACGCTCATATGCGGCCACACCGCGTGGTGCTGGAAGACCATGCCCAGTCCCCGGCGCTCGGGCGGCACCATGACCCCGTCGCCCACCAGCACGTGGTCCCCGACCCGGATGGTGCCGGAGTCGGGTGTGACGAACCCCGCCACCGATCGCAGGAACGTCGACTTGCCGGAGCCGGACGGGCCCACGAGGGCCAGGATCCGGCCGGCGTCCACCCGGAGGTCCACCGACTCGAGGGCTCGTGTGGAGCCGAAGCGTACACCCACCGCTGTGGCATCGAGTTCAGACATTCAGCTTCCCTGTCTCCGAGTCGGACCTGGTTAACCTGGACCCGAACAGTGCCAGCACCACCAACCCCACCAGCATGAGGATCACCGAGAGCGCGGATGAGGCGTTGACGTCGCCCGCCCTCTGGTATTGAAAGATCACCACGCCGAGGGTCTGCGTCCCCGGCGAGACGAGCAGAACAGACAACGTCAGCTCGCGCACGGCGGTGACGGCCACCATGATCGCGCCGATCCCCGCGGCAGGCAACGCCAGACGCACGCTCGTGTCGAGGTGCGCCCGGAACGGGCCCGCACCGCCGATCCTGGCGGCCTCCTCCATCGAGGAGTGCATCCCGGCCAGTGGACCGCGCACCGTCTGGACGACGATCGCCGCGAACGCGGTGACGTAGGCGCCGAGGATCACCCAGCCCGTGTTGTACAGCCCGGTGTACCGGCCCAGGATGAGCCACCCGGTGGCGATGACCAGTCCGGGGACGGCCTGCGGGAGCAGCACCGTCAACAGCATCGGCTCCCGGTCGGCCCGGGCGAGGCGGGTGGTGAACAGGCCCACCGCCAGACCGAGGATCCCGCAGATCACCCCGGCCCCGATCGAGAGGACCACCGAGTTGGTGGCGCCGTTGATCGTCTGGGCGGAGGTGAGCACACGCTGGTAGTTGCCCAGCGTCATGGTCTCGAGGGTCAACGGCACCCCGGGAGCCGGCAGGAGGGACCTGACGGCGAGCCCGGCCAGCGGGGCCACGGTGGTGACGAGGCCGAACGCCCAGGCCGCGGTCGAGACGCCGGCCCGCGACCGCCCGAGCGACATGGGTTCGAACTCCCGACCGGACCCACCGAATTCCACGACACGCTTCGACATCCGTCGATCGAGGACCGTGCCGAGCACGCCGAGCACCAGCAGGATGATGCCGATCTGTGAGACCACTTGGAGTGGCGAGTCCACGGTCCCGGACTCGAGGTACCGGTAGACCATCGTCGACAGTGTGTCGAGACCGCCCGGGACACCCACGATGATCGGGATGCCGAAGTCGCCGATGCTGCTGACGAACGTCAGCGTGAACGCCGCCGCGATGGCCGGCCGGATGAGCGGGAGGGTCACATCCAGCTGGGTCCGCAGTGGTGTGGCACCGCCCATCCGTGCGGCCTCGACCAGATCCGCGGGGATCCTGCGCAACGCGGCGGCCACCACGAAGTAGGCGACGGGATAGCTGTGCAACGTCAGGAGGAACGCCACGCCCGAGAACCCGTAGAAGTCCCAGGGCGCGAACCCCAGCGTGCGGTCGATGAGCCCGCCCCGGGTGACCAGGCCCGTCCAGGCGATCGCTCCGATGAACGGCGGGACGAACAGCGGGGTGAGCAACAGCAGCTTCAGTGGCCCGCGCCCCGCCAGGTCGGTCCGGTCGAGCAGGAACGCCATCACGGTGCCGATCACGACCGCCCCGACCGCCGCCGCGAGCGAGGTGGTCAGGCTGTTCACCGCGGCCTGCACGATGCCACCGTCGAGGAGAAGCGGCAGGTGGTTGGCCCCGAACGCCAGCGAGACGACGAGAGCCAGGGGCAGGACCGCGATCCCGAGGAGCGAAGACCAGAGGACGATCCGGATCGGCAGGGTCACGGGAGCACTCGAGGTAGGGGGCGGGGTCGGTGGCGGACGCGTGGCGTCAGCGGATCGCCTCGGTGAACGCCGACACGGCGGCGGCCTGGTTCCGGGCGATCGCCTGGAGGTTCTGGTCGAACAGCGCGATCTGGTCCAGGGACGGGGCGTTCTCCGGGGTACCCACGTCGTCGCGGACCGGCAGGTAGTTCTGCTCGACGGCGATCTCCTGACCGCGGGTGGAGACGATGAAGTCGAGGAACAGCTCGGCCGCCTCCGGGTCGCGGGCGTCGGCGAACACCGCACCCGGCTGTGTGATGTAGGGGACCCCCTCCTCGGGGTAGCTGACGCCGATCGGCGACCCCGCCGCGGCGAGGTCGCGCACGAGGTAGTCCACCACGATCCCGATCGGCCGCGATCCCTCGGCGACGGCCTGTGCCACCGGGCCGTTCGACTCGGCGACCTGAGGGGCGTTCGCTCCCAACTCCTCGATCCACTCCGGTCCGAGGTCCGGGTTCAGGCTCCACGCCGAGGCGTTGAACGCGGCGGCACCGGAGATGTCCGGATTGGGCAGGATGACCTGTCCGGAGTAGTCCGGCTCGGCCAGCTCGGCCCACGAGGTCGGCGGCTCGTCGACGTCGTTCGTGTTGTAGGCGATCACCGTGGGGATGATCCGCGTCCCCACGTAGTAGCCGTCCGGGTCCACCGCGACCTCGAGCAGTGCGTCGGGGTCGCTCGGGGTGAACTCCCGGAACAGGTCCTGATCCTTGTAGCCCTCGAACGTCGGGACGTCGGCCGCGAGCAGCACATCGGCACCGATCTCTCCCGTGGCCTGCTCCGCTGCGATGCGGGCGCGCAGATCACCCGTCCCGGCGCGGAACACCTCGACCGTGATGTCGGGCTGCTCCTCGTTGAACGCGGAGATGATCTCGTCGATCTTGGCCTGGGGTTCGGAGGTGTACAGGGTGACGGTGCCGGTGACCCCGTCCCCGCTCGCCGTGGCCTCGCCACCGTCGCCCGGCTCGGCGCACGCCGTGAGCGTGAGGGCGCCGGCCGCCGCGAGAGCGGCTGCCCGGGCGAGGAAACGCGTTCCGATTCGAGCGGTGGTCGTCATTGTGTTGTGATCTCCTCAGATGCCGAGTGGGCCACGGTGATCCGTGACAGTCCACCGTGACATCTCAGGATTCTGCCCCAGTTCCTTTCGCCTGAACGCCAGATGAACAACGCCGGAGGACCCGGCGGCGGGTCGCCCGACGGGCCGGCGATGGCGTGCTGAGTAGATGCACGGGGGCTGCCCTTTTTGAACCTGCCGCAAGTAGACCGGAACAGGACTAGATTAATTTCCGTTGATCGCAACCGCGATCGACCCACTCCTCCCAAGCGAGGTACCCAGAATGTCCACGTCCACCGCCTCCCAGCCCACAGCCGGCCAGACCACCGCCTCCCAGGTCGCCAAGAGCGTCCGTCTCGCGCTGCTGACCGGCGGCCTCCTCGCCATCGGTTTCGGCATCGCCGTCCTGGTCTGGCCGGCGAAGACCGCCGTCGCCATCACCGGTGTGCTCGCCTTCTACGCCATCGTCGGGGGAATCGTGTACGCCTCGGTCGGCCTGCTCGCCAAGGACCACACGACGGGCAGCCGGGTCGGTCACGTCCTGCTCGGCCTGCTGTGGGTCATCGCCGGCGTCTTCGCGTTTGTCTCGCTGCAGGAGTCCGCGGCCTTCCTCGCCGTCTTCATCACCGTGATGATCGGCGTCATGTGGATCGTCGAGGGCTTCACCGCCCTGTTCACTCTCGGCGAGTCCGGAGCGAAGGGCGTGACGATCTTCTTCGCGATCATCTCGGTCCTCGCGGGCGTCTCCCTGGTGAGCACCCCACTGTGGGGCGCCGGCTTCCTGTGGTGGCTGCTCGGCATCTCGCTCGTCGTGCTCGGGGCGCTCAACGTGTTCCGCGCGCTGTCCCATGGGGGATCTCGCTGAGCCCACGCATCAGCGCGTTGACGGGGGCCGCGGACCACATGGGGTCCGCGGGCCTCGTCGTCGTCGCTCTCACCCGGTCCTGCCCGACGCCCCTCGCCGGGGTGTCGGGCTCGGGGCGCCCGGGGACGGGGGTCCTCGGGGTGCACCAGATCACGGCGAGCCCGGTGACCACGTAGACCACCTGCAGGACGTGGAAGCCACGGATCGAGGCGATCTCCGCGACGATCCACACCACCATGATCCACCCGGACAGGATGCTGGCCGCCTGTCATCCGGCGCTCCGCTTGAGCATCACCGTCGCCGCGACCAGGGCGCTGCCCCCACGATCGCGAGCAGGATCACGCCGGCGAAGTAGACGGTGGGGAAGTCGGTGTGCTCGACCCACGACGGCTCGTCGGGGATCACGCCGGTAATGAGCGCGAGCCCACCGCCGACCGCGGTGACGCCGTTGAAGATCAACAACCCGAGCAGGACTCTGGAGACTGCGTTCATGCGCGCCCATCCTGTGGGCTCGCGGGTCACGAATACAGGGACTTCTTGCTGGTCTCCGGCGCCAGGACGAGCGCGATGATGGTCAGCACGGACAGGCCCACCAGGTAATACCCGACGTAGGCCACCGAGAAGTTCTGCACCAGCCACACCGCGACGAACGGGGTCAGCGCGGCGCCGAGGATGGCCGAGAAGTTGTACGCGACCCCCGAGCCGGTGTAGCGGGTGTTGGTGGGGAACAGCTCCGGGAGCACGGCCGACATCGGCCCGAAGGTCAGGCCCATGAGCATCATCCCCACGCAGAGGAAGAGCAGCATCCGGGTCACGTCGAGGTCGTCGCCGGTACCGATCGCCTCCGGGTCGAGCCACCAGCCGAAGCTGAGCCCGAAGGCGACGATGGCGAGGGTCACGCCGATGAGCATGCGCCGCCGACCCAGCGCGTCGGCCAGGAGCCCCGCCACCGGCACGAACACGGCGAACAGGACGATCGCGAGCACCTGCAGGGTGAGGAACGGCCGGTACCCGTACCCCAGCCCGCCGGTGCCCTCCCCGCCGATCGCGAAGGACAGGATCCACGTGGTCATCAGGTAGAACAGACCGTAGGTGGCCAGCATGATGAAGGTGCCGAGGATGATCTCCCGCCAGCTCTTGCGGAAGACCTCCGACACCGGCGTCTTGACCCGCTGGTCGTCCGCGATGGCCCGGGCGAAGACCGGCGTCTCCTCGATGCGCAGCCGGACGTAGAGGCCGACGGCCACCATGACGATCGACAGCAGGAACGGCAGGCGCCAGCCCCACACCAGGAATGGATCCGTCAGGTCACTGGCCGTGGAGTCGTAGGCGAACCAGGTGGTCAACACAAGGAACAGTCCGTTGGCCAGGATGAATCCGAACGGCGCACCCAGCTGCGGCCACATCGCGGCGAAGGCCCGCTTGCCGGGTTGCGCGGTCTCGGAGGCCAGGAGCGCGGCGCCCGACCACTCGCCGCCCAGTCCGATGCCCTGGAAGAAACGCAGGATGGTGAGCATAGCCGGGGCCCACAACCCGATCTGGTGGATGGTCGGCAGCAGGCCGATGAGGAAGGTCGCGATCCCCATGGTGAGCAAGGCCCCCACGAGCGTGACCTTGCGCCCCAGCCGGTCCCCGTAGTGGCCGAAGATCACCGAGCCCAGCGGTCGGGCGACGAACGCGGTCCCGAAGGTCGCCATGGAGGCGAGCAGAGCGGCGCCCGAGTCGCCGCCGTGGAAGAAGAGCAGGGGGAATACCGAGACCGCGGCGGTGGCGAAGATGTAGAAGTCGTAGAACTCGATGGTCGTGCCGATGAGCGAGGCGAAGATGATCCGGCGCCGGGGAACCGTCCCGGTCGGGTCGGACGGGTCGGACGGGTCGGACGGGTCGGACGGTGCCGACGACAAGCCGGTCGCGTCGGTCCGGCCGGCCGTATCCGCCGCCGTATCGGCGGGGCCGCTGCTGTTCTCGGGGTGGGGTGAGGCGATCACCGGGGCATCGTACAGAAACCGGGCCCGGCGTCACCCCCACCGCGGTGGGCGTACGACGATGACGGGTGCACACGCGTGCTACAAGTGAACAACACGTCAGGACGGGTCCACCACATGACATCAGACTCCGGGTCGGCGCCGGTCGACCTCTACCCCACCCTGGATCTCGAGCAGCTGGCCTCACTCGGGAGCGGTGCCTCGTTCTGGCGCACCGAGGAGCTGCCCGGGGTGCCCGCGCTCGTCCTCACCGACGGGCCACACGGGGTGCGGTTCCAGTCCGGCGCGACGGACCATCTCGGGCTGGCCGCGAGCGACCCGGCCACGTGCTTCCCCCCGGCGTCGGGGCTGGCGCAGAGCTGGGATCCCGGCCTGGCCCGCCGGATCGGGGCCGCGCTCGCCGCCGAGGCGCGGGCCGCCGGAGTGGGGGTCCTGCTCGGTCCGGGGATCAACCTCAAGCGCGACCCCCGGGCCGGTCGGAACTTCGAGTACTTCAGCGAGGACCCGCACCTCACGGGAGTGATGGCCGCGCAGCTGGTCGCAGGCCTCCAGGCGGGCGGCGTCGGGGCGTCGGTCAAGCACTTCGCCGCGAACAACTCGGAACACGATCGCATGCGGGCGAGCTCCGACGTCGACCCCCGGCCGTTGCGCGAGCTCTACCTCCGCGCCTTCGAACGTGTGGTGCGGGACTCCCGCCCCTGGACCGTGATGACGGCGTACAACAAGATCAACGGTGTGTACGCCTCGGAGAACCGGTGGCTGCTCACCGACCTCCTGCGCGACGAATGGGGGTTCGACGGGGCCGTCATCAGCGACTGGGGCGCCGTGGCGGACCGGGTGGCGTCCGTTCGTGCAGGACTCGACCTGCAGATGCCCGGGCCCGCCGATCTCGACGACGCCGACGTGGTCCGCGCCGCCCGGCGGGGCGACCTCGACCGGGCCCATGTCCGGCGGGCCGCGAACGCCGTGGCGCGCCTGACGACCCGGGCCCGCGACGGACGGCATGCCTCGCAGGGTCGCGGGGGACAGCCGGTGGAGGTGGACCTCGACGCCCACCACGAGCTCGCCCGGGAGGCGGCGGAGGCTTCGATCGTGCTGCTGGCCAACGACGGCGACCTGCTCCCCCTCTCCCCGGGCACCGGCGTCGCGGTGATCGGCGCGTTCGCCCGCGAGCCGCGCATCCAGGGCGGTGGGAGCTCCCACGTCTCGCCCACCCGGGTCGACGTGCCCCTGACGGAGATCCGCCGGATCGGCGGGGACGACCGCGTCACCTACGCGGCGGGGTTCGGGGGGGATGACGACGACGCCGGCCGCCTCCTCGCCGAGGCCGTCGCTGTGGCATCCGAGGCGGAGGCGGCTGTCCTCATGCTCGGACTGACCGACGACCAGGAGTCGGAGGGGGTGGACCGCCAGCACATCGAGTTGCCCGGTGACCAACTGCGGCTCCTCGAGGCGGTCGCGGCGGTGCAGGACCGGATCGTGGTGATCCTGTCCTCCGGGTCCGTGCTGGACCTGACCCCTGTGGTTCCCCACGCCACGGCGATCCTCTCCGGTGCGCTGCTGGGCCAGGGCGGGGGCAGGGCGCTCGCGAGAGTGCTCTACGGCCAGGCCACCCCGTCCGGGCGCCTGGCCGAGACGATCCCGCTCCGAATCGAGGACGCTCCCAGCTGGGACAACTTCCCGGCCGAGGACTCGCATGTGCGGTACGGGGAGGGCATCTTCGTCGGCTACCGCGGGTACGACCACAGGCGACGGGAGGTGCGGTTCCCCTTCGGCCACGGACTGTCCTACACGCGATTCGACTACCGGTCCCTGACGGTCGTCGCCCGGGACGGGGGACAGCGAGTCGAGGAGTGGACGGCACGGGTGAAGGTCCACAACACCGGGCGGGTCCGGGGCCGCGAGATCGTCCAGATCTACTCCTCGCTCCCGGCGTCGGTGCGCAGGCGGGCGCCGCGGGAGCTCGTGGGGTTCGGGCACATCGATCTCGATCCCGGGCAGATCGGGGTCCTGGAGGTGGTGGTCGAACGACGGGACCTAGCGTACTGGGACGAGCCGGCCGGGAGGTGGCTGGTAGAGGGCGGCGAGTACGTCTTCGCGGCCGCCGCGTCCAGCAGGGCCATCCGCATCGAGGTCACCGTGGTGGTCGATGGCGATCCACGCCCGGTCCGGATCGACCTCGAGTCCACCATCTCCGAGGCGATGGCGGACCCCGACGCACGGCTGGTCCTCGATGAGGTGTTCCGCCCGTTCGCCGCGAACGCCGGCGGGGCGAGCGGCGGTGCGAGCGCGCCAGTGGGGGCCTCTATCGAGGACCTGGTGGGGTCCATCCCCGTGGGTCGAATGCTCTCCGGTTTCCTGGGCCTGGATCGGGAGGCCGTCGCGCGCGTCGCCGAGCAACTCAGCCGCATCCCGCGCTGACGTAGGCCAGCAGGCTTGCCGCGGCGAGGGCGGACGGGGAGTCCCTGCCGTCTACGACCCCGCTTCCCTCTGGCGGTTGTCGTCTCGACGCCTGTAATGCACGAACACGGTCCCGCTGCCGAAGACGCGGTGCTCGACGAGCTCCAGGTCGAGATCGGCGCCGGGCGGCAGCGCGCGCAGACCCCCACCCACGACCCTGGGGACGACGAAGAACCGGAAGTCGTCGACCATCCCGGCGCTGATCGCCTCGCTCGCGGTCGTGGGCCCGAAGACTTCGACCTCACCCGCCGCACCATCGACGATCTCCCGGAGTCGGCCGAGGTCGAGACGCGGCAGCAGGATGTCCCGGGTGGACAACAGATCCGCCTCGGTCAGGGTCTCCGACACGGCGATGTGTGTGAGGTCCTGCCACCGACGGGCGAACTCGTGCTCGTCCGGGCCCCAGGAACCATCCTCGGGTTCGGCCTGCCAGTAGGTCATCAACTGGTAGGTGTTCCGTCCCAGGACCTCGTGCGATACCGATCCCATCCGTTCCACGTGAAACCGGAACACATCCCCGCCCGGCGCGGTCCAGGCGAAGTCTCCGTTCGCATCGGCGGCGTATCCGTCGAGCGAGATCGTCGCCGTGTAGCTCAGAGATCCCATGGTCACTCTCCGCGGATCGGGTCACGGACGATCTGGCACCTCATGACGATCCGGGGATAGCCCCCCGCCACCGACGTCGTATCGGCGACCTTGACGAATCCCGCCTCCTCGAAGAGTGCGCGGAAGCCGACGAACGCCATGGTCAGGTTGACCTTCTCCGCACCGTTGTCCACGGGCACCGCCTCGACGGCGGGTGCGCCGTGGCCACGCGCGAACTCGACCGCACCCTCGACCAACTCCCGCGCGATCCCCCGGCCCCGGTACCCGGGGCGGACCCGGATGCAGAAGATCGACCACACCGGTTGGGTGTCGACGGTCGGCACCACCCGGGATCGCGCGATCGGCAGGTCGCGGCGCGGCGCGACTCCCGCCCACCCCACGGGTTCGGATTCGAGGTAGGCGAGCACACCCGGTGCGACCTCCTGTGAGCACAGGTCGCGCACGTACTCGCCTCGTGCGGGACCCACCAGGGAGGTGTTGGTCCCGGAGTCCAGACGGTGGCTCAGGCACCAGCACACCGTGGCATCCGGGTTCTTCTTCGGCCCCAGGAGAACCGCCACATCGTCGAACCGTTCCGCCGGGCGCACCTCGATCATCGCCCCGCCCCCACTGCAGAAGATGTCATAGGGTCCATCCTTGTCCCAGGTGCCTGGCGCTCCGGCGGGCTGGGATGCCGGTGCTCGGTCGTCGGATCTGACACTAGTACCTGATTACAGAGCGCCGACAGGATTCGCTCGGCCGAGCGCGACCGGCGCGCATCAACTCCCGGAACGGGACGCGTCCGGACCCCGCCGCCCCAGGGCCGTGTACAGCGCCACCCACTGCGGCGCGGTGAGGTCCCTGGGCAGGGCGCCGGGAGCCACGCCGGCCCGGGCGACGGCGCCGCGGACCGCCGGTCGTCGCGGCGCCGGCACCACCGAGGCCAGGATCGCGGTGAGGCCGCGGCCACGGCCGGTGAAGACGGCGTGGACGAACCTGCGGTATGCGGCCCGGTCGCGGTCCGGCAGGAGAGGTCGGGACCTCCGGGTCAGCACGAGCACCGCCCCGTCGACGGTGGGTTCCGGCTGGAATGCCCGGCGGGGCACTCGGCGATGCAGGGTGAAGTCGATCCACGGCCACCACTGGGCGGTCATCATGGTCGCTCCCCCGACCCCCGCGCGCCGGCGGGCGACCTCCCACTGGACCAGCAGGACGGCGGTCGTCGTCGTCGAGGAGTGGAGCACCTTACGCAGGATCGCGGTGGTGAGGTGGAACGGGAGATTGCCCACCACCACATGCGGCGTGGTGGGTAGCGGCCACCGCACGATATCCGCGTGGACCAGATCCACGTCGGCGGTGAGCGAACGCCGCAGGTGCTCGACCCTTCGGGAGTCGATCTCCACGGCGGTCAGTGGACGCCCCAGTGTCTGCAACGGTGTGGTCAGTGCACCCCGGCCGGGTCCGATCTCGATGATCGGCCCGGAGGTGTCGTCGACGATGTCGATGATGGCGTCGACGACGGTGGTGTCGGTGAGGAAGTTCTGGCCGTACTCATGACGGCCGCCCCGATAGGTGGGCATGTGTGGACGCTCCGGAACGAGAAGATGTCCGGGCATGCGAAAGCGCCGCCCGGCTGGACCGCGGAGCGGCGGAAGCGTCCTACAGGAGGGAATCCGCCGCTAGAAGCGACGGTCCCGAATCAATGTGGTGAAACACGTCATGACGGCCAGTGTCGCCGACCGCCCGCGATCGCCGGTCGAAACTATACCAACCGTACGGTACAGTTACGGTATGCAATCCGCTCCCGTCTCGACGACTCCGGACACCGCTCTGCCCCCCTGGCAACGCTGGACCGTACTCGGCATCGTCTCTTCTGCCCTGCTGCTGATCGCCCTGGACAACACGATCCTCTACACGGCACTACCGACGCTGACCCGGGAGCTGGGAGCGAGTAGCTCTCAACAGCTGTGGGTGATCAACTCATACCCCCTACTGATGGCCGGGCTCCTGCTGGGCTCGGGCGCGCTGGGAGACCGCGTAGGACACAAGCGGATCTTCCAGGTGGGCCTGCTCGTCTTCGGCGCGGCGTCGCTCGTGGCCGCCTTCGCACCGACGGCGGGGGTCCTGATCCTCGCCCGCGCCCTACTGGGCGTGGGTGCGGCGGCCATGATGCCCGCGACACTCGCACTCATCCGCCTCAGCTTCTCGGACGAGCGGGAGCGCAACCTCGCCATCGGCGTCTGGGCCGCGATCGCGACCGTGGGCATGGCCCTGGGGCCCATCGTGTCCGGCGTTCTGCTGGAGCACTTCTGGTGGGGGTCGGTGTTCCTCCTCAACGTCCCCATCGTCCTGCTCGCCAGCGCACTGATGCTCGTGGTCGGGCCACCCAACCTCACCAACCCCGCCCGACGCTGGGACGCCCTCTCCTCCGCGCAGGCCCTGGTCGGCATGGCCGCGGCGGTCCTGGCCGTCAAGACCTGGGCGGAGGCGGACGCGAACCGGACCCTGGCGACAGCGGCCACGGTGGTCGCCGTCGTCACCCTCACCGTCTTCGCCAGGCGGCAACGGCGACTGGCCACCCACACCGAGCCACTGGTGGACTTCACCATCTTCCGCAACCGAGGCTTCAGCGGCGGCGTGGTGGCCGCGGGGGTCAGTGTGTTCGCGATAGTCGGGCTGCAGCTGGTCATCACGCAGCGCTATCAACTCGTCGAGGGGTTCAGCCCCCTCCAGAGCGGCCTCGTGGTCAGCGTCCTGGCGGTGGCCTCACTCCCCTTCGCGCTCTTCGGCGGTGCTGTGCTGCACCGGGTCGGCCTGCTGGTGCTCATCGGCGGCGGGATCACCGCATCGGCCGTGGGTTCGGTCATCACCGTCATCGCGGCCGCGCAGGACTCGCTGACGCTCCTGGTGCTCGGCATGATCGTCGTCGGCGCCGGACTCGGTGCCTCGATGTCGGTGGCCTCCACCGCCATCATGGGCAACGTGCCCCCGCGCCGCGCGGGCATGGCCGCCTCCCTGGAGGAGGTGTCCTACGAGTTCGGCGGGCTCGTCGGCGTGGCCACCATGGGCTCGCTGCTGACCCTGGTCTACGCGCGGGCGATCGAGCTGCCGGCGGGCGCGGAGGGCTGGGCGGGCCAGGCGCCCGCTGCGGCGCTGGCATCACAGGATGCACAGATCGTGGCGGCGGCCGCCGAGTCGTTCGACACGGCGTTCCTGTCCGTGCTGACGGCGGTGGCGGCCGTGATGGTGATCGGCGCCGTGGTGTCCGCGGTGTTGCTGCGGGGCTACACCCCGGGCACGCCCTCGCAGCTCTACCCGAACAACCACTGAACGGCCCCACGGCATCCACCGGCCACCCACGCACCACGACCCGGGAGCAGGTCCCATGCGACAGTCGAAACGCGACACCATCCTCGACGCGGCCAAGCGCCTCATCCAGCGCGAGGGTGTGACCGCCCTGACATTCGAGTCCCTCGCGACGGAGTCCGGCCTCACGAAAGGCGGCCTGCTCTATCACTTCCCCTCGCGCGACGACCTCCTCCGCGGACTGCACGCCCACGTGGCCGGGCGGTGGGAACAGTGCATGGAGTCCGAGGCCGGGGGACCGGCCGGAGAGGTCGACGACGACGCCCGGTTCGCCGCCTTCGTCCGCTCCTCGCAGTTCCCCGACCGCGCGGAACTACTACTGATGTTGGAGGCGGTGGAGAACCCCGCCACCAACGCGGTGTGGGAGGACGTCTACCGCCGGTGGGTCCCGGACACCCCCGCGGCCGTGGACGACGACGTGATGACCTTCATCGCCCGGCTCGCCGCGGACGGGCTGTGGCTGTACGAGTCGTTGGAATCGCAGAAGCTCGACCCGGCTGTGCGGGAACGCGTGGTCGAGGAGATCATCAGGCTCGCGGAGTGAGACCCGGCCGCTGGGCGAAGGGCACACGCCGGGCCCCGATCGTCAGCGTTCATCAGCGGTGCCGAGCTCCCTGGTCGACACGAAGGTCATCAGGTCCAGCAGTCGCGCGGTGAGGGCGACGCCGTCGGGTGTCAGCGAGTACTCGACGTGCGGCGGCACGACCGGCCTAGCCTCCCGATGGACGTACCCGTCCGCCTCGAGTGCGCGGAGGGTCTGCGACAGCATCTTGTCCGTGATCCCGGAGGCACGGTGGCGCAGTTCGTTCCAGCGCAGCGGTTCGCCGTCGGACAGCGCCGCCAGCAGCAATGGCGCCCATCTACTGGTCACCCGGCTCAGCGCTGCCCGCGTCGGGCAGTTCTCGGTGTAGACGCCCTCCCCGAAGACCGACGCCAGGCGGACCGGCCCCTCACTCACTCTCATGCCAGTACCTTACTTGAAAGTGGGTACCCGACATCGGAAACAGTATGGCGTCGCCGTCGGTTGTCAGTGGGTGTCAGTGGGTCTCAGCTCATTGACGCCCGTCGGTCCCCGGACCGAAGAGCCCATACCCAGTACCCCCAGGAGAAGACCCATGACCTACCTCGTGACCGGCGCCGCCGGGAAGCTCGGAGCCCACGTCGTCGACGCGTTGCTCGACCGGGGGGTGGCTCCCGGAGACATCGTCGCCACCGCCCGCGACACCGACCGGCTGAGCGCCGTGGCAGCACGCGGGGTGGGGGCCCGCCGTCTCGACTACGACGACGCGACCTCGGTGGACGCCGCGCTGGAGGGTGTCGACCGGGTGCTCCTGGTGTCGTCCAGCATGGTCGGCAAGCGGGTCGCCCAGCATCGCACCGTGATCGAGTCCGCGGCCCGGCACGGAGTCGAGCTCCTGGCCTACACCAGCATCCTCCGGGCCGACTCCAGCTCGCTGAGCCTCGCGACGGAACACCTGCAGACCGAGCACATCCTCGCCGAGGCGGGGGTGCCCCACGTCCTGCTGCGCAACGGCTGGTACCTCGAGAACTACACCGACCAGGCCCGCACGCAGGTGGCGCAGGGCGTGTTCGGCGCCGCCGGGTCGGGGCGGATCAGCGCCGCGGCCCGCGCCGACTACGCCGAGGCCGCCGCGGTCGCGCTGCTCGCCGACGACAGCGCGGGAACGGTCCACGAGCTCGCGGGCGACTCCGCCTTCACGATGGCCGACTACGCCACGGCCCTGTCCGAGCAGGCCGGGCGAGATGTGGCCTACACCGACCTGACGCGGGACGAGTACGCCGCCGTCCTGGTCTCCGCCGGCGTGCCGGCCCCGTTCGCCGAGACACTCGCCGACACCGACCGTGGCGTCGCGGCCGGGGAGCTCTACGACGACTCCCGCACCCTCAGCACACTGATCGGCCGGCCCACCACGACACTTGTCGAGGCCGTCGAGGCCGCGCTGGCCTGACCTCGCGGTCGTCTGCGTCCCCGGGGCCGGGGGAAGACCTACCCGGCGGCCGGCTCGAACAGGTGCTGCCCGAGGTACGTCTGCCCGTCCCGCAGCCCCGGGGGGATCGCGAACACAGAGCTCGTGAGGTGCTGCAGGTACTCGGTGAGCAGGTCGAACTGCATGCGGGCGAGCAGTGGGGTGAAGTGCCGACGCGGGTCGCGGACGAAGGCGATGAAGAACAGGCCGGCGTCCAGGCGACCCAACTCGTCGGAGCCGTCGGTGTAGTTGTACCCGCGCCGGAGCATGTGCACTCCTGCGTTCCGGGTGGGGTGCATCAGCGCCACGTGGCTGGCCTCGGGGATAGCGGGGGAGCCGCCCGCCGATCGCACGGTGAAGTCGGGGGCGCTGGACTCGTCGCCTCCGGACAACGGCGCCCCGGAGATCTTGTCCCGGCCCACCGCGTTCTCCTGGTCTCGCAAGGGGAGTTCGTCCCAGACCTCCATGGTCATACGGATCTTCCGGGCGCAGAAGTAGGTCCCGCCGGCCATCCAGTCCGCGGCGTCGTCGTCCTGCCCCACCCAGACGAAGTCGCGCAGCAGCTGGTCCTGGTCCCCGCGCAGCGACGCGGTTCCGTCCTTGAAGCCGAAGAGGTTTCGCGGAGTGACCTGGCCCGCCCCGGTGGACGAGGTCCGACCGTATCCGAGCTGGGTCCAGCGGACGGTGGCCCAGCCGAACGCGATCCGTGTGAGGTTGTGGATCGCGTGCAGCGCCACCAGCGGGTCCTCGGCGCAGGCCTGGACCACGAGGTCGCCCCCGCTGCGGGCGGCGTCGATCTTCTCCGCCGCCATGCGCGGGATGTCCTCGGCCAGCGGCGCGGGCAGCCGGTCGGCCAGACCGAAGCGGTCGCGCCCCTGCGCGTCCCGGAACAGGGTCTTGCCGAAGCCGATGGTGATGGTCAGCCCGGAGGCGCCGAGGTCGAACGCCTCGCCGGTGTCGTCGGGGGGCGCCGACTTGGACACCCGCATCGAGTCGACGGGCAACCCGGCGGTGAGGTTCTCGGCAGCGCGGGTCCACGCGGTGAGCAGGTCGATCACCGAGTCCCTGTCGCGCGCCGTCACATCGAACGCGGTGAGGTGCATCTGCTGCTGGGCGGGGGTGGTGACACCCTGCTGGTGGTCGCCACGGAAGGGGTAGGTCAGCTCGCCTGCGGCCGCGGCTCCGCTCAACGTCATCCAGGCCCTCCTGGTGAGCATCGGCAACGTGGTGATCGGTGTCCAGACGGTCAACCCGGTCTTTTTCTTGGCGACGAGCGTCGCCATCGGACTCGTCTACCTGTCGATCATCTACGCGCTGGCGGTGTCGTTCGGCTACATCGGCAAGGGCATCGCCGTCTTGCTGGTGATCATGCAGATCCCCGGCGCCTCCGGCATCTACCCCATCGAGATGATGCCGGACTTCTTCCGGTCGCTGTTTCCGTTCTTCCCCTTCACCTACGGCATCGACGCGCTGCGCGAGACCATCGGTGGGTTCTACGGTCTCAACTATCTCCGCTATATGGCCGTGCTCGCGCTCTTCGCCGCACTGTCCTTCGCCGTCGGGATCTTCCTGCGCCAACGCCTGGGGAACTTCTCCCGGTTGTTCAACAGCAAGGTGGCCGAGACGGGCCTGTTCCTGAGCGAGGACGTCCAGATCCTGGGCTCGCGGCGGCGTCTCACCCAGCTCGTCCAGGCGCTGACCGACCGGGAGAAGTTCCGTGCGGACAACGCCCGTCGACGGCGGTGGCTCGACCTGAACCACAGAACACTGCAGTGGGCGGCACTGAGCGCCGGAGTGCTCGGAACCATGGTGCTGTTCGTCGTGGGAAGCGTCTTCCCCGATGCGAAGGCCAGCGTTCTCGGACTGTGGGGGCTGCTGCTGTTGATCGTCATGGCCGCGATGGTGACGGTCGAGTACATCAACCAGAGCGTCACGTACGGCTCCGAGGTCGTCGATCTTCCCGACGATGCTCTGAAGCAGGCACTGGCGGAGGAAGAAGTCGCGATCCGGTCTGATGCCCGGCTCGATCAGCTCGAGAAGCAGGGGCAGAACGCGTGAACAACATCGTCGCTCTGATCCGTCATGACTTCCGCCAGGCCACCCGCAACGTGATCTCGGGGATCGTCCTGGTGGGTGTCATTCTCATCCCCTCCTTCTTCGCATGGTTCAACGTGCTCTCGAGCTGGAACCCGTTCGACAATGTCGACAACCTCAAAGTCGCAGTGGCCAGCGCCGATGAGGGCTACGAGAGCGCCCTGTTCCCGATGCGGATGAACGTCGGCGATCAGGTGATCTCCCAGTTGCGGGCCAACAGCGACATCGACTGGCAGTTCGTGTCCCAGGACGACGCCATCGAGGGCACCAGGTCCGAGGAGTACTACGCGGCGATCGTCCTGCCGCCCGACTTCAGCCAGAAGATGATGACCTTCCTCTCCCCCGACGCCACACCGGTCGAGATCGACCTCTACGTCAACGAGAAGAAGAACGCGCTCTCGCCACTGATCACCGGCGAGGCCGCCACAGCCGTCTCGACCCAGATCGATACGGGCTTCACGCAGACCCTCGACGAGGTCGGCCTGGCATTGGTCTCGTCGCTGGCCACGTACCTCGACGACTCCGAGACGCGAGACACCCTCGATCGCCTCGAGTCGGCGGTCGGCCAGATCGCGGTACAGCTGAACTCCGCGGCCGGCACTGCCGACGTCTTCGCGGTGGTGCTCTCCTCCGGGGAGTCCATGCTGTCGAGCGCCGGATCACTCGCCTCGTCGTCCTCGGATGCGGTCAGGGACACCGCGGGCGCGATCGGCCAGGGTGCCGATGCCGCACGCTCATCCCGAGAGGTACTCACGTCGGCCGCGGAGCGGCTGTCCTCGGCCTTCGCGGTGAGTGCTGCCAGCTACGAGACCCTGCGCACCGAGGTGGACCGCCTCCTCGGTGAGTCCCCCACGGCGCAGCAACCCCGACTCGCTCTCTCGCGGTCCTCCGAGATGGTCGATCAGCAGATCGCGGCATACACGCAGCTACGCGACGAGTTGAGGGGCCAGGCGTCCGCTTCGGGCCTCGACCCCCTGACCCGGGAAGCGGCGAGTCTGCTGGCGGACCGCATCGACGCGGTGGTCGACCGCCAGGAGGCGCTCCAGCAGCGCCTCGACGAGGCCGCGTCGCCGGCGATCCAGGGAACGGTGGACCGTGCGGCGACGCGCAGCGCGATCCTGCAGGAGGTGCAGGCCGCACAGGACGCGATCGCCGCGGCCCGCACCCAGTACGCCACCAGTGTGCGGCCGCAGCTCGACCGACTCGCCGCCGACCTGGCCTCGATGCAGGGCAACGTCGCCGGGATCGGTCGGGATCTCAGCGCCGCACAGCAGTCGCTTGCTGCCGGATCGACCTCGTTGAGCACCGGACTGGCGGACGGTGAGACCGCGGTCCGGATGCTGGCGAACGACCTCCGCGACTCCGCTGACACCTTCGCCGCGCTCGAGTCCGCCCTCCGAGGCGCTGCGGACACGGGCGATCTGAGCGAGGTCCGGGAGATCATCGGCTCGAATCCGGCGACGTTCGCCGCCGAGCTCGCGTCCCCGGTCAAGCTCAGGACGATCCCGGTGTTCCAGGTCGACAACTTCGGCTCCCAGATGGCGCCGCTGTACTCGGTGCTCGGACTCTGGGTGGGTGCACTGTTGCTCGCGGTGCTCATCCGTACGGAGATCGACGAGGAGTCCCTACCTTCGCTGACGCGCCCGCTCACGCCGTGGCAGGAGTACTTCGGCCATTACGCGATCTTCGGTGGGCTCGCACTCATGCAGGCCACGATCCTCTTCGCCGGCCTCATAGGCTTCGTGGGGGTCCGCCCCGCCCACCCGTTGCTGCTCTTGCTCGCCGGGTGGGTGATGTCCTTCGTCTTCTCGCTGATCACCTACACACTCGTCTTGGCGTTCGGCGAGGCGGGCAAGGCGATCGGAGTCCTCCTGCTGGTCATACAGATCTCCGCGGGCGGAGGTGCGTACCCGTTAGCGGTCCTTCCCCAGTGGTTCCAGAACATCAGTCCCTTCATTCCCGTGTCTCATGCCACGACAGCGGTGCGCGCGGCGATCGCCGGAACCTACGACGGCGACTACTGGAAGGCCCTGGGATGGCTGCTCCTGTTCACTCTGCCGGTCTTGTTCATCGGTCTGGTGCTGCGCCCGGCGGTCAGGAAATTCAACGACGACCTGAACTCGTCGCTGCAGTCGACCAAACTCATGAGCGTCTGACCGCGTGGGACCGTCTGTGAGGCGTGGAGTCGGCGGGCGGTGAGTAGAGTGTCGGCTGACACGGGGTGCCCGTCACGGGCTGAGATCACACCCGAGCGAACCTGATAGAGTTCGAACTCGCGTAGGGATGTCGTCGGTGCGTCTACCGGCTGCTCTGACTCGTGCGGTGGTCCACCCTCCACGACAAGCGCCGGGAGAACGATGACCACGCCGCACGATGCGCCACAGGATTCCCGCCACGACACGGCCCCCGGGCGGCACACCCGGAGGATCCGGTTCAACGCCTTCGCCATCAACGGCGTAGGCCATCAGCTTCCGGGGATCTGGCGGCACCCCGCCGACCGCTCCCGGGACTATCGCGACCTCACGCACTGGACCCGTCTCGCCCGACTCCTGGAGGACGGGTTGTTCGACGGCATCTTCCTCGCGGACGCACTCGGGCCCTACGACGTCTACGGCGGTAGTGCCGATGCGGCCCTGCGGACTGCGGCGAAGATCCCGATGAACGACCCGATGATGCTGGTGAGTGCCATGGCGGCGGTCACTGAGCATCTCGGGTTCGGCGTCACGGCGAGCACCTCGGCGGAGCACCCGTACACCTTCGCCCGGCGGATGTCGACGCTGGATCACCTCACCCGGGGCCGGGTGGGATGGAACGTGGTCACGGGGTATCTCAGGAGCGCGGCGCGGAATCTGGGCCAGAACGACCAGCTCTCCCACGACGAGCTTTACGACCGGGCGGACGAGTACCTGGAGGTGCTCTACAAGCAGTGGGAGGGATCCTGGGAGGACGACGCGGTGGTGCTCGACGCGGAGCATGACACGTTCGTCGACCCGGCCAAGGTGCACCCGATCGACCATCACGGGAGGTACTTCACGGTTCCCGGGATCCACCTGGCGGAGCCCTCTCCCCAGCGGACCCCGGTCATCTATCAGGCCGGTGCCTCCGAGCGGGGTGTCCGCTTCGCCACGGAGAACGCGGAGGCGATCTTCGTGGCATCCCCGACTCTCGCCCAGACCCGTGAACAGGTCGCTCGGATCCGCGAGGGCTTGGAGGCGGCGGGGCGGGGCCGGGACGCCGCGCGCGTCTATGCGCTGCTCACGATCGTCGTCGACCAGACCGACGCGGCGGCCACCGAGAAGTATCGCGACATCTTCTCCTACGCCTCCGAGACGGGGAACCTGGTACTCAACTCCGGTTGGTCCGGAATCGACCTCTCCCGGGAGGATCTCGACGCGCCGCTGGACCCGGTCGCCACCGATGCCATCCAGACCTCGGTGTCGAGCCTGTCGGGCGCCGCGGACACCGATGGGCGCTGGACGTTGCGCGACAGCGCCCGGTTCAATGCGACGGGCGGCCCCGTGGTGGTGGGTTCGGGGGACACCGTGGCCGACGCCCTGGAGCACTTCATGGCGGAGACGGACGTCGACGGCTTCAACCTGGCCTACGCGCTCAATCCCGGGACCTGGGAGGACGTCATCGAGTTCCTCGTCCCTGTGCTCCAGCACCGCGGACTGTATCCGCGGGCCGCGGAGCGCGGCACCCTCCGCGCCCGGATGTTCGGCGACGGCGACCTGCTGCCCGAGTCACACCGTGGGGCGGCCTTTCGTCGCCGGTGACGCGGCGGGCGGGGCGCAACCGGAGGGCGGGGTCAGGAGCGACGACGCGCCGCAACGCGCAGCAGGTGGACCACGGGCACCACGAGCAGGGCGAGCGAGAACAGTGCCACCCCCACCAGTGCCACCACAGACGCCGTCTGGGACAACAGCTGGGCATGAATAGCGAGGAACAGTGCGGCCGGTGGCGCGATCGCGGCTGGCCAGGCCAGAGTCCCGATCCACCGGTCGGCGATCGTCCACCGGGGGCCGTTCCAGATCATGATGACGCCGGCGATCCACCCGACCACTGGGATGAGGAATCCCCCGAACAGCAGGATCAGGACCGAGACCACGTCGTAGGTGAGGTCACCGTCGACTCCCCGACGGCGCGGGGTTCCCGACTCCTCGCGAGCGGCATCGGCGATCCGCTCCGGGGTCCCCAGCTCGTCGAGTATCTGCATCACCCCGGCCCGGTCCGGCGCGCCGGCTGTGGCCTCGGCCAGGTGAGCGTGGATGTCGTCGAGCAGCTCGGCTCGGCGGCCCGGCGGGAGGTCGGAGGTCGCCCGATCGAGCCGGTCGCGGTAGTCGTCGAGGATCGCCTCAACACTGCTCATCTCTGTACTCCTTCTCGCGGTCGTGGTTACTGACTCAGTCGTCATCGTCGTGGCCCTTCTGCAGTAGTCGGTCGACCGCGTCCCGAAAGTGCTCCCACTCGTGGCGGAAGACACCGAGAGAACGGCGGCCGTCGTCCGTCAGTCGGTAGTACCGCCGCGGCGGCCCCGACCGGGATTCCCGCCAGGTCGTGGCGACAAGGCCGTCCTCCCGCAATCGGGACAGCAGCGGGTAGATCGTTCCCTGGCTTGCCGCCAGGGCTTCGGAACCCGCGAGGTCCGAGACCAGCTCGACCGCGTACCGCTCCCGCTCGTCGAGTAGTGCGAGAACACAAAACGACACGGTGCCCCGTCGGAGCTCGGACATCGACTTCTTGGCTCGACCAGGTTCCATGTCATACAAAGTACCTGCCGCCGCCGACATCGACAAGGCTCGGCCGACGGACGCCACCCGAGTACTCGCCCGGTGAGGAGCCGAGCTGGCAGACTGGCGCTCGTGTTCGGCGGGCGAGGTGAGAGTGGATCGATCCGATCCGTCTCAGGGGCAACCCCTGGGTGCACATCACAGCGAGACCCTGCGTCTGGTGTCGCGCGGCACGCTCCGCGTGCAGGACGACACCACCAGAACGAGCGTCAGGTCGCCTCGCCCGTCGGCCACCGTCTCGGGGATCGATGACCTCGCCCGTCCTGACCGTGGAGGAGGTCGGTGACGTCGCGGCGTGGTTCTCCCGCACCTACACCGGGTGGACCTGGCCCGAACTCCGGCGAGCACTCGATTCCGTCCTCCCGGAGGCGATCGCACGGGACGCACTCCCCACGCTGCTCGCAGGGTTTCCCGACGAACCCCGCCATCCGGCCGCAGCGCTTCGCCAGGAGTGGTTCGCCGACCCCGGCAACTGGCTACGCACGGCGACTCCACGCCTGCGCCACTACCGGGTCTGGACGCGCGAGAAACGCGACGGGGTCCGCGTGATCGAGGCGCCCAAGCCGCGACTTCGGGAGGCTCAGCGGCGGCTCCTGCGACTGCTGGTGTCGCGAATCCCCGCGCATCCTGCCGCGGCGGGGTTCATCCCCGGGTCCTCGACCAGCGCTTTCGCCCAGCCACACTCCGGGTCCGCGACGGTGCTGCGCGTCGATCTGCGTCATTGCTTCGAGAGCATCACCACCCCGCGCATCGCGGAGGTGTTCCGACGAGCCGGGTACCCACCCACGATCGCCCGGCTGTTGGCACATCTGTGCACCACCGCGACCCCGGCCGATCAGCTCACCGGAGTGCCCGCCGCTCACGCGGCCTACCTGCGCGGACGCCACCTCCCCCAGGGCGCGCCAACGTCTCCACATCTGTCGAACCTGGTGATGCGATGCCTGGACCGGCGCCTGCAGGGTTTCGCCGTTGCCAACGGACTGGCCTACACCCGCTACGGAGACGACATCGCACTCTCCGGTGACGCGATGGATGCAGACCGAACCCTGTGGGTGGTGCTCAAGGTGATCGCTTCGGAGGGGTTCACCGTTCACGCGGGCAAGGTGCGCATCATGCGCCGGCATCAGCGGCAGAGCCTCGCCGGCCTGGTGGTCAACGACCGCCCGCGCGTGAGCCGGGTCGAGTTCGACAACCTACGCGCACTCCTGCACAACGCCCGACAACATGGGGCCTCATCCCAGAATTACTCGGGGCACCCGGACTTCCGCGCCCACGTCTTCGGCCTCATCGCCTGGATCGGAGCGACTGATCCGACCCGCCGAGAACGACTGACACGGATGGCGGACCAGGTCGACTGGACGCGCTGACGAGCGAGAGCCCCGCCCGCCCAGGTGCCGCACCAGTGCGGGGTACGACACCGACGGCACTGCCGCCGCTCACCCCCGCACGTGCTGATTTACTCGGGCGAGCACCGTGGCGAAACCCGCCAGGAACTCCCTGCTGCGTCGCGCGGCCTGCTGTTCCACGAGTTCGTCGGCGAGCACCTTCGGCACGGAGGATGAGTCGACGGCGAGGTACTCGAGCGCCACAGCCGCGGCGACGGCCTGCCCCTCGTAGAAGGCCAGGTCGGGGAGGACCACCTCAAGGGCCCGCGACAACTCTCCGGCACCACGCTCTTCCAACATCGTGGTCACGGACGCCCGATACTGCTCGAAACGGTCCTGCGCCTCGTCGAGGTCCCGTCGCAGTAGCGATGGGTCACACATCGGCGCAAAGGTCGGTGCCGGCAGTACACACGAGCTCGCCGGTCGCGTCGTCAACGAGCATCTCCGAGTTCACAATGCCACTCTAAGCCCCTGTGTGCGTGAGGACGCTGCGAGCGACGATGCTCGGTGGCACCGACTACCCCTCCACCGATCACCTCTCCGATAGCGGAGTAGCAAAGTGCTGCACGTAGAGATGAGCCTCCGGGAGGCCCTGGTACGCCGCCGTCCGCTCGCAGACGCCAACACTGGTGAAATTCGGGTTGACGATGTTCTCCCTGTGACCAGGACTCTCCATCCAGCTGTCGACCGCATCGGGCCCTCCCGGAGTTGAATAGAATAGGTTCTCTGCAGCCGTAGAGTAGTCGACGCCGGCTTCACGGATGAACATGAACGGATCACCACTGCCATCCGGCGCATGGTGTCCCCAGTAGTCCCGCGCGATCATGTCGTCCGCTTTCGCGCAGGCACTGTCTCGGAGTTTCTCGCTGGCGTCCAGTGTCGGAAGTCCGTTCTCGCTCCGCTGTACGTTCGTCCGCTCTTCCACCGGAGACGCCTCTGCCGGGGGCTCCACCTCAGCCCGACTCCACGAGTCACCCGACGGGAGCTCCGGGTCCACCGCGGGGCCCCACTCCGCACAGCCGCTTACTGCCATCGAGGCCACCAGAAGCAGCGACGCGGCGGCGCCCCTCGAGACTGCCCGATTGTTCGTCCTGATCATCCGGTCCGAATGTACCGGCGGTAGCCGATGCACGACGGCCGGGTCTAACGGATCTGCACTCCCACGCCCCAGGTGGTCAGAGGAGCGATCGCAGAGTGAGTGTGGTCAGGGCCAGGAGAACCAGGAGCCAGACCGCGGACCCGGCGAGTTCCCGTCCCGACGCGTCGGGGTCGATCCAGGGCAGGCTTCGTGACCGCCGGAACGCCAGCCCCGCCGCCGCAGCGTAGACCGTCGTGGCGGCGACCCATCCCCAGACGGTCACCGCGGTCACCGGCAGCAGCGCCCGGGCCGCGACCAGGGTGAACACCACTGCCAGTGCGGCGAGGAACAGCCTGCGCCGGTCCCGGCTGCGGGCGATGGCGGTGAGGAGTTCGGCCATCGCGCCGAGGTAGAAGAGGACGACGACGACGAGCACCGCGTTCATCGGCCGCCCCCGGATACATGGTTGAGCTTGCCGTCGTCGAGCTTGTCGTCGTCGCGCTCGTTGGCGTCCTGGCCCGCCCGCAGCAGAAGCTGCTGACCTGCCGGCGCGAGGTCCCGGGTCGTCGCCCCGGAGATGAAGATCGCGGTCCCTCGCGCGCGGTCCAGCCCGACCCAGGTGCTGAACCCGCCGGTCTGTCCGTTGTGCCAGGTGATCTCTCGACCGTCCAGCTCGGTGGTGAGCCACCCGGCGCCGATGCGGTTGTCGTCGTCAAAGTCGGCGACCGGTTGCACCGCCTCCGCGCCGGGCGCAGTGCCCGCCAGGAGAGCGTCGAGCAGTGTCGCCATCGACGCGGCGTCGGCCCGGATGCCACCGGCCGGCGCGTAGCCGGCGTCGTCCCACGCCTGCTGGGCCCGCCCGGAGGACTCACGTCCCTGGACGGCGTTGGGGGCCGCTCCGCCCTGGCCCGGGGCGGGAACGTGGAAGTTCTCCAGGCCCAGGGGCTCCGCCAGCCGGGTCCGGACCAGTTCCGGGTAGTCGTGGCCGCTGACCTCGGCCAGTGCGTGACCCAGGACGGCGAAGCCCAGGTTGGAGTACTCCGGGTCCTTGTCCCCCACGGAGGACGAGCGCACGTCCTCCACCACGTCGGCGGGTGAGTCGCGGTAGGGGTTCCGGGCGAACAGCAGCCAGCGGTAGGAGTCCATCAGCCCCTGCAGCGAGAAGGGCAGCCGGGGCAGTCCCGAACGGTGCCGCGCGAGTTCCTCGACGGTGATGTCGGCGCTCGCGGCGTCTCCCAGGTCAAAGATCTCGCCCAGCGTGGTGTCGGGCGACAGTTCCCCCCGGTCCATGGCGTCGGCGAGCAGCATCCCGGTGATCGGCTTGGTGACCGAGCCGATCTCGACGGTCCCGTCCAGCGGGGCGCCGACGGTGGCGATGCGCGTGCCCTGTGGGGTCACCTCGGCAACGGAGAGCGCGTACACACCGAGGGAGGGGGCCTCCTCCAGCACCGCGGCGGCCAAGCGGGCGTCGCCTTCCGTTCGCGTGTCCCGGTCGATCGATCCGACGCCGGGCCGCAGCAGCGTCGCCAGCACGGCGCCCACCACCCCGAAGGCCACCACCACGATCACCGATCTCCGGCTGAGTGCGATTCTCATCGGTCCACCCCCAGCAGGATCGTCAACAACGGGACGACGCGGGCCGCGGGCACCTCGTAGCGGCCGCTTCCGGCCGCGCGCAGCCACCCGTGGGCGGACAGTTGCCGCAGGTGGTGGTAGATCTGCCCGCTGGTGCCGAACTCCCCGGTCGCCACGAGGTCCTGGACCGTGTCGGCATCGGACAGGATCCGCTGGACGATCCGCAGCCGCACGGGATGGGCCAGCGCGGACAGCGATTCCGCCCGGTCGGCGAAGTCCGAGGCGAACAGTTCATCCGCCTGCTCGGCCATCTGCCACCGGGCTTCATACCCCTTCGGGGTCCGCACGCTTCCGACCATCATCACCGCTCCGGGATCGGACGTGCGGGACCGCAGGCCCTCGAGTGCCCAGAACGTGTCGTCGGCGTGGGCGGTCCGCGCTGGCGCCGCGTCGCCCGCGCTGTGCGCGGGGCGATCACTCGACGCTTCGAGCGCGGCCACGCGGCGCTCCAACGCCTCGATACGGTCGACATCAGCCATACCGCAGAAGTTATAGCTATTACGTACTTCTTGCAATATCGATGTGGCCGCATGGGGGCGGGCCGAGGGCGGCACCTTCTCCCGCAAGGCCGCGATAGCACCCGCGCGTGCGGCTTTCAGGGGTGCAGAGGGCGCGTGGCCAACTCAGCGCGAAGTACTTATGCGGCGCGAATGAACCGAAGGGGACGCGCACCCCAGGGATGGGTGAACAGAGAGAACGCGCAGGGCGAAGAAGACACGCAACCCGTGGCACGGACGGGCAGTGGGGGCGCACTACCCGGGGAGGGTCAGCCGGGCGGGCGGACTGCTGCCCGCTTAGATTCCACGTCGGCCTTCCGGTGCGTCATTCCGAATCGGTTCTACGTTCCGGGAAGTCGGCGATGTCGATTCGCGTCACTATGCCGTCAGCCCCGAGGGTTCGGTCGATCACCTATCGGCGTGGTCGTGCGGCCTGCGGTTCAGACCAAGACCTGGTCGAGCCTGGGTGCCCATCAGCCCATCAACCGGCGCCATTATTTCGATGCACGACGCATCACTCCCCACCCCGCGGTCACGAGCGTGTCTGAGACCGGTCGGCGTCGTCGACGGCGTTTCCGCCGAGCGCGCATATCGGAATTCATCACTCGGCCTTCTGAAGCCCCTCACACCCGCACGGACGGGTTGTGATTGCGCATCACGGCCCAGTACAGCACGCCTCCGATGAGGGCGCCGATCACCCAAGCGAAGCCGGACAGCATGCCAAGGGCGGTCAAGCCCCTTGTAGTGGTGTAACTGG
>NZ_NTGA01000002.1 GCF_002289575.1 Dietzia natronolimnaea
GATCGGGGAGAACCACGTCTCCGCCAAGCACATCGTCGGTCGGCTCGTCGCCGCCCACGGGGGAGTCGACGAGGTCACAGAGGAACTGGCGGACCGCTCGCGGGACAAGAACATCACCTCGAACCGGCCGGCGCCGCCGGGTCCGGGGATCCTGGTGGGCGGGGTGAAGGACGTACACGCCAAGCTCGCCCGCTGCTGCATGCCGGTGCCCGGTGACGAAGTGCTGGGGTTCATCACGCGCGGTGGGACCGTGAGCGTCCACCGCACCGACTGCACCAACGCGTCAGACCTACACAGGGAGCCCGAGCGACTCGTCAAGGTCGAGTGGGCACCCCAGCCCGGGGCGGTGTTCCTGGTGGCGATCCAGGTGGAGGCGCTCGACAGGCACCGGCTGTTGTCGGACGTGACCAAGGTGCTGGCGGACGAGAAGGTCAACATCCTGTCCGCGTCCGTCCAGACGGCCGGGGACGACCGGGTGGCGATCTCGCGGTTCACCTTCGAGATGGCCGATCCCAAACACCTCGGACACGTCCTGCAGACGGTCCGAGGTGTCGAAGGGGTCTTCGACGTCAACCGGATGACGTCGAACTGAGCGGTGACGTCACCTGAGCCGGGCGGGCTGCCCCGCCCGGCCCGCCGGCCTCACCTGTCGGGGAGCCCTGACTGTTCGTCGACGACCACGGTCTCGATGGTGACGGGACGACGCGGCACCTGGTTGTCGCGGTCGGTGGGGTCATCGCTCTTCACACCGGTCTCGGCGATGTCGTCGAGTACCTCCAGTCCCGGTTCGCCGACGGTCCCCATGACGGTGTACTCGGGCGGGAGGGCGGAGTCCTCGTAGACCAGGAAGAACTGGCTCCCGGCACTGTCGGGGGCCTGCGACTTGGCCATGGCGACGGTTCCGCGGGGGTAGATGGCGGCGCCCGATCCGTCGGCCGCGAGTTCGAGGGTGTCGGGCGCGGGCGGCTCGTCTACCACGGAGTACCCGGGCCCGGACAGTCCGGTTCCCGTCGGGTCGCCGCACTGCAGGACCGACAGGCCGGGAACCTCCTCCGGGCCCGTGGTCTCCTCCGCGACGGTCAGACGGTGGCACTCGGTGTCGTCGAAGTACCGCTGCTCGGCCAGGTGGACGAAGCTCGCGACGTTGCAGGGCGCGTCGGAACGGTCGAGCGTGAGGGGGATCTCGCCGCGGTCGGTGGTGATGGTGAGTTCCGCGATGCCCCGGCGGGCCTGGTCACCCGACGGCGGTTCGGCGTCACGCCTGTTCTCGTTGACGGTCTCGACCTGCGCGTTGAACTCCTCCACCTCGGCCACCACCTCGTCGCCCTGATCCTCGAACTCCGCGGGGTCGAGCGGTTCGGGCGTCTCGGTGTCGGCGGGGTACTCGCAGGTGAGCCAGTTGGCCGCGTACTCCTCCGCGCGCTTGCGGTCGTAATTTATCCAGGCGACCACCCCGACGATCCCCAGCAGGACCGCGACGACGACCGAGGCCGCCACGATCTTGAGTTGCTTCTCGCGACGAGCCTGCGCCTCCATCTGCTCGCGCAGGCGCTGGCGCGCCTCGGCTCGGCGTTCCTGGTTGGTGGACACTGACCCTCCTGGGTACCTGGACTAGGCTGGAACAGTCGGCTGGAGCCGCGGTGGGGACTGGAGTGAGCAGACCACAGCGCTCCAGCCCAGGGGTCTTGTCTACCAGGTCGGGGCGAGACGGTTGCACACCACTCCGGTGTGCGGCCCAGTCGGCCCGGGGCCCTGCGACGGAGTCCTCGGGCCATCGAGGAAGGGAGCGCGGACGTGCAGATCATCGGATTCCCGGCAGGGATGTTCCAGACCAACTGCTACATCGTCTCCGACGCCGCAGGGGACTGCGTCATCGTGGACCCGGGCCAGGACGCCGAGGGACAGGTGCGCCGCCAGGTGTCCGAGGCGGGACTGCGGCCATGGGCGGTACTGCTCACCCACGGTCACCTGGATCACATCTGGAACGCCCGGCAGGTCGCCGATCACTACGGTGTGCCGGCGTACATCCACCCGGAGGACCGCGTGATGCTCTCCGATCCGGGCAAGGGGCTCTCGCTCGATCTGTCGGCCATGCTCAAGGACCTCACCTTCACGGAGCCGGCGGAGGTCGTCGAGGTGTTCGACGGCGACACCCTGAGATTCGGGTCGATGACCTTCGACGTGGACCACGTGCCCGGTCACAGCCCCGGATCGGTGTCCTTCCGGATCATGGCCGACACAGAGGAGGGGCGCCGGACCATCGTGCTCGGTGGCGACGTCCTGTTCCAGGACGGGGTGGGTCGCACCGATCTGCCCGCGGGCGACACCGACGTGCTCATGCAGTCGATCGCCAAGAAGTTCCTCACCCTGGACGACGACGCGGTCGTGCTCCCCGGGCACGGTCCCTCGACCACCGTCGGCCGGGAACGGCGTTCCAACCCGTTCCTGCGTGACCTCTAGACCCCCACCCCCAGATCCACCCACCGACTACACGCAAGGACCCACCACACGTGACCGGCACCCAGAAGAAGACCGCGCTCAAGGCACCGAAGGGGGTGCCGGACTACGTCCCCCCGACCTCTGCCGGGTTCGTCGCGGTCCGGGAGGCGATCACCTCGGCCGCCCGGCGCGCGGGCTACGGGCACATCGAGCTGCCGATCTTCGAGGACACCGCGCTGTTCGCCCGCGGCGTGGGTGAGTCCACCGATGTGGTCTCCAAGGAGATGTACACGTTCTCCGATCGCGGCGGCCGGAGCGTCACCCTCCGGCCCGAGGGGACGGCCGGGGTCATGCGTGCGGTCATCGAGAACGGCCTGGATCGCGGGCAGCTTCCGGTCAAGCTCTGCTACGCCGGCCCGTTCTTCCGCTACGAGCGTCCCCAGGCCGGGCGGTACCGCCAGTTGCAGCAGGTCGGCATCGAGGCGATCGGGATCGACGACCCCGCCCTCGACGCCGAGGTGATCGCGGTGGCGGACGAGGCGTTCCGCTCCCTCGGGTTGACCGGGTTCCGTCTGGAGCTCACCTCGCTCGGGGACCAGACATGCCGCCCCGGGTACCGGGACCGGCTGCAGGCCTTCCTCGCCGGGTTGGATCTCGACGAGGCCACCCGGGAGCGCGCCCGGATCAACCCGCTGCGCGTGCTCGACGACAAGCGCCCGGAGGTCCGTGCCCAGCTCGCGGACGCCCCGCTGATGGTCGATCACCTCTCCGACCAGAGCGCGGCCCACTTCGCGGAGGTCCGGTCACACCTCGACGCGCTCGGCGTGGCCTACGAGGTCAATCCCCGGATGGTCCGCGGCCTGGACTACTACACCAAGACCACGTTCGAGTTCGTGCACGACGGACTCGGCGCCCAGTCCGGGATCGGGGGTGGCGGACGCTACGACGGTCTGATGCAACAGCTCGGGGGACAGGATCTCTCGGGCATCGGATTCGGTATCGGCGTGGACCGCACCATGCTGGCGCTGCAGGCGGAGGGCATCGACCCCGCCGCGGGAGGTCGGGTGGACGTGTACGGCGTGGCGCTCGGCGCTCCGGCCCGGGCCGCGATGGTGCCTGTGTTGGCGGGGTTCCGTCGGGCGGGCCTGCGCGCCGACATGGCCTACGGTGACCGCGGCATAAAGGGGGCGTTCAAGGCCGCCGACAGGTCGGGAGCCGCGGTCACCCTCGTGCTGGGTGAGAACGAGCTGGCCTCCGGCACCGTTGTGGTCAAGACGATGGCGACGGGTGAGCAGAACGCGGTCCCGCTGGACTCGGTGGTCGCCCACGTCACGGGGCTCGTCGCCCGCTGAGCGTCGCGGGGGATCGCTACACCCGCGCACCGAAGGTGTCGCACGCCCGGATCGATCCCTGGTCGTAGCCGGTGAGGAACCACTGGCGCCGCATCTGCGACGAGCCGTGGGTCCACGAACCCGGATCGACCCGGGCGCCGCCGGAGGACTGGATGTGGTCGTCACCGATCGCCTCGGCGGTCCGGACGATCTCGTCCACGTCCTCGTCGGTCAGGCTCTCCAGCAGGGGATCCCCGCCGCCGGGGCCGGGGGTCGAGGTGGCGTAGTGGGCCCACAGCCCCGCGTAGCAGTCGGCCTGGAGCTCGACGCGGACCGCAGCCGAGGAGGGGCCCCGCGGATCCTGCTGTGAACGGCGGATGTCGCCGAGCATGGTCTGCAGGTGATGCCCGAACTCGTGCGCGACCACGTACATCTGCGCCGCCCCGGAAGGAGGGGCCCCGAGGCGACCGACCAGCACCTCGTCGAAGAAGGCCGGATCGATGTAGACATCCTGGTCGGCCGGGCAGTAGAACGGTCCGACGGCGGAGGAGGCCGCGCCGCAGGCGGTGTCGACATCGCCGGTGAACACGGTGGTGTGGGGCTGGACCCATCGCATCCCCGCCTGAGCGGGCAGTTCGGAGCTCCAGACGTCCTCCAGGCTCTCCGTGGTGGCGACGATCCGGCAGACCGTGTCCGTGTTGGCCTGCCGGAGATCGCACTGGTGTCCAGGCTCCCGCTCTGTCGGAACGTCATGTCCGTCGCCCTCCCGTCCGCGGGGTGGCACCCCGCCCCTGCGGCCCGGGCCGCTCCGATCCGGCAGGACGCCGGAGTGCTCCACACTGTATTGCGCGACCGTGGTGCACGCGGGACGGTCGGCGCCGGGCGTCGGCCGCAGCCGACGCCGGGAACACCGGGGGGTGGACGTAGACTGTGCGTCGTCCGAACCCGGGTCCGACCGCACGAACCGCGGCGGGTCCCGTCGCCGTTCGCCCACCATCCAGCATTCCCGACGAGAGGACCACCCCCGTGCTGCGCACCCATTCCGCCGGCCAGCTCCGAGCCGCCGACGCCGGTGACACCGTCACCCTGGCCGGCTGGGTGGCGCGCCGCCGGGATCACGGCGGGGTCATCTTCGTTGATCTCCGTGACTCCACCGGCGTGTGCCAGGTGGTGTTCCGCTCCGAGGAGATCGCCGACCGCGCGCACCGTCTCCGGAACGAGTTCTGCGTCGCCGTCACCGGCGTCGTGGACCGCCGCCCGGAGGGGTCGGAGAACCCTGCTCTCGCGTCCGGTGAGATCGAGGTCGACGTGGTCTCGTTCGAGGTGCTCGGCGAGGCCGCGGCTCTGCCGTTCCAGCTCGACGACGAGGTGGGGGAGGAGGCGCGCCTGCGTCACCGCTATCTCGATCTCCGCCGTGAGGGTCCGGGTGCCGCACTGCGACTGCGGTCGAAGGTCAACTCCGCCGCGCGGAGCGTCATGGCACGCCACGACTTCGTCGAGATCGAGACCCCCACCCTCACCCGCTCCACCCCGGAGGGCGCGCGCGACTTCCTCGTCCCCGCACGCCTACAGCCCGGTACCTTCTACGCCCTCCCGCAGTCGCCGCAGCTGTTCAAGCAGCTCCTCATGGTGGCCGGGATGGAGAAGTACTACCAGATCGCCCGCTGCTACCGGGACGAGGATTTCCGGGCCGACCGGCAGCCGGAGTTCACCCAGCTGGACGTGGAGATGAGCTTCGTCGACCAGGACGACGTGATCGCGGTCGCGGAGGAGATCCTCACCGAGGTGTGGGCGACGGCGGGCTACGAGATCCAGGCCCCCATCCCGCGGATGACCTATGACGAGGCGATGCGTCGGTACGGCTCCGACAAGCCCGACCTGCGCTTTGACATCGAACTGGTCGAGTGCACCCAGTTCTTCGCCGACACGCCGTTCCGCGTGTTCAAGGCCCCCTACGTCGGCGCGGTGGTCATGAAGGGCGGCGCGTCACAGCCGCGACGTCAGCTCGACGCCTGGCAGGAGTGGGCCAAGCAGCGCGGAGCCAAGGGGCTGGCCTACATCCTGGTCGGTGAGGACGGCGAGCTGGGCGGTCCTGTCGCCAAGAACCTGTCGGACGCCGAGCGCGCCGGCATCGCCGCCCACGTCGGTGCGGAGCCCGGGGATTGCATCTTCTTCGGTGCCGGGGCCGTCAAATCCACCCGCGCGCTCCTCGGTGCGGCTCGTGGCGAGATCGCGGACAAGCTCGGACTGATCGACCCCGAGGCCTGGGCGTTCACCTGGGTGGTCGACGCCCCTATGTTCGAGCCGGCCGACGACGCGACGGCCGCCGGCGACGTGGCGGTGGGCTCGGGCGCGTGGACGGCCGTGCACCACGCGTTCACCTCTCCCAAGCCGGAGCACCTGGACACCTTCGACACCGACCCGGGCTCGGCCCTGGCCTACGCCTACGACATCGTGTGCAACGGCAACGAGATCGGGGGCGGCTCCATCCGCATCCACCGCAAGGACGTCCAGGAGCGGGTGTTCGGCGTGATGGGGATCTCCGCCGAGGAGGCGCAGGAGAAGTTCGGCTTCCTGCTCGACGCCTTCTCCTACGGCGCGCCGCCGCACGGCGGCATCGCGTTCGGTTGGGACCGCATCTGTGCGTTGCTGGCCCGGACCGAATCCATCCGCGACGTCATCGCCTTCCCCAAGTCCGGCGGCGGAGTCGACCCGCTCACCGACGCCCCCGCCCCCATCACTCCGCAGCAGCGCAAGGAGTCGGGAATCGACGCCGCGCCCGTGACCCGCGGTCAGGGGACCCAGGCGGAGCCCACGTCAGCCGGGTAGTCGGTCTTCGGCGGACCGGCGGTCAGAGGTGGAACGCCTCGAGCGCCGGGCGGCCGTCCATCCCGGAGTGGTCGAGCCCGAACAACCGGGCGACCGTCGGTGCCACGTCGAGGGTGCGGACCGGTCGGTCGACGGTGCCCCCCCGACGCACGATGCGGTGTCCGCCGCCGATGAAGAACGGGATCCCCAGGGTGACCTCGTGCCCGTGGTTCCCGGGAATCGGGTTGGAGAACGGCGTGGGGTCGGAGAACCGCCAACCGGGGTGGCACGTGGCGACCAGGTCCCCGCCCCGTTCCCCCAGGGAGAGTTCGGCGGGATCGTAGAGCCGGCTGACCCCGGGGAGCGCGCCGACGACCTCGCGCAGCCGCCGGACCGAGGCGTCGCGCTCGCTCGCCGGGCCGAGATAGGCGAACGTGTCGGCCCCGCCGTTCTGGGCGATGCCGAACCGCCCGCGGATCGCCGCGTCGGCCTCGATCGCCCCGGCGGCGCTGATCAGGCTGAGCGGCTCCGACCAGTCCATCCCGTGATCCGCCAGGACGATGACCACTGAGCGTTCCCACCGGCCCGTCGAGCGCAGGAACTGTTCGAACTCCCAGAGTTTGTGGTCGGAGTTGTACACCGCCTGGTTGCGGGCCAGTCGCAGCGAGGTGCCCGAGAGGTCCATGTGGCCGAATCGGTCCATGTCGCCCAGGTTGACGAAGGTCATTCTGGGGGCGTGGTCGGTGACGGTCTGCTTGAGGGCCTCGACGGTGAACCAGTCGAGTGAGTGGTCGGTGACCGGGACGAGGGGGAACGGTGCCCACTGCACGCTCGCGCGTCCGCCGAACAGGCCGTGGAGATAGTCCTTGCTCAGCACGCTCGCGGTGGTCAGGCCCGCCTCGGTCCGGATCCGGTCGAGCACCGTCGGTGCGCGGAGGTCGTCGGGCCGGTCGAGTGTCCTGTCGGTGCCGCTCGCGTGGTCCCAGACCGAGTTGGCGGGGACCCCGTTCCGCTCGGGCAGGACCCCGGTCACCATCGCCGCGTGGTTGGGGAGCGTCTCGGCGATCATGACCGACGTCGCGTCGGTGAACCTGGTCCCCTCCGAGGCCCACCGGTGCAGGGTGGGGGCCTGGGCGGGGTTGAGTTCGTCGGGTCGCATCCCGTCGGTGACCAGGACGTAGACGTCGAGGTCGTCGGCGACCGGCCGCGTCGGCGTGGCCCAGACCGGGGCCGGTTCGGCGAGGATGGTGACCCCGACCGTGCCGGCGGCGACGACCACTCCAACTCCGGCCAGTGCCTCCCGGCGGGTGAGGGTGGGTCCGTGGCAGGCGTCGTGATGGCGACTCATCGGGCGGGGCTCCTCGGGGGGCGGGCTGGACGGGAGGGGACTGGACACAGGTCTACCCCGTGGGGACGGGGCACACGCCGGTTCCACTCAACTCCATCGCGACGGACCGGACCACCCGGATGGTCCGTTCGCCACCTGATGTTCACCCCGCGGGCGGTGTCGGGGCCCGTCGGTAGCCTGGGTCGCGTGAGCGAAGACGCAGGGTTGTTCGCGGCCGGGGATGCGCGACCGGGCCCGAAGGAGGGGTCTGTCCCGCAGGTCGACCCGGGGTCCCCGCTGGCGGTCCGGATGAGGCCACGGACGCTGGAGGAGGTTATCGGGCAGGACCACCTCCTGCGCGCCAATTCGCCGCTGCGGCGGCTGGTCGAGGGTCGGGGAGGGTCCTCGGTGATCCTCTACGGGCCACCGGGGACGGGCAAGACGACGTTGGCCAATCTGGTGGCCAGCACATCCGGCCGGCACTTCGTCGCGTTGTCCGCCCTGAGCGCCGGGGTCAAGGACGTCCGCGCGGTGATCGAGGACGCCCGGACGCGTCAACTCCACGGCCGCCGCACGGTGCTGTTCATCGATGAGGTGCACCGTTTCTCGAAGAGCCAACAGGACGCGCTGCTGGCCGCGGTGGAGAACGGCATCGTCCTCCTGGTGGCCGCCACCACGGAGAACCCGCACTTCTCGGTCATAGCCCCGCTGTTGAGTCGCTCGCTCATCGCCGAGTTGCAGGGACTGGACGCAGCGGGGGTGGCGACGGTGGTCCGGCGGGCCGTCGCGGACGACCGGGGCTACGGGGGCGCGCTCGAGGTGACCGACGAGGCGGTGGAGGACATCGTCCGGCTCTCCGGTGGCGACGCTCGGCGCAGCCTGACCATCCTCGAGGCCGCCGCGGGCGCCGCCGAGGACGCGGTGGTGACCCCGGAGACGGTCGAACTCAGCCTGGACGCGGCGCCGGTGCGCTACGACCGTGACGGTGACCAGCACTACGACGTCACGAGTGCGTTCATCAAGTCGATCCGCGGATCGGACGCCGACGCGGCCCTGCACTATCTCGCGCGGATGCTGGTCGCGGGGGAGGATCCGCGGTTCATCGCGCGGCGACTGGTGGTGCACGCGAGCGAGGACATCGGAATGGCCGACCCCACCGCACTGCTCGCCGCCTCCGCCGCGGCGGAGGTCGTCCAGAAGGTGGGGCTGCCGGAATGCCGCCTCGCCCTGGCCCAGGCCACCATCCACCTGGCGACGGCGCCGAAGTCCAACGCCGTCATCTCCGCGATCGACGCCGCGATGGCCGACGTGCGCGCCGGTGGCGTCGGGGAGGTCCCCCGTCACCTCCGGGACGGTCACTACGCCGGGGCGAAGGGGCTGGGCAACGGCGTCGGATACCGCTACGCGCACCAGTCGCCGGCGGGGGTGGTGGCACAGCAGTACCCTCCCGACGAGCTCGTGGGCCGGGACTACTACTCGCCCACCGGACACGGCTACGAACGTGACCTGCTCGCGAGACTGACCCGGCTGCGGGGCATCGTCCGGGGCGGCACCTAGCAGCGCCGGGCGATATATGTGAAACTCATGAGGCCTGTCTTAACGGGCACAACATTCATGTCGTCGAACACTTTTCGGAGGAATCATGAGCGGAATCGCGAGCATCTTCTCGACCCTGGTCGGCGTGGCCACCTCGGTGGGCGTGTGGGGGACCGGAGCGCACAGCCTCGGCCTGCTTCCGCAGGAGGCGTTCATCACCGCCGCCAACTTCGGCATCATCCTGCCCCCGATGCCGCGCTGACCCGGCGACCTGCGTTTCGTCAGATCGCCGGCCGGATCACCGGTAGGAACCTCGGCACGGGCCCCGCACGCGGGGTCCGTGCCGATCTCGTCCGCAGGCTCCTCCGGTCCGTTCCTCGACGTCTGAGTGCCGCCGGTAGGCTGAGCAGTCGTCCGACCACCTCCTCAAGACCCCAGTGAGGCCCCCTGTGCAGACCCATGAGATCCGGCGCCGATTCCTCGACCACTTCGTCAGGGCCGGGCACGCCGAGGTCCCCAGCGCGTCACTGGTCCTGGACGACCCGAACCTGTTGTTCGTCAACGCCGGCATGGTCCCCTTCAAGCCCTACTTCCTCGGCCAGGAGACCCCGGAGCACGCCACCGCGACCTCCATCCAGAAGTGCGTGCGCACCCTCGACATCGAGGAGGTGGGCATCACCACCCGCCACAACACCTTCTTCCAGATGGCGGGCAACTTCTCCTTCGGTGACTACTTCAAGGAGGGGGCGATCCGCCACGCGTGGTCGCTGCTCACCTCGTCCGTTGATGACGGCGGGTTCGGTATCGACCCCGGGCTGCTGTGGGTCACCGTGTATCTCGACGACGACGAGGCCTACGGCATCTGGCGGGACGTGGTCGGCGTCCCCGAGGGTCGCATCCAACGTCGCGGCATGGCGGACAACTACTGGTCCATGGGCGTTCCCGGGCCCTGCGGTCCGTGCTCGGAGATCTTCTACGACCGCGGCCCGGCGTACGGGGTCGAGGGCGGTCCGGAGGCGGATGAGGACCGCTACATCGAGATCTGGAACCTCGTGTTCATGCAGAACGAGCGCGGCGAGGGCACCGGCAAGGACGCCTTCGAGATCCTGGGCCCGCTACCCAAGCAGAGCATCGACACCGGGATGGGGATCGAGCGCGTCGCATTTCTGCTCCAGGGCGTCGAGAACGTCTACGAGACCGATCTGCTTCGCCCGGTGATCGACACCGCCGAGCGGCTCTCCGGCACCAGGTACGGGGTGGACAGCGCCTCCGACGTGCGCTTCCGGGTGATCGCCGACCACGCGCGGACGGCGTACATGCTCATCTCCGACGGCGTGACCCCCGGCAACGAGGGGCGCGGGTACATCCTGCGGCGTCTGCTGCGGCGCATCGTCCGGTCCGTCCGGCTCCTGGGTGCGACCGGGGACACGATGGCCGAGTTCATGGCCACCGTGAAGGAGGCGATCGGCCCGTCCTTCCCCGAGACGATCGCCGGGTACGAGCGCATCGAGCGCATCGCCGTGGCCGAGGAGATCGCCTTCCTCAAGACCCTCGAGTCGGGGACCCAGCTCTTCGAGCGTGCCGCCGAGGAGGCGAGGGAATCGGGCGCGGCCACCCTGTCGGGCCGCCAGGCCTTCGCGCTCCACGACACCCACGGGTTCCCCATCGACCTCACACTGGAGATGGCGGCCGAGGCCGGACTCCAGGTCGACGAGGCGGGCTTCCGGTCCCTGATGTCCGAGCAGCGGGCCAGGGCCAAGGCGGACTCGCGGTCCAAGAAGCACGCCCACGCCGACCTGTCGGTGTACCGCGACTTCCTCGACGCGGGCGAGACCGTCTTCACCGGGTTCACCGAACTCACCGACGAATCCACACTTCTGGGCATCGTCTCCGGCGGCGAGTCCGTGTCCGTGGCCAGAGAGGGCGACACGGTCGAGTTCGTCCTCGATCGCACCCCGTTCTACGCCGAGTCCGGTGGCCAGCTCGGAGACCGCGGCCTGATCTCCACGGCCGGTTTCCAGATGCAGGTCGACGACGTCCAGAAGATCGGCAAGAAGCTCTGGATTCACAAGGGCGTCCTCACGGGTGGCGAGGTCGAGGCCGGCCAGCTCGTCACCGCGGCCGTCGACCCGGAGTGGCGCAAGGGGGCCACCCAGGGCCACTCGGCCACCCACCTCGTGCACGCCGCGCTTCGTCAGATCCTCGGACCGGAGGCCGTCCAGGCCGGCTCGCTCAACAAGCCGGGGTACATGCGGTTCGACTTCAACTGGTCCGGCTCCATCCCGGCCGACGTCCTGGCACAGGTGGAGGAGATCACCAACGCCGCCGTCGACGCCGACTACGGCGTGAACACGATCGAGACCAGCCTCGACGAGGCCCGGCGGATGGGCGCGATGGCCCTGTTCGGCGAGAACTACGGGTCGCTGGTCCGGGTGGTGGAGATCGGCGGTCCGTTCTCGATGGAGCTGTGCGGCGGCACCCACGTCGCCAGCTCCGCTCAGATCGGCCCGGTGAGTCTGCTGGGCGAGGCCTCCGTCGGCTCCGGCATCCGGCGGGTGGAGGCGTACGTCGGCATGGACGCCTACCGACACCAGGCCCGGGAGCGCGCGCTCGTGTCGGGTCTCGCCACCTCGCTCAAGGCGCCAGCCGAGGAACTGCCCGACCGCGTGGCCGCGCTGACCGCGAAGCTGCGGGAGGCGGAGAAGGCCCTGGAGTCGATGCGTGCCGCCCAGCTCGCCTCGCGGGCCGGGGACCTCCTGTCGGCGGCCGAGGACCTCGACGGGATCCGGCTCCTCGCACACGACGACCCGGGAGGATCGGCGGGCGACCTGCGGACACTCGCCTCGGACCTCAAGGGTCGTCTCGGCGCAGACGCCGGCGTCATCTTCCTCACGGCCGCGGGGTCCGACAAGGTCCCGTTCGTCATCGCGGTGAGCCCGGCCGCCCAGGAGCGCGGTCTGCGCGCGGGGGATCTGGTCAAGGCCATCGCACCGACGCTCGGGGCTCGGGGTGGTGGGAAGCCCGATATGGCACAGGGCGCCGGCACCGACCCGTCCGGCATCGATGCGGCCGTGTCCGCGCTGCGCTCCGCCGTCAGGGACGCCGGGTGACGGCACCCGAGACCGGATCCCCCGGATGGACCCGTGGGCGTCGGATCGGACTGGACGTGGGGACGGCACGGATCGGTGTCGCCTCCTGCGATCCCGACGGGATCCTGGCTACTCCTGTCGAGACGGTTCGGGTCACCAGTGGGGACCCCGACTGGACGGCGGAGGTGAGGCGACTGGGGGAGCTGGTCGAGGAGTACGACGCCGTCGGCGTGATCGTCGGACTGCCGACCTCGCTGAAGGGACGGGACACCGCCTCGACGGCGATGGCGCGATCGTTCGTCACGGCGCTGTCCGCCGCCTCGCCGGGCCTCGACGTCGAGACGGTGGACGAACGACTCACCACCGTGACGGCCGGGGCCGCCCTGCACGGCGCGGGCAGGAACACCCGGCAGCAGCGTGGCGTGATCGACCAGGCCGCCGCGGTGGTGCTGCTCCAGGCATGGCTCGACTCACGGCGCGCCCGCCGATGACGGGCGTCTCGGCCCACGCGGCTGGATAAACTGACACGATGCACGATGCTGTCCGGCGGGCAGCTCCCTGAACCACCGGCTAAGGAGCACGATGTCTGCGGCACGAGCACGCTCACGAACGAGTGGCACCATCCGGTTCATACTCCTCGCGGCCGTGGTCGGGGTGGTCCTGGCCTTCGCGGCGATGGTGTACCGGGCGACGAGCAGCGAGGTCTCGGCCGCGCCGGATTTCGAGGGTGGGGGTGTCGGTACCGCCCTGTTGCACGTCGAACCGGGTGACACCCTGGGTGTGGTCGGAGATCGCCTGTACGACATCGGCACCGTCGCCAGCACCCGGGCCTTCATCGGCGCAGCCTCCGGGACGTCGGTCGAGGGCATCCAACCGGGCTATTACCAGGTCCGTCAGGAGATGAGCGCCGCGTCGGCGGTCGAGGCCCTGTCCGACCCCCGCAGCAGGGTCGGCTACATGGACGTCAACCCCGGTGGGCGGCTGCTCGACACGGTCGTGGTCGGCGGCGGCACCGAGAAGGGCATCTTCACCCTCATCGCCGACGCAACCTGCCTGCGGGACCTCGACCAGCCGGACGCCCCACCGATGTGCCGGCTTCCACAGGAGATCGTCGACGCCGCCGTCCAGGCCGACCCCGCCGAACTCGGGGTGCCCGACTGGGCCATCAACGAGGTCCGCGGCGCCCCGGACCCGGTGCGACGGCTCGAGGGGCTGATCGCACCCGGCGTCCACAACATCAACCCGCAGGCGGAGCCCGTGGAGATCCTGCGCCAGCTGATCGACTCGTCGACCGAGGCCTACGACGCCACCGGCCTCGTCCCCTCCGCCGAGAGGATCGGGTTGACCCCCTACCAGGTGGTCACGGCGGCGTCCCTGGTGGAGAAGGAGGGAACCCTCGAGGACTTCGACAAGATCGCCCGGGTGATCCTCAACCGGCTCGACGAACCGATGCGACTGCAGTTCGACTCGACGGTCAACTACGCCCTCGCCGACCAGGAGATCGCGACGACCGACGCCGATCGGGCCGCGGTCACGCCGTGGAACACCTACGCCATGGACGGGTTGCCCTACGGTCCGATCGGGTCTCCCGGCCTCGACGCGCTCCGGGCGATGGAGAACCCCGCGGAAGGCCAGTGGAAATACTTCGTCACGGTCGACATGCAGGGGACCACCCGATTCGCCGACGAGTACCCGGAGCACGAGCGCTACCAGAGCGAGGCGATCGCGAACGGGGTCCTGTCCAGTGGGCGATAGCGCCGCGGACCGCTCGCCCCGGTCGGCCGCCGTGCTGGGCCACCCGGTCGACCACTCACTCTCCCCGGTCCTGCACGGGGCCGCGTACCGGGCGCTCGGCCTCGACGGGTGGACCTACGAGCGGATCGACTGCACCGAGGGACAGCTGCCCGCCGTGGTCGACTCGTCCCCCGACCACCGTGTGGGCTACTCGGTGACGATGCCGAACAAGTTCGCCGCCCTCGGGTACGCGACCGAGGTCAGCGACCGTGCCCGGATCGTCGGCAGCGCCAACACCCTCGTCCGGCGGGAGACCGGCTGGTTCGCCGACTGCACCGACGTCGACGGGGTGACCGGAGCCCTCGCCGGGTTCAACGGACTACCCGCCGAACCGACGGCGGTCGTCCTGGGCGTCGGCGGGACCGCCCGCCCGGTGTTGGCCGGGCTCGCGGCGGCCGGAGCGACCCGCGTGGTGTTGGCCTCCCGCCGCGACAACGCCGGGCCCGCCGCCGACTGCGGCAGAGCGCTCGGTCTGGAGATCCATACCGTGCTGCTGTCCGATGCGACCCTGCCGGACGAGGTGTCGCGGTCGGACGTCCTCGTCAACACCGTTCCCGAACCGGGGGTCGGTGCGCTCACCCACCTGGTGACGGGCGCCAACCGCCTCTTCGACGTCCTGTACGACCCCTGGCCCACCGCGGCCGCCTCCGCCGCGCTGTCCGCCGGGATCCCCGTGGTCGGCGGCGACGTCATGCTCCTGAACCAGGCCTTCGGCCAGGTGGAACTGTTCACCGGGCGACCCGCACCCCGCCAGGCCATGGCCGCGGCGCTCGCGGACGCGCTCGGTCGCTGAGCGCGGCGGCGCCCCCGCCGCGCGGTGCCCGATCCGACGGTAGCCCGGTGCCCTATCCGACCGTCGCCGCCTCATCCGAGCGACGGGGCGCGACGACCTCGTAGTCGGAGGTGTCCACGGCACGGGTCCGGCGCTGGTACTCGTGGACCAGTCCGGGCCAGTTGGTGGTGACCCTGCCCGAGCCCGCCCGGTACCAGGAGTCGCATCCGCTCCAGACGGAGTCGTCGAGGCGCCGCAGGATCTCGGCGTCGTAGGCGTCGTCGACCTCCCCGCGGACCTCGAGGGCCGCCGGCCGGTCCGCACCGGCCAGTCGCTCGACGATCTGGCGGATGTAGCGGGCCTGCTGCTCCATCATCAGGATGATCGAGCTGCTCCCGAGGTTGGTGTTGGGGCCGTAGACGAGGAACATGTTGGGAAAACCCTGCACGGCCATCCCGAGGTAGGCGCGCGCGCCCTCACGCCACTGCTCGTGCAGGTCCCGTCCCCCCCGCCCACGCACGGTCATGGGTGCCAGGAACTCGGTGGCCTTGAAACCGGTGCCGTAGATGATGACGTCGGCGGGGTGCAGCTGTCCGTCCACGGTGACGATCCCGTCGGGGACGACCTCGGCGACGCCGTCGGTCACCACGTCGACGTCCGGCCGGGCGAGCGCGGGGTACCACCCGTTGCTGAACAGCATCCGCTTACACCCGATCGGCTCGGTCGGGGTGAGTGCGGCTCGCAGCTCGGGATCACGAACCGTCAGCCTGAGATTGGCTCTGGCCAGACCGCTCAGGATCCGGGCCAGTGGCCGCGCGGAGGTCAGGGCCAGGCCGATCGCCTCGGTGGTCTCCCAGATGGCCCCGCGCATCGCGGGGATGAGGCCGGGGACCCGCGCGAAGGCGGCGCGGTGCGCGTCGGTGTAGGCCCGGTCCGGCTTGGGCACCACCCATGGCGCGGAGCGCTGGTAGACCGTCACATGGGAGGCGACCTCGCGGACGCGGGGGACGAACTGGATCGCCGAGGCCCCGGTCCCCAGGACCGCGATCCGCTTGCCGGTGAGGTCGACGTCGTGACGCCACCGGGCGGAGTGGAACGACGGGCCCGCGAACGTCTCCAGCCCCGGGATGTCCGGATAGGCCGGTCGGGACAGCTGGCCGACGGCCGGAACCAGGACGTCGGCCTCGAAGCTCTCGCCGGCGTCGGTGAGCACCGTCCACGTGGCGGTGTCCTCGTCGAAGGTCGCCGAGGTCACCTCGGTCCCCGTGCGCACCTTGTCGCGGAGGCCGAACCGGTCCGCGGTCTCGCGGATGTAGGACAGGATGTCGGGTTGCTCGGCGTAGCGGCGGCCCCAGTCCGTCTTGCGGTGGAACGAGTACGAGTAGAGGTTCGACGGCACGTCACACGCCGCTCCCGGGTAGATGTTGTCTCTCCACACCCCGCCCACGTCGTCGGCCTTCTCGAGGATCGTCACGTCGGCGAGGTCGCCACGGGTCAGTTCGTAGGCGACGCCCAGGCCGCCGAATCCCGCGCCGATGATGAGGACGCGGGGGCGCCGTCGCGTGGTGTCCGCAGGGGAGGGGGAAGGAGTCATGGTGAGACGGTATGACGCCGGCCCGGCGTGGCCACAGACTTTCCCGGCCGGATAATCCATAATTCCGGCCATGAACTCCTGGGAGGCTCCCGCCGTCCCGCACTGGGACTTTCCTCGATCGGCCACCGGTATCGGTGTACTGGTCGAGGCCGGCGACGCACTCGGCATCGAGGCGGGGACGATCCTGCGCGGGGTCGGACTGGGTCCCGCCGACCTGTCGAATCCGGACCTGTTGGTGGCACCGGAGAGCGAGCTGGCCGCGATCCGCAACCTCCGGACGGCCGCGGGGCACCGTCCCGCGCTCGCCGCCGAGGTCGGGTCCGCCTATCGCTTGACGACCTTCGGGATCCTCGGATACGGCCTGCTGTCCAGTCCCACGCTCCGCGACGTGATCTCCATGACCCTGCGATTCATCGACCTGAGCTACATCTTCAGCACGATCGCGGTGGAGTCGACCGGGGACCGGATCGAGGTCCGCCTGGGGGGCGGGACACTTCCCGGGGACGTCCGCGAGTTCCTGGTGGACCGGGATCTCTTCGCGATCCACTCCGTTCTCGGAGACCTGGTCCCCGGCGGCCTGCCCTTCACGGAGGTCGTCTTCGGCGGCGGCCGATCCGCGCCCACCCTCGCGGCCTACGGTGAGCGACTGGGACCGGTGGCGTCGTCGTCCGAAGGCGAGGTCGGGGCCACGGCGGTCTTCGACGCCGCCCACCTCGACCGTCCGCTCCCACAGGGCAGTACCGCCACGGTGGCGGTGGCAGAGACGCTCTGCAGGGACCTCGCCGCCACCCGACGGACCCGCGGGCCGGTGAGCAGCCGGGCCCGCGTCGCCATCACCGGACGTCTCTCCCAGGGGGCACCCATGCCGTCGGTGGCCGCCGAGCTGGGGGTGAGTCCACGCACGCTGCGAAGGCGTCTGGCGGAGGAGGGCACCTCCTACCAGCGCCTGCTGGACGACGTCCGGGTCGAGCTGGCGGACCGCATGCTGGCTACCGGTCTGCTGTCCGTCGAGGACGTCGCCATCCGGCTGGGATACGCCGAGGCGTCGAGCTTCATCCATGCGTTCCGGCGACTCACCGGTACCACCCCGCACCGGGCCTCGGTAGCCTCGCGCACCCGGACGCCGGCGGCACGGCGGGCCTGATGTGCCGGGTGGGACCCGGACGTGGGATGATCGGCGACGTGCTGAAGTGGACCACCGCCGGAGAATCGCATGGCCAGGCCCTGGTGACGATCGTCGAGGGCGTCATCGCGGGCGTCGAGGTGACGAGCGACCAGATCGCGTCGCAACTCGCCCGTCGCCGCCTGGGCTACGGCCGCGGTGCCCGGATGAAGTTCGAGGCCGACGCGGTCAGGGTGCTCGCCGGCGTCCGCCACGGTCGCACCATGGGCTCGCCCATCGCGATCGAGGTCGGGAACACCGAGTGGCCCAAGTGGGACACGATCATGTCAGCGGATCCCATCGACCCCGATGCGATCGAGGACAAGGCCCGCGCGGCCACCCTCACCAGACCTCGCCCGGGCCACGCCGACTTCGCCGGGATGCTGAAGTACGACTTCGACGACGCCCGCATGGTTCTCGAACGCGCCAGCGCACGCGAGACCGCGGCCAGGGTCGCGGCGGGGACGGTCGCGCGGGCGGTGCTGCGCGAGGTCCTGGGCGTCGAGGTGCTCTCCCACGTGATCTCCATAGGCGCCTCCGAGCCCTACGTCGGGCCGGAGCCCGCGTTCGCCGACCTGCCCGCCATCGACGCCAGCCCCGTGCGTGCCTTCGACACCGCGAGCGGGGAGTCCATGATCGCCGAGATCGAGGCCGCCAAGAGGGCCGGGGACACGCTCGGGGGCGTCGTCGAGGTGGTCGTCCACGGGCTGCCCATCGGACTCGGCTCGCACGTGTCCGGCGAGGAGCGCCTCGACGCCCAACTGGCGGGAGCCCTCATGGGGATCCAGGCGATCAAGGGGGTCGAGGTCGGCGACGGTTTCGAGACCGCGCGTCGCCGGGGCAGCGTCGCGCACGACGAGATGGTGCGGGGCGACGACGGCGTGGGACGCCGGACCAACCGCGCGGGTGGACTCGAGGGCGGGATGACCAACGGGCAGGCCCTCCGGGTCCGCGCCGCCATGAAACCCATCTCCACGGTGCCGCGCGCGCTGAGCACCGTCGACATGGCGGACGGGTCCGGCGCCACCGCCATCCACCAGCGCTCCGATGTCTGCGCGGTCCCCGCTGCCGGGGTGGTCGCCGAATCCATGGTCGCGCTGGTCCTCGCGCGCTCCGTCCTTCAGAAGTTCGGCGGGGACTCGGTGTCGGAGACCCGGCGCAACGCGCAGGGGTACCTCGACGCCGTGGCGGCGAGACTGGACTGGGACTCGGATCCGGCATGAACCACCCGGCACGGCCGGTCGCCGTCCTGGTGGGTCCGCCGGGTGCCGGCAAGACGACCATCGGGCGCAAGCTGGCCCGCAGGCTCGACGTGCCGTTCCGTGACGCCGACCAGATGATCGAGGAAGCCGAGGGGCGGTCGATACCCGAGATCTTCGCGGACGCAGGTGAGCCCGCGTTCCGCGCGATCGAGGAGAGGGTCGTGGCCGAGGCGCTGGAGACCTTCAGCGGGGTCCTCTCGCTGGGGGGCGGCGCCGTGCTGTCGGCGACCACCCGCGCCCGGCTCCGCGGCCACCGCGTGATCCATCTGACGATCGGGGTGGCCGAGGGGGTGCGCAGGTCCCGGGGTGCCGGTCGTCCACTCCTCGCCGGGGGCGACGTCACAGCCCGCTACCAGGCGTTGTTGACCGAGCGGGCGCCGCTCTACCGGGAGGTCGCGTGGTCGACCGTCAGCACCGAGCGCAGGAGTTCGGGCAAGGTGGTGACGGAGATCGTCGACAGACTCGAGTCCGGTGACCCGCACGCGCGCAGCACGGCGGACCGATCGTGAGTCCGGCGAGAAGTGAGATCAGTCGAACGATGAGCGGGAGCCCTTCATGAACCGAGACGGAGACACCACCGAGCCCGTGGTGGTGGATGTGCGGTCCGCCGCCCCCTATCCGGTGGTGATCGGCCGCGGACTGTTACCGGAGATCCTCGAGGCGTGCTCGGAGTCGCGCAACCTGGCGATATTCCACCAGCCGCCGTTGACGCAGACCGCCGAGCTGCTGCGGGAGCAACTCGCCGCCGCCGGGGTCAACGCGCACCGCGTCGAGATCCCCGACGCGGAGGCCGGCAAGGACCTCGCCGTCGCGGGCTACTGCTGGGACGTGCTCGGCAAGATCGGGCTGGGCCGCAAGGACACCGTGGTGAGCCTGGGCGGCGGGGCGGCGACGGACCTCGCCGGATTCGTGGCCGCCACCTGGATGCGCGGGGTGCGCGTGGTCCACATCCCCACCACACTGCTCGCCATGGTGGACGCCGCCGTGGGGGGCAAGACCGGGATCAACACCGACGCCGGCAAGAACCTGGTGGGGTGCTTCCACGAACCGGCCGCCGTCTTCGTCGACACCGCGACCCTCGAATCGGTTCCGCGCAACGAACTGATCTCGGGCATGGCCGAGGTGGTCAAGTGCGGTTTCATCGCCGACCCGGGGATCCTCGATCTCATCGAGGCGGACCCGCAGGCCGCGATCGATCCGACCGGGGAGACGATCGTCGAACTCATCCGGCGCAGTGTCCAGGTCAAGGCCGACGTGGTGGGCCGGGACCTCAAGGAGTCCGGCCCCCGGGAGAACCTCAACTACGGTCACACGCTCGGGCACGCCGTCGAGCGCCGTGAGCAGTACCGCTGGCGGCACGGGGCCGCCGTGAGCGTGGGGATGTGCTTCGTGGCGGAGCTGGCCCGGCTGGCGGGGCGTCTGGACGACGCGACGGCGGACCGACACGCGTCGATCCTGTCCTCACTCGGGCTGCCCACCGGGTACCACGATGACGCGTTCCCCCGGCTGCTCGAGCTGATGGCGGGGGACAAGAAGAACCACTCCGGATTCCTCCGGTTGGTGGTCCTCGACGGACTGGCCCGTCCGGCACGGATGGAGGCCCCCGACCCGTCCCTGATGACCGCGGCCTACGCCGCGATCTCGGAGGGCAACAAGCCCAGCGGCGGCGGGGTGCTGCTGTGAGTGACCGGTTGGCGGCCCGTCGGCGCGCGGTCGCCTCCGCGACCGCCGAGGCGGGAGCCACCGCGCTCCTGGTGACCGACCCCAGGAACATCGCGTATCTGACCGGGTTCCGCGGGTCCGGGGGAGCCGTTCTGGTGGAGGACGACGGCGAGGCCGTCCTGTGCACGGATTCCCGGTACGAACTCCAGGTCGTCGAGCAGGCCCCGGATGTCGGGCACGTGATCTCGCGGGAGTACGTCGCGGGCGTTCTCGGACGTCGTCGCGGACCCGCCGACGCTCCGCTGGCGGTCGAGGCGGACGCCATGACCCTGTCCGCGGCGACCGCGCTGCGGAGGGTGCTCGCCGAGCTCGGGGCCGCGGACGCGCCGCTCGTCGAGACCAGTGGAGTGGTGGAGTCTGTGAGGCGGGCCAAGGACAGCGACGAGATCGGACTCATCGAGCGGGCCTGCCGGGTCGTCGACGACGCCTGGACCCATGTGCTGGCCCACGGCGTGCTCGCCACGGGCCGCAGCGAGCGTGAGGTCGCAGCGGACCTCGAACACGCCATGCGGCGGGCCGGTTCGGACGGCGTCGCGTTCGAGACCATCGTCGCCTCGGGCCCCAACGGGGCGTTCCCTCACCACGTCCCGGGGGACAGGCTGCTCGCCCCTGGCGATCTCGTGGTGGTCGACTTCGGCGCGACGGTCTCGGGCTACGCCTCGGACTGCACCCGCACGGTGGCGTTCGCGGGCGCCGCGGACAGGCTGCTCGACGCCTACCAGGTGGTCAGCCGCGCGCATCGCGCCGGTGTGTCCGCGGTCCGGGAAGGACTGGCCTGCGGGGAGCTCGACGGCGTGAGCCGGGGCATCATCTCCGACGCGGGGTTCGGCGAGCACTTCGGCCATTCGCTGGGTCACGGTGTGGGACTGGACGTCCACGAAGCGCCCGCGGTCTCCACCAGGTCCGCGAGTACACTGTCCGACGGCGATGTGATCACCATCGAGCCGGGGATCTACCTCCCCGGGCTCGGCGGGATCCGAATCGAGGACACCGTGGCCGTCACCGGCGGGAGCGGTAGATCCCTGACCACCACGTCGACGGCGCTGACCGTGCTCTGAGCCGCCGTCCCACAGAACATCCGCGCGGCGCCCGTCCACGGCCGCCCGCCGACGACTCGCGAAGGAGAACCGACCATGGCGTCCACCGCCGATTTCAAGAACGGCCTCGTCCTCAAGGAGGAGGGAAACCTGTGGCAGATCCAGGAGTTCCAGCACGTCAAGCCGGGTAAGGGTCCCGCCTTCGTCCGCACGAAGATCAAGAACGTCGTCTCCGGCAAGATCGTCGACAAGACCTACAACGCCGGGGTCAAGGTGGAGACCGCGACGGTGGACCGCCGCGACATGACCTTCCTGTACCGCGACGGGGAGGACTACGTCCTCATGGACGAGAAGGACTTCGAGCAGATCAACGTCTCTCCCGCCGTGATGGGGGACGGTGCCCGCTTCCTCCTCGAGAACACCAGCGTCCAGGTCTCGATGCACGAGGGCGTGGCGCTCTTCGCCGAGATGCCCGTCGCGGTGGATCTGGTCGTCCAGCACACCGATCCGGGACTCCAGGGGGACCGGTCGACCGGTGGCACCAAGCCCGCCACACTCGAGACCGGTGCCGAGGTCCACGTCCCGCTGTTCATCAACACGGGCGACAAGCTCCGCATCGACACCCGTGACGGACGGTACCTCAGCCGGGTGAACGACTGACCATGGCGGACGAGGCAGATCACCGGCGCCGGGGATCGAGGTTCCGGGCCCGCAAGCGAGCGGTGGCCCTGCTGTTCGAGGCGGAACTCCGCGACGCCGATGTGGTGGCGCTCGCGGAGGAGCGCCGCCGGATGGGCGAGGAGTCGCAGGAGTTCCACGACGTCGCGACGTACACCATGGACATCGTCACGGGCGTGGCTCAGCGGTTGGACCGTCTCGACTCGATGATCTCCGAGCACCTGCGTGAGTGGACCCTCGAGCGCCTGCCGGCCGTGGACCGGGCGGTGCTGCGGGCGGGAGCGTGGGAGCTGCTGTTCGGGACCGAGGACGTGGAGGCGGCGATCGTGATCGACCAGTCCGTGCTGTTGATCTCGGATCTGTCGGCCGAGAAGTCGGTGCCCTACGTCAACGCGGTCCTCGACCGGATCGCCGGTCTCGCCGAGCACATCCGGGCCGCCGAAAGCGCGGTGTCCTCGCTCGATCCGGCGCCGACCGCCGACGTGTCGGAGCCCACCCCTGACCCGCGGGGGTCGGGGGCCGGCGACTGATAGAGTTCGACCCGAAAGCTATCCCTTTAACGAGCCGTCCAGAGAGGCGGACAAGGAGGTGGTGATCGGTGAGCACTGACGGTCCGGAGTCGACCTCGGTTTCACTCTTCACGTCTGACGACGTCGCCAGGACGGTATCCCGACTGGCGCACCAGATCATCGAACGCACCGCCGCGGACTCCCCGGAGTCGGGTCCCGTGGTCCTGCTCGGCATCCCGACCCGTGGCGTTCCCCTCGCGCACCGCCTGGCCGAGCGCATCCGCGAGTTCAGCGGAGCCTCGGTGCACGCGGGCTCGCTGGACGTCACCCTCTACCGGGACGACCTCGCCGGGGGGCCGCACCGCCCCATGGGCCCCACCTCGGTCCCGCCGGACGGGGTCGACGGGGCGACCGTGATCCTGGTCGACGACGTCCTGTTCTCCGGCCGCACCATCCGGGCGGCGTTCGACGCGCTCCGTGACCTCGGCAGGCCCGCGCGCGTCCAGCTCGCCGTCCTGGTCGACCGCGGGCACCGCGAGCTCCCGATCCGTGCCGATTACGTGGGCAAGAACGTCCCCACCTCGCGCGAGGAGGGCGTCTCCGTCCGGCTCATGGAGACGGACGGTGTCGACACGGTGGTCCTGCGGCGGCCGACTCCGGAGGACACCCTGTGAAACATCTCCTCTCCGCCGCCGATCTCGACCGCGACGCGGCGTTGTCGATCCTGGACGAGGCGGACCGTCTCAAGGAGGCGCTCCTCGGCCGGGAGGTGCGCAAGCTCCCGACCCTCCGGGGCAAGACCGTGCTGACCGTCTTCTACGAGAACTCCACGCGGACCCGGGTGTCCTTCGAGACCGCCGGAAAATGGATGAGTGCCGACGTGATCAACGTCTCCGCGAGCGCCTCCTCGGTGCAGAAGGGCGAGTCCCTCCGTGACACCGCCATGACGCTGACCGCCGTCGGGGCGGACGCGCTCATCGTCCGCCATCCGGCCTCGGGCTCCGCCCTCCAGATCGCCGGCTGGGTGGCCCCCGGCGGGGCCGGCCCCTCGGTGATCAACGCCGGGGACGGGATGCACGAACACCCGACCCAGGCACTGCTCGATGCGATGACCATCCGGGAACGTCTGGGGGGGATCGAGGGCCGCCGCGTGGTGATCGTCGGCGACATCCTGCACTCCCGGGTCGCCCGGTCGAACGCCCTGCTGTTGTCGACCCTCGGCGCCGAGGTGGTCCTGGTCGCCCCGCCCACCCTGCTCCCGGTGGGCGTCGGACAATGGCCGGTCAGGGTGTCCACCGACCTCGACGCCGAACTGCCCGGCGCGGACGCGGTGATGATGCTGCGCGTGCAGGCCGAGCGGATGAACGGTGGTTTCTTCCCGTCCGCCCGCGAGTACGCGGTGCGCTACGGCCTGGGACCCGCCCGTACCTCCCGGCTGCCCGAGAACGCGGTCGTCCTGCACCCCGGACCCATGGTCCGGGGAATGGAGATCGGGTTCGACACGGCCGACGCCCCGTCGTCAGCAATTCTCCAGCAGGTCACCAACGGCGTCCACGTGCGCATGTCGGTCCTGCTCCACACCCTCGTCGGAACGGAAGGAAACCCCGAGTGAGTGCCCTCGAACCCCCGACCCTGCTACTGCGCCGGGTCCGGCCCTACGGGGAGGGCGACCCCGTCGACGTGCTCGTCAGGGACGGGCTGGTCGCCGCGATCGGGCCCGACGCCGGCGCCGACCTTCCCGGTGAGGCGGAGATCCACGACCTGGGCGGCGCCGTCCTACTGCCCGGGTTCGTCGACCTGCACACCCACCTCCGGGAGCCCGGCCGCGAGGACACCGAGACCGTGGCCAGCGGTTCGGCAGCCGCGGCGCGGGGCGGATACACCGCGGTGTTCGCCATGGCCAACACGCAGCCGCCCCAGGACAATCAGACCGTGACCGACTCCGTATGGCGGATCGGCCGATCCGTGGGGCTGTGCGACATCCACCCGGTGGGAGCGGTCACCGTCGGCCTCAAGGGGGAGCAGCTCACCGAGATGGGCCAGATGGCCTCCGGCGAGGCCGGGGTCCGGATCTTCTCCGACGACGGCATGTGCGTCTACGACCCACTGGTGATGCGCCGCGCCCTCGAATACTCGGCGGGCCTCGGCGTGCTGATCGCCCAGCACGCGGAGGAGCCACGCCTGACCAAGGGTGCGGTGGCACACGAGGGGCCCACGGCCGCCCGCCTCGGACTGACCGGCTGGCCGCGCTCGGCGGAGGAGTCGATCGTCGCGCGCGACGCGATCCTGGCCCGGGACGCCGGCGCGCGCGTCCACATCTGCCACGCCTCCACCACGGGGACGGTCGAGCTGCTCAAGTGGGCGAAGGCGCAGGGGATCTCGATCACCGCGGAGGTCACCCCCCATCACCTGCTGCTCGACGACACGAGGCTCGAGACCTACGACGGGGTCTACCGGGTCAACCCGCCTCTGCGCGAAGCCCACGACACCCTCGCGCTGCGTGACGCGCTCGTGTCCGGGGTGATCGACTGCGTCGCCACGGACCACGCCCCCCACGCCGCCCAGGAGAAGTGCTGCGAGTTCGCGGCCGCCCGCCCGGGCATGCTCGGGTTGGAGACGGCGTTGCCCATCGTGGCGGCCCTGCTGGTCGAGTCGGGGGAGATGACCTGGCGCGATCTGGCCCGCGTGATGAGCGCGCGGCCCGCCGAGATCGCCGGCCTCACCGACCAGGGGCGTCCGATCGCGGTCGGGGAGCCGGCCAACCTCGCCGCCGTCGAACCCGACTCCCCGTGGACCGTCGTGGGGGAGGAACTCGCAAGTCTGTCCGCCAACACCCCCTACGAGGGGATGACGTTCGCCGCCCGGGTCGTGGGCACCGTATACCGGGGCCGCATGACCCACCGCGACGGAGAGGTACTCGCATGACACAGGACATCTGGACCCTGATCGTCGTCATCCTGGTCTTCCTGGGCATACTCGCGTTGATGATCCGGGGGTGGCGCAACCGGACGCGATCCCAGGCAGGTCTGTTCGACTCCCTGCCCGAGGTGCCCGCCGAGACCGGCGAGGTGGTCCTGGGCCCGCTGACCGGCGTGTACATCGGGAGCACCGTCGCGGGGGACTGGCAGGCACGCATCGCCCGCGCGCCACTCGGGCACCGTTCGGCCGGAACCCTCACCGCGTTCACCGGAGGGCTGCGGCTCGACCTCGCCGACGCCACCGTCTGGATCCCCCGCTCCGACCTCCAGACCGTGCGACGCGCCTCGGCCCTCGCCAACAAGACCGTGCCGGGCGGCGGGATCCTCGTCGCCCGATGGCAGGTCGACGGCCCGGACGGCACCACCGAGATCGACTCCGGCTTCCGGGCCGACGACAAGGACACGTACCCCCGCTGGGAGGCGCTGCGCGGAGACGCCGCACCGACCACCCGGCCGGACACCCCCAGCTCCACCACCGAGGAGAACAAGTGACACCGCACCACGGAACCACCGTCGCACCGGGGGGGCGCCACCCCGCCGCGCTCGTCCTCGAGGACGGCCGCATCCACCGCGGGACATCGTTCGGCGCGACCGGGACGACGCTCGGCGAGGCCGTGTTCACGACCGGGATGTCCGGTTACCAGGAGACCATGACCGACCCGTCCTATCACCGGCAGATCGTCGTCAGCACCGCTCCCCAGATCGGCAACACCGGGTGGAACGACGAGGACGGCGAGTCGCTCCTGGACGGAGGGAACGGCGGCGGTCGGATCTGGGTGGCGGGCCTCGTCATCCGTGACCTCTCACGGCGGGCGTCCAACCACCGGTCCGAGCGCACGCTCGAGGACGAGATGCTCGCCCAGGGAATCGTGGGGATCGCCGACGTGGACACCCGGGCGGTCGTCCGCCACATCCGGGAGCTCGGGGCCATGAAGGCCGGCATCTTCTCCGGTGACGCCGTGGTGGACGACGAGACGATGCTCGCGACCGTGCGCGATCAGGAGCCCATGGCCGGGGCCTCCCTCGCCGGGGAGGTCTCGACGGACACGCCCTACGTCGTCGAACCCGAGGGCGACGTGCGCCACTCGGTGGCCGCGCTCGACCTGGGCATCAAGACCAACACCCCCCGCATGCTCACCGCACGCGGCGTGCGGGTCCACGTCCTGCCCTCCGACTCGACCCTGCAGGACGTCCTCGAACTCGACGTCGACGGGGTCTTCCTGTCCAACGGGCCCGGGGACCCGGCCACCGCCGACGCGGCGGTCCACCTGACCAAGGAGGTCCTGAGCCAGGGGATCCCGTTCTTCGGGATCTGCTTCGGCAACCAGATCCTGGGCAGAGCGCTCGGACTCGACACCTACAAGATGAGGTTCGGCCACCGCGGCATCAACATCCCGGTGGTGGAGAAGGCCACGGGGACGGTCGCCATCACGTCCCAGAACCACGGGTTCGCCCTGCGTGCGCCGGAGAGCGAGACCTGGGAGACACCCTGGGGCACCGCCACCGTCACGCACGTCTGCGCGAACGACGGGTCCGTCGAGGGCGTCGCCCTCACCGACGGCTCGGCATTCTCCGTCCAGTACCACCCGGAGGCCGCGGCAGGTCCCCGTGACGCCGCCGATCTCTTCGACCGCTTCGTCAGCCTGCTCGACTCAGCGTCCGGCGACGCCGCCGACGGTTCCGCAGACTCCAGAAAGGGCTCGAACTGATGCCCCGCCGCACAGACATCAACCACGTCCTCGTCATCGGTTCCGGACCGATCGTCATCGGCCAGGCGTGTGAGTTCGACTACTCCGGCACGCAGGCGTGCCGGGTGCTCCGTGCCGAGGGCCTGCGGGTCACGCTCGTCAACTCCAACCCGGCGACGATCATGACCGACCCCGAGTTCGCGGACAGCACCTACATCGAGCCGATCACGCCCGAGTACATCGACAAGATCTTCACCAAGGAAGCGGCCGACGGGCACCCCGTCGACGCGGTGTTGGCGACCCTCGGGGGTCAGACCGCCCTCAACGCCGCCATGCAGCTCGATGCCCAGGGGATCCTCGCCAAGCACGGCGTGGAACTGATCGGGGCCGACATCCCCGCCATCAACCGGGGCGAGGACCGGCAGACCTTCAAGGACATCGTCGCGAGTGTGGGGGGTGACTCCGCGCGCAGCGCCGTGTGCCACACCATGGAGGAGGTGCACGCGACCGTCGCCGAGCTCGGTCTGCCCGTCGTGGTCCGGCCGTCGTTCACCATGGGCGGGCTCGGCTCCGGCCTGGCCTACACCACCGAGGACCTCGAGCGGATCGCCGGCGGCGGTCTGTCCGCCTCGCCCACCGCGAACGTCCTCATCGAGGAGTCGATCCTCGGGTGGAAGGAGTTCGAGCTCGAGCTCATGCGGGACAACAAGGACAACGTCGTGGTGGTGTGCTCCATCGAGAACGTCGACGCCCTCGGGGTCCACACCGGCGACTCGGTCACCGTCGCGCCGTCCATGACGTTGACCGACCGCGAATACCAGGACATGCGCGACATCGGGATCGCGATCCTCCGCGCCGTCGGCGTCGACACCGGGGGATGCAACATCCAGTTCGCCATCAACCCGGTGGACGGCCGGCTCGTGGTGATCGAGATGAACCCGCGCGTCTCCCGGTCCTCGGCCCTGGCGTCCAAGGCCACCGGGTTCCCCATCGCCAAGATCGCCGCCCGCCTCGCCATCGGGTACTCGCTCGACGAGATCACCAACGACATCACCGGTGAGACCCCCGCGTGCTTCGAACCGACCCTGGACTACGTGGTGGTAAAGGCACCGCGGTTCGCCTTCGAGAAGTTCCCCGGCGCGGACGACACCCTCACGACCACCATGAAGTCGGTGGGCGAGGCGATGAGCCTGGGCCGTAACTTCCGCGAGGCGCTCGGCAAGGTGATGCGCTCCCTGGAGACCAAGGCCGCCGGCTTCTGGACGCTGCCCGACGAGACGATCGCGCCCGGTCGGTCGACCGACGTCGACGCCGTCCTCGCCGACCTCGTGCGCCCGACCGAGGGCCGGATCTACGACGTCGAGCTCGCGCTGCGGCTCGGCGCGACCGTCGACCAGGTCCACGAGGTATCGGGGCTCGACCCGTGGTTCCTCGAGGAGATCTCCGCGCTGGTCGAGCTCCGACAGGAGATCGTCGACGCGCCAGTGGTCGACGCCGCGCTCCTGCGGCGCGCGAAGCACAACGGACTGTCCGACGCCCAGATCGCGGCCCTGCGGCCGGAGTTCGCCGGCCCCGAGGGCGTGCGGCGCCTGCGTCACCGCCTCGAGGTCCGGCCCGTCTACAAGACGGTCGACACCTGCGCCGCGGAGTTCGAGGCCAAGACCCCGTACCACTACTCGACCTACGAACTCGACCCCGCTGCCGAGTCCGAGGTCGCGGCCCAGACCGAGCGCGAGAAGGTCATCATCCTGGGCTCGGGACCCAACCGGATCGGCCAGGGCATCGAGTTCGACTACTCGTGCGTGCACGCCGCGCTCACGTTGTCCGAGGCCGGGTACGAGACCGTCATGGTCAACTGCAACCCGGAGACCGTCTCGACCGACTACGACACCGCCGACCGTCTGTACTTCGAGCCGCTGACGTTCGAGGACGTCATGGAGGTCTACCACGCCGAGTCCGAGTCGGGCACCGTCGCCGGTGTCCTGGTCCAACTCGGTGGCCAGACCCCGCTGGGCCTGGCGGCGCAGCTCGAGGAGGCCGGCGTCCCCATCGTGGGCACCAGCCCGTCGGCGATCGACCTGGCGGAGGACCGGCGAGAGTTCGGCGAGGTCCTCGTCAGGGCCGGTCTGCCCGCACCCGCGTTCGGGACCGCCATCAACGCCACGGAGGCCACGGAGATCGCGGCCCGCATCGGGTACCCCGTCCTCGTCCGCCCCTCGTACGTCCTGGGTGGACGCGGGATGGAGATCGTCTACGACGAGGACTCGCTGCGGTCGTACATCGATCGCGCCACCGAGATCAGCCCGGATCGTCCCGTCCTGGTCGACCGCTTCCTCGACGACGCGGTCGAGATCGACGTCGACGTGCTGTGCGACGGCACCGAGGTCTACCTGGGTGGCGTCATGGAACACATCGAGGAGGCCGGCATCCACTCCGGCGACTCCGCCTGCGCGCTCCCGCCCATCACTCTGGGGCAGGACGACATCGATCGCGTGCGCCGTTCCAGCGAGGCGCTGGCGCATGGGATCGGCGTCAAGGGACTGCTCAACGTGCAGTACGCGATCAAAGACGACGTCCTGTACGTCCTGGAGGCCAACCCCAGGGCCAGTCGTACGGTGCCGTTCGTCTCCAAGGCGACCGGCGTGCACCTCGCCAAGGCGTGCGCACGGATCATGATGGGTGAGACCATCGCCGAGCTCAAGGCCGAGGGACTGCTGCCGTCGGACCGGGACGGCGGATCGCTCCCGGCGGACGCGCCCGTCGCGGTCAAGGAAGCGGTCCTCCCGTTCAACCGCTTCCGCACACCCGAGGGCAACCCCGTGGAGTCACTGCTGAGCCCGGAGATGAAGTCGACCGGGGAGGTCATGGGCATCGGTCCCGACTTCGCCGTCGCCTTTGCCAAGGGCCAGCTCGCGGCCGAGGGGGTGCTTCCGACGTCCGGGACCGTGTTCGTCTCCGTCGCGAACAGGGACAAGCGCTCCATGGTGTTCCCGGCGCAACGACTGGCCGCGCTCGGGTTCACCGTCCTGGCCACCGAGGGCACCGCGCTCATGCTCCGGCGGTACGGGATCGCCTGCGAGACCGTCGCGAAACTCACCGAGGCCGGGGGTGGCCCGGTCGACGACAAGGGTGACCCGGTCCGGACGATCGTCGACAGGATCAACGCGGACGAGGTCGACCTGATCCTCAACATCGCCTCCTCCACCGGGGGCACCCGGGCCGATGGACACGAGATCCGTTCGGCCGCCATCACCCGGCGGGTCCCGTGTGTCACCACCGTCCAGGGCGCGACCGCGGCGGTCCACGGTATCGAGGCCGTCCGGCGCGGGGACGTCACCGTCAGCCCCCTGCAGGAGCTGCACAGCGGGTTCGCCGCCCGATGACCGACGGGACGTCCCGGGTCTCCTTCGGGGCGCGGCTCCACGGTGCGGTGCGTGCCCGGGGAAACCTCTGCGTGGGCATCGACCCGCACCCGGCGCTCCTCGAGGCCTGGGGGCTGGGTGTGGACGCCGCGGGTCTCCGCGAGTTCTCCCGTCGATCGCTGGAGGCGTTCGGGGATCTCGTGCCGGCGATCAAACCCCAGGTGGCGTTCTTCGAGGAGCACGGATCCGCCGGGTTCGCGGTCCTCGAGGAGGTGCTGGCGTCGATCGTCGAGGCCGGCGCCCTGTCGATCGCGGACGCCAAGCGCGGGGACATCGGTTCCACGATGGCCGGGTACTCCCGGGCGTGGCTGGCGGAGGGTTCACCGCTGGCGTGTGACGCGCTGACCGTGTCCCCGTACCTCGGGGTGGGGTCGCTGGAGGCGGCGTTCGACACCGCGTCGGCGAACGATCGCGGGGTGTTCGTGTTGGCCCGCACCTCCAACCCGGAGGCGGGGGGACTGCAGGGGGCCACCGGGCCCTCCGGAACGGTCGCGCAGATGGTCGTGGACGAGGTGGGCCGACGGAACGCCGCGTCGGAGACCGGGACGCCGGGTTCGTTCGGCGTGGTGGTGGGCGCGACGGTCGCCGACCCTCCGCGACTGGACGCGCTCTCCGGTCCGGTTCTCATGCCGGGGGTGGGGGAGCAGGGGGGGACCTCGGAGGACGTCCGGAGGATCGCCGGGCCCGCGTTGCCCCACACCCTCGTCAACGTCTCCCGGCACGTCCTGCGCTCGGGCCCGGACGTCGGGGCGATGCGGGCGGTGGTCCGCGAGCTGGCCGAGACCTACCGGTTCGCCGGGCCCGACTGACTCGTTAGTAGTCCCAGCGGATGGCTGGAGTCACAGGGGCCCCGTGTGCCGCGCTGATCCGTGACGCGGTCGCGCGATTTCGGGCGGTTCGGTTCGCGATCGCGGACGACCGACGTTAGTCTTCTCCTCACCTCACTCGTCAATGCGCAGTTCAGGCGGGGTGCCACGCCGGGCCCCGCACGAGGACGAGGCCACTCGGCCGCGTACTGTTGCTGAGGTCATCAGGCCCGACGCCGTGCCGGTCTCCCGCAAGGGGGGCGGAATCGCCCGGGTACGGTGAGCACGAGGGAGCGCCCGCTCCCGGACGCGCTCCGCAGCCCGCGGACGCGCCGGGGACGGTCACCGCACACCACACGTGGATGTCCTACGGTGGACACCCGCGTGAGTCATGAGACACACACGAACGAGACGGAGGAATTGTGGCCCTTCCCCAGTTGACCGATGAGCAGCGTGCCGCTGCTCTGGAGAAGGCGGCTGCCGCCCGTCGCGCCCGGGCTGAGCTCAAGGAGCGCCTGAAGCGTGGTGGCACCGACCTCAAGCAGGTGCTCAAGGATGCCGAGAGTGACGAGATCCTCGGCAAGATGAAGGTCTCGGCGCTGCTCGAGGCCCTGCCCAAGGTCGGCAAGGTCAAGGCTCAGGAGATCATGACCGAGCTGGAGATCGCCCCGACGCGTCGCCTGCGTGGTCTCGGAGACCGCCAGCGCCGCGCACTGCTCGAGCGGTTCGACTTCACGGTCGACTGATCGACGTATGAACACACCGTCGTCCGGGGTCTCGTCCCCGGAAGCGGCGGCGAAGAGGGGCCGGCTGATCGTCTTGGCCGGCCCCTCCGCCGTCGGTAAGTCAACCGTCGTGGCGCGCCTTCGCGATCGCGTCCCGGGCCTCTTCTTCAGCGTGTCGATGACCACCCGGGACCCCCGTCCCGGGGAGGTCGACGGACGCGACTACCACTTCGTCAGTACGGAGGAGTTCCGTCGTGCCGTCGCACAGGGCCGGATGCTCGAGTGGGCAGAGATCCACCGCGGTCTCCAACTCTCGGGCACCCCAGCGGAGCCGGTTCGTGAGGCACTCGCTCAGGGGCGTCCGGTCCTGATCGAGGTCGATCTCGCCGGCGTCCGGCAGATCCGGGACTCCATTCCGGAGGGGCGGACCGTGTTCCTGTCGCCCCCCTCGTGGGAGGAGCTCGAAGTCCGTCTGCGGGGCAGAGGTACCGAACCGCACGAGGTCGTCGCCCGCAGGCTCGAGACCGCCAAGGTCGAGATGGCCGCGCGGGAGGAGTTCGACGAGGTCGTCGTCAACGACGAACTCGAGGCCGCGGTGGATGAGTTGGTATCATTGCTGGTCGGCCAAGACTGACGCCGAATCCGACGCCCGAGCACCACCCAGGCCAGAGCACCACCCAGGCTGGACCCCAGAGGAGAACCCATAGTGGCCACCATCGAAGCCGCACCGGCAGCGCCGTTGTACGACACCCCAATCGGGATCACCAATCCGCCGATCGACGAGCTTCTCGAGCGGGCGTCCTCCAAGTACGCCCTGGTGATCTTCGCCGCCAAGCGCGCTCGTCAGATCAACTCGTACTACAACCAGATCGAAGAGGGCATCCTCGAGTACGTCGGCCCGCTGGTCGACCCGGCGCTCCACGAGAAGCCGCTGACCATCGCGTTGCGCGAGCTCCATTCCGACCTGCTCGACTGCGCCGAGGGAGAGTGACCCCTCCCGGGGGCGATGGGCGCCGCGCCCGCGTCGTCGTCGGCGTCGGGGGCGGGATCGCCGCCTACAAATCCTGTGGCCTGATCAGACTCCTCACCGAGTCCGGATGCCACGTCGACGTCGTCCCCACCGAGGCGGCCCTGAATTTCGTCGGGTCCGCCACCTTCGAGGCCCTGTCGGGCAACCCGGTCTCGACCGGGGTGTTCTCCGACGTGCCGTCGGTCCGCCACGTCGCCCTCGGGCAGCGGGCGGACCTCGTCGTGGTCGCCCCCGCGACCGCAGACCTGCTCGCGCGGGTCGCCTCCGGGCGCGCGGACGACCTGCTCACCTCCACCCTGCTGACCGCCCGGTGCCCCGTCCTGCTCGCGCCGGCGATGCACACCGAGATGTGGGAGCACCCGGCGACGAGGCGCAACGTCGACACCCTCCGGGGTGACGGCGTCCACGTCATGCCCCCCGCGTCCGGGAGACTCACCGGGGCCGACACCGGCGCCGGCCGGCTGCCCGAGCCCGCCGACATCGCCCGTCTGGCGAGACTGCTGCTCGACGGCGGGACCCTCCCGTGGGACTTGGCCGGAAAGCGGGTCGTGGTGACGTCCGGCGGGACCCGCGAGGAGATCGATCCCGTGCGGTTCCTCGGCAACCGCAGCTCCGGGAAGCAGGGGCACGCGATCGCCGCGGTCGCGGCTGCGCGGGGAGCGCAGGTCACCCTCGTGACCTCCTCCGACCTGCCGGTGCCGGCCGCCGTGGAGGCGATCCGGATCGACTCGGCCCTCGAGATGCGGGACGCCACCCTCTCGGCCGCGGCCGACGCCGATGTGGTGATCAAGGCCGCGGCGGTGGCCGACTTCCGCCCGACCGACGTGTCGTCCTCCAAACTCAAGAAGGACAGTGGATCCGAACCGGCCCAGATCCGGTTGGAACGTAATCCGGACATCCTCGCCGGGCTCGTCGCGGCCCACGCGTCCGGGGAGATCCCCGCGGGCTGCGTGCTGGTGGGGTTCGCCGCCGAGACCGGGGATTCCACGGGGTCCGTCCTCGAGCACGGTCGGGCGAAGCTCGCCCGGAAGGGGTGTGACCTCCTCGTCGTCAACGAGGTCGGGCGGGGCACCACCTTCGGCCAGGACGTGAACGGCGGCTGGATCCTCGACGCCGCGGGCGGGGAGGTGTCGGTGGACAGGGCGAGCAAGGATCTCCTGGCCAGCCGGATCCTCGACGCCGTGGTGTCCTGGGCCGCGGCCCCATCCGCGCGGACCACCACGGACCGCACCGACTAGTCTGTCCCCACGCGATCGACCGATCACACGCATCCGGCACCAGGAAGAGAGAACCACTGTGACGCAGGCACGTCGGCTGTTCACCAGCGAGTCCGTGACCGAGGGGCATCCGGACAAGATCTGTGACGCGATCTCCGATGCCATCCTGGACGCGATGCTGACGCAGGACCCCGAGGCCCGCGTCGCCGTGGAGACGATGGTGACCACCGGGATGGTGCACGTGGCCGGTGAGGTCAAGACGAGTGGGTACGTCGAGATCCCGCAGCTCATCCGCGAGAAGATCGTGGAGGTCGGCTACGACTCCTCCGACAAGGGTTTCGACGGCGTCTCCTGTGGTGTCTCGATCTCGATCGGACAGCAGTCCCCCGAGATCGCCCAGGGTGTGGACACCTCCCACGAGGCACGGACCTCCAGCGATCCGGTCGAGGACGCGATCGCCCGGCAGGGCGCCGGCGACCAGGGCCTGATGTTCGGCTACGCGTGCTCGGACACCCCGGAACTCATGCCGTTGCCCATCGCGTTGGCCCACCGCCTCTCGCGGCGGCTGACCGAGGTGCGCAAGGACGGCACCCTGCCGTACCTCCGCCCGGACGGCAAGACCCAGGTGACCATCGAGTACGACGGCGAGCGCGCGGTCCGGCTGGACACGATCGTCATCTCCACGCAGCACGCCCCCGAGATCGACCTGGAGACGACGCTGCGCGACGACCTCACCGAGCACGTGATCGGGCCGGTCCTGGCCGACGCCGCGTCCGGTATCGAGACCGGTGACTTCCGCCTCCTGGTCAACCCGACGGGTCGGTTCGTCCTGGGCGGCCCGATGGGCGACGCCGGCCTGACCGGGCGCAAGATCATCGTGGACACCTACGGCGGGATGGCCCGTCACGGGGGCGGTGCGTTCTCCGGCAAGGACCCGTCCAAGGTCGACCGCTCGGCGGCCTACGCCATGCGGTGGGTCGCCAAGAACATCGTCGCGGCCGGGCTGGCCGAGCGTGTCGAGGTCCAGGTCGCGTACGCGATCGGCAAGGCCGCCCCGGTGGGGCTGTTCGTGGAGGCGTTCGGGACCGAGAAGGTCGACATCGCGGTCCTGCAGGAGGCGGTCACCTCGGTGTTCGATCTGCGTCCTGGTGCGATCATCCGCGACCTCGACCTCAAGCGTCCGATCTACGCCGGAACGGCGGCCTACGGTCACTTCGGCCGGACCGACCTGGACCTGCCATGGGAGAGGACCGACCGCGTCGACGAACTCAAGCAGGCCGTCGGGCGCTGACGACCGCCCCGGGTGTCGGATCGGGGTGCGAGGATCCGAGACCGTGACCACGACTCGCCCGGCGGCCCGGGTCGCGGCGGCTGACGCCCCCGTGGCCCGGGTGCTGCCGCTGCTCGGAGTTCCGCACCTGGACCGGGAGTTCGACTACCTGGTCCCGGAGTCCCTGGCCGATCAGGCGGTCCCGGGGACGCGCGTCCGGGTGCGGTTCGCGGGCCGTCTGGTCGACGGGTTCCTCATCGAGCGCTCGGACCAGTCGGATCACTCCGGGGACCTGGCCTGGCTGGAGCGCGTGATCTCGCCGGAGCCCGTGCTGACGCCGCAGTTGCTCCGACTCGTCGAACTGGTCGCCCGCAGGTGGGTGGGCATGCGTTCGGACGTCCTCCGGTTGGCCATCCCCCCGCGGCACGCGGCGGCCGAGAAATCGGTGCCCGACCCGCAGCCCCCGCAGGGGGTGACGGAGGGGCCGGTCGAGATACCCACCGGCTGGGCCGACCACCCGATGGTGGTCCGCTTCCTCGACGCGGCGACAGGTGGGGTCCCGGCGCGGGCCGTGTGGACCGTGCCACCGGGACGGGACTGGGCACGGGCGTTGGCCGTGCTTGCGGACTCCGTCAGGCGCAGAGGTCTGCAGGTGTTGCTGATCGTCCCGGACCAGCGGGACGTCGACAGGTTGACCGCCGAATGCCGACAGGTCGTGGGCGGGGGCGCCGCCGGGCGGGACCTCGTGGTCGACCTGTCGGCGGGTATCGGCCCCTCGGCCCGGTACCGGCGATGGCTGCGGGCCGTCCGGGGGCACGCGAGGATCGTGGTCGGGACGCGCAGCGCCGTGTTCGCTCCGCTCCCGGAGCCCGGTCTGATCGTGCTGCACGACGACGGCGACGACTCGTTCGTGGAACCGCGAGCCCCCTATCCCCATACGAGGGAGGTGGCGGCGCAGCGGTCGGTGCTCGACGGCACGCCGTTGCTCCTGAGTTCGGTGGACCGGACCCCGGAGGTGGCCGAGTACGTGCGGTCGGGGTGGGCGCACGAGATCCGGCCCGAGCCCGGCCTCGTCCGCGCTCTCGCCCCGCGCGTCGTCGCGTTCACGGACGCGGATCCGACCCAGGCCCGCGACGTGGCCGGCGGCCGGACCCGACTGCCCGCCGTGGCGGTGACGATGGCCCGGGAGGCCGTCGACGTGGATGCGCCGGTGCTGGTCCAGGTGCCGCGGAAGGGATACATCCCGACCCTGCTGTGTGGATCGTGTCGGACCCCGGCCCGGTGTCGCCGGTGTAACGGACCGCTGCGAGCGGGGCGGATGGACGCGGTGCACGGGCCCGTGGATCTGGCCTGCGGCTGGTGCGGGGCCCCCGAGCCGGGCTTCCGGTGCGTGGCCTGTGGGTCCCGGGCCCTGCGCGCGGGGGTCGTGGGAACGGGGAGGACGGCCGAGGAGCTCGGCCGGATGTTTCCCGGTGTCAGGGTCCGGACGAGCGGGGGAGGGGAGATCCTCGAGACCGTGCCCGCGGCCCCCGCCATCATCGTGTCCACCCCCGGGGCCGAACCGGTCGCCGAGGGCGGGTACGGCGCGGCGTTGCTCCTGGACTCCTGGGCTCTTCTCGGACGACCCGACCTGCGGGCGGTGCAGAACGCTCTGCGGTTCTGGGTGGGTGCGGCCTCGCTCGTCCGGCCGGCCGCTGACGGGGGCCGGGTGTTCTTGTCGGCGGACTCCGGGTCCCCGGTCGCGCAGGCTCTCGTGCGATGGGACCCTCAGGGGTGGGCTGCACGCGAACTCGCCGACCGCGCCGAGGTGGGGTTTCCGCCCGCGGTCCACATGGTGGCCGTGGACGGCCCGGCCACGGCCCTGTCGGCCATCCTCGACGAGCTCAGGCTCCCGGACGAGGTCGAGGTACTCGGCCCGGTCGATCTCCCCCCGGGAGAGGAGTTGCCCGGCCACGACGGCGTGGTCGACCCCGAGAGGGTGCTGCTCCGCGTCCCGCCCGCCCTCCTCGCCGCGGTCTCCACGGAGCTGCGAGCGTTCGTGGTGGCGCGGTCCGGTCGTCGGAACGCGGAGCCCGTCCGGGTGCGACTCGACCCGGTCCACATCGGCTGAGCGGCCCGTGCGGTGGGTCGGCCCGCGAGCACCTAGAATGGCCGTTCACCGTGTCCCCGTCCTCAAGGAGTTCAGATCCGCATGGCCGTCCATCCCGTCCGGCTCTTCGGTGACCCCGTCCTGAGGACCCCGACCGATCCCGTGACCTCGTTCGACGACAGACTGGCCCGGACGGTGGCCGATCTCATGGACACCGTTCGCCACGAGGAGGGAGCCGGGTTGGCGGCGCCGCAGATCGGTGTGTCCACCCGGGTGTTCGTCTACACCTGTGGTGGACGGGAAGGCCACCTGGTCAATCCGGAGTGGGAACCGATCGGTGACGAGAAGACGCACGTCAACGAGGGGTGCCTGTCGATTCCCGGGGTCTCGGAGCCCACGGAGCGCTACGCCCGTGTCCTCGCGCGTGGCGTGGACGTGAACGGGGAGCCGGTGAGCTTCGAGGCGGACGGGATCCTCGCCCGCGCGGTGCAGCACGAGACCGACCACCTCGACGGCATCCTGTTCCTCCAGCGTCTCACCCCGGACCGGCGACGATCGGCGATGGCCGGGATCCGCGCGTCCGGTTGGTTCGGTAGCGACGCCATCAGCGACGGGGTCGTCTACGAGCGGCTCGCCGACGCCATGGCGGTGAGGTGAGCGGTGCGTCTCGTCTTCGCCGGCACCCCGCAGGCGGCCGTCCCGTCACTCGAGGCGCTCGTGAGCTCGGACCGACACGAGGTGGTGGCGGTGGTCTCGCGACCCGACGCCAGGACCGGTCGTGGCCGGAGTCTGTCCCGTAGTGCCGTGGCCGCTGCCGCCGACGAGGCGGGCATCGAGGTCCTCACCCCGCCGAACGCGCGTGACCCGCAGTTCGCCGAGCGGCTCCGCGACCTCGCGCCGGAGGCGGTCCCGGTGGTCGCCTACGGGCACCTGGTGCCCCGGCCCGTCCTGGACATCCCCACCCACGGGTGGGTGAACCTCCACTTCTCGCTGTTGCCCGCGTGGCGAGGTGCCGCACCGGTCAACGCCGCCATCGAGGCGGGAGACGAGATGACCGGGGCCACGACCTTCCTGCTCGACGAGGGGATGGACACCGGTCCGGTCCTCGGGACGATGACCGAGACGATCCGGCCTCGCGACACCGCCGGCGACCTGCTCGATCGACTGTCGGCCTCCGGCGCGGACCTTCTCGTGGCCACCCTCGACGCCATCGAGGCCGGGGAGGTTCGCGCCGTCCCGCAGCCGGCGGACGGGATCTCGCGGGCGGGGAAGATCACGGTGGACGACGCTCGTGTGCGATGGGCTGCTCCGGCCCTGGCGGTGGACCGTCACATCCGATCGGTCACCCCGGCTCCGGGAGCGTGGACCACTCTCGCCGGGGAGCGGGTCAAGATCGGCTCCACGGCGTTCCCGGAACAGGGGGAGACGGCCCTGGCGCCAGGTCGGATCCGGCTCGACAAGCGGTCTCTGCTCGTCGGCACGGCCACCACACCGGTGGCGGTGGAGTCCCTACAGCCACCGGGGAAGAGGATGATGAACGCGGTCGACTGGGCACGCGGAGCCCGACTCGATGACGGGGCGGAGTTCGTATGAGCGCGGAGGGCGCGCGGCGGCGGGGCCCCGGGGGCGGCCGGAAGGACGGCGGCAAGGAGGGCAGCAGGCGGCAGAGCGGCGGGCGACGGGACGCGCCCCGATCCGCCGGCCCCCGGCGTGACAGCCCGGCACCTCGGCAGGTCCGCCCTGACGCCAGGACCGTCGCCCTCAGCGTGATGTCGGCGGTTCGCGAGCGCGCGGCGTACGCGAACCTCCTGCTCCCGTCAGAGCTCACCAAAGCGCGACTCGACACCCGGGACGCGGCTCTGGCCACCGAGCTCACCTACGGCACGCTCCGGACGCAGGGGTTGCTGGACCGCATCATCGCGGAGGCGGCCGGCCGGCCGGTCGAGGAGATCGACCCACCGGTCCTGGACCTGGTGAGGCTGGGCGCCTATCAGTTGCTGTTCACCCGGATCGGGGCGCACGCGGCCGTCGACACGAGCGTGGAGGCGGCGCGGACCCTGGGGCTGGGCCGGGCCGGGGCGTTCGTCAACGCAGTGCTGCGCAAGGTCTCCGCGCAGGATCTGGACAGCTGGGTCGAGGTGCTGCGGAAGGACGTGACCGACCCCGTCGCCCGGTTGGCCGTGGGCACCGCGCACCCCGAGTGGATCGCGCGCGCGTTCGCGGAGTCCCTCGGGGCGAACGCTGGGGAGCTTCCCGAGCTGCTGGCGGCCGATGACGCGCGCCCAAAGGTGCATCTGGCGGCACTGCCGGGTGCCATCTCCGCCGAGGAACTCGCGTTGGTGACGGGCGGCAGTGAGGGCGTCGTGTCGCCGTACGCGGTCCACCTCGACTCGGGTGACCCCGGCGCCCTGGACGCGGTCAAAGACGGTCTCGCCACGGTGCAGGACGAGGGCAGCCAGGTCGTCGCGATCGCGGCCTCCCGTGCACCGCTCGTCGGCGAGGACGGGGGCCGGTGGTTGGATCTGTGCGCCGGCCCCGGGGGAAAGGCCGTCATGCTGGGCGCGTTGGCGGAGATCGAGGGTGCGACGGTGACCGGCGTCGAGGTCTCCGAACACCGGGCCGACCTCGTGCGACAGGCCACGCGCGACCTGCCGGTGACCGTACTCACCGCGGACGGCCGGGACCCCGGCCTCGAGCCGGGGTTCGATCGAGTCCTCCTCGACGCCCCGTGCTCGGGACTCGGCGCCCTCCGGCGGCGTCCCGAGGCCCGGTGGCGCAAGACGGCCGCAGACATCCCGGGACTGGTGATCCTGCAGCGGGAACTCCTGGAGTCCGCACTGCGACTGGTCCGGCCCGGTGGTGTGGTGCTCTACGCCACGTGTTCCCCGCACCTGTCCGAGACGGTGTCGGTGATCCGTGAGGCGAACCGGCGCGACGATGTCGAACTCCTCGACGTCCGCGAGATCCTGGAGGGGATCGACGGGACCTCTACCGAGGGCCTCGGAGACGGGCCGTGGGTGCAGCTCTGGCCGCACCGGCACGGCACCGACGCGATGTTCATGGCGGGGTTGCGCAGGCTCGAATCGGCCCCCACGTCGCCCTCGCGAGGGCAATGACCGGCTGCACCGTCGGGGGGTCGGGTTCACGGCCCGCGCCCTGGAGCGTCCACTCGCGCGTGCCCGCCTAGACTGGCCCGCATGTCGTACCAGCCGCTCATCGCGCCGTCGATCCTGTCCGCCGACTTCGCACGACTCGACCGGGAGATCGAACGGATCCCCGCGGCCGACTGGATCCATGTCGACGTGATGGACGGCCACTTCGTGCCCAACCTGTCCTTCGGTGCCCCGGTCGCCAAGGCGGTCGGGAAGGTCACCGACAAGCCGATGGACTGCCACCTGATGATCGAGGATCCGGCACGGTGGGTGGGTGACTACGTCGATGCCGGCGCGGCCAGCGTGACCTTCCACGTGGAGGCCACCGACGATCCGAAGGTTGTCGCGGACCTGCTTCACTCCCGCGGGTGCCGGGCCGGGATCTCCCTCAAGCCGGGCACGCCGGTGGAGCCGTACCTCGACCTGCTCGAGCACGTGGACATGGTTCTGGTGATGAGCGTCGAGCCCGGGTTCGGGGGCCAGTCGTTCATGCCCGAGGTGCTCGACAAGGTCCGCGCCCTGCGCGCCGAGATCGATCAGCGCGGGCTCGACGTGCTGATCCAGATCGACGGCGGGATCGATTCCCACACGATCGGGGACGCCGCCTCCGCGGGGTGCGACGTCTTCGTCGCCGGATCCGCGGTCTACGGTGCGCCCGACCCCGACGCCATGATCGAGACCCTGCGCGCGGGGGCCGCGGCCGCGCGGGCGTGACGATGACACACGCGCCCGACGGCGGACGGCGCCGCCGCGAGCGCGAGGTCCTGGCCGACGCGATCGCACTGTCGCGATCCGCTCTCGGGGTCAGCACCCCGAACCCCCCGGTGGGCGCCGTGGTACTCGACACCGCGGGTGAGGTGGTCGGCCGCGGGGCGACCGAGGCGCCCGGGGGTCGGCACGCCGAGGTCGTCGCCCTCGACGAGGCCGGCGAGCGGGCCCGGGGCGGCACACTCGTAGTCACCCTCGAGCCCTGTGACCACCAGGGCCGCACCGGTCCCTGTTCCGCGCGGGCCCTCGCCGCGGGCGTCGCGCGGGTCGTCTACGCGGTGGCGGATCCGAACCCTCTCGCGTCCGGCGGGGCGCAGACGCTGCGGCGGGCCGGGACGGACGTGGCGCGGGCCGACGACGACGAGGTGGCCGCCGCCGAACAGGGTCCACTCAGAGCATGGCTGCACCGCCAGCACTCCGGACGGCCGTACGTCACCTGGAAGTACGCGGCCACCCTCGACGGCCGGGTGGCCGCGGCCGACGGCACCAGCCGGTGGATCACCGGTCCCGATTCGCGACGCCACGTCCACGGGCGGCGGCAGGAGATCGACGTCGTCGTCGTCGGCTCGGGCACCTTCGCCGCCGACGACCCTTCACTCACCGCCCGGTCGGACGACGGGGCCCTCACCGACCGTCAACCCCTGCGCGCGGTGATGGGATTGGCCCCGGTGCCACCGGGCGCGGCCGTGCGGGGCACCGACGGCCGGTTCCGGCACCTCGCCACCCGCGATCCCGCGGAGGCGCTCGCGATGCTCGGCGACGTCCAGCACGTCCTCGTCGAGGGCGGACCCCGGCTGGCCGGAGCGTTCCTCTCCGCCGGGCTCGTCGACGAGGTGGAGGCCTATATCGCGCCACTCGTGCTGGGCGGTGGCCGGTCCGCCGTCGAGGAGGCCGGTGTGGGCACGCTGACCGACGCCCACGGCTTCGAGGTGCGCGAGTCCGCGACCCTGGGGCGCGACGTCTATCTCCGAATGACCCGAAGACCCGCATGATTAGACGACCCGCATGACCACACCCACGAGAGGACCGCTCTGATGTTCACCGGAATAGTCGAGGAACTCGGCACGCTGGACTCCGTCGACACGGTGGGGGACTCCGCGCGTCTGCGGATCCTCGGACCACTCGTCACATCCGACGCCGGACACGGCGACTCGATCTCCGTCAACGGCGTCTGCCTGACCGTCACGGAGTTCACCCCCGGTGTGGGATTCGAGGCCGACGTGATGGCCGAGACCCTCGACCGCACCGCCCTGGGTGCGCTGCGTCCCGGGGATCCGGTGAACCTGGAGCGCGCGATGCGCGCGGACGCTCGCTTCGGAGGTCACATCGTCCAGGGACATGTCGACGGTACCGGCACCCTGATCAGCAGGACCGAGCACGCCAGGTGGCACGTGCTGCGCCTCTCGATGCCGCCGGAGCTGTCCCGCTACGTGGTCGAGAAGGGATCCATCACCGTCTCGGGAACCTCTCTCACGGTGTCGGCGGTCAGTCCGCTCGAGCAGCGGGAACCGTGGTTCGAGGTCTCGCTCATCCCCACCACGCTCGAGGACACGATCCTCGGTGGTCTGCCCCGGGGAGGCCGGGTCAACCTGGAGGTCGACGTCCTGGCCAAGTACGTCGAGCGTCTCCTCGGCGGACGCGGTGAGCGGACCCCGTGAGCGGATGAGCCATACTTGTGGCCGTGCCCGCGGACGCCGCCCGGGTGTGTTGAGTACCGAGGAGAACCCGCAGCAGTGACCACCTTCGACGGCATCGACCGCGCCATCGCCGACATCGCGGCGGGACGAGCCGTCGTCGTGGTGGACAGCGAGGACCGGGAGAACGAGGGCGACCTGATCTTCGCCGCCGAACTCGCGACCCCCGAGCTGATGGGTTTCCTCGTCCGGTACTCGTCCGGATACGTGTGCGTGACGCTCGAGGCCGAAGACTGCCTTCGCCTCGATCTCCCGCCGATGCGGGCCATCAACGAGGACCGGCACGACACCGCCTACACCGTCACCGTGGACGCTCGCGTCGGTGTCTCGACCGGCATCTCCGCCGCCGACAGGGCGCGCACCGCCCGCATGCTGGCCTCCGCCGATGCCGTTCCCGGCGACTTCACGCGACCCGGCCACGTGGTACCGCTGCGCGCGCGGCCCGGTGGGGTGCTCACCCGGCCCGGCCACACGGAGGCCGCGGTCGACCTCGCGCGACTCGCCGGTCTGCGCCCGGCGGGGGTGATCTGCGAGATCGTCTCCGAGGACGACCCGACCACCATGGCCCGGACCCCGGAACTCCGACGCTTCGCCGATGAGCACGGGCTCGCGATGATCACGATCGAGGCGCTGCAGGACTGGCGCCGCGCGCACGAGGTGCAGGTGGTCCACGAGGCGGCCGCCCGGATCCCCACCCCGGCCGGGACGATGACCGCTCACGGATACCGCGACGTCATCCAGGGGGTCGAGCACGTGGCCATGGTCGCCGGAGACATCTCAGGCGCGGAGCCGGTGTCGGTCCGCGTCCACTCCGAGTGCCTCACCGGAGACGTCTTCCACTCGCTGCGCTGCGATTGCGGTCCACAGCTCGACGCTGCCGTCGCCTCGGTGTGCGAGGAGGGCCGCGGGGTCGTCCTCTACATGAGGGGTCACGAGGGCCGGGGGATCGGCCTGGTCCAGAAGCTCCGCGCCTATCAGTTGCAGGACGACGGCCGCGACACCGTGGACGCCAATCTGGACCTCGGTCTTCCGGCCGACGCCCGGGACTTCAGCCTGGCCGCGCAGATGCTTCGGGATCTCGGGGTGACGCGAGTGCGTCTGATGACCAACAACCCCGCCAAGGCCGACGCCCTCCGTGCGGGCGGCGTCGAGGTGATCTCACGGGTTCCCATGCCCACCGCGGTGACCCCGGAGAACCTCCGGTACCTGCGGACCAAGCGGGACCGGATGGGCCATCTGCTCGAGGGCCTCGACGACGGCGTCGACATGAACGCGAACGGCCCCAGCGCGAACGACCCCAGCACGAACGGAGAGGATCGGCGATGAGCGGCACCGGTAGGCCGGAGTTGGTGATCCCCGACGCCCGCGGCCTGCGGCTGGGCGTCGTGGCCTCCACCTGGCACGACGAGATCTGTGCGCAACTCATGGAGCGCGCACTCGCGGTCGCCGAGGCGTCCGGTGCGGTCGCGTCCGTCGCCCGCGTCACGGGGGCCGTCGAGCTCCCGGTGGTCGCACAGGAGCTCGCGAGGTCCCACGACGCCGTGGTGGCGCTCGGGGTGGTCATCCGGGGCTCCACACCGCACTTCGACTACGTCTGCCGCTCGGTGACCGACGGCCTGACCCGGATCGCGCTCGACGAGGCGACCCCGGTGGCCCACGGCGTGCTCACCACGGAGAACGAGGCCCAGGCCCGCGACCGCGACGGGCACGACGGCGCCGCGGAGGACAAGGGCGGCGAGGCGGTCGCGGCCGCACTCGGCGCGGCCGTCACCCTGCGCGACCTCCGGGCGGGGCGATGAGCGAGCACCGGGATCTCGAGTACCGGGATTTCGAGCACCGTCCACGGCGTCTCCGGATCGCCGTGATCGCGCTGGCTGTCCTCATCGTCCTCGCGCACGTCCTCTGGGCAGTCCTGCTGGTCCGTGACGACACCGGGGTCACCATCGGTGTCGCCGACCAGCTCGCCTTCGTGATGATCGGCCTGATCTTCGCCGGCGTCCTGCTCTCCCTCCTCAGGATCAGGGTGCGGGTGGGTGAACAGGGCGTCGAGGTCCGCGGGCCCCTGAGGACCCGGCAGTGGGACTGGCCGGACATCGTGGGGATCACGTTCCCCCGGTCCAGCATGTGGCCACGGCTCGAACTCCCCGCCTACGAGCACGTCGGGATCTGGGCCATCCTGACGGTCGACGGGCAGGAGGCGGTCGACGCCATGGGTTCCCTACGCGAGACGATCCGCCGGTACAAGCCCTCGGCCGCCGATCCCGAGACCGTCGCCGACCGCTGAGGCGTCGTGGCCGATCCCCGCACGTACCGTCCGTCACCCGGCTCCATCCCCACCGAGCCGGGGGTCTACCGCTTCCGCGACGACCAGGGTCGCGTCATCTACGTGGGCAAGGCCAAGAACCTGCGCAGCCGGATCGGTTCGTACTTCGCCGACCTCACCCTTCTCCACCCGCGTACCAGGCAGATGGTCACCGCCGCGGCGGGCGTCCAGTGGACCGTCGTCTCCACCGAGGTGGAGGCGCTGCAACTGGAGTACACGTGGATCAAGAAATACGACCCCCGCTTCAATGTCCGGTACCGGGACGACAAGACCTATCCCCTCCTGGCGGTGACGGTGGGGGAGGAGTTCCCCCGCGCGTTCGTCTACCGCGGTCCGCGACGGGCCGGGACCCGGTACTTCGGTCCGTATTCCCACGCATGGGCGATCCGGGACACGCTCGACACCCTCCAACGGGTCTTCCCGGTGAGGTCGTGCACGGCCGGGGTGTTCAGGCGACAGGCCCAGTTGGGCCGCCCCTGTCTGCTCGGGTACATCGACAAGTGCGCCGCGCCCTGCATCGGACGGGTGACGGCTGAGGAACACCGCCGGATCGTCGACGAGCTCTGCGATTTCCTCGCCGGACGCACCGACGTCATCATGAAGCGGATCGAGGCGCGGATGCTCGAGGCGTCCGAGGACCTGGACTTCGAGCGCGCGGCCCGGCTCCGGGACGACCTCGGCGCGATGAGGCGGGCCATGGAGAAGCAGGCCGTCGTCCTGGGTGACGGTACCGACGCCGACGTCGTGGGTGTCGAGGTCGACGAGCTGGAGGTGTCCGTCCAGGTCTTCCACGTCCGGAGCGGGCGGATCAGGGGCCAACGCGGGTGGGTGGTCGAACACGCGCACGGAGTGGACCGCGACGGCCGGTTCGATCCGGTGCTCGCCGTGCCGGGCGTCGTCTCGGACTACCTCGCCCAGTTCTACGGCGGGGAGGCCGAGCTGGCCGGGGCAACCGACTCCGGTGCCGATCTCGCTGCCGCCGTGCCGCGGGAGGTGTTGGTGCCGGCGCTGCCCGAGGACGCGGACGAGCTCGCCGACTGGCTCTCGGGCCTTCGTGGATCACGCGTGTCGCTGCGAATCCCGCGGCGGGGCGACAAGCGGTCGTTGGCGGAGACCGTCCGTCGTAACGCGGTGGAGGCGCTGACCCAGCACAAGCTGCGCCGCAGTGGTGACCTGACCGCGCGCTCGGCCGCCCTGCAGGAGATCCAGGAGACCCTGGAACTCGATACCGCGCCGCTCCGCATCGAGTGCGTGGACATCTCCCACACCCAGGGCACCGACGTCATGGCCTCACTGGTGGTGTTCGAGGACGGGCTCCCCCGCAAGAGTGACTACCGGCTCTACCGCATCCGGGAGGCGGCCGGCGACGGGCACTCCGACGACGTCGCGAGCATCGCCGAGGTGACCCGCCGGCGATTCCGGCGGCACCACGAGGAACCGGTGGTGACCCCGGACGACGCCGACGGGCCCGTCGACGACCGGGCGGACGCGGGCGAGGGGGCGACCGGGAAGTCCGCGCCCACCCGACGCTTCGCCTACCCTCCCCAGCTCTTCGTCGTCGACGGTGGCCGTCCCCAGGTTGAGGCCGCCGCCGAGGTCCTGTCCGAACTGGGCGTCAACGACGTCCCGGTGATCGGCATCGCCAAACGTCTCGAGGAGATCTGGCTGCCCGGGGAGGAGTACCCGGTCATCTTCCCCCGGCACGGCGAGGGGCTGTTCCTGCTGCAGCGGCTCCGCGACGAGGCGCACCGTTTCGCGATCCGGGCCCACAGGGGAGCCAGGTCCAAGCGGATGACGACGTCGATCCTCGACGACGTGCCCGGGCTCGGGCCCTCACGCCGGGCGGCGCTGCTGGAGAAGTTCCCCACCGTCTCGGCCCTCCGCGCCGCCGGGGTGGACGACCTCTGCGCGGTCCCGGGTATCGGCCCCGGGGTCGCGGCGGCGATCCGCGCGACCCTGGGATCGCCGGACGCCCCGCCCGCGGACGCGCCAGGTACAGACGGGCCGGGTACGGACGGCGCACGCGCCGACATGGAAGACTCGGACCGTGAGGTCGACGACGACCAGACGAGCGACTCGAGGTGAACCATGGGCGTGAACGATGAGGGACGCGAACTCCTGCTCATCTGCGGGATGTCCGGTGCGGGCAAGGGCACGGCGTCGAAGGTGCTCGAGGAGTTCGGCTGGTACGTCGTGGACAACCTCCCGCTCCGGTTCGTCGGGGAGCTGGTGGATCGTCTCGCCGAGGCCCGCGAGGAACCCAGGAGGTTCGCGATCGTCGCGGACGTCCGCAGTCTGGGATTCGACGAGCACATCGGAGAACTGTTGGGGCGCTTCGACGGTCGCCCCGAGGCGAGGATCCTCTTCCTGGACGCCTCGGACGAGGCCCTGGTCAAGCGGTTCAACAACGTCCGGCGATCCCACCCGTTGCAGTCGGGGGACGGTCTGATCGACGGGATCCAGCGGGAGCGCAAGGTGCTGGAGGGGATTCGCGGACGCGCGGACGTGGTGGTCGACACGACCTCGTTGAGCGTCCACGATCTCCGGCACCGGCTCGAGAAGCCGTTCGGCGACCTGGGCTTCGATTTCCATCTCACCGTCGAGTCCTTCGGCTTCAAGTACGGGGTGCCGGTCGACGTGGACATGCTGCTCGACATGCGGTTCCTGCCCAACCCGCACTGGATTCCCGAACTCCAGGCGCACACCGGCCGCGAGAAGCCGGTCCAGGATTATGTCCTGGCGGATCCGTCGATCGAGGAGTACCTGCGGGCGGCGGTCTCGATGATCGGCCTGGCGATGACCGGGTATCGACGCGAGGGCAAGCGGTACATGACCATCGCGGTGGGGTGCACCGGCGGCAAACACCGCAGCGTCGCGATCTCCGAATCCCTGGCCGGGAGACTGACCGGCCTCGATTCCGTCGACGTCCACGTCCGCCACCGTGATCTCGGACGCGAGTGATCGGATGACAGGTCAGACCACGGCGGGAGGACCGGACCGGCTGGGGTCGCTCGTCGCCCTCGGCGGGGGTCACGGGTTGTCCGCCACCCTCCGCGCCGGGCGTATGGTCGCCGACCACGTGACCGCGGTGGTGACCGTGGCGGACGACGGTGGCTCGTCCGGCCGCCTCCGTCGCGAACTCGACATCCTGCCCCCCGGCGACCTCCGGATGGCGCTGTGCGCACTCGCGGCCGAGGACGACGAGCACGGACAGCTGACCAGCCTGTTCCAGCACCGCTACGGGGGAACCGGGGCGCTGGCGGGACACGCCGTGGGGAACCTCGTCTTCGCGGGGTTCTGGGAACTGCTCGGGGACCCCGTCAAGGCGCTCGACGCCGTCGGGTCGATGCTCGGGGTGACCGGCCGTGTGCTCCCCATGTCACCGGTCGCCCTGGACATCGCCGCGGAGGTCGTCGGACTGGAAGCCGACCCCCGCGTGGTGCGCACGATCATCGGCCAGGTCGCGGTGGCCACCACGCCCGGGAGTGTGCGCCGGGTGCGGCTCATCCCCGCCGACCCGCCCGTGGCGGACGGCGTCGTGGAGGCGATCGAGGCCGCGGACATGGTCGTGCTGGGGCCGGGCTCGTGGTTCACGAGTGTCATCCCGAACGTGTTGGTCCCGGACATCGCCTCCGCGTTGGCCCGCACGTCCGCGACCAGGGCGCTCGTGCTCAACCTGGCGCCGCAGGTCGGCGAGACCGCCGGGTTCTCCGCCGAGCAGCATCTCCACGTGTTGCGCCAGCACGCACCCGCGGTCGACGTGGACGTGGTGCTGGTGGACCCGCGGATGCCACTGAGCGACACCGAACGTGAACACCTCGACCGGGCGGCGGCGGGCCTGGGGGCGCGGGTCATGGTGGCGGACATCGCCCGGACCGCACCGGATGGGACGATGAAGCCCGTGCACGACCCCGCTCTGCTCGCCCGGGCGCTCGCCGCCACGGTGACGGCGGGGGCCGACGGATGACCGGAGAACGAAGGAGCAGGGCGTGTCACTGACCGCACAGGTCAAGTCCGAGCTGGTGAGGGTCCCGGTCGGGAACTCGGAGACCAGGAAGGCGGAGATCGCCTCACTCCTGCGTTTCGCGGGCACCCTCCAGGTCCTCTCCGGCCGCCTCGTGATCGAGGCGGAGGTCGATTCGGGCGAGATCGCAGAGCGGTTGTCCGGCGAGCTCGACTCGCTGTTCTCCGTGCCCTGCGAGATCCACCCGATCGGGGGAAGCGGCGGTAAGCCGGCCCGGAAGTTCGTCCTCCGGGTGATCGACCGGGGAGCGGACCTGACCCGCCAGCTCGGACTGGTCGACGCCGCCGGCCGCACCGTCAGGGGATTGCCCGCCGCGGTCGTCGGGGGATCCGTGGCGGCGGCGGAGGCCTCGTGGCGGGGGGCGTTCCTGGCCCACGGTTCTCTCACCAAACCCGGGCGGTCGTCGGCGCTGGAGGTCACGGCGCCCGGCGCGGAGGCGGCGATGGCCCTGGTGGGCGCAGCGCGTCGCCTCGGGGTGACGGCCAAGGCCCGCGAGGTCCGTGGTGGTGACCGGGTGGTGATCCGCGACGGGGAGGCGATCGGCATCCTGCTCGCGCGGATGGGGGCGTCCGCGACCAGGGACATCTGGGAGGAGCGGCGTTCCCGCGGAGAGGTACGGGCGACCGCCAACCGACTCGCCAACTTCGACGACGCCAATCTCCGCAGGTCGGCCCGGGCAGCGGTGGCGGCGGCCGCACGCGTCCAGCGGGCACTCGAGATCCTCGCCGAGGACGTGCCCGACCACCTGCTGGCCGCGGGCGAGCTGCGGGTCCAACACCGTCAGTCCTCCCTCGAGGAGCTGGGGCAGCTCGCCGACCCCCCGATGACCAAGGACGCGGTGGCCGGTCGGATCCGCCGACTGTTGTCCATGGCCGACCGCAAGGCCGCCGATCTGGGTATCCCGGACACCGAGTCCGTCGTGACCGAGGACATGCTCGACGAAGACTGATACGCGGCCCGTGGACCCTGCACAGCCCCCACCTGGGGCGGGTAGTCTGGGTCACGCCCCGGGCAGCACCCCGCCCTTCAGGGTTCTTTCTCGCACCACCTATAAGGAGACATCACGTGACCGTGCGCGTAGGCATCAACGGATTCGGACGTATCGGCCGCAACTTCTACCGCGCGGTGGAGGCGCTGAAGGCCGAGGGCAAGACCGATATCGAGATCGTGGCCGTCAACGACCTCACCACGAACGACATGCTCGCTCATCTGCTCAAGTACGACTCCATCCTCGGTCGCCTCGGCAAGGACGTGACGTTCGACGACGAGTCCATCACGGTCGGTGGGGCCAGGATGGGCGCGCTCGCGGTCAAGGAGGGCCCCTCCGCGGTGCCGTGGGCCGACTACGACGTCGACGTCGTGGTCGAGTCCACCGGCATCTTCACCTCCGCCGAGAAGGCCCGCGGGCACCTCGAGGGCGGGGCGAAGAAGGTCATCATCTCCGCGCCGGCCTCGGGCGAGGACATCACGATCGTCATGGGTGTCAACGACGACCAGTACGACGGTTCGCAGACGATCATCTCCAACGCGTCCTGCACGACCAACTGCCTCGCACCGGTGGCCAAGGTCCTGTCCGACGAGTTCGGGATCGTCAAGGGCCTCATGACCACGATCCACGCCTACACCCAGGACCAGAACCTGCAGGACGCCCCCCACAAGGACCCGCGTCGTGCCCGCGCCGCCGCGATCAACATGGTGCCCACCTCCACCGGTGCCGCCAAGGCCGTCTCGCTGGTCCTGCCCGAGCTCAAGGGCAAGTTCGACGGGTACGCCGTGCGCGTCCCGCTGCCCACCGGCTCCCTGACCGACCTCACCGTCGAGCTCGAGAAGAAGGCCTCCGTCGAGGAGGTCAACGCCGCGATCAAGGCGGCCGCCGAGGGTCCGATGAAGGGGATCCTCAAGTACACCGAGGACCCGATCGTCTCCTCCGACATCGTGACCGACCCGCACTCCTCGATCTTCGACGCCCAGCTGACCAAGGCCATCGACGGCCAGATCAAGATCGCCTCCTGGTACGACAACGAGTGGGGCTACTCCAACCGCCTCGCCGACCTCGTCGGCCTGGTCGGCAAGTCGCTGTAAGAGCCCTCGGGCCTGACGACCCCGCACCACACCGGGCCCGGCCCGGGAACGCCCAGAGCGTCCCGGCCGGGCCCGCTGTACATCAGCCCGCACCACAGCATCCAGACCACACCATCACCGTCCACCCGACAGGAGCCCCACCCCATGGCAGTGAGCACACTCCAAGACCTGCTGGACGCCGGCGTCGAAGGTCGCAAGATCCTCGTCCGCTGCGACCTCAACGTCCCGCTCGACGGATCGACCATCACCGACTCCGGCCGGATCTCGGCGTCACTGCCTACTCTGAACGCGCTGCTCGACGCCGGTGCCGCGCTGGTGATCACGGCGCACCTCGGTCGGCCGAAGGGTGAGGCGGATCCGGCGCTCTCGCTGGCTCCCGTCGCGGAGAAATTGGGCGACGAGCTCGGCCGCTACGTGCAGCTGGCGGGAGACGTGGTGGGTCCCGATGCCCGTGAGCGCGCCAACGGACTGACCGACGGCGACGTGCTCCTGGTCGAGAACATCCGCTTCGATCCGCGGGAGACCAGCAAGGACTCCGCGGAGCGTGCCGCGCTGGCGGCCGACCTGGCGAGCCTCGTCGGGCCGGACGGAGCGTTCGTCTCCAACGGGTTCGGTGTGGTGCACCGCGCGCAGGCCTCGGTCTGCGACATCGCCGAGGTCCTCCCCGCCTACGCCGGTGATCTGGTGCAGAGCGAGGTCGAGGTCCTCGCCGATCTGACCGGCGACACCGCGCGGCCCTACGCGGTGGTCCTCGGTGGGTCCAAGGTCTCGGACAAGCTCGCGGTTATCGAGGCACTGGTCCCCAAGGTCGACACACTGGTCATCGGTGGCGGCATGTGCTTCACCTTCCTCGCCGCCCAGGGGCACGGAGTCGGATCCTCCCTCCTCCAGGAGGAGATGATCGACACCTGCAAGGACCTGCTCGACAGGTTCGGCGACGTGATCACCCTGCCGGTCGACGTGGTGGCGGCCGACGGGTTCTCCGCCGATGCCGCGCACACCACGGTGCCGACCGACGCGATCCCCGACGGCACGATGGGACTCGACATCGGACCGGCGTCCGTGGCGCTGTTCACGGAGAAGCTGTCCGCCGCCAAGACCGTCTTCTGGAACGGCCCGATGGGCGTGTTCGAGTTCGAGGCGTTCTCGGCCGGCACCCGGGGCGTCGCCGAGGCGATCATCGCCGCGACCCGTGACGGTGCGTTCTCCGTGGTGGGGGGCGGTGACTCCGCGGCGGCCGTCCGGACGCTCGGGCTCGGGGAGGAGAACTTCTCCCACATCTCGACAGGGGGCGGCGCCTCGCTCGAGTATCTCGAGGGCAAGGAGCTCCCGGGGGTCACCGCCCTCGAACGCAGCAACTGATCCGCTATCGCCTACGCACAGGAGAAACCATGGCACGCACCCCGCTCATCGCCGGCAATTGGAAGATGAACCTCAACCACCTCGAGGCGATCGCCCTCGTCCAGAAGGTGGCCTTCGCCCTGCCCGAGAAGTACCTCGAGAAGGTGGAGGTGGCCTTCATCCCCCCGTTCACCGACATCCGCGGTGTCCAGATCGTGATCGAGGGGGACAAGCTCGGCTTCGCCTACGGTGCGCAGGACGTGTCGGTCCACGAGTCCGGTGCGTACACCGGTGAGATCTCGGCGGGGATGCTCGCGAAGCTGGGGTGCACCTACGTCGTGGTCGGACACTCCGAGCGGCGTGAGTACCACTCCGAGACCGACGAGATGGTGGCCGCCAAAGCCGCGGCGTGCCACAAGCACGGCCTGAGCCCAATCGTCTGCGTGGGGGAGAAGCTGGAGATTCGGGAGGCCGGCGACCATGTCGGCGTGGTCGTGGAACAGCTCAAGGGGTCTCTCGCCGGCCTGAGCACCGAGCAGCTCGCCTCCACCGTCATCGCCTACGAGCCCGTGTGGGCCATCGGGACGGGCAAGACCGCCTCCGCCGCGGACGCGCAGGAGGTCTGCGCCGCCATCCGCGAGGCACTGGCCGAGCTGTCCGATCCCGGGACCGCGGATCAGATGCGGGTGCTCTACGGCGGCAGCGTCAACGCCTCCACCGTCGGTGAACTACTCGAGCAGCCCGACGTCGACGGCGGTCTCGTGGGCGGGTCGTCGCTCAAGCCCGACGAGTTCGCCCAGCTGTCCGCCATCGCCGCAGGCGGCCCGCTGCCCTGAGCCCGGCGGCGCGCCTGGATTCACCCTGGAGATCCCACCGGGTAGTCTGGACCAGTCGTCCTCCGACCACCCGACCCGACGTAAGGCCCGATCCGCACATGAAGCTCGCCCTGGACATCTTCCTCCTCGCCACCAGCCTGTTGTTGATGCTGTTCATCCTGCTGCATCGCGGTAAGGGGGGCGGACTGTCCTCACTGTTCGGCGGCGGGGTCCAGTCGAGCCTCTCCGGGTCGAGCGTGGTGGAGCGCAATCTCGACCGCGTGACCGTGGTCGTCGCCATCCTCTGGCTCATCGCGATCGTCGCGGTCGGTCTCCTGGTCCGTTTCGGCTGACATCCGGGCCCTGCGCCACGCGGCGCGGCCACACGGGGTGCGCACCTCCGCGAGGAGGAGCGCACCTCGTCGTCGTCAAGCCCCGGGGATCAGTCCAGGGCCGACGCCGCGCCCTCGTCCAGGTGATAGGTCGTGGATTCGACACCCACCGCGCCGGCCACCGGCCAGTCCGAGGGCGACGCACCGCCGAGCCCCTCGGCGACGGCCTCCGCCTTGCCCTCTCCCGCGGCGATCACCAGCACGTGCCGCGAACGGCGAACCGCGGGGAGGGTGAAGGTCAGCCGCTCGGGAGGAGGCTTGGGGCAGTCACGGACCCCGACGACCAACCGCTCCGTCTCGGCGACCGCGGGGGTGTGCGGGAAGATCGAGTCGACGTGGCCCTCCGGACCCATTCCCAGGATGGTCACGTCGAAGATTGGCTGCTCGCCGTCAGGGACGTCGAGTGCCTCGAGGAAGCGGGCTGCGGCGGCGTCGACATCGTCTTCCCGGGCGGTCCGTGCGGGCCAGCGGTGCACCGTCGGACGGTCTCCCAGTGAGTCGAGCAGGGCTTCGTCCAGCTGGCCGTCGTTGCGTTCCGGGTGGTCGGCGGCAACGAAGCGTTCGTCCCCGAAGTAGATCGTGACCCGATCCCAGTCCACGGTCTCCCCGGCGAGGGCGGCCGCGGTCTTGATCCCGACCGACCCCCCTGTGAGGGACAGGGTGGCCCGGCCGGCGGCGGCGATCCGCGCCGAGAGAAGCTCCGCGGCGGCCCGGGCCGCCGCCGAGGCCAGCGCCTCTGAATCGGTGTGGACAACGTGGCTGAGGTTCGTCATCGGTTCTCCTGGTCTCGTGATTCTCGGTGCTGGTCCCCGGGCGTCCCCGCTCAGCGCACGGATGCCGAGGTGTAGATCACCCGGTCGTGGCTCGCCAGGGCGTCGGCGTACACACCGTCGGTGTCCATGCGGCGGAGCTCCTCGGCGAGGCAGTCCGCCACGCTCCGCTTGACCAGTGTCACCCGCGTGGGAGTCTGGCCGGTGATCCGCAGCTCCGCGGAGGTGGGGCTCACCTGCTCGATGACGATCGATCCGGAGGCGCGCTCCAGGACCACCATGCGCGGCCCCACCGCGCGGTGGACGTCGATCCCCAGACGGGAGGCGAGCCACCCGCCTGCGAGGTCCACGGAGGCGGCCCGTTCGGGCCCACACACCGTGGCGCCGGTGATCGTCTCGAACGGGGGGCGGTCCAGGGTCGCGGCCAGGAGCGAGCGCCAGTGCGTCACCCTGGCCCAGGCCAGATCGGTGTCACCCGGAGCGTAGCCGGCCGCCCGCTTGGCCAGCGCGTCCGTCGGGTGACCCTCGGCATCGGAGTCGACGATCCGCCGCCGTGCCAGACGGCCGACCTTGTCCTCCGCCAACAGTGTCGGCGAATGCCTGGGCCACCACACCGCGAGCGGGGTGTCGGGCAGGAGCAGCGGGGTGACCAACGAGGCCGACTGCGACGCCATCGCCCCCGATGTCCGCAGCACCACGACCTCGGCCGCCCCCGCATCGCCTCCGACACGGATCTGACCGTCGAGCCGGTCCGCCCTGGCGCGGTTGCCACGGATCACGACGATCACACGACAGGGGTGCTCGCGGCTGGCGTCGTTGGCGGCCTCGATCGCGGATTCGCTGCCGCCGACATGATCGGTGAGGACGATGAGCGTGAGCACCCGGCCGATCGTGCTCAGTCCCGCGTCCTCGCGGATCTGCACGAGCTTCTTGGATATCTCGCGGGTCGAGGTGTCGGGCAGGTCGATGATCACGGTCGCCTCCATGCGCGGCCACTGCGGGCCAGGATCTCGTCGGCACCACGCGGGCCCCACGTCCCGGCCTGGTACTTCTCCGGGGTACCCCCGGCAGCCCATGCGTCGAGGACGGGATCGAGCAGCATCCAACTCAACTCCACCTCCCGCGAGACCGGGAAGAGCGACGGCTCGCCGAGCAGGACGTCCAGGATCAGCCGCTCGTAGGCCTCGGGGGACGACTCGGTGAACGCCTCGCCGTAGGCGAAGTCCATGTTGACGTCGCGGACCTCCATCGCCGTCCCGGGCACCTTGGACCCGAAGCGCAATGTCACGCCCTCGTCCGGCTGCACCCGGATCACCAGGGCGTTCTGACCCAATTCCTGGGTCATCGTCGCGTCGAAGGGCAGGTGCGGCGCACGGCGGAAGACCACCGCGATCTCGGTCACGCGACGGCCCAGCCGCTTGCCGGTGCGCAGGTAGAACGGGACCCCGGCCCAGCGCCTGTTGTGGACCTCGAGGGTGATCGCGGCGTAGGTCTCGGTGGTCGAGGACGGATCGTAACCGTCCTCGACCTTGAGCCCCACCACCTGCTCGGACCCCTGCCAACCACCGGAGTACTGGCCCCGGGCCGCGGTCTCGGAGATCGGGAGCGCGAGTGAGGTGGACTCGAGGACCTTGGTCTTCTCCGCCCGTAGTGCGGCGGCGGAGAAGTCCGTGGGTTCCTCCATGGCCACCAGTGCCATGAGCTGGATGAGGTGGTTCTGGATGACGTCGCGTGCCGCCCCGATCCCGTCGTAGTACCCGGCCCGGCCGCCCAGGCCGATGTCCTCGGCCATAGTGATCTGGACGTGGTCGACGTGATTGGCGTTCCACACCGGTTCGAAGAGCTGGTTGGCGAAGCGCAGTGCGAGGATGTTCTGGACCGTCTCCTTGCCCAGGTAGTGATCGATGCGGAACACCGAGTCCTCGGGGAAGACGGCGCCCACCACCGCGTTGAGCTCGCGAGCACTCGCCAGATCGTGGCCGAAGGGCTTCTCGATCACCACCCGGCGCCATGACCCGTCGGCCGACCTGGTGCACCCGGTGCGGTCGAGGTGCCGACAGACCGTGGGGAAGTCGTCAGGGGGGACGGACAGGTAGAACGCGTAGTTCCCGGCCGTGCCCCGTTCTGACTCTAGGGCGGTCAGCTGCTGCGCAAGGTGATCGAAGCCCTCGTCGTCGTCGAAGGTCCCGGTGACGAACCGCAGTCCCGCCGCCAGTTGCTCCCACACGTCCTCACGGAACGGGGTACGGCATCGCTCACGCGCGTGGTCTCGGGCGAATTCGGCGAACTCGGCGTGGGTCCAGCGACGTCGACCGAAGCCGATGAGACAGAATCCCGGCGGGAGCAGACCCCGGTTCGCGAGGTCGTAGACGGCGGGGATGAGCTTCTTCTTGGAGAGATCACCCGTGACCCCGAAGATCACGAGACCGGACGGGCCGGCGATCCGGGGCAGGCGGCGATCCCGAGGATCGCGGAGCGGGTTGGCCGACCCCTCCGGCCCGCCGACGGTGTCGCCGACGGTGGGGGAGGACCGACCGGCCGGTTCGGTCACGACCCCGAGGGGATCTCGTCGATCCGCGCGGTGACCGTGGAGATCAGGTCGTCCCACGCGCTGACGAACTTGCTCACGCCCTGCCGCTCGAGCAACGAGAAGACCTCGTCGAGGTCGATCCCCTCCGCGCGGAGCGCCTCGAGGGTCTCCCGGGAGGCCTCGCCGGTGCCTCGCACCGTGTCACCCTGCAGCTGACCATGGTCGGCGAACGCCTCCATCGTCGCGAAGGGCATCGTGTTGACGGTGCCGTGGGTGACCAGGCCGCTGATGTAGAGGGTGTCCGGGTAGGCCGGATCCTTGACCCCGGTGGACGCCCAGAGCAACCGCTGGGGGTGGGCACCCCGCGCGGCCAGATCACCGAAGCGGCCGGTGGTGTCGTAGACCTCGTCGTACACGTCCTGACACAACCGCGCGTTGGCGAGTCCCGCCCTGCCCCGCAGGGCGGAGTCGCCGGGAAGGCGGGAGTCGATCTCGGTGTCGAGGCGGCTGACGAACACCGAGGCCACCGAGTGGATGCGGGACAGATCGTGACCGGCGTCGGCTGCTCTCTCCAGTCCCGAGAGGTACGCCTCCGCGACCGCGCGGTACTGCTCGGCCGAGAAGATGAGGGTCACGTTGACATCGATCCCGCGCCCGATCACCTCCGTGATCGCGGGCAACCCCGCCGTGGTGGCCGGGATCTTGATCATGAGGTTGGGCCGGTCGACCACGTCCGAGAGCTCGACGGCCTGGGCCACCGTGCCCTCGGTGTCCTCCGCCAGCCGGGGATCGACCTCCAGCGAGACGCGTCCGTCGACCCCGTCGGTGGCCTCGAACACGCCGGCCAGGAGGTCGCAGGCGTCCCTCACGTCGGCCGTGGTGAGCGAGCGCACCACCGAATCGACGTCCCTGTCCGCGCGGACCGCCTCGGTGAGCGCGGACTCGTAGGCCGAGGAGTCGGCCAGCGCGGCCTGGAAGATCGCGGGATTGGTGGTGACTCCCACGACCGAATAGGTCGACATCCGCTTCTCGAGTTCCCCGGAGGTGAGCAGCTGGCGTGACAGATCGTCCAGCCAGACCGAGACGCCGGCGGCGCTCAGTGCGGCGAGATTCGCGTTGGTCATGATGACTCCCCGGTGACGGCCGCGAGGGATTCGCGGGCGGCGGTGACCACGGCGTCGGCGGTGATCCCGAATTCGGTGTACAAGGTCTGGTAGGGGGCGGAGGCGCCGAAGTGTTCCAACGACACCGCCCGGCCCGCGTCGCCGAGGAAGCGGTACCACGGCATCGAGATCCCGGCTTCCACACTCACCCGGGCGCGGACCGACCGGGGGAGGACCGACTCGCGGTACTCCGGGTCCTGCTGGTCGAAGAACTCGATGCACGGCATGGACACGACCCGGGTCGCAACGCCCTCCGCCTCGAGAACCTCGCGTGCCTCGACCGCCAGGTGCACCTCGGACCCGGTGCCCATCAGGATGACCTCGGGGGACCCGGTCGACGCCTCGGCGATCACGTAACCGCCGCGTTCGACGCCCTCCCGGGCCGACTCGGCCGTGCCCTCGAGGACGGGGATGTCCTGCCGGGTCAGGCAGAGCCCCTTGGGGCCGTCGAGAGCGACGAGCATCGCGCGCCACGCGGCCGCCGTCTCATTGGCGTCCGCCGGCCGCAGGACGGCCAACCCGGGGATGGCCCGCAGTGCCGCGAGTTGCTCGACCGGCTGGTGGGTGGGGCCGTCCTCGCCCAGACCGATCGAATCGTGGGTCCAGACGTAGTAGGCATTGCTGCCCTGGAGCGCGGCGAGCCGGACGGCCGGACGCATGTACTCGCTGAAGATGAGGAAGGTCCCGCCGTAGGGCCGGGTCGGGCCGTGCAGGGCGATCCCGTTGAGGATCGCGCCCATGGCGTGTTCGCGGACGCCGAAGTGGAGGTTGCGACCGTACGGGGACGCCGTCCACGTCCCGGTGGAGATCGACGGGGGACCGAAGGAGTCGGCCCCCTCGATCTGGGTGTTGTTGGAGCCGGCCAGGTCGGCTGATCCGCCCCACAGCTCCGGGAGGGTCCCGGCGAGCGCCTGGATGGCCTTGGCTGACGCCTTACGGGTGGCGACACCCTTGGGGTCGGCCTCCCACCTCGGGAGGTCGGCGTCCCACCCCTCGGGCAGCTGGCCGGAGTAGAGCCTGTCGAAGAGGTCCTTCGCACCGGGGTTCGCCTCGGCCCACTCGTGGAACATGTCGCTCCACTGCGCGTGGACGCGGGCGCCACGGTCGCGCGCCGCGCGGGTGTGGGCGATCACCTCGTCGTCGACGGTGAACGGCTCGGTGCCGCCCATGCCGAGGGCCTCCTTGACCGCGTCCACCTCCGCCTGTCCGAGGGCCGAACCGTGCGAGGCCCCGGTATTCATCTTGGTGGGGGCGGGGTAGGCGATCACCGTGCGCAGGACGATGATCGACGGCTTGTCGGTGACCGCGCGCGCGTCGGCGATGGCGTCCTCGATGGCCTCGATGTCCTCACCCCCGTGGACCGTCTGGACGTGCCAGCCGTATGCCTCGTAGCGGGCGGCCACGTCCTCGGTGAAGGCGATCTGGGTGTCGTCCTCGATCGAGATCTTGTTGTCGTCGTAGATCGCGATGAGGTTCCCGAGCTGCTGGGTCCCCGCCAACGAGCAGGCCTCGGCGGTCACACCTTCCTGGACGTCGCCGTCCGAGGCGATCACGTAGACGAAGTGGTCGAACGGGCTCTTGCCGGCCGGGGCGTCAGGGTCGAACAGGCCCCGCTCGTACCGGGCGGCCATGGCCATCCCGACGGCGGAGGCCAGCCCCTGTCCGAGCGGCCCGGTGGTGATCTCCACCCCGTCGGTGTGGTTCCACTCGGGATGCCCCGGGGTCTTGGAGCCCCAGGTGCGCAGCGCCGTGAGATCCTCGAGCTCCAGGCCGAAGCCGGCGAGGTACAGCTGGATGTACTGGGTGAGCGACGTGTGGCCACAGGACAGGACGAAGCGGTCCCGCCCCACCCACTTCGGGTCCGACGGGTCGTGGCGCATCACCCGCTGGTAGAGCGTGTAGGCCAGGGGCGCCAGGCTCATGGCGGTGCCCGGGTGACCGCTACCGCAGTTCTGCACGGCCTCGGCGGCCAGGACGCGCGCGGTGTCGACCGCACGGGTGTCCAGTTCGGTCCAGTCCGACGGGTGGCGGGCGGTGGTGAGCTCGGTGATCTCCGACGCGCTGGTCACTTGTGGTTCTCCCGGGTCGAGGGTGCGGCGCGGATCCGCGCGGATGTCGTGGACCACCTTAGTGGTCACCGTCGCCCGGGGTCGGGCGGTCCCCGCCCCCGCTCTTTCGCGGAGCCTGCAGGGGGGACGTAGTATCGGCCGGGTAGTGCGTTGACATCTGCTGCGAGGAGTTCCGGTGCACGATTCCACCCCGACCCGGAGTGGGGGGCCGTCCGTCTCCCCTCCAGAGTCCTCGGGGCGGCCGGCTCCGGCGAGCGGGAGCGCCCGCGCAGCCGATGTGGTGATGTCGTACATCGCCCTCACCAAACCGCGCGTCATCGAGTTGCTCCTGGTCGCCGCCATCCCCGCGATGCTGCAGGCCGACCGCGGGCAGGTCCACCTGGGACTGGTGCTGCTGACGCTGGTCGGCGGTTGGCTGGGTGCCGCCAGCGCCAACACCCTCAACATGGTGGTCGACGCCGACATCGACAAGGTCATGAAGCGGACCGAGCGGCGCCCCCTGGCCCGCCACGCCGTGACACCGCGAGCCGCGTTGGTCTTCGGTCTGGTGCTCGGCGCGTCCAGCATGCTCTGGTTGGGTCTCCTGGCGCAGAGCTGGCTGGCGGCCGCGTTCATCCTGGCCACGATCTGCTTCTACGTCTTCGTCTACACGATGATCCTCAAGCGACGCACCGCCCAGAACGTGGTGTGGGGTGGTGCCGCCGGATGCATGCCCGTACTCGTGTCCTGGGCGGTCATCACCGATCACCTCCCCGAGGGCCAGCCGCACAACTGGTGGCAGGCGATCGTCCTGTTCCTCATCATCTTCTTCTGGACGCCGCCCCACACCTGGGCTCTCGCGATGCGGTACAAGGAGGACTACAAGGCGGCCGGTGTGCCGATGCTGCCCGTGGTGATGTCGGCTGAAGGCGTCACCCGCCGGATCACCCTCTACACCTGGGCCACCGTTCTGTGCACTTTCGCACTCATCCCCGCAGCGGGGTGGATCTACGCGGTGGGTGCGGTCGGCTTCGGAGTGTGGTTCATCGTCATGGCGCACCGCCTCGAGGCCGGTGTGCGCAGAGGTGTCGAGGTCAAACCCCTCAAGCTCTTCATCCTGTCGAACAACTACCTGGCCGCGGTCTTCGTTGCCCTGTCCATCGACGCGGTTCTCGGCCTCGAGACCCTGTCGGGGGCGTTCTCACTGTTCTGACCGTCACCGCGAGAGGTCGTCTGACCCTCACCGGGAGGGGTCGAGTGTGATCGACCCCGTGGTGCGCCGGGCCTGAAGGGCACGGTGCGCCTGCGCCGCATCGGTGAGCCCGAAGGTCGCACCGACGTCGAGGACGAGAGAACCACCCACCAGACCTTCCATCACCTCCGCAGCACGTTCGCGGTACTCCTCCGTGGTCGCGATGAAGTCGCCGAGCGTGGGACGGGTCAGGAACACCGAGCCGGCCGCATTGAGTCGCTGCGGATCCACCGGCGGTACGGGACCGCTCGCGGCGCCGAACAGGACCAGGGTCCCGCGTCGCGCGAGTGACGCCAGACTCGTGTCGAAGGTGTCCCGCCCGACCCCGTCGAACACCACCTCCACACCACCGCCGGACAGTTCGCGGATCCGCTCGGGCGTGGCCTCCGGATAGAGCAGCACCTGATGTGCGCCCAGATCCCTGCATATCCGGGCTTTCGACTCCGTCGAGGTGGTGGTGATCACCTGGTACCCACGCGCCACCGCCATCTGGATGAGGAGCTGACCCACACCTCCGGCGCCGGCGGTGATCAACACGGTGTCCCCTCCGTGCGCGCGATGGGTGTCGGTGATCAGGTAATGGGCGGTGAGCCCCTGGAGGAGCATCGACGCGGCGACACCATCGGGCACCTCCTCGGGGACAGTGACCAGCGCCTCGGCCGGAGCCACCACGTACTGGGCGTAGGAACCGGGGATCTGGCACCAGGCCACCCGGTCCCCGGCCACGAGGTCGGGGGTGCCCTCGCCGACCGACTCGACGATCCCGGCTCCCTCGCTTCCCGGGATGTACGGCAACGCGGACTGGTAGACGCCCTCCCGGAAGTAGGTGTCGATGAAGTTGACGCCGATGGCGGTGGTCCGGACCAGGACCTCGCCGGGACCCGGCGAGGGCGTCTCGACCTCGACCGGCCGAAGGACGTCGGGGCCACCGTGTTCTGAGATCCGGATCGCACGCATGCTCCCAGTATCCGGGACGACCGGGGGCGGCGCAGCCCGGATATCGCCGAGCCATATGGCAGCTCCCCGGGAGCGGCAGGCGGTCGCGGGAACCGGAGGCGATAAGGTACCACCATGAGCCTGCAGATCCTTTCCCAGTACGCCGGGGGACCGCGAGCCCGGGCGACCGGTCGGTCCGCCGTCACCATCGGTGGGTCCGGTGCCGTCTCGGAACCCGATCAGGCACCCGCCGCCGTTGACGAGATAGCCGATCAGGCACCCGCCGCGGCCGACGAGGCACCCGCCGCCGACGAGGCTGTCGCCGGGGAAGAAGCCGCAGCACAGTCCGAGGATGCACCGGCAGAGGACGCCACAGCGCAGGAGGCCGCCGCCAGCTCGTCGCCGGCCGGGTCGGCGCCCTCCGGCACTGCTCCCGCCGAAGCAGCCGCGACTCCCTCCGGCGGACTGAGCCTGGGACGCCGCGCCCCCAAGGCCCCGGGAGGCGGCGCATCGTCCCTGCACGGATCTCGGATCAAGGAGATCGAGGGCAGCGGGACTCCTGCCCCGGCGAACTCGCCCGCACCCGCCGCACCCGAGCCCGCAGCCGCGTCCGAGGCGGGCGCCTCCGACTCCGCGGATGACCAGTCGAACACCCCGGCCACAGAGTCCACCAACTCGGAGCCCACTAGCTCGGAACCCACTGCCTCGGAGCCCGCGGCCGAGGGCGGCCCCGCCGCACCCGCCGGTGGCGGCCTGACGCTCGGTGGCCGCACGACGGCCAAGGCCCCGGGTGGAAAGTCCGCCGGCTCACTGGTCCTGGGCGGCGGCGCGGGTGCCGCGGCCGCCTCCGCCGCATCCAAGGCCGCGACGTCGAGCGAGCCCGCCACCACGCAGGCCCCCGACGCCGCCGCGCCAGCCGGCGACAAGACAGATGCGGTCAAGGCCGAAGAGGTCAAGGCCGCTGGCGCGGCTGAGACGACCGAGGAGGCAGCGGCGAGCACCGATCAGGCGCCGGCGGCCAAGAAGTCCGGCGGGCTCACCCTCGGCGGCGGTTCGGGCGCCAAGGCCCCCGGCGGCGGCAAGCAGGGTGGACTCACGCTCGGTGGCGGATCCAAGGCCAAGGCCCCCGGGGGCGGGTCCGCGGGCCTGACCCTGGGTGGCGGATCCGAGGCTCCCTCAGCGGACACGACCGAGGCCCCCGCGACAAAGTCCGCTGCGGCCGAGGCACCCGAGGAGACCACGGCGCCCTCCGCCGCCTCACGACCCGCCGACGCCCCGGCCGCGTCTCAGCCGGTCGCCACACCCCCGGCGGACGAGCCGGCTCCCGACGACAAGTCCCCCGAGGCGGCCGCTGCGCAGAAGGCGTCGGCGGAGAAGATCGATCCGATCACGGTCGAGAAGGTCCCCGCAGGACCCACCCCGCCCCCCGCTGCCGTGAAGTTCGTGGAGAAGTTCCTCGCCCGACACGGCGGCAAGGCCGACCTGGTCCTCCAGCCCACCGGCCGGACGGGCGTCCGCCTGACGTTCGTGGGTGCCGACGGCGTCATGGACGATTACATGGTCGATACCCTGGCCGAGGCCGAGGCGGTACGGGACGGGGTCCCCGGGCTGACCGGGTCGGACTGGACGCGCGAGCTGGTCTCGCACACCGATGTCCCCGCCGGCCACTGGAAGCGGATGGCCGGTTCCGGTTCCCTGCTCTGACGCCCCGGTAAGACGACAAGGCTCCGATAGGACGAGAACGGCCCCGCCGCGGCGGGGCCGTTCTCCGTGTGATCGTGTCCGCGGGTGCGAGCCCGCCTCTCGGGCGGGCTACGCGGCCCGTGCGCTCGCGACCGCGGGTTCCCGGATGACGGCCGAGGCCCAGAGGGCTCCGGTCACGGCGGTGATCGCCCCGGCCAGCGTCACGTGCAGCACCACCAGCATCTCCGGCACCCCCAGCTGATACTGGGTGATCCCCACGACCGCCTGCGCCGCGATCAGGGCGATCAGGATCAGGCAACGCCGGATCGCCGGTCCCTCGGCACGCAGTGCGAGGAGGCCGAACGCGAGGCCGATGAGCAGGCAGACGTACCCGACCATCAGTTCCGCGTGGAAGTGGACCAGCCACTGGATCGGCATCTGGAGACGGTCCGCGGCCCCGATCCGGGCGTCACCGGCGTGGGGACCCGCTCCGGTGACCATGGTGCCGGTCACCAACACCCCGGCCAGGAGCACGGCGGAGAGCACGATGAGCCAGGACAGCGGTGGGGGCAGGACGCGGCGGGCGGGGGAGTCGTCGGATTCACCGACCCGCACGAACAGGACGGCCGCGAGCCAGGCCAGGATCATGGACGGCAGCAGGTGGAGCGCAACGGTCCACCACACCAGGCCCGCCAGGACGGTGATGCCTCCGATCACCGCCTGCGCCACGATCCCCGCGGGCATGGCGAGGGCGAGCCAGATGAGCTCGCTGCGTCGCCCCGCGCGGAGCAGCGCGAGCAGCAGCGCGGCGGCCACCGCGACCAACACGAAGGTGAGCAGACGGTTGCCGAACTCGATGGCCTGGTGCAGCGCGGGGCCCGCCCCGGCGACGGGCACGAAGCTGTCCTGATTGCACCGTGGCCACGTCTCGCAGCCCAGACCCGACGCGGTCACCCGGACGGTCACCCCGGTGGTCATGATGCCGATCTGGGCCATGACGTTGGCCAGTGCGAGACCCTTCTGCAGCCGGACCGACGGGAGCGGCAGACGGGCCAGCGGTCCCCTCGGTCCCGGGGGATCGCTCGTGGCCGGGCTACCGGATTTCGGGGCACGCGAAGTCGAGGTCACGCCCCCGATTCTAGGCGGGCGCCCCGGCCGCCCCGCGATCAGGTGAAGGAGAAGTGCCGCACGGCCAGACCCGCGCAGACCGCGGTCCACCCGACCAGGACCACCGCCGCCAGGGCGGGGAACCCACCGTCCACGGACGTGACCAGCGCGCTGGTCAGCGCGTACGACGGGACGACGACGAGGACCTCGTGGAGCCAGTCGGGCAGCGTTGCCACACCGATGGCCAGACCGGCCGCACCGATCAGGACGAACCAGATGAGATTGGCCAGGGCCAACACGATCTCGGCACGCAGAGTGCCCCCGAGCAGCAACCCCATCGAGGAGAAGGCCACCGATCCGAGCGCGATCATCACCGCGCCCACCGCCAGACCCGCGAGCCCGGGGCGCCAGCCGAGACCGGCCGCGATCACACCGAGCAGAACGGCCTGACCGGCGACCAGGATCAGCGTGGCCAGGATCTTTCCCCCGATGATGACGGTGGACGGGAGGGGGGTGCCGCCCAGCCGCTTGAGCGCACCGTAGCGACGATCGAATCCCACGGCGATCGCCTGGCCGGTGAACGCGGTACCCATGACCGAGAGGGTCAACACCGCGGTGATCGCGTAGTCGATCCTCGGCTGCGGGATCGAGCCGAATTCGATCGCGGTCAGCGCGAACAGGACCGCGACGGGAATCACGAGGGCCACCAGGAGCTGCTCGCCGTTACGCAGGAAGAGCGTCAGCTCCATGCGGGTCTGCGACGCCGCCATCCGGGGGAGGGTGGCGGGTGCGGACGGTCGGGCGAACGTCCCCGACGCGAAGCGGTTGGTTCCCGTGGGGGTGTCGGTCATCGCAGGTCCCGTCCGGTCAGGTCGAGGAAGACCTCTTCGAGGCTCCTGGCGCGGGTGGCCAGGGAGGTGAGTTGGACTCCGGAGTCCTCAAGTGCCGCGCAGAGGCTGGTCATGAGTGCGGGGGACACCGGGCCGTGGACCTCGAAGATCCCGGCCGCGGCCCCCGCCGTCACCGTGTGGTCCGGTCCGAGGGCGCGGCTCAGAAGCGTCGGCGAGGCCTCGCCGTCGACGACCAGGGTCACGCCCTCGGAGGTCCCCGCCCGGGCGAGCTCGGTCGGCGTCCCGGCAGCCACCCGGCGACCGTGGTCGATGATCACCACCTCGTCGGCCAGGGCGGCGGCCTCGTCCATGAGGTGTGTGGTCAGCAGGACGGCTGCGCCGTCCCGACGCAGGGCCCGGACCAGGTCCCACACCGCCCGCCGGGACTGTGCGTCGAGTCCGGCGGTGGGCTCGTCGAGGAACACCAGTTCAGGCCGGCCGATCACCGCGATGGCGAGGGAGAGCCGCTGTTGCTGGCCACCGGACAGACGCCGGTAGGGGGTGGTGAGGTGATCGCTGAGTCCCAGCTCGTCGAGCAGCCAGTCCGGGTCGAGGGGGTCCGCGTAGTACGAGGCGACCAGACGGACCATCTCGCCGACACGCGCGGCGGGGTAGGCCCCGCCGCCCTGGAGCATCATCCCGATGCGACTGCGGACGCGCTGACGATCGGCCACGGGGTCCAGACCCAGCACACGGAGGGTTCCGCCGTCCGGCCGCAGAAAGCCTTCGCAGACCTCGACCGTGGTGGTCTTGCCGGCTCCGTTGGGACCGAGGAGCGCCATCACCTCACCGCGGTCGAGGCGAAGGTCCAGTCCTGCCACGGCGGTGGTCTGCCCGAACCTCTTGACGAGTCCCTCGACGAGTAGCGCGGGGGAGTCGGTGGGTGAGGTCACGGGAGCATTCTAGGTCGCTCCGAGGACCGGAAGCGCAGCAGCCCCGGCCAGCGGAACATCGCGATCAGCAGTATCGATACCGCCACGACGGTGGCCACCCATGCCTGGACGGTGACGAACGGCGGCAGGCCCGCACCCGGAGGGAGAGTGAAGCAGGCGAGCACGGCGCTGACCGCCACCACGGGAAGACGGAACTCCACCCTCGACGCCCACGCCGCGAGCGGGACCAGGGCCCACAGGACGTACCAGGGCTGCACCACGGGGAAGCACAGGACGATGGCGGCCATCGACACCCCGAGTCCGCCGACCGGATCGATCCTTCCCGCGGAGACCGCGAACAGCATCCGGATGGTGACCACGCCGGCGATCACGAGCGCCGCGGTCTGCACCATCACCAGGATCTGGGCCGTGTGGTCGCCCAGCCCCAGGTACTGCCCGATCCCGCCGACGATCACGCCCAGGGCGGTGGGTGGTGAGAGCCAACTCCGCAGCGACGTGGCCGCCCCGAGCTTCGTGATCCACCCGAGGCCGGAGGAGGTGACGATCATGGCCAGCCCGGTGGTGGCACCGCTGATCACGACCATCACCAGAGCGGCCCGCACGGTGGCGACGGCGCCGCCACCCCACCGTCGGGCGAGCGCCATCCCGACGAAGCCCAGGGCGACGACGGTGGGCAGTTTCACCAGCGCCGACCCGGTGACCAGGACGGTCCCGACGACGAAGAGCACGGCGGTCCGGGGCCCGGACTCGAGGGAGTCCACGGCGCGCAGGGCCAGCACCAACCCGACGGCCAGTAGTCCCATCATGAGGGACTCGGAGTGGATCCCGGACACGAGATGGAACAGGACGAGGGGGTTGGCCACCGCCAGCCAGAGCGCCGCCACGTCCGAGACCCCGCAGTACTCGGCGAGTCGCGGGACCGCCCACCCGAGCATGAGGATCCCGATGATCGCCACCACCCGGTGCAGGATCGTGCCGGCCACCACGTCGTCCCCCGTCAGGGTGTGGATGATCTTCTGCACCCCGAGGAACAGCGGACCGTACTGATTGGGGGTGTCCCGCCAGATGTCCGGGACGTTGACCGTCAGTGCATGGGAGGTCCCCAGCGCCGACACGGGGCCCAGTTCGTACGGGTCGTCGAGGGTGTTGCCGATCGCGCCCTGGGCCAGGTAGCTGTAGACGTCCTTGCTGAACATGGGCGGGGCGAGGGCGAGCGGCAGGGCCCACGAGGCGATGATGCGGTCGAGCGTGGCGCGGTCGATCCGGCCGCTCAGCCGTCCCCGGCGGTCCCTGCCCAGGACGTACGGGGCCAGCAGTAGCCAGCAGAGTGTCACCACCACCATCCCGGTCATGACCACCGTCATGGAGGACTGCTGCAACCTGAGCCACAGTCCGAACAACCGCTCGCCGGCGACGGGATTCTGCAGCACGGGCAGCGCGCCCGCGCCGAGGGCGCCGACCGCCATGGCGACGGCGGCGGTGGTGCCGATCCTGCGGATCCGTCCGAGGCGGGCCAACTCCGCCGACGGTGGTGACCCGGTGAATCGCTCCTCGGTGTGCAGCCGGGCCGTGACCGCTCCCGCGCCGCGGACCGGGAATCTGGATGCCACTGGCCTCAGCCTCTCTCCGCGGTGGGTGCAGGCGGTGGGTGTCGGAGGACGGCGTCCGGCCGACGATGCCGGGCTCGCGGGGGTGGGAATATTTCCGTCACGAAGGTGTTGCGTAATATGACGTGGTACGTCCCCGACGGGGCGCACCGAGCATAGCCGGAAGGGAGAGTCAGTTGAGCGTGCAGCACGTCTACGAGCACAGCGCGCGACCCGACACCCGCTCGGCCGTCCGTGAACTCCTGCTGGAACGAGGGGCTCTCACCGCCGCCGAGATCGGGCAGGAGCTCGGGTTGACGGCGGCGGGCGTCCGCCGCCATCTGGATCACCTGGTCGAGTCCGGGCAGGTCGAAGCCACCCGGACCCGCCCGGCGGGCACCCGTGGGCGCCCGGCCAAGGCCTTTCGGGTCACCGCGAGGGGCCGCAGTTCGGCTCAGCACGGGTACGACCACCTCGCCGTGGAGGCCCTGTCCGCGCTGCGGCGCATCGGCGGGGCCACCGCCGTGGCGGATTTCGCCCGCCAGCGCGTCCGGTCGATCGTCGGGCACGTCCGTCCCGCGGACGGTCCGGAGGACGTCGAACGCGCGGCGACCGACGTCGCCGCGGCCCTGACCGAATCGGGGTACGCGGCATCCATCGAGGACGCCGGGGCGGGCCTGCAGATCTGCCAGCACCACTGTCCGGTGTGGAACGTCGCGTCCCGGTTCCCAGAATTGTGTGAGGCCGAGCAGGAGGTGGTGTCCGAGATAGTCGGCACCCACGTCCAGCGCCTCGCCACCATCGCCGGCGGACACTGCGCCTGCACCACGAACATCCCCACGGGGATGGTGACCGCCGGCGACCTGGCGGCCACCATCCCCGCAGCGGCCGACGCAGACGCGTCGGTTCCGACCCCCGAAAGGACTGTGCGATGACCATCACCCCAGATCAGGTGACGGCCGACGTCACCGTGCACGAGCCGACCACCGACGAGGAGCGGATCGCCTCGCTCGGCCAGTACAACTACGGTTGGCACGATTCCGACTCCGCCGGTGCGACCGCACAGCGTGGCCTCTCGGAGGCCGTGGTGCGTGACATCTCCACCAAGAAGAACGAGTCCGAGTGGATGCTCGGCAAGCGACTCAAGGCGTTGTCGACGTTCTACAAGAAGCCCATGCCTGCCTGGGGCTCGGACCTGTCGGGGATCGACTTCGACAACATCAAGTACTTCGTGCGCTCGACGGAGAAGCAGGCCACCTCGTGGGAGGACCTGCCCGAGGAGATCAAGAACACCTACGACAAGCTCGGAATCCCGGAGGCGGAGAAGCAGCGCCTGGTCGCCGGCGTCGCGGCACAGTACGAGTCCGAGGTGGTCTACCACCAGATCCGCGAGGATCTCGAGAGCCAGGGTGTCATCTTCATGGACACCGACACCGCGCTCAAGGAGCACCCGGAGTACTTCGAGGAGTACTTCGGCTCGGTGATCCCGGCCGGTGACAACAAGTTCTCCGCGCTCAACACCGCCGTGTGGTCGGGCGGCTCGTTCATCTACGTGCCCAAGGGCGTCCACGTGGACATCCCGCTGCAGGCCTACTTCCGGATCAACACCGAGAACATGGGCCAGTTCGAGCGGACGCTGATCATCGTGGACGAGGACGCCTACGTGCACTACGTCGAGGGATGCACGGCGCCGATCTACAAGTCGGACTCCCTGCACTCCGCAGTCGTCGAGATCGTGGTCAAGAAGGGCGGTCGCTGCCGCTACACGACCATCCAGAACTGGTCGAACAACGTCTACAACCTCGTCACCAAGCGCGCCCGGGCCGAGGAGGGCGCCACCATGGAGTGGATCGACGGCAACATCGGGTCCAAGGTCACCATGAAGTACCCCGCGGTCTGGCTCACCGGCGAGCACGCGAAGGGCGAGGTGCTCTCGGTGGCGTTCGCCGGAGAGGGACAGCACCAGGACACCGGGTCGAAGATGCTGCACCTGGCCCCCAACACCTCCTCGAACATCGTCTCCAAGTCGGTGGCACGGGGCGGTGGCCGGTCGGCCTACCGTGGGCTCATCCAGATCAACCCCGGCGCGAAGGGCTCCAAGTCCAACGTCGAGTGCGACGCCCTGTTGGTGGACAACATCAGCCGGTCCGACACCTACCCGTATATCGACATCCGTGAGGATGACGTGACGCTCGGGCACGAGGCCACCGTGTCCAAGGTGAGCCAGGACCAGCTGTTCTACCTCATGAGCCGCGGCCTGGCCGAGGACGAGGCGATGGCCATGATCGTGCGCGGCTTCGTCGAGCCGATCGCCAAGGAACTCCCGATGGAGTACGCCCTCGAGCTCAACCGCCTGATCGAACTCCAGATGGAAGGATCGGTGGGCTGACAGTCATGACCGACACCACTACTGCCACCACGGGATCCGGCCCGACCCCGGTGACGGATCGCTACGGGATCCCCGTCACCGCCACCAAGGGTGACCAGTTCTCCTCCTTCGACGTCAACGCTTTCGAGGTGCCGAGCCACAAGGACGAGATCTGGCGCTTCACCCCGCTCAAGCGGCTCCGCGGGATCCACGACGGATCCAATGTGACCGCCACCGGGAACCTGCTCGTCTCCGTCGCCGAGCGGGACGGCCTGACGGTCGAGAGCGTCGGGACCGACGACAAGCGGATCGGCGAGGCCGGGGCCCCCCGCGACCGCGTCGCCGCGCAGGCCTTCACTTCCGTCGCCGAGGCGACGGTGCTGACAGTGGCCACGGAGACGGTCCTCGACGACCCCGTGTACGTCACCGTCGACGGCCCGGGGGAGGGGGAGCTGGCCTACGGCCACGCCCAGATCCGACTCGAGCCGTTCGCCAACGCGACCTTCGTGGTCGACCAGCGCGGCGGCGGGACGATCGCCGAGAACGTCGAGTTCGTCGTCGGCGACTCGGCGCACCTCGAGGTCGTCCTCATCCAGGACTGGGACGACGACGCGCTGCACCTGGCCAACCACCACCTGCAGGTCGGTCGCGACGCGACCCTGACCTACACCGCGGTGACGTTCGGTGGCGAGCTGGTCCGGATCGCGCCGCTGACGACGTTCACGGCCCCCGGGGGCACGGTGAACGTCAACGGCCTGTACTACGCGGACGACGGACAGCACATCGAGCACCGTCTGCTGGTGGACCACGCGGTGCCCAACTGCACGTCGCGGGTCCTGTACAAGGGCGCCCTGCAGGGTGACGCGTCGTCGAACCTGCCCGACGCCCACACCGTGTGGATCGGCGAGGTCCTCATCCGCGCGGCCGCCGAGGGTACGGACACCTACGAGATGAACCGCAACCTCGTCCTCACCGACGGGGCCCGCGCGGATTCCGTCCCGAACCTCGAGATCGAGACCGGCGAGATCGCCGGCGCCGGTCACGCCAGCGCCGTGGGCCGATTCGACGAGGAGCACCTGTTCTACCTCATGTCCCGGGGGATTCCCGAGGACACCGCACGCCGCCTGGTCGTCCGGGGCTTCTTCGGCGAGGTGATCAACCGCATCGGCGTGCCCGAGGTGCGTGAGCGGATCGCCGAGGCCGTCGAATTGGAACTGCAGTCCTCCGGGATCTGACCCCCGGGCCCGAGAGACCACCCCGAAGACTTCACGAAGATTGCGAGCACACCAATGACCATTCTCGAGATCAAGGGCCTGACGGCCCGCGTCGCGGCGACCGCCGACTCGGCCGAGACCGTCGACATCCTCAAAGGTGTCGACCTGACCATCGAGTCCGGGCAGACCCACGCCATCATGGGGCCGAACGGCTCCGGCAAGTCGACCCTGGCCTACGTCATCGCCGGCCATCCCAAGTACGAGGTCACCGGCGGCACCGTCACCCTCGACGGTGAGGACGTGCTGTCGATGGAGGTCGACGAGCGGGCCCGCGCCGGCCTGTTCCTGGCCATGCAGTACCCGACCGAGATCCCCGGGGTCTCGACCGCCAACTTCCTGCGTACCGCGGCCACCGCCGTGCGCGGCGAGGCGCCCAAGCTGCGGCACTGGGTCAAGGAGGTCAAGGAGGCCATGTCCGACCTCGACTTCGACCCGGCCTTCTCCGAGCGCAGCGTCAACGAGGGCTTCTCCGGTGGCGAGAAGAAGCGCCACGAGATCCTCCAGCTGGATCTGCTCAAGCCCAAGATCGCCGTGCTCGACGAGACCGACTCCGGCTTGGACGTGGACGCCCTGCGCGTGGTGTCCGACGGCGTCAACCGCTACAAGGCCGAGGAGAACGGCGGCATCCTCCTCATCACGCACTACACCCGCATCCTGCGGTACATCACGCCCGACCGCGTGCACGTCTTCGTCGACGGCCGGATCGCCGCCTCCGGGGGCGCGGAACTGGCGGACGAGCTCGAATCGGAGGGGTACGAGAAGTACCTCACGCCCGCGAACGCCTGATCGGACAGCTGGGAGACTATGACCTCGACCCTCGACATCACGACCCTCCGCTCGGATTTCCCGATCCTGCAGCGGACGGTCCGTGACGGCAAACCCCTCGTCTACCTGGACTCCGGGGCGACCTCACAGCGCCCGATCCCGGTGCTCGACGCCGAACGGGACTTCCTCCTGAGCTCAAACGCCGCCGTTCACCGCGGCGCACACCAGCTCGCCGAGGAGGCGACGGACGCCTACGAGGACGCCCGGGCCGACATCGCGGGGTTCGTCGGAGCCGATGTCGACGAGCTCGTCTTTACCAAGAACGCCACCGAGGCGCTCAACCTGGTCGCGTTCGCGCTCGGAGACGACCGCTTCGGCCGGTACGCCGTGGGCCCGGGTGACGAGGTCGTGATCAGCGAACTCGAGCACCACGCCAACCTCGTGCCCTGGCAGGAGCTGTGTCGGCGCACCGGTGCCACCCTCAAGTGGTACGGACTCACCGACGACGGACGGATCGACCTCGACTCGCTGCAGCTGACCGACGCGGTCAAGGTCGTCGCCGTGACCCATCAGTCCAACGTCACCGGCGCCGTGACCGACGTGGCCCGCGTGGTGGAGTCCGCGAGGGCGGTGGGAGCACTGGTGGTGCTGGACGCGTGCCAGTCCGTCCCGCACATGGCCGTGGACTTCCACGCACTCGGGGTGGACTTCGCGGCCTTCTCCGGACACAAGATGCTCGGCCCCACCGGGATCGGCGTCCTCTACGGACGTCGGGAGCTGCTGCGGGAGATGCCTCCGGTGCTCACGGGCGGTTCGATGATCTCCACCGTGACCATGGAGAAGTCCACCTACGCCGACCCGCCGCAGAGGTTCGAGGCCGGGGTGCCGATGGTCTCGCAGGCCGTCGGCCTCGGCGCAGCGGTCCGCTACCTTCGTGACGTGGGCATGGAGGCGGTCGCGCGCCACGAGGAGTCGCTCACCGCGGCCACCCTGGAGGCCCTGGGCCAGATCCCGGGCATCCGGATCGTCGGTCCCCGCGACATGGTCGCCCGCGGCGGCGCCGTGTCGTTCGTGGTCGACGGCGTCCACGCTCACGACGTGAGCCAGGTGCTCGACGACGACGGGGTCGCGGTGCGCGTGGGACACCACTGCGCGTGGCCGCTGCACCGCCGATTCGGTGTGCAGTCCACCGTTCGGGCCTCGTTCGCGCTGTACAACACACTCGACGAGGTCGAGGTGCTCGCGCGGTCGCTGCGCCGGGCTCAGGAGTTCTTCGGAGTGGGAGGTGCCGGTTCGTGAAGCTCGAGCAGATGTACCAGGAGGTCATCCTCGACCACTACCGCCACCCGCACCACAGCGGACTGCGGGAACCCTTCGGCGTCGAGGTCCATCACGTCAATCCGACCTGCGGTGACGAGCTGACACTGCGGCTGCGGCTCTCCGACGACCTATCGACGATCGAGGACGTCTCCTACGACGCCCAGGGCTGCTCGATCAGTCAGGCCTCCACCTCGATGATGGCCGACCTCATCGTCGGCCGCACTGTGTCGGAGTCCCTCGAGGCCTACGATGCCTTCCACGAGATGATCTCCTCCCGTGGGAAGCACGAGGGCGACGAGGAGATCCTCGACGACGCCGTCGCCCTGTCAGGGGTGTCCCGCTACCCGGCACGCGTCAAGTGCGCGCTGCTGGGGTGGATGGCATACAGGGACGCTCTCGGCCGACAGACCGACCACCACCAGGAGTGAAGTGACATGACCGAGCAGATGACCCCGGCCAACGACCCGTCGGTCGACGACGCGACGTCGGCGGAGGAGAACCCGACAGCGGCGGGCACCGTCTACAACGGTGAGTTCCGTCCCGACCCCAACCGCCCCGAGCAGTCGGAGCAGGACCTGGAGTTGGTCGCCGACCTCGAGGAGGCCATGCGCGACGTGGTCGATCCCGAACTCGGTATCAACGTGGTGGACCTCGGGTTGGTCTACGACATCTGGGTCCGCCCGGGAGAGACCGAGGGGTCGACCATCGCCCGCGTCGACATGACACTGACCTCGGCGGCCTGTCCGCTCACCGACGTGATCGAGGACCAGGCACGAAGTGCGGTGGTGGGTTCCGACCTCGCCAACGAACTCGAACTCAACTGGGTGTGGATGCCGCCGTGGGGCCCGCAGATGATCACCGACGACGGCCGGGAGCAGCTCCGGGCCATCGGCTTCACGGTCTGACATCCGAGGCCACCACCAACCTGGGCCACGGGACGTGGGAGTAGCCGGGTACCGCCTGTCCCGGGCCGCCAGGTGGCTCCTGCTGCCCGCGCTTCTCCTCGCTCCCCTGTCCGGGATCCTGTACGCGGTGGTCCGGGCCACGGAGAGCTACGAGCCCGATCAGGGCTGGAACCTGCTGTGGACCGCGTTCGATATCGGGTCCGAGGGGAATGTCGCGGTCTGGTTCGCGGCCACATTGTGGCTGCTCGTCGGCGCGTTGGCCGCGCTGGCGGCCCTCACCTCGGACCGGTTCCGCATTTCGTGGTGGGTGTTCGCGGCGGTAGCCTTCGCCGCCTCGGCAGACGAGGCGGCCCAGCTCCACGAGCGCCTGTTCTTCGTGGGAGACCACCTGGCGCCTCTGCTGCCCATCGACCTGTACTACAGCTGGGTCATACCCGGGACCGTCATCGCACTCGTGGTCGCCGCGCTGCTCCTGCGCCTGGTGCTCGCCCTGCGTACCCGGGTGACGATCGGGCTGATCTGCTCGGCGGTGGTGTTCCTTCTCGGCGCGCTGGTCATCGAGTCCATCTCGGGGTTCGTGGAACGTGACCAGGGAAGGTCCGACCTCTACGTGGCGGTCATGTATGTCGAGGAGACCTTCGAGCTGGTCGGCGTGACATGGGCCGTGATCGCGCTGGCCTCGATGTTCCACCTGACCCGCCGCTCCGGCGGACTGACCCTCGCCTTCGACGGATTCTCCGCGGCGCCGGACGAGACCGGACAGAACCGCCCCCTGGCGGGTTAGCGCGACCGCGCGTCGACCGCGGGACGGGGGGTCCGCCGGAACACCGCGGTGATCATTCCCGCCTTCCCGCGCGCCGGCATGCCCACCCACATGTCCCACATCGCCAGCGCCAACTGGTACGAGGGACTCGCGCCGTCGAGGAACCATTCCTGACGACGCCCCTCGATCCGGCCGAATGCGTCGAACAACTGCCGGAGCGTGCGATCGTCGGCGCGCAGGAGTACGCGGAGCCCGATCCCGTGCAGTGTGGTGCTGGCGGGGGACCGGGGAGCGGGTATCGGGAACCCGGTACCGACGGCGTGTACCGCGGCCGGCACGGCGGCCAGCATCGAGGCCACCGAGTACCCCGTCGCGGCGTGTCCGTGTCCACCGGCGGTGCCGAAGGCATCGATGCGGGGGTCGCCGGCCCAGCCACCGCGGGGCAGGAGCGGGATGCGCACCCGCTCCACCTCGAGTGGCGCGTCGATGGCCGACCGCGACACCCCGCGCCGCACCAGCCGCGAGCGCAGCCGGTCGGCCAGCGCGGCGGGATCCGGGGCGGGCAGGCCCGCGAGGCACGTCTCCTCCAGCAGGACCCGGCCCGCGCGCACGGGTATCGCGTACAGGAAGCTGGGGCCCAGGTCGTCGTCGTCGTGATCGGCACGCCAGTCCATGAACAGCGCCGTCTCACCGCCGAGGGCGGGTGCGGCGTCCTCGGCGTCCAGGACGATCCCGTAGGCCGTCTGGAGGGGTCCGGTGTTGTGTGGGCCGCCGGCGCCGCGGCAGTCCACCACGCGGTGCGCACGGGCGGTCAGGGCCGACAACCCGGCGTCGTCGACGGCGGTGGTCTCGACGGTTACGCCGTCCCCGAGCGGGAGCGCCTCCCGCAGTGCGGCGTTGTCCAGCACGCTGTAGGTCCGGTCCAGCACCGCCCGTCCGGGGGAGTGGAGCGCCGGGGCGTCGACGGAGTGCGCCAGCACGTCGACACCGCACTGCGTGACCGAGAGCCACGGCGGCAGCTGGTCGGCCCACAGGGACAGCGTCTGACGCCACGGTGCGTCCGGCCGCGGATCGATCGCGAGCACACTCAGGCCCGCGGCGGCGCACCGGGAGGCGAGCGCGCGGCCGGACGGCCCGAGACCGACGACGGCGACGTCGTAGAGAGCACCCCCCGTAACATCCATCACGACAGACAGTACCGCCGAGGGGAGGGCATGGCCGTGCCGGGAGCGTTCTACCACCAGCTCGCCGAGGGGCGCTTCGAGTCCTCTCCGTTGACGGCCGGGCCGTGGTCACCGGACTCACAGCACGCCGGCCCGCCCAGCGCCCTGCTGGTGCGCGCCATGGAGCGGTTCGAGCAGCGGCCGGGGACGCGGCTGGCCCGGGTCTCGGTCGACGTCCTCGGCCCGGTCCCCGTGGCGGACCTGGAGATCGAGGTGCGCACGGTCCGGCCCGGTCGCAGCGTGGAGTTGCTCGAGGCCACCGCGTCCGCAGGCGATCGGCCCGTCCTGGTGGCCCGCGGATGGCGGATGCGCTCGACGCCCGGGGACTTCCCCGTGCACGGCGACCACACCGGTCCCGAGGTGCCGGCCGCCCCGCGCGTGCGGGGGGCGATGATGTCCTTCGCGCACGCCGACGGATACCTGTCCGTGGTGGACTTCTCCTTCGACCACGGCGACGGCGACGCCCTCGGTCCGGCGCGCGCATGGGGCCGGAGCCGGCTCGACCTGGTCGACGGCGAGTCGATGACAGGGTGGCAGCACACGATCCTAGTGGCGGACTCGGCGAGCGGGATCTCCCTGGCCACCGACCCGCTGACCTACCCGGCGATCAACTGCGACCTGGTGGTCTCACTGCACCGTGAGCCGATGCCGGGATGGGTGCACCTGGACTCGGAGACGGTCGGCGGTCCCGGTGGCGGGGTCGTCACCGACACCCGCTTGTCCGACGACCGGGGACGGATCGGCCGAAGCGTCCAGAACCTGTACGGGCGCAGGGTCGGATAAAGGCAGGGTCGGATGAGAGCAGGGTCGGGTGAGAGCCGGTCCGGGCGGAGACCCAGGTCACCGGAGTCGTCCCGCGTCTCGCGCCGCAGGTAGAGTGGCTGGTCGGCCAGAACCCACCCGAGAACAGACGAGGTACCCGCGCACGTGATCACCATCGACGACCTGGAGGTGCGCGCCGGCGTGCGCACCCTGCTCCACATGGACGGGTCCTCGCTGCGGGTCCAGCCCGGCGACCGGATCGGCCTGGTGGGCAGGAACGGCGCCGGTAAGACGACGACGATGAGGATCCTCGCCGGCGAGGGAGAGCCGTACGCCGGGAAGGTCGTCTCGACCAGCGACGTGGGGTACCTGCCGCAGGATCCCCGCGAGGGCAACATGGACCAGCTCGCCCGCAGCCGGGTCCTCTCGGCCCGCGGGTTGGACGTACTGATGCTCCAGATGGCCGAGGCCCAGGAGCAGATGGTCGAGGCGCCCGACGACGCGGCGATGGACAAGGCCGTGCGGAAGTACGGTCGGCTCGAGGACGAGTTCTCCGCCCGGGGCGGATACGAGGCCGAGAGCGAGGCCGCCCGCATCTGCAGCAGCCTGGGGCTGGAGGATCGGATCCTCACCCAGAACCTCGGGACGCTCTCGGGCGGACAGCGCAGGCGCGTGGAGTTGGCCCGGATCCTGTTCGCCGCGTCCGACGGAGCCGGCAAGTCCCAGACCATGCTGCTGCTGGACGAGCCCACCAACCACCTCGACGCGGACTCCATCACGTGGCTGCGCTCGTTCCTCGAGAAGCACGAGGGCGGGCTGATCATCATCTCCCACGATGTCGAGCTGCTCGAGGCCGTGGTCAACAGGGTGTGGTTCCTCGACGCCGTGCGCGGGGAGATCGACGCCTACAACATGGGCTGGAAGAAGTACCTCGACGCCCGCGCCACCGACGAGGCGCGTCGCCGCCGCGAGCGCGCGAACGCCGAGAAGAAGGCCTCGGCGCTCAAGCAGCAGGCCGCCAAGCTCGGGGCGAAGGCCACGAAGGCCGCCGCCGCCAAGCAGATGATCCGCCGCGCCGAGACCATGATGAACGAGCTCGACGAGGTGCGCGTGGCCGACAAGGTCGCGCACATCAAGTTCCCCACGCCCGCCGCGTGCGGCAAGACCCCGCTGTTCGCCAAGGGTCTGACCAAGATGTACGGCTCGCTCGAGGTGTTCGCCGGGGTCGACCTGGCGATCGACAAGGGCAGCCGCGTGGTCGTGCTGGGCTACAACGGTGCCGGCAAGACCACCTTGCTCAAGCTGCTCGCCGGCGTCGAGCGCACCGACGGTGAGGGCGGCGTGGTGACCGGCCACGGGCTGAAGATCGGCTACTTCGCCCAGGAGCACGACACCCTGGACATGGACGCGACCGTGTGGGAGAACATCCGCCACGCCGCGCCGGACGCGGGGGAGCAGGACCTGCGCGGCCTACTGGGCGCGTTCATGTTCTCCGGCCCGCAGCTGGAGCAGCCCACCGGCACGCTGTCCGGCGGTGAGCGCACGCGTCTGGCGCTGGCGGGGCTGGTGTCGTCGGCGGCCAACGTGCTGCTGCTGGACGAGCCCACCAACAACCTCGACCCCATCTCGCGCGAGCAGGTGCTCGACGCCCTGCGCACCTACGAGGGCGCGGTCGTCCTGGTCACGCACGACCCCGGCGCCGTGGAGGCGTTGGAGCCCGAGCGGGTCATCATCCTGCCGGACGGTACGGAGGACCTATGGAGCCAGGAGTACATGGAGATCGTCGAGCTCGCGTAACCGAGCGCAGCGAGGGCACGCGACGTTCGCGCATGAGACGGTCGAACTCGCGTAACCGAGCGCAGCGAGGGCACGCTCGATTTATTGTCCGGCCTCCTCGCGGCATCGATCCGGTGCGGCTACGGTGAGAGTGTCGCCGGATCCGGACTGACGCCGGGTGCCCCGTCGACGGTCTCACGGAGGAGGTCGACCAATGGACGCAAAGCCAGTCGTCGTGGGGGTGGACGGGGGCCCGGACTCGCTCAAGGCCCTGGCCTGGGCCGCCGACTACGCGAGCACGGTCGGGGCGCCCGTGATCGCCATCGCCGCAGTGGAGACGCCGGCAGTCGTCGGCCCGTACGCCATGGCCGGGTGGGTGGACCCCGAAGTCCTGGAGGACAGGGCTCGCACCATGCTCGCGGACTCCGTCCGGGACACTCTGGGCGACGAGGCACAGGTTGAGCAGACCGTGATCCGCGGCCATCCTGCGGAGGCGATCGTCACCGCATCACAGGACGCCCGGCTCGTGGTGGTGGGCAGCCGGGGATGGGGCGGCTTCCGCGGACTGCTCATGGGCTCGGTGAGCCAGCATGTGGTCTCGCACGCGCACTCGCCCGTCGTGGTCCTGCCACGTCATTCCGAGGACGCCTGAGCCACTCGCTTCCAGGTCAGGTCTCGACGCGTCGGACAAGACCCGCGAGCAGGTCCGGAAACCGGGCCGACACGCCGCGGCGGGGAAGGGCGTTCAGCGCGTGGACCTGGCCGGGAAGGGCGTCGTGCCGACCGTCTACTAGGTGCTTGATCGCCACCAGCATCGCTTCGGGATGGGTGTCCAGAGCGCTGTGGCCGTTCTCGATGCGGGCGACCACCGGGTCCGGAGCGATCGAAGCCACGCGATCGGCGATGGCCGGCGGTGTGCGCAGATCCCTGGTTCCGCTGAGAAGCACCACCGGCCAGGTGAACCGGGAGGTCTCGCGACGGAGGTCGACCGGCTCCGCGTCGAACCCGGGAAACCGGTGCGCGAGCGGAGCATAGGTCAGAGCGGGATCCAGGGGCAGGCCGTCGGTGGGGGTGCCGTACCCCAACTCTCGGAAACCGATCGTCCCGGCGATGTCGAACTCGTAGACCCCCGGCACGCGAGCGGGCGAACCACCCCGGGTCGCGTACGCCTCGAGCAGTTGCCAGGCCACGGTGTCCGGGGTCGGGAACCGCCCCCGTCCCCGCACCCTCCCCCGCAGTAGCGGACCGAGCAGCTCCGGCCCACCAAACTCATGGGCCGCGCGGATCACATCGAGCAGCCGCCGACCATCCTCCCCGCGCGCGTGGAGACGTCGCACATCTGCCGCGATGTCAGTGTCTGCCTCCCAGAACATCGAGCGAACGGCCCGCCGCTCCAGGTCGATGTCCGTCGACGACTGCAGCGCCGAGTCCAACAGCATCCCCGCGACGCGTTCCGGGTGCAGGGCGCCGAGACAGGACACGACGTAGCTCCCGTAGGAGGATCCGGCGAGGTGAGCCGAATCCACCCCCTCCCGATCGAGAACCGACGCGATGTCCCCGGCGACGGCGGCGACCCGCATGGCTGAATCCGGCAGGTCCCGCCCGGAGGTGTCGGTGCGGGAGAGGCCGACGCCCCTGTGCTCGACCATGATCAGGTCGAGCCCGAGGCGACCGGCCTGGCGCCTGAACCCGCGATAGGGAACCACCGAACCCAGTCCCGGACCGCCGGGGACCACCACCGTCGGCCGGTGGGTACGTGGGCCGGTCCGCACGTAGGCCAGGTCGAATGCGGGCCCGCCGTCGTCGGCCGGTCGTCTGATGTGGCGCACTCCCGGGGTGCCGACCGCCAGAGACGACACCAGCGGGCGGTGCAGAATCACGGTCCCACCGACCGGCTCACCAGTCTTGAGCGGCGGGCCGGAGTCGACCGGCGGGCCGGTGTCGACCAAAAACGAGCGTCACGAGCACACCCGACCTCGCGATGCTCAGATCCGCTGTTCGTGAACGTCCTCGAGCGCGGCGGCGTCGGCCGCGCTCATACCCGTGATCGGTTCGCCGTTCCACACGATGTCGTCGCCCAGGGCCCCCAGCAGCTCCTTGCGCTGGCCGTGGCTCAGCTTGGCTCCGTGGACGAGTGTCGCGGGACTCCACATCATGGCGAACGAGTCGTGCCATCCCGACCCGACGTCCTTAACGTGGAGCAGGTCGTGCAGTGAGGTGGGCAGGTGCTTGAGCGGCTCGGCGAACGCGTCGGCGAGTACGGCAAGGCTGATCTGGCGCTCGACGCCCGGTTCGACGACGAACGGCTCGGGATTCTGACCGGTCAGCGCCTGCTCGAGTTCCTCGGCGCTGAGCAGGATGACGCCGTTGGTCGGACGGGGATTGCACTCGATGGCGTAGAACTGGCCGTCGTCGTCGACGAAATCGAAAGAGAGCTGGCCCGTGAATCCTTGATCGAGTGCCTCGACGATGCGTCTGGTGTAGTCGAGGGTGTCGGTGCTGTCGACGGCGAGAAAGGTGATGCCCGTACTGTGCGCCCACTGCTCGGGCGCTCGGTAGGTGCAGTGCGAGGTGACCCGGCCGTCCACGATGGTGCTGTAGGTGCACACCATGGGCCCGTCGACGAAGGGCTGCACCAACCACGGCTGTTCTTCGGTGGGGTGGCAGTCGTCGACCGACATCTTGCCCGCCAGCGGGCCGGTGTTCGTCAGCAGGCCCACTCCTCCGCGAGAGAACGCCGCGCGGGCGAAGTAGCGCGGGTACTTGTCGATCGCGGCCAGTAGCGAGGCGTGGTCCGTGGCGACGATGGTCTCGGGGATCGGCACCCCGGACCGTTCCACCAGCCGCTGGAAGCTGGCCTTGTCGTGCAATTGGGCGAGCTTGGCAAAACTCCCGGCGAAAAGCGTGACCCCCTCGGGTAGATCGGCGGCCCGGGCGGCGAGGTAGAACACCTCCTCGAAGGTCGGGATGATCAGGTCGATCTCGTACTCGCCGACGATTCTGTTCACGTCCCGGATGAACTGGTCGGTGTCGTATCGGGGGGAGGCCGTGACGGCATGGCCCGCCAGGTACTTGGAATGACTGCCCGTTGCGCCCGAGTAGGTGTCGCTCGCCACCACGGTGTGACCACGGCTGCCGAGCTTGCGGATGATGTCCAGGGCGAAGGTGTTCCTGGAACTGGTGACGAGTACGCGCATGGTGGCCCTCTCAGAGGCGGTGAACACTGGTCATACTATTGCCGACCCGGGCGCAACCGGTCCCCAATCGGTACTACTGTCGAGACGACGAAATGGGGGCGCATGCACGAGGTGGCGGGATGGATCGCGGCCGTGCCGACACTGATCGGGTTCGGTCTGGCGCTGGGACTGAGTCCCGCGCTCTACGGCGCGACCGCCGACATCCTCGCGCGGAACCAGAACGTGCGCGCGCGCATGACGTGGTTGCTCACGGGTCTGGCGTCCGGGGCCACCGCGCTCGCGCTGGTCCTCCACGGCGTCAACCCCGCGAATCTCGTGGATCACGTGCGCCAGCGCGGGGATGCGGTGGTGGAGAATCGCGACGTCGACCTGGTCGTGGGCGTGCTCTTGCTCATCCTGGCGTGTGCGATGGTGCTGTGGGTCCGGGTCGCCCCAACGCTCCCGCGACGCCCGGAACGGGCACCCGACCAGAGTTCGCCCCCGGCCGCGCTATTCGTGCTCGGGTTCACCTCGGCCGTCATCGGCCTGACCACATTGCCGATCATGTATCTCACCGGTCGGTTGGTGGAGAGCGTGAGCACGGATCCCGTCGTCAGGGTGTGTGCCTACCTCGTCTTCCTGGTCGCGCTGCTCGGGCCATTCATTCTCCTCGCGTGGCTGTGGTCACGTTTCCCCGTCGCGACCCGCAAGGTCACCGCGGCGTATGAACGGATGCTCGGATGGGACACCCGCTGGGTGGCCTTTGGCGTGATGATGGTCGGCGGCGTCGCCCTGGTGGGATTCGCGACCCTGCCGCAGCGCTGACCCTGCACCACTGACCCTGCACCACTGACCCTGCGCCGACGGTTAGGCGATCCTTAGCGACTGCCCTGACCAGGGGGTTTGAGAGACTTCTTGCCATGGACCTCGTTTTTGACATCGTTCTGATCCTGCACTTCATCGGCCTGGCCGGAATCATCGGCGGGTGGCTCGCCACCATCAAGGCGCCGCTCGTGAACAAGGCGATCCTCCACGGTGCGATCCTCCAGGTCGTGACCGGCTTGCTGCTGGTCGGCCTGCGCGAGATGCAGGACGTGGACCTCAACCACATGAAGATCGGGATCAAGCTGGTCATCGCGATCGTCATCCTGGTCGTGGCGGTGATCGGCGTCCGCCGAGAGGCCAGGGCCGCGGGCAGCACGAGGACCCTGGCGAACGTCGCCGGCATCCTCGGAGTGGTCAACGTCGCCATCGCGGTCCTGGTCTGACGCGATCCGGGCCTGACCCAATCCTGGTCTGACACCAGCACTCGCCATCACGCGCCGCCCCTCGACTCCGGTCGAGGGGCGGTCGTCGTTGTCTCGTGCCAGTAGCGTCGAGCCCGGGTGCCGAAGACACCGAGTTAGAGGGGGAGGCGCATCGTGACTATGGGGGAGACCGGAACCGGTGGTATGCCCGAGCAGCAGCCGTCCGTTGTCGACAAAGCCGAGGTCTTGGCTCGGGTAGCCACCGTGATCGACGCTGGCTATATGGATTCGGGCCGCGAGATTCTGCAGGCCGACTACCCGTTCGCGCCGGTGATCAAGTCCGGTCGCCGCTACACCGACCGCCAGTGTCTGCACCTCTTCTACCGAGACGGTTTCCTCGACCGCTACAGCGGTCAGAGACTGGTGAATCCGGGTGCGCTGCGTTTGCTGTCCGCCCTTCTTCCCGAGGACTTCCCCGCACACCCGAACTGGCTGATGTCGAAGACGCACTTCGCGTTCTGGGAACTGTTTCCTACCATCGATCATCTCGAGCCCGTTGCGCGAGGAGGAGTGGATGACGCCTCGAATTGGGTCTGCACCTCGATGTTGCGAAACTCGGCGAAGGCTCATTGGACTATCCAGGAGCTGGGCTGGTCGCTTCACCCGCCGGGAGTCCATACCGACTGGGATGGCTTGACCGGCTGGTTCGTCCGGTACCTGCAGAATTACCCGGATATGCTCACACACGCGTATGTGGCCCGCTGGTTCCGAGCGTCGGCGGATGTCCGCTCGCAGTTGACCTGACTACTCCATCACGGCCGCGAGGTACGCCCGCACCAATCGCCCGCCCACCTCGGCCGGAAGGCGTTCGATCGCCGCGAGGAGCGGCGCCATGCCGTCGTCGTCGCCACCTGTCTCGCCGAGGACCCCGGACACCATCGCGTGCACGTCGTCCTCGGGGAGGGCCAGCAGATCACCGGGGGAGAGAGCGCCGGCCTCCAGCGCGGCCAGCACGTCGGCGAACGCCGCCGGGGGCGACGGATCCGGCAGCCCGCGTACCGCGTCGGCGGACGCCCGGGCCACGGTGAGGATCTCGTCCGTCAGGCGTTCGGTCACCGGGGTGATGGTGAGGTGGGACGACGACGGCAACGAGCCGCGTTCCTGGCGGTACGCAGGTTGCGCCTGCACCGCGATGCCCCTCCGACCGCACTCGTCTGCCCACAGGTGGGGGTGGACCCGCTGGTCATCTCCGACGGAGCCGTCGGCCACCACGGCGATCAGGGGGCCCGGATCGGAGTCGATCACCCGCAGTCCCTCGATGCCGGACAAGCCCTCCACGAGAACCGCGGTCGCCCTGGCGGTGCGCGCCACCAGTTCGGACTGACCGTCGTCGCCCAGGGCCTCGAGCACGGCCCACGCGGCGGCCGCGGGCTCGAGGGGCTTGGACCCGGACAGGGTGGGGTTGACCACCGGGTAACCCGGCCAGTCGACGGTGGAGAACCAGGATGCGCGATGCCGGGTGCGGCCCCGGCTGAGCAGCACCGAGGTCCCTTTGGGCGCGAACCCGTACTTGTGCAGATCGGCGGAGATGCTGGTCACACGTCCGATCCGAAGATCCCAGGTCGAGCCCACCCCGCCCGGCCAGAAGGGCAGCACCAGCCCGCCCAGGCAGGCGTCAACGTGCAGTCCGATCCGCGGGTCGTGGTGCGCGTCGAGCCCGGCCGCGACCTGCTCCACCGGGTCGATCACACCGGTGGGGTAGGAGGAGGCCGAGCACACCACCAGGCAGGTGTCCCGATCCACGGCACCCAGGAGGTCCGCGGCGGACACGCGTCCCGAGGCGGGATCCACCTCGACGCCGACGAACCGCATCCCCAGGACGTGGGCGGCCTTGCGGAACGCCGCGTGGACGGTCACCGGGGCGACGATCGTCCCGCCACTACCCGGAGCCCTCCCCGCGACCTCGCGTGCCGCCAGACACGCCAGGACGCAACTCTCGGTGCCGCCCGACGTCACGACACCGTGGACCTCGTCGTCGTCGACATCAGGACCGTCGCCGGGGTCCCCGCCCAGGATCGCGCGGACCCTCTGCACGATCTCCCGATGTATCCGCGCGACCGACCCGAACACGGTCGGGTCGAGGCCGTTGACGCCGTGCGCCAGACCGGCCGCGCGGACGGCCACCCGGTCCACCCCCTCCAGTCCCGAGTCGTAGACGTAGGACAGGACCCGGCCGCCGGTCGTCGGCGGGTCGGCCGCCCGTAACTCCTCCAGCGTCTCGAGGGCAGCCTCGCCCCTTCTCGCGATCAGGCTCTCCAGGGGATCGGCGTCGGGGTGGTCGACTGTCATGGGGAATCCGTCCGTCGTGCGCGGTAGGTCACGGGCTGGGTCAGTCATGCGGGCTGGGTCCAACTCGGGTGTTCCCGGCCCAGTGCGCGGATGACCAGCAGACTGGCCCCGGTCAGCAGGGCAGGCACGAGGGAGAAGCCCAGGACGATCGCCCACAGGGCGGGTTCGGGCTGATCAGCGACGCCGCCCGAGCGGAAGCCGGTCACCGCCAGCAGCGCAAGCACCACGACGGGCCCCAGCGCCATGGATCCGGTCTCGGAGGCCGTCCATAGCCCGCTCATCGCGCCGCTGCGGCGACGGCCGCCCAGCTCGCGGTCCATGTCCGTGGTGTCGGGGAGCATCGACATGGGCAGAGCCTGCATCCCGGCGTAGGCCACCCCCGCGAGAGCGACCGGGATGTGCACCCACCACCCGGGCCACACCCCCGCGGGGATGAGCAGGAGAGCGGAGACGGTGAACAGCATCGTCGCCACCGCCAGAGCCGGGGCCTTGCCCCGGGCGTGGGCCAGGCGCGCCCACAGCGGCATCACCACCAGCGCGGGGGCGATCAGCGCGAGGAACAGCCCGGTCAACGCGGCCTCGTTGCCCAGGATGTAAGTGGCGACGTACTGTCCTCCTGCGAGCATCACCGCCGTAGCCACCGCCTGGAGGCAGAACAGGCCCACCAACAACCGGAACGGCCGGGTCACCCGCAGCGCGTCGAGACCGTCGCGGTACTGCCGGCCCAGGTCACCGACCTGGGCGTCCGCCCGCAGGATCGTCCGCCGGCCGGATCCCAGCGTGGCCCACAGCATGCCGCCGAGCATCAGGACGGAGACGCCGACCGCCATCACCACGTACCCCGTCGCGCCTCCGCCCGCGGCCTCGCGCAGCGCGGGACCCCCGCCGCCCACCACGAGGATCGTCGCGGCCAGCACCGCCACCCGCCACGCGAGGATCGTGACCCTCGCCGCCGAATCACCGGTCAGCTCCGCCGGGAGCGCGAGATAGGGGACCTGGAAACACGAGAACGCCAGCGAGGCCAGGAGGAAGAAGCCCATCACCCAGACGCCGGCCAGCGCGGTGCCCCACTGGGTGGGCGCCGAGAAGGTCGCCACGAAGAGCAGTGGCAGCGCGAGCGCCCCGAACAGCATCAGCCCCGTGCGGTACCCGGTGCGGTGCGAGGCGCGGTCGGAGATCGCCCCGATCAGCGGGTACGCCAGGACGTCGATCACCTTGGGCACCAGGACGACCACCGTCGCCACTGCGGCGGCCACCCCGATCGAGTCGGTCAGATAGTAGGCGAGCACCAACCCGGGCAGGGTGCTGAACGCCCCCGTGCCCACGCTGCCGGCGGCGTACGAGGCGAGCATCCGACCCGAGGGCCCCCCGGTGGACGAGCCGTCAGCGCGCGCGGCGTCACCGTGCGCTCGAGTGGTGGTCATGAACGGACTCTAATTCCCGTCGACCGCACTCATCGTCGAAAAGGGCGTTCCGCACGCCTGGCTCTAACAAAACATGCTCGGAACGCTCTTCTCGATGAGGATCGTGCCGGGCCCGCCTCAGCCGCGCCAGTCGAAGGTATCGGGGTCCGGCCCCGAGCGCGTGCCGTTGTGCAGGGCCGAAATCGAGGCCATCTGCTCCTGGTTCAATTCGAAGTCGAAGAGGTCGAGGTTCTCGCGCATCCGACCCGGGCTCGAGGACTTGGGAAACACGATGTCCCCGCGCTGGAGCACCCACCGCAGGACCACCTGGGAGATGGAACGGCCGACCTGCTCCGCCAGGGCCGTGAGCTGGGGGTCGTCGAAGACCGCGCCCTGCGCGAGCGGGCTCCACGCCTCGACCGCGATCCCGCGGTCCGTGCACGCCGCGCGCACCTCGTCGTTCACGAAGTACGGGTTCGACTCGATCTGGTTGACCGTAGGAGTGCTGAGTCCGGCCTCCGACAGCCGCGCCAGGTTGGCGGGGGTGAAGTTGGAGACTCCGATGGAGTCCACCGCGAAGTCCGAGCGGATGCCCTCCATGGCCTCCCAGACGCGGGCGACGTCGTCGTGCATGGCCAGCGGCCAGTGCACCAGGAACAGGTCGATCCGGCCGCCGAGTGCCTCGAGTGAGCGCTCCGCGGAATCGCGGGCCGCGGCGGGCTCGTGGAAGGAGTTGTTGAGCTTGGTGGTGAGCCAGAGTTCGTCGCGCGGGATACCCGAGGCCGCGATCGCACGACCCACCCCGTCCTCGTTGCCGTACATCTGGGCGGTGTCGAGGTGCCGGTATCCGGCCTCGAGCGCGTCCGAGACGACCTTCTCGGTATCAGCCGGGGGGACCTGATAGGTCCCGAAGCCGAGCTGGGGGATCGCACGGCCGTCGTTGAGGTCGATCAGGGGGATCTGGGGTGTGGAGGCGGTCATGCGCCCCACCGTACGCGCGCTCGCGGGGGAGAAAATCATGAGTTCGCCCGACAGCGATCCGGTAGCAGGACTCTTACGGTCAACCCACACGGTCTCTCCCACCGTCATTCTCTCCCGAATGGAGCCGACACCTCATGACGACCACTCTCCGCACCCATCTCGCCCGGGCCACCGCCGTCGCGGCCGCCTCGGCCACAGTTCTCGCCCTGACCGGCGGGCCAGCGCACTCCCAGACCGGAGAATCCGGCGGGTCCCTCGACTCGAGCCTCGCCCTGCTCGACACCAGCACGCAGCTGCAGGGCGGCGAGGGCAACCTCGGGAACATCGCGGGGTTGCTGGGGAGCCTCTCAGGGGTCGCCGAGGGGGATCTCAACGCCATGCAGATGGTCGACGCGATGTCGAGCGCGCTCGACTCGGGGGCGTTCGCCGTCCTCGCCGGGCTCCCCGGTGGCCTGAACGACTTCGCTCAGACCTGCATGCGAGCGATCGCGGGGCAGGCCACCATCGAGGACGTCTGGCGCCAGTTCAACGCGATCGGGGCACCGCTGCAGTACTGCAACGATCTCAGTGAGTCCGGCGGCTTCGGAGGCGTCTACCGGCGGGTCGAACTGGGGCGGCCGGGCCCGACGGTCTTCCGTCTCCGGTACGAGACCTACAGCATCCCCGACACGATCACGGTGCTCTACGAGGGGCGGCGGATCTTCATCGACCCGGAGGCGAGCACCCGCGGGAACCGGTGGGTCGACATCCACGTGCCGCCCGGGGCGTCCACCGCGGTCCAGGTCGAGGTGATCGCGCCGATCCAGGGCACTGACTGGAACTTCACCGTCCACTGCCCGTAGAACTGCGCGCCCGGAGGCGCGATGAACCTTCCGGTTCCGGAATCACTCGCGACCGGTGCGCAGCGAGGCCTCCACCAGGTCGAGCATCGCGCTGACGTGGTCCGTGCCGCGCCCTGTCGCCAGGTGGGTGATGAGTCCGTCGAGGACGATGTCGAGGTAGACGCGCAGCACGTCGTCCGGCACGTCCGTCCTCATCCTGCCGGAGTCCTTCTGTTCCCGCAGGCGGGTGAGGATCGCGTCGTCGAGCTCGACCTGCCGGTCGGTCCACCGTTCGCGGAAGGCCGGGTCGGTGCGGATCCGTCGGGCGATCTCCAGCCGGGTTCCCAGCCAGGAGAACTCGTCGGGATCCGCGAGGATCTCCCGCATCACCTGGACCAGCCCCTGCTCCGCCACCGTGGCCGCCATCGCCGCGGCGTCGTCGTGGGCGAGCGCGAGGAACAGCGCGTCCTTGTCGTCGAAGTGGTGGAAGATCGCACCGCGGCTCAGACCGGTGGTCTCCTCCAGGCGACGAACGGTGGCGCCCTCGAACCCGAACTCGGCAAAGCACTCGCGTGCGCCCGACAGGATCTCGCGACGACGGGCGTCCATGTGGTCCTGACTGACCCTGGGCATTTCTGTGCCTTCCTACGGATACACCACGGCGGTACGCGGTTCCCCCTGTCTCACCGGGAGTTACCGCGCACCGCCGTCGGGGTGGAGGTGATCAGCCCTTGATCATGTTGCGCAGGACGTACTGCAGGATTCCGCCGTTGCGGTAGTACTCCGCCTCGCCGGGGGTGTCGATGCGCACCTTGGCGTCGAACTCGACCGCCTGGCCGTCCTCCTTGGTGGCGACGACCTTGACCGTCTTGGGCGTGGTGCCGTTGTTCAGCTCCTCGATCCCGGTGATGTCGAACGTCTCCGTGCCGTCCAGTCCGAGGGTCTCGTGCGACTCGCCCTCGGGGAACTGCAGCGGCATGACGCCCATACCGATGAGGTTCGAGCGGTGGATGCGCTCGAACGACTCGGTGATGACCGCCTTGACGCCGAGCAGGCTGGTGCCCTTGGCCGCCCAGTCGCGCGAGGACCCGGTGCCGTACTCCTTGCCGCCGAGCACGACGAGCGGGGTGCCCTGAGCGGCGTAGTTCTGCGCGGCGTCGTAGATGAACGCCTGCGGGGCGCCCTCCTGCGTGAAGTCGCGCGTGTAGCCGCCCGTCACGCCGTCCAGCAGCTGGTTCTGCAGACGGATGTTGGCGAAGGTGCCGCGGATCATGACCTCGTGGTTGCCGCGACGGGACCCGAAGGAGTTGTAGTCCTGACGGGCCACGCCGTTGGCGTCGAGGTACTGCGCGGCCGGGGTGCCCGGCTTGATCGTCGACGCCGGCGAGATGTGGTCGGTCGTGACCGAGTCACCGAGCTTGGCCAGGACGCGGGCGCCCTTGACGTCCTCGACCGGGGTCAGCTCCATCTGCATCCCCTCGAAGTACGGGGGCTTGCGGACGTAGGTCGACTTGGCGTCCCACTCGAACGTCTTGCCGTCCGGGGTGCTGAGCCCACGCCAGCGGTCGTCGCCGGCGAAGACGTCGGCGTACTTGGACGTGTACTCCTTGGACGAGATGGAGGCCTTGATGGTCTCCTCGATCTCCTCGGTGGAGGGCCAGATGTCCTTGAGGTAGACGTCGTTGCCGTCGGTGTCCTTGCCCAGGGAGTCGGCCTCGAAGTCGAAGTCCATGGTCCCGGCGATGGAGTACGCGATGACCAGCGGCGGGGACGCCAGGTAGTTCATCTTGACGTCCTGGTTGATCCGGCCCTCGAAGTTGCGGTTACCAGACAGCACCGCGGTGGCGGTCAGGTCGTGCTCCTGGATCGCGTTGGAGATCTCCTCCGGCAGCGGTCCGGAGTTGCCGATGCAGGTGGTGCAGCCGTAGCCCACGAGGTAGAAGCCGAGGGCCTCCAGGTCCGGCCAGAGTCCGGCCCGCTCGTAGTACTCGGTGACGACCTGCGAACCCGGCGCCATCGACGTCTTGACCCACGGCTTGGCCTTGAGGCCCTTCTCGTGCGCCTTGCGCGCGAGGAGCCCGGCGCCGATCATCACCGACGGGTTGGACGTGTTGGTGCAGGACGTGATCGAGGCGATGGAGACGATGCCGTGGTCCAGGACCATCTCGGTGCCGTCCACGGACACCTCGACGGGCTTGGAGGGACGTCCCTCGGAGCCGTCGGAGGCGTCGGCCCGGACCGAGCCCTCCTCGGCGTGCGAGAGGGTCGCGGTCCCGGTGTTGTCGGACGGGGCACCGCCCTCGGACTGCATCCGGCCCTTCTCGGTGTCACCGAGGGGGTTGACGCCGGCGTCCACGTAGTTGTGGATGTCCTTGCGGAACGCGCTCTTGGCGTCGGCCAGCTCGATGCGGTCCTGCGGACGCTTGGGCCCGGCGATTGACGGCACGACGTCGCCCAGGTCGAGCTCGAGGTACTCGGAGAAGACGGGCTCCTCCGCCTCGGGGTCGAGCCACATGCCCTGCTCCTTGGCGTACGCCTCGACCAGAGCGAGCTGCTCGTCGTCGCGACCCGTCAGACGCAGGTAGTCGATCGTCTCGCCGTCGATCGGGAACATGGCGCAGGTGGAGCCGAACTCCGGGCTCATGTTGCCGATCGTGGCGCGGTTGGCCAGCGGCACGGCCGCGACACCGGCACCGTAGAACTCCACGAACTTGCCGACGACGCCGTGCTTGCGGAGCATCTCGGTGATCGTCAGGACGACGTCCGTGGCGGTGACGCCCGGCTTGATCGAGCCGGTGAGCTTGAAGCCCACCACGCGGGGGATGAGCATGGAGATGGGCTGGCCGAGCATCGCGGCCTCGGCCTCGATACCGCCGACGCCCCAACCAAGGACTCCCAGTCCGTTCTCCATGGTGGTGTGCGAGTCGGTTCCCACGCAGGTGTCGGGGTAGGCCTGGCCGTTGCGGACCATCACCGACCGCGCGAGGTACTCGATGTTGACCTGGTGGACGATGCCGGTACCCGGGGGGACGACCTTGAAGTCGTCGAACGCGCCCTGGCCCCAGCGGAGGAACTGGTACCGCTCCTCGTTGCGCTGGTATTCGATCTCGACGTTCTTGTCGAATGAATCCCGGCCACCGAAGGACTCGATGATGACCGAGTGGTCGATGACCATCTCGGCCGGCGCGAGGGGGTTGACCTTGTCGGGGTCGCCACCGAGGGTCTTGACGGCCTCACGCATGGTGGCGAGGTCGACGATGCAGGGGACACCGGTGAAGTCCTGCATGATCACGCGGGCGGGCGTGAACTGGATCTCGGTATCGGGCTCGGCGGAGGGGTCCCAGCCCGCCAGCGCCTCGATATGCGCCTTGGTGACGTTCTTACCGTCTTCGGTGCGCAGCAGGTTCTCGGTGAGGACCTTGAGGGAGTAGGGGAGCTTGGCGGCTCCGTCGACCGCCGACAGGCGGTAGATCTCGTAGGCTTGGCCGCCGACCTCTAGGGTTCCCTTGGCGCCAAAGCTGTCAATGCTTGCTGTCACGTCAGCTCCACTCGTGGTGTGAATGTCGATTCGTCATCCCTCCCGGTGTCACCGCGTGTCTCGGGCGGCGACGCCGGGGGCGGACACAGGACCCATTGTGGACCCTCGCGCCCGGTTGCGGTCACCAATTTACCAGTACGGTCGTTCTGTATAGGTCCCGGCACGCCCGAAGGTGGGGGGCGCGGAGCGGGTGTCGCGCCGTCCGGCGCGCGTATTCGGTTCGACGACGACGAGATGGCACCATATCGCCCGTGGACAACTCCGACGATTCCGTGACCACGCTCGCCTACGAGGCCGAGCCGGTGATGTCATTGCAGGAGGGGGAGGTCCCGCAGTGGCTGGACTACGAGGCCGTGTCACGGGACCTCGCCGACGACGGCGTCTCCGCTCCGGAGCCGTTCGTCGAGGGCCTGCGGACCGTGGTCATCGAAGCGGGGGACCGTGGGCTCGACCTCAAGGTGGTCTACACCGAGGCCCCTGCGCTCGTCTACACGGACGCCCGTGACCTCGCGACCCTGCTGAACGAGGAGTACGAGGGTACGATTCTGGTCCGGACCCCGGCCTTCGTCGGCAGTTCCAGCGACACGATTCCGCGGCACCTCCTCGAGGCAGGTCAGGACGACGCCTGGGAAGAGTTCGACCCCGTTGCCTCCGCCGCGGTGTTCGCGCACAAGGTCACCGCTCCCGCTCCGCCCTGGGGAGCGCTCTCCGCCATCGTGCTCGTCCTCGCGATCGTGGTCGCGGTCGCGTTCGCGGTCGCGCTCCGGCGTCGCCTCCGCTGACGGTCGCGTCCCCGCATCACCGCCCGACACGCCGAGTTTCCTCGGGCTATTCGAGTTACAGCAGTGTATTTTGCCGCCTGATGTTCCAGACGGGGCTTCTGTGACCTACGGTGCTAGAGGAACCATCGGTTCTGCCGAGTTGGTATGAGGCTCTAGTGGCGCAGGGGAAGGCATCACCGGCACCTCACCCTTCTCGGTGACGCGTCCCGCCGTGCGGGTCGCGCGGTCGACCGCATCCTCGTGCGGTTATCGGAAGGTGAAACGTGAAGCCTGACCATTCATCAAGCCGCGCTCCGGGAGCGCGGAGACGTCGGGGTCCGGGGCCGGCGCGCGGACGCGCCCTGCTCGCTGCGGCTCTCGTCCTGGGCACCGCGTCGGCTGTGGTCCAGGCGCCTGTCGTGGCGGCGCAGGTGGAACCCGCGGCCTCGCCCGAGGACATCAGCAGCCTGATCCGCGCGGTCGCGGACGCGTCCGCGCGGCTCGACGCCACCCGCCAGGACATCGCGGTCAAGCGCGAGGGGGTCAACAAGACCCTCGTCGACCTGCAGATGGCCCGGCTCCACCTCGACCGGTCGATAGCGGAGGCCGACCGCACGATCGCCGAGCGGGAACAGGCGGAATTCGGCGTGGAGTCCGCCAGGAGCACCCTGGACGAGTACTCCCGGTTGCTGCACCGCCAGGGAACGGCTCCGGGCGCGGCCTCCGCGATCCTGGACCCGGGCGGCCCCGCCGATGCCGGGCGACGGCAGGAGTTCCTCCGACGTGCGGCCGCGGACCAGCAGCACGTCGTGGGGGACATGGTCGCCGCGGTGGACGCCGCGGCCCGCCGGGAGTCCGACGCCGCACTCGCGAGGACGGAAGCCGAACAGCGCTACGCCGACGCCTCGTCACGACGTGACGCCGCGGAGTCCGAGGTGGCGGCCGTCTACGCCGAGGTCACCGACCTGGAGGCGGAGGTCGCCGACCTGACCCGGGCGCTCGAGCAGAACCAGAGCGCGCTCGCGGAGTCCGGAGCCACTCCCGCCGGACCCCAGACCGCCGACCCGTACACGGTCGACCAGGACGCGATGCGCGACGAGGCGGTCCGCGCCCTCGCCTCGGACCCCCGAGCGGGCCGCCAGGCGGCGGACATCGCCTCTGCGCTCCCCGGCCATCTCGACCTCGGCGCGGTACGCCAGTTCGCCGCGGGTTCCTCCGACGGGGCGACCAGGGCGATCGGCGGGACGATCGACGCCGGCAGCGTCGGAGCCGCGATCGACGCGGGTGTCAACGGGAACACCGAGGCGATCATCCAACAGGTGGCCGACGCGATCGGACGGGCCGACTTCGGGTCCATCCAGCAGGGCCCGGCAGCACCTGCCCCAGCGCCCGGGCAGGGGGGCGGCAACTCGGGCACGCCGTCGAGTTCGGCCCGGGTGGAGACGGTCGTCAACCGGGCCCTGTCCCAACTCGGCGTCCCCTACGCCTGGGGAGGCGGTGACGCGAAGGGGCCCACTCGTGGCATCCGGGACGGAGGCGTCGCGGACAGTCACGGTGACTACAACAAGATCGGCTTCGACTGCTCCGGCCTGATGATCTACGCGTTCGCCGGGATCGGGAAAGCCCTCCCGCATTTCACCGGTTACCAGTACACGGCGGGCCCCCAGTACCCGGTGGCCACCCGCCAGCGCGGTGACATGCTCTTCTGGCCCGGTCACGTCGCCCTGTACCTGGGCGACGGCCGGATGGTCGAGGCTCCCCAGTCCGGCGATGTGGTCAAGATCTCACCGGTGCGGATGGCGGGGATCTCACCCATGGTCGTCCGGTTGACCTGACGAGTCGGCCGGACCCGGCGCGGCCGGACACCGGTACTGTCAAGCCCGGGCCGTCCCGACGGCCCGGCCCCAGTGTCACCGAACCCGGTACCCCCGACCCCGATCCCGACCTCGCGAAGGAGCCCCCCGCGGTGAGCGATCCCCGAACCGACCACCCGGCCGACCCGGGTTCCGACCCCGCGGTGAGCGCGTCCTCCGCATCCTCCGCGGCCTCGGACGCCAGGCTCCTGGAGCAGGCGGTGTACGAGGTCAAGAAGGTCGTGGTGGGCCAGGACCGACTCATCGAGATGATCCTGGTGGGGCTGCTCTCCCGCGGCCACATCCTCCTCGAGGGCGTGCCGGGGGTCGCCAAGACGCTCACCGTGGAGACCTTCGCCACCGTGGTGGGGGGCAGCTTCCGCCGCCTCCAGTTCACCCCGGACCTGGTCCCGGCGGACATCGTGGGAACGCGGATCTACCGCCAGGGCCGCGAGGAGTTCGAGGTCGAACTCGGTCCGATCCTGGCCAACTTCGTGCTGGCAGACGAGATCAACCGCGCCCCGGCCAAGGTCCAGTCGGCCCTGCTCGAGGTGATGGCGGAGGGTCACGTCTCGATCGGCGGGCAGACCTTCCCGATGCCGGCACCGTTCCTGGTGATGGCCACCCAGAACCCCATCGAGAGCGAGGGGGTCTACCAACTGCCGGAGGCCCAGCGGGACCGGTTCCTCTTCAAGCTCGTGGTGGACTACCCCAGCCCCGAGGAGGAGCGGGAGATCGTCTACCGGATGGGGACCCGGCCGCCGGAGCCCTCGCGCGTCCTCGGCGTGGACGCGTTGCTCCGGCTCCAGGACGCCGTGCGTGAGGTCTTCGTCCACCACGCGCTGGTCGACTACGTGGTCCGCGTGACCGTCGCGACCCGCGAACCCGGGAGGCACGGCCTCGAGGACGTCGCCAGATGGCTCGCGTACGGCGCGTCCCCCCGCGCCACCCTGGGGGCCGTCACCGCGGCCCGGGCACTGGCCCTGGTCCGGGGTCGCGACTACGTGGTGCCCCAGGACGTCGTCGACGTGCTGCCCGCCGTGCTCCGCCACCGGCTGGTGCTCACCTATGACGCGCTGGCGGACGAGATCACCGCGGACACCGTGGTGCGCCGCGTCCTCGAAGCCGTCCCTCTCCCACAGATCAGCGCGGTTCCCGCACAGCCCGGGCCGCCGTCCGCACGGTGACCCGGGCAGACGAGGGGACCCGCGACGACCCGGTCGCGGCGGCGTCCCGCGCCGCCCTGACGCAGCTGGAACTACTCGTGACCCGCCGCCTGGACGGCGTGCTCAACGGCGACCACCGGGGACTGCTCCCCGGGCCCGGTACCGAGCCCGGGGAGGCACGTGCCTATGAACCCGGTGACGACGTCCGCACCATGGACTGGTCCGTGACGGCCCGGACCACTGTGCCGCACATCCGTCAGACCATCGCCGACCGGGAACTGGAGACCTGGATCGTCGTGGACATGACGCCCAGTCTCGATGTGGAAGGGCGGTACGGCACCAAGCGTCGGCTCGTCGAGGCCGCGGCGGCCACGGTGGGGTTCCTGTCCGCGGTGGGCGGCAGTCGTGTGGGAATGGTCCTCACCGGCTCCGGTCGGCCCCGGGTACTCCGGGCCACGAGCGGGCGCGACCATGTCAGGCGCCTTCTCGAGGAGATCTCCCGGTCCGGGACCGAGATCTCGCCGGGCGGCACCCTCGACGATGCACTGCGCGCCGTCCGGAACGCGGCCCGCCGGCACGGGCTCGTGGTGGTGGTCTCCGACTTCCTCTCCGAGGTCGACTGGGAGCGGTCCCTCCGTGTCCTGGGGACCCGGCACGAGTTCCTCGCGGTCCACACCGCCGACCCGCTCGACATCGCTCTCCCCGCGGTGGGGGCCGCACTCCTGCAGGACCCGGCCACCGGAGAGGTGCTCGAGCTCGACGTGGACGACGCGCTGGCCGCCGACTACCGGCGCGCCGCGGACGCCCATCGCCAGGAGGTCCACTCTGCGCTTCGCCGCTGCGGCGCACCGGTCCTGGCCCTGCGCACCGACAGGGACTGGATCAGGGACGTGATCGACTACGTCGGCGCACGGCGCCAGGGTGGTCTGCCCACGGGTGAGAGCCTCGTCCGAGACCTGCCCGACGAGTACCCGTCGACGAGCGGGACGCCCCGATGAGCCTGTCGGAGTTCCAGCACCCGCTGTGGCTCGCCCTGATCGTGGTGCCGCTGACCCTGGCGATCGGCTACGTGATCGCCCTGCGCTCCAAGAAGCGACGCACCGTGCGCTTCGGCAATTTCGGGGTCCTGCGAACGGTCGACCGCGGCGGACGGAGATGGTTCACGCACGTCCCCGCCGTCCTGCTCATCCTGTCGATACTCGCGCTGGTGGTGGCCCTGGCGGGCCCGCAGCAGGAACAGAAGGTGCCACGGAACCGCGCGACTGTGATGCTCGTCATCGACGTGTCCCTGTCCATGGAGTCCACCGACGTCGCACCCTCCCGCCTGGAGGCCGCACAGCAGGCCGCCACGACGTTCGCCAACAACCTCACACCGGGGGTCAACCTCGGACTGGTCTCGTACGCCGGCACCGCCTCCATGCTCGTCGCCCCGACCACCGATCGCGGGCCGGTCACCCGGGCGATAGAGCGGCTCAGGCTGGACGAGCGGACGGCCACGGGCGAGGGGATCTACACCGCCCTCCAGGCGATCACCACCTTCACGGAGAGCCTCGGTGGACCGGACCAGGCCCCGCCCGCGCGAATCGTCCTGCTCTCCGACGGCAAGGAGACCGTTCCCGCGGACCCCACGGAGGAGCGGGGTGGATTCACCGCCGCCGCCCGGGCCGAGGAGGCCGGCATCCCGGTCTCGACCATCTCCTTCGGCACCCTGTACGGGACCGTCGACATCCAGGGCCGTCCACAACCGGTCCCCGTCGACGACGCCTCGCTGCGCACGATCGCCGAGATCTCCGGGGGTGACTTCTTCACCGCCTCCAGCCTCGAGGAGCTCGACTCCGTCTACCGCACCCTCGAGGAACAGATCGGGTACGAGTGGAAGAAGGCGGACGCCTCGCGTCCGTGGCTCGTGATCGGCTCGCTGCTGGCGATGCTGGCCGCGGCCGGCTCACTGGTGGCGCACCGCCGGATCCCGTGAGCGGTCGGCGCACCGCCATCGGGCCACCCGCCCCCGTTCGATAGGTTGGTGCTCATGGTTCCCGACAGCACGACCACCCCCACGCCCCGGACGGTCCTGGTGACCGGGGGCAACCGCGGCATCGGACGCGCCGTTGCCGAACGACTCGCCGCCGACGGCCACCGCGTGGCGGTGACCCATCGGGGGTCGGGCGCACCGGAGGGGGTGTTCGCGGTGAGGTGCGACGTCACCGATCCCGACTCCGTCGAGGCGGCGTTCACCGCGGTCGAAGCCGAGTTGGGCCCCGTCGAGGTGGTGGTGTCCAACGCCGGGATCACCGATGACACCCTACTGATGCGGATGAAGGACGAGCAGTTCACCCGGGTGGTCGAGGCCAACCTGTCCGGCGCGTTCAGGGTGGCCAAGCGCGCGTCCCGCGGGATGCTGCGCGCCAGGTTCGGCCGGCTCATCTTCATCGGATCCGTGGTCGCCCAGTCGGGGACGGCGGGTCAGGTCAACTACGCGTCGTCCAAGGCCGGACTCATCGGGATGGCCCGGTCTCTGACCCGTGAACTCGGGTCGCGCAACATCACGGCCAACGTCGTGGCCCCCGGCTTCATCGACACCGACATGACCGCCGGCCTCGACGACAAGACGCAGGCCCTCGCGGTGGCGGCCATCCCGCTCGGCCGGAAGGGGAGCGCCGACGACGTGGCGGGGGCAGTCAGCTTCCTCGCCGGAGACGACGCCGGATACATCTCGGGTGCCGTCATACCCGTCGACGGTGGAATGGGAATGGGGCACTGATCATGAACGACGACACCGGCACCGGGCTCCTGGCGGGCAAGACCATCCTCGTCACCGGGGTGATCACCGACGCCTCGATCGCTTTCCACATCGCCAAGCACTGTCAGCTCCACGGCGCCACCGTCATCCTCACCGCGTTCGGTCGGCCGTCACTGGTCAAGGCCATCTCCAAGCGACTGCCGCACAGACCCGCGGTGATCGAACTGGACGTGCAGAGCGAGGAGGAGCTCGCCGCCCTCGAGGGCAGGGTAAGGGAGCACGCCGATTCACTCCACGGTGTGGTCCACTCGATCGGTTTCGCGCCCCCGAGCTGCCTCGGCGATCCGTTCCTCGACGCCCCGTGGAAGGACGTCTCGGTGGCCGTGGAGGTCTCCGCCTACTCGTACGCGGCTCTCGCCCGGGCGGTGCGCCCACTGCTCGCGCCCGGCGCGTCGATCATCGGCCTCGACTTCGACCCGAGGTTCTCCATGCCCTTCTACAACTGGATGTCGGTGGCCAAGAACGCCCTCGAAGCGGTCAACCGCTACGTGGCCCGCGAACTGGGCCCCGAGGGGGTGCGGTCCAACCTCATCGCCGCCGGCCCCGTCAAGACCCTCGCGGCCAAGGCCATCGCCGGCGACGCACTCGGCCCGGGGGGAGAACTGGACCTGATGCAGGAGGAATGGGCCGAGCGTGCGCCCCTCGGATGGGACGTGGACGACCCCACCTCGGTCGCGACCACCGCGGTGGCGCTGCTCTCGGACCTCATGTCCGCCACGACGGGAACTGTGATCTACGCGGACGGTGGCGCCGGCACCGTCTCGTTCAGCGGACAGGAGAACTCCAGATGACCGATGGTGCCCTCGAACACACGGGTCCCGTGGACGCCCTTCTCGTGCTGTCCTTCGGTGGGCCCGAAGGACAGGAGGACGTGATCCCGTTCCTCGAGAACGTCACCCGCGGCCGCGGGATCCCGGCGTCGCGACTCGAGGAGGTGGCAACCCACTACCGACAGCTGGGCGGTCGCAGCCCCATCAACGACCTCAACCGCGAGATCATCGCGAACGTCCGCGCCGAGTTGACGCGGCGCGGCAGGGATCTGCCGGTCTATTTCGGCAACCGCAACTGGACGCCGATGATCGAGGAGACCGTACGGCAGATGACCGCGGACGGCGTCCGGTCGGCGGCGGTGTTCGCCACCTCCGCATGGGGTGGTTACTCGGGGTGCGCGCAGTACCAGGAGGACATCGCCCGTGCGCGCGAGCAGGTCGCCGGTGCACCGACCATGGTGCGCCTGCGCCAGTTCTACGACCATCCCCTGTTCATCGAGCGGTTCGCCGGCGACCTTCGCGCCGCGATGGCCTCGGCCGCCCCGGGCGCCCGCGTCATCTTCACCGCGCACTCCGTTCCCGAGGCGGCGGACGCCGTCGCGGGGCCGCCCGCGCTCGGAGGCCACCTCTACAGCCGTCAGGTCGCCGAGGCGGCGCGGTTGGTCGCCGAGGCCGCGGGGGTCGAGGACCACGATCTGGTGTGGCAGTCCCGTTCGGGCCCCCCGAGCGTGCCGTGGCTCGAGCCCGACGTGGTGGATCATGTCAGGGAACTCGCGGAAACGCAGGGCGTCCGTGACGTCGTGGTGGTCCCCGTCGGGTTCATCTCCGATCACGTCGAGGTGATCTGGGACCTGGACACCGAGTTGGTGGACGAGGTGCGCGACCTCGGCGTGACGGTCACCCGGACCGCGACGCCCGGGCCCAGCCCGGAGTTCGCCCGGATGGTTCTCCAACTCCTCGATGAGGTCGAGACCGGAGTGGCCGGGGACAGGCTCGGTGGCGTGCCCGCGCTGGGCTGCAACCGGGACGGTGCCCGGTGCGCGGTGGGGTGTTGCGCTCGTTAGGACTGGCCCGGGCCGGGCCCGCGTCAGGGCCCGCGCAGGGGCGCGTCCCCCTTAGCCGCACCCCCCGCGGCGGCGATCCCGGCGGCGGCGACCGCCGACCGGCGCGCGGCGTCCTTCACGGCCACGAGGCGCCGCAGGACGGGCTCGCGGGTAGCCGGGTCGACGCCCAGGTCGGGATGTGCCAACGCGACCGAGATGATCGCCTCCACCCTGTCGATCCTGTCCACGAGCTCGATCACGCGGGACGGTAGACCGCTGGGCAACCGGGTGACGGGGGAGTCGGGATCCGGTCCCCCCACCTGGCCCACCCGCGTGGTGGTCCGCTCGATCGACTCCGCCGCCTCGAGCACTGCCTGACCCAACGCGAACAACGCCCCGGAGGGCCCGTCGGGCTGGGGCGGCACAGGACAGTCCGCGACGCCGCGGGCACGCCACCGCAGGACGTCCGCATGCGGATGGACGCACGTGAGACAGACCGCCTCGCGGGTCGCCGGATCGCGGACGAGGACCCCCCACCCCGCCGCCGCCACGTCGGCCCGGACCGCGGGGACAGCGGGCAGGCTGGACGAGTCCCCGGGCGCGGCGGTCAGCAGGGCCAACGACTCCGGGGCGGGATACGTCCGACCCGATCGCCGGAGAGAGGTGATCAGGCCCGGGAGCAGTGCGGTCGGCCCCGAGGCGGGGGAGACCCCGTCCAGCATCCGCACGGGATCGCCCGTCACCTCGACCAGGTGGGACCCGGCGAGACCCGAGACGTATCCGGTGAGGGCGTCGAACGGTTGGTCTCCCCAGGCGGTGCGCAGCAGGAAGAGCGGCAACGGCCACGCGGGGGACAGCGCGGCGCCGCGGGTGAGGGGGCGTGACATGACGATCGATCCTACCGGTCGGTGCGCCGCCCCCTCCTGGTGCGCGCATCCGGCTAGCCTGTCGGGCCATGACAGACATGTACGGATCCGACATCCTGTCCGGGACCGCGCGGCGCCGCCGGCCGGAGATCCCCGTCGTCGTCGCCGAGACCGACCTGGTGGCGGAGCACGCGGACTCCGGCTTCTGCGGTGCCGTGGTGGGTTTCAGCCACACCCCCGACGGCGACTTCGTGAAGCTCGAGGACCGTCGCGGCCTGGTCCGCCTCTTCGCCATGACCCCCTCGGCCTTCCTCATCGACGGCTCACCGGTCACGCTGCGGCGGCCCGGGCCGGTCGTGAAGGCGGGTCCGAAGGTCACCGCGTCCGGGTCCCGGAAGGTCGAGGGCCTGCGTGCCAGGACCGCGCGCGCGGGCCGCATCTGGGTCGAGGGAATCCACGACGCAGCCCTCGTCGAGAGGATCTGGGGCCACGACCTGCGTGTAGAAGGGATCGTCGTGGAACCGCTCCACGGGATCGACGACCTGCCCGCGCTGGTGGCGGAGTTCGGGCCGACGCCGCAGGCGCGCCTGGGTGTCCTGGTCGACCACCTGGTGCAGGGCAGCAAGGAATCGCGCATCGTGGCCGGGCTCGGGGACGACGTGCTGGTGACCGGCCACCCCTATGTCGACATCTGGCAGGCGGTCAAGCCCCGGGCCGTGGGTATCCACACGTGGCCCGTGGTCCCGCGGGGGGAGGACTGGAAGACGGGCATCTGTGACCGTCTGGGCTGGGGGGAACCCGCGGACGGCTTCCGGCGGGTCCTGGCGGCGGTGAGCTCCTACCGCGACATCGAACCGGCCCTGCTCGGGGCGGTCGAGCGGTTGGTGGACTTCGTCACCGAGCCCGCCTGATCGCCCCGGGGCGGGTCACCGCGTCGCGGTGTCGCTCCCCGGCAGGGTGTCGTTCCCCGGTTCGGTCTCGTCGTCGCCCCGAACGGGCAGGCGGGCGTCGAGGATCATGCCGACCAGCCCCACCGCGGCGAACGCGACGGTCGCCCACAGTGCGGCGGTTCCGTCGCCCTCGGTGAGGGAGTGCCCCAGCAGGACCGCCGCGACCGTCCCCGGAGCACTGCCGAGGACCGTCGCGACAAGGAACTGACGGAACGGGATCGAGGTGAGGGCGGCCGCGTAGTTGAGTACGGAGAACGGCACCGCCGGGACCAACCTCAGGCTCCCGACGGAGAGCCATCCGCGCCGTCGGAGACGTGCGTCCACCGCGGCGATGCGGGGGTCAGAGCGCAATGAGGCGGTGCGGCGGTGGCCAAGCCGGCGGACCCCGACGAACGCCAGCGAGGCCGCTATCCCGGAGGCCACCAACGACGCAGGAATCGCGACGGCGGGGGTGAAGAGCACCGCGGCCGAGTACGTGAAGGTCGACCGGGGGATCGGGCCCACCGTGACGAGTGCGTAAGCGGTGAAGAACGCGACCGGGAACCACGGTCCCAGCTGTTCCGCCCAGTCACGTAGTTGCTCCAGGCCAGGGGTCGGGATGACGGTGGCAAGCAACACCAGGAGCAGGACGACCGCCGCCCACCCCGCCACCCGTCCTCGCACGCGTCGACTCTAATCCCCGGGTTCCGTCGTACCCGCATCGGTGACCCCGCACACACGGTCACGTTCCGGCGGGCGAAGATGCTGCATTAGAGTCCGAGGTGACCCCCTTCACTCCACAAGAGAACGAGGTACCGGTGTCCAGTCCGACCACAGGCCCCGACCTTCAGTCCTGGTACGCCTCTGTGGGAGCCGTCCTCGCGAAGGCCGCCCGCAAGGATCCGTCCGAGATGCCGGAGGACGCGTGGCGCGCCCTCGTGGCCACCACCCGGGACGGGATCGAGGTGAACCCCCTCTACACGCGCGCCGACGAGACGTCTGAGCGCTCCGCGCCGGGCTCGTTCCCGTTCGTACGAGGAGGGGACCGGTCAGGGTTGCCGGACAACGGTTGGCACGTGTGCGTCCGGGTCGACGCCCACGGCGATCCGAGCGACGTCAACACCGCCGTCCTGGACCTCCTCGGCCAGGGGGCGTCCGCCCTCTGGTTGCGGGTGCCCGCCTCCCAGGTGGGTGCCGTCCTCAAGGACGTCTACCTCGACCTCGCCCCGGTGACGTTCGACGCCGGTGCCGACCTCGTCGAGGTCACCGACGCGTTCCTCGGATTGCTCGACCAGCGCAGGACCCAGGGCGACGGGGTGACCGACCGGTCCGCGATCATCGCCGACCTGGGCGCGGATCCGGTCACCGCCGCGTACGCCGACGGAGGGTCGTCGCGATCGATCGACCTCGGCGCGGCGGTCTCCCTGGCCACACGCGTGACCGAGCGGGAGGAGACCGTCCGTACCTTCGTGGCCGACGGCACGGTCTTCCACGCCGACGGCGCCGGGGACGCCCAGGAACTCGCCTACGCCACGGCGGCGGGCCTGGAGTACGTGCGCGCACTGGTCTCGTCGGGGCTCGACGTCGACCTCGCCCTCCGCCAGATCTCGTTCCGGCTGGCCGCCACCGACGACCAGTTCGCCTCGATCGCCAAGTTCCGTGCCGGGCGTCTGATGTGGGCCCGCGTCGCGGAACTGCTGGGCGCGCCCGAGGCCGGCGACGCGCCCCAGCACGCCGTGACCTCCGCGGCCATGATGTCGCGGCGTGACCCCTGGGTGAACATGCTGCGGACCACTCTCGCCTCGTTCGGTGCCGGGGTCGGCGGCGCCACCTCCGTGACCGTCCTGCCGTTCGACGCCTCCCTACCGGGGGGACTGGAGGGCACCTCCCCGGCCTTCGCCGAGCGGATCGCTCGTAACACCCAACTGCTGCTGCTCGAGGAGTCGCACCTGGGGCACGTGGTCGACCCGGCCGGCGGATCGTGGTACGTCGAGTCACTCACCGACTCGCTCGCCGAGGCGGCATGGTCCGCGTTCCAGACCGTCGAGTCCGAAGGCGGGCTCACGGCCGCGATCACCTCCGGAAGCGTCGCCGACGCCATCGCCCGTGTCCGCCAGGCCCGTGATGCCGACATCGCTCACCGCACGGCACCCGTCACCGGGGTCTCCGAGTTCCCGAACCTCGCCGAGCCACCACTCGACGCCACGCGTCGGGGCGGGGAGGACTACCGGTACGGCCGCGACTTCGAAGCGCTGCGTGATCGCTCGGACGCACACCTGGAGTCCACCGGGGCCCGACCGACGGTCCTGCTCGCGGGGCTCGGCCCGATGGCCGAGACCACGGGCCGGGTGACCTTTGTCGCCAACCTGCTCGCGGCCGGCGGCATCGACGCCCGGAACCCCCTGGCGACCGCGGCAGACCAGTACGCCGGCGTCCGGGAGACAGAGGACATCGCCGTCCTCTGCGGTGCCGACAAGCGCTACGCCACCGAGGGCCCGGACGCCGTCCGTGCGCTGCGTGAGGCGGGTGTGGGAACGGTTTACCTCGCCGGCGCCGAGAAGGGTTTCCCCGCCGAGGCCACCGACCGGCCGGACGGGTACCTCGCCACCGGGATCGACGCCGTCGCCGCCCTGACCACCCTCCTCGACCAGCTGGGAGTGAAGTGAGATGACCGTCTTCCCCGATTTCAGCATCGCCCCGCTACGCGAGACCAGCGAGGGTGCTCCACTACCGGACGGTGTCGAGACCGCCGTCGACCACCACGCCGTCGGCGGTGTCGACCGGGACGTCGACGCCGGCCCGCGGTGGGAGACCCCGGAAGGTATCGACGTCAAGCGGGTGTTCACCAAGGCGGACCGTGACGCGGTCGAGGCGGGCGACGCCCCGACCGACGACGGCGAGAGGGTGACCCCCTTCCCTCTGGACACCGTCCCGGGAGCGGCGCCGTTCCTCCGCGGCCCGTACCCGTCCATGTACGTCAACCAGCCGTGGACGATCCGGCAGTACGCCGGCTTCTCCACCGCGGCCGAGTCCAACGCCTTCTACCGCCGCAACCTCGCGGCGGGCCAGAAGGGCCTGTCGGTGGCGTTCGACCTGGCCACCCACCGCGGGTACGACTCCGACCACCCCCGCGTCGCCGGCGACGTCGGGATGGCGGGCGTGGCGATCGACTCGATCCTCGACATGCGGGAGCTGTTCGACGGCATCGACCTGTCCGCCGTCTCCGTGTCGATGACCATGAACGGGGCCGTCCTGCCGATCCTCGCGTTGTACGTGGTGGCGGCCGAGGAGCAGGGGGTGGCGCCGGAGCAACTGGCGGGGACCATCCAGAACGACATCCTCAAGGAGTTCATGGTCCGCAACACCTACATTTATCCGCCCACGCCCTCGATGCGGATCATCTCGGACATCTTCGCCTACACCTCCCGCAAGATGCCCAGGTTCAACTCGATCTCGATCTCCGGATACCACATCCAGGAGGCCGGCGCGACGGCGGACCTGGAGCTCGCGTACACGCTCGCGGACGGCGTCGAGTACCTGCGTGCCGGGTTGGACGCCGGGCTGGAGATCGACAAGTTCGCACCCCGGTTGTCCTTCTTCTGGGCGATCGGGATGAACTTCTCCATGGAGATCGCCAAACTCCGGGCCGGCCGTCTGCTGTGGAGCGAACTGGTGGAGAAGTTCGGGCCGAAGAACGAGAAGTCCAAGTCGCTGCGTACCCATTCCCAGACCTCCGGGTGGTCGCTCACCGCCCAGGACGTGTTCAACAACGTGGCCCGCACGTGCATCGAGGCCATGGCCTCGACGCAGGGGCACACGCAGTCGTTGCACACCAACGCACTGGACGAGGCGCTGGCCCTGCCCACCGACTTCTCGGCGCGCATCGCGCGCAACACCCAGCTCCTGCTCCAGCAGGAGTCGGCCACGACCCGCCCGATCGACCCCTGGGCCGGGTCGTACTACATCGAGTGGCTCACCGCTCAGCTCGCCGACAAGGCCCGCCTGCATCTGATCGAGATCGAGGAGGCGGGAGGGATGGCGCAGGCCATCGGCGAGGGGATCCCGAAGCTGCGCATCGAGGAGGCCGCGGCCCGCACCCAGGCGCGGATCGACTCCGGGCGCCAACCGGTCATCGGGGTCAACAAGTACGTCGTGACCGAGGACCAGGAGATCGAGGTCCTCAAGGTCGAGAACTCGCGCGTGCGCGCAGAGCAGCTCGCGAAGCTGGACAAGCTCCGTGCGGAACGCGACGAGTCCGCGTGTCAGGCGGCGCTCGCCAGGCTCACCGAGGCGGCGGCCGGGGGAGCCGGGAGCGGACTGGAGAACAATCTCATGGCGCTCGCCATCGACGCCGCCCGCGCCCACGCGACCATCGGCGAGATCTCGGACGCGCTCGAGGAGGTCTACGGTCGACACAAAGCCGAGATCAAGACGCTGTCCGGCGTCTACCGGCAGGAGGTCTCGAAGGAGGGCGCCGTGGACAACGTCACCAGGGCCATGAAGATGGCCGAGGAGTTCTCCGAGCTGGAGGGTCGCAGGCCCCGCATCCTGCTGGCCAAGATGGGCCAGGACGGCCACGACCGCGGCCAGAAGGTCGTGGGGACCGCGTTCGCGGACCTCGGTTTCGACGTCGACATGGGTCCGCTGTTCCAGACCCCGGACGAGGTCGCCCGACAGGCCGCGGACGCCGATGTGCATGTGGTCGGCGTGTCGTCGCTGGCCGCCGGTCACCTCACCCTGGTCCCGGCGTTGCGGGAGGCGCTCGCCGAGGTGGGACGCGACGACATCATGGTCACCGTAGGAGGCGTCATCCCGCCCGGAGATTTCCAGGAGCTCTACGACGCCGGTGCGACCGCCATCTATCCGCCCGGAACCGTGATCTCGGACGCGGCCATCGAGTTGCTCGAGGCACTCGCCCGGGAGCTCGGACACGAGCTGGCCTCCGCGGGGGCCGAGTCCTGAACCGCCTCGGTTCCGGTCCGGATCCCGCGGGCTCGGGCAATACCTCGGGCAGCCTGTCGACGACTCTCGGCACAGGTGCGGTCCGCGGTCCGGTCCCCTCGGCGACGGGCGCGCGGCCGCGCCGGGAGATCGATGTGGGGGCCCTCCTCGAGGGAGTGCTCCACGACGACCGCCCCGTGCTCGCGCGCGCCATCACGCTGCTGGAGTCCTCGAATCCCGCGCACCGGGAAAAGGCGCAGGAACTGCTGCTGGGAGCTCTGCCGCATGCCGGGGGCGCCCTGCGCATCGGGATCACCGGGGTACCGGGCGTGGGCAAGTCGACGTTCATCGAGTCGTTCGGGCTGTATCTGGTGGAGAAGGGATACAAGGTCGCGGTGCTCGCCGTCGACCCGTCCTCGACGCGCACCGGCGGTTCGATCCTCGGCGACAAGACCCGGATGGCGACGCTCGCCACGGAACCCCGCGCCTACATCCGGCCCTCACCGACCTCCGGGACTCTCGGGGGCGTGGCCAAGGCCACCCGGGAGACGATGGTCCTCCTCGAGGCCGCGGGATTCGACGTGATCCTCGTCGAGACCGTCGGGGTGGGCCAGTCCGAGGTCACCGTCGCCGGGATGGTCGACTGTTTCACGTTCCTCACCCTCGCCCGCACCGGGGACCAGCTCCAGGGCATCAAGAAGGGTGTGCTGGAGCTGGCGGACGTGGTCGCCGTGAACAAGGCCGACGGCCCCCACGTCAAGGACGCCCGGCGCGCCGCGCGTGAACTCGGCGCGGCGCTGCGGCTCGTGCGACCGGCGGACTCGGTGTGGAAGGTGCCGGTCCTGACCATGTCGGGGCTCGAGGGCGAGGGTCTGGACGACTTCTGGGACGCCGTGCGATCCCACCAGGACACGATGGGGGAGATCGGCGAGGTCGAGGCCCGTCGCGCCCGCCAACAGGTCGAGTGGACCCGGTCGATGGTGCACGACACGCTCATGGCGCGACTGGCGGCCGACCCGGAGGTGAGGCGGGTCACGGCCGATGTCGAGCGACGCGTCAGCGAAGGGACGCTGACGGCGGCTCTCGCGGCCCAGGCCATCATCGACGCCTTCGATTCGCAGCGCTCGGAGCACTCAGAGCGCTCGGGTCACTCGTAGCGAGTGACCCGAGCGGCGCACTCGGCGCCCGGCCGGCTACGCCTCCCACCACCGGCGGGTCAGATAGGCACGCTCGACCTCGTTCCTCGACAGCTCGAAGGCCCGGGCCCAGGCCAGGCGCGCGTCCTCGCTCCGGCCGAGGAGTTCCAGCGTGACCGCACGGGCCTCGTGGAACGGGTGGTGCTCCCGCAGTCCCGGATCCGGGGACAATGCGTCGAGTGCCACCAGACCCGCGTGGGGCCCGTCCCTGCGCCCCACAGCGACCGCTCTGGCCACCCGCACGGCCGGCCCGGGGGAGAGCCTCAGCAGGACGTCGTAGAGCAGCACGATCTGGGCCCAGTCGGTCGAGTCGACGTCCTCGGCCTCGGCGTGGAGTGCGGCGATCGCCGCCTGGACGCTGTACCGGCCCGGACCTCCCGCGGCAGCGGTCCGTGCCAGGGCGAGCCCCTCCTCGACGAGGAGCCGGTCCCATCTGCTGCGATCCTGGTCCGAGAGGGGGACCGGCATCCCGTCGCGGTCCATCCGCGCCGGCGTCCGCGCCTCGGTGAGCAGCATCAACGCGAGCAGGCCCGCCACCTCGCTCTGGCCCGCCATCAGGCGGTGGACGATGCGTCCGAGGCGGATCGCCTCCGAGGTGAGTTCGGTGCGCACATGATCCGCTCCCGCCGTCGCCGCGTAGCCCTCCGTGTAGATCAGGTAGATCACCGCGAGAACCGCCGGTAGGCGCCGGGGGAGGTCAGCGGCCTCCGGTACGCGGACCGGGATCCGGGTCACCCGCATGCGTTTCTTCGCCCGTACCAGGCGCTGCTGCATCGTGGGGACCGGGACGAGGAAGGCCTGGGCGATCTCGACCGTGGTCAGTCCGGCCAGGCACCGCAGGGTCAACGCGATCTGTTCCTCGATTCCGAGGGTCGGATGGCAGCAGGCGAAGAACAACTCGAGCCGCTCGTCGGGGATCTCGTCCGGATCCACGGGTGACACGCTCGGCGGCGGCGGGGGCCGCCTCTCCTGCTCCACCCGCAACCTCGCCAGCCGCTCCGTCAAGGCCTTCTCCCGCCTGAGCCGGTCGATCGCCTTGCGGGTCGCGGTGGTCATCAGCCAGGCCAGCGGGGTGTGGGGGACGCCGGTTCTCGGCCACGTCTCCAGGGCTGCGGTGAGAGCGTCCTGCGCGGCGTCCTCGGCGAGCTCGAGGTCTCCGAACCGGGACACCAGCGCCGCCAGCAGCCGGGACCGCTCCTCACGCCTGATCCCGGCCAGCGCGTCGGACGCCGCGGACCCCGGGGAGGTCACGGGTGGGCCCCCGCTCCTCCTCCCCGGGGCACACGGACGTGCATCTAGAACTCCGCGATGGCGCGGACCTCGACCCGCCCGCCGTGGACCCCGGGACACCGGGCCGCCCACGACAGTGCCTCGTCGATATCGGGGACGTCGATGATGATGGTCCCGCCGACGAACTCCCGGCTCTCGGCGAACGGCCCCGCCGTCACGACGGGTTCGGTCGCGCCCGGCGGGAGCGAGACGATGACCCCCGTGTCCGGATCCTCCAGGGCGAACCCACCGGCGAGCACCCCGGCCTTCTCCAGCTCTGCATCGAAGGCCATGAATTCCTCGACGCCGGGTCCCTCGTCCGCACCGGTGGCCGAATCCTCGCCGCAGCGGGCGGCATCTAGGTCTGCGAAGAGCAGTAGTACGTACTTCATGTCGATCTCCTGACCGATCGTGGTGGAAGTCGGCCGCGAGAGCGCCGACACCATGATGACGAACGGGCGCCGGGAGATCGACAGGACCGCGAAAAGAAATCTCCGCGCTCTGGCGGATTCCGCTCCCGGAGCGTCCGCGCAGGGGATGTCCTCGGGCTCAGTACCGCTCGTCCGGAACCCGGCGCCCCCGGGAGCGCATCGCGAAGAGGAGACCGATCACGAAGAGCACCACACCGGCCACCATGAGGATCACCGCGAGGGTGTTCGAGTCGATTCCGGGAATAGTGACCTCGACCGCGTACATGAGTATCGCGCCGATCACCACAAGGACCACTCCGCCGCCGATGTAACCCATGGCTGTTCTCCTTCGTCGTGACCGCGCGCCTGTCGGCGGTCGTGGGCTCACCCTACGAGAACCGGGCGCGGAGTTCAGGCGTGCGGGGAGAGGAGCTTTCGCGCCGGCTCCTCGATGAACCGGTAGCTGGCCGCGCCCACGGCGATCGACCCGGCCACGGTCACGGGCCAGATCACGCCCATCCGCCGGGTCCACAGCGAGGTGCGGGTGAGCGGAAACGCGTAGTGCAGCACGATCAGGTGCCAGAGGAAGATGCCGTACGACCAGCGACCGATCGCCTGCAGGGGTGCCGATTCCAGGACGCGGAAGCGCGTCCCCGCCGGGGCGAGGATCACCGGTCCGAGGAAGAAGAACGCCATCGCGGCGGTGAGTCCGTTGCGCGCGGCGTACTCACGGCCGCTCGGATGGCGGAAGCCCTCGGAGAACCAGCGGGTCGACGTGGTGGCGAGCAGCGCCCCGGCGCCGGCCGTCCACCAACCCCACCTCGCGTAGGGTGCCCGGCTCAGTCGGGCGAGCAGTCCCGGGCGGGCGGTGGCCAGCTCGGCCAGCAGCATCCCGGAGCCGAACCAGGCGGAGAACGACGGCGGCAGGATCTGGTCGTTGACGCCCCTGGGCAGGAGTCGCAGCCGCTGCCAGGGGATCAGCGGGAACAGCAGGCCGGAGAGCCCGAAGGCGCCGACGACGGGCAGCCGCAATCGGGCCCGGTCGCCGCGCAGGTTCTTCATCCCGGTCCACAGCGCCGGGAGCGCCAGGTAGTAGGCCATCTCGACCGCGAGTGACCAGGCGTGGGTCAGCCCGGAGACGAGGAACTTCCTCTGGTAGATCTGCGTCAGGGTGAGGTTGCGCAGCCAGACCACGGGGCCGTTGACCCTGTTCTGGGGCAGGAGCACCATCGCGATGGCGACGAGCACCGTGTAGGCGGGCATGATCCGCACGAACCGGGCCCGCAGGTACGGGATCACCGCCCGGGCCGTTCCCGGCCGGTCGCGGCGGGCGTGGTCGGAGTGTGCGCGCCACAGGAGAAAGCCGGTCTTGGCGAAGAACACCGCGACCAGCATGTCCAACCGGCCGTAGAGGCGGCGCACCGGCGTCCCGTAAGACATCCGGGTCACGAACGCGACGTGGGTGGTGATGATGCCGATCGCCGCGAGGCCGCGAAGACCCTCGAGTGCGGGGAGGTGACCGCGCGCACCGGCGAGCCGCGTCTGCTGCTCGCCGGTCGCCTCGGCTGCGGAGGTCTCGAAAGCGGCGGTGTCGGGAGCGGCGGTGGCGGGAGCCGCGGTGGCGGGAGCGGCGGTGTCGGGCGCGTCGACCGGGGCCGGAGCCGCCGCCGTCGGCCGGACGGGGTGCGCGAGGCGTCGCGCGGCGAATCCGGCCGCGACAGCTCCACCAGCGAGGGCGACGGCGGCGACAGGCCTCATGGACTCTCCTGGGGTTACTTCACGTGAGACGACGGTCCGTCGTCCGGCGACGGCGGTGCCGCCGTCAGGGCATCCGGACGAGATTAGCACCGGTTCCACCCGGCGACCCCAGGGGTGGTCGACCGCTCTCAGGTGGTGGCCGTGACACAGGATCGCACTGGTGGAGGTCATCTCAGCGTAGGCCCGCGATCGAGACGGTGACCTCCTCGAGCACCGCACCCGCACCACCCGGAACGGAGAGATCCACCACGAGCTCGGCGTTCGCCGGCCGCCCGCGGTGGCCACGGCGGTCCTCGACCGTCATCCCCCGGGTGTGCTCTCCCGCGCACTCGACACGCAGATGGACGGGTTCGGTCACGGCCGCCTCGGGGTGCAGCGCCAGCCAGGCCACCAGGGGATCATGCACCTGCGCCAGATAGCCCTCGCCCACGGACTCGTGGAACTCGAAGTAGAAGCGCAGCGCGTCGACCAGATGTCTGGCCAGCGGGGTCCCGGAGGCCTCCAGGAGCCGCTCGGAGTGCTCCGGGGTCCACACCGCGCGCTCGGTCAGATCGAGTCCGCACCACCTCACGGGCGGCACCGCCGGGTCCGCGGACCGGGCCGCCTCCCACGACTGGCACACCCGGTCGGCGGCCTCGGGGTCCACGTCGACGTTCCACTCGCTCACCGGCGTGGTGTTACCCGGGTGTCCGCGGAAGGACCCGCCCATCACCACCAGCCGACGCAGCAACCGCGGGAGCGCGGGCTCGAGCTCCAGCGCGTGGGCGAGAGTGGACGAGGGACCGGTCACGATCCCCACCAGATCACCCGGAGCAGCGCGAGCCGCGTCCACCCAGAGTCGGGCCCCGGTCCGCGGATCCGGAACCCTCGTCGTCGTCGGCAGCCCCGCGTGTCCCGCACCGCGGGGGCCGTGGGTCTCGGGCGTGAACGCGTGGGGCACGACCGTCGCACCGGCGGCCCCGGCCGCCACGGGGACCGGGGGAGCGCCCGCCAGGTCCAGCCAGACCAGGGCGTTACGGACCGTGTCCTCGATGCCGACGTTCCCGGCCGTGCACACGAGCCCGGCCAGGTCGATCGACCCGGCTCGGTGCTCGGCGACCAGATAGGCGATCGCCAGGGCGTCGTCGATCCCCGGGTCGCAGTCGAGAAGGACCGGGATCCGGCCGCTCCGCTCGGAGTCAACCCCGGTGCGTGAGGAGCTCACCGGGAGCCGGCGGACAGCAGGACGTCGCGGGTGACCTCCAGGTGACCGAGGTGGGTGGCGACGTCGTGAAGGATGTGCGCCAGCACCCACTCCACGGTCAGGGTGCCGGCAGCACGGGCCCGTTCCACCGGGAACGCCGTACCCGCGGGGTGAGCGAGGTCGCCCCGTCGCAGAGCCGCCGTGGTCCAGTCCGGGACCCGGTCGGCCAGTGCGGACAGCCTGTCGAGTTCGGGCTCGACCGGCCCGTCGTACGCGAACTCCGATTCCCGGTGTCGGCGGACCTCCTCGCCCCCGAGGCACGCCGCTCCCCATGAGGTGAGGACCCCGCAGAGATGACGGACCGTCGCGGCTGCGGAGTTGGTCGGATGCGCCGAACCCACCGCCGTGGGCCGCGAATGGACCAGGGTGCCCGGGCCGTCCCCGCCGAGTTCGGTCACCACTGCGCGCAGCGCGGGCAGGAGCTCGGTGGTCAGAATGAGGTGCACGGCCGCCGAGGTGGGTGAGTCCATGCCGACGATCCTATTGTCCGGTCCGCCTATCGTCCGGGCCGCCCGGTGTCCGGACCACTCACCACGGGCTGGGGCGGAAGTCCTTGAGAAAACACCCGTAGAGGTCCTCGCCGGCCTCGCCGCGCACGATCGGGTCGACCACGCGCGCCGCCCCGTCCACCAGGTCGAGAGGCGCGTGGAAGCCCTCCTCGTGCAGCCGGACCTTGGTCGTGTGCGGCCGCTCATCGGTGATCCACCCGGTGTCCACGGCGGTCATGAGGATGCCGTGCTCGGTGAACATCTCCTCGGCGGAGGTGCGGGTGAGCATGTTCAGGCCGGCCTTGGCCATGTTGGTGTGCGGGTGGCCGGCACCCTTGTAGCGACGGGAGAACTGCCCCTCCATGGCGGAGACGTTGACGACGTACTTGCGGCGGGCGCCCGACGCCGCCAGTGCGGGCCGCAGGCGCGAGACCAGGATGAACGGCGCGACCGAGTTGCACAGCTGCACCTCGAGCATCTCCATGGGCTCCACCTGCTCGACCGTCGCCACCCAGCTGTTGTGGTCGACCACGTCCGGCAGCAGCCCGCCGGCGTCGATTGCGGTGCCGGCGGCGACCCGGTCCAGGGACGCCGACCCTGCCAGGAGCGCCTGCTCGGCGATGTGTCCGGCCTCGCGTTCGGCCTCATCGGTGCCGATGAGCGCGGATTCGCCGCCCATCAACGCGGCCGGGTGCAGCTCCGAGGTGCAGCCCATCGTGATCATGGGGATGTCGTTGGCCCGTCCGGTGAGGGGCGCGGACTCGCCGTCCACGAGTCCGGAGTACGACCCGGGGGAGCGGCGCACCGTCTGGGCGGCGTTGTTGATGAGGATATCCAGCGGACCGGCGGCGGCGACCTCGTCGGCCAGCGCCACGACCTGGGCGGGATCGCGCAGGTCCACACCGATCACGTGGACCCTGTCGGCCCAGTCCGCGTGGTCGGGCATCGAGGCGAACCGTCGGACGGCGTCGCGGGGGAACCGGGTCGTGATGGTCACGTGAGCCCCCGCCCGCAGCAGCATGAGAGCGATGTACATGCCGATCTTCGCGCGCCCCCCGGTGAGCAGGGCCCGCCGTCCGGTCAGGTCCATGTCCGGGTCCCGCCTCGCGCGGTTGGCCGCCGCGCACTCCGGGCACAGTTGGTGGTAGAAGGCGTCGACCTGCGTGTAGAGCTGCTTGCAGACGTAACAGGCCACCGCGCGCTGCAGGTGCCCGGCCACGGCTCCCGGAGTGTTCGAGACCAGGCGGATCCCCGCCGTCTCGTCATCGATCCGGGTGGGCGAACCGGTCGCGGTGGCCTCGATGACCGCCTTGTCCGCCTCCTGCCGGGCGCGCCGGACCTCGTTGCGGCGAGACTTCTTGAGCAGCTTGAACATGTGGCCGACCGAGCGCTGTACACGGATGGAATCGGGGTGGTCCTCCCCGAGCGCCGCAGCCTGGTCGAGGACGCGCTGGAAGGTCTCGAGGTCGTCCGGATCGATGCCTGTCACCAGGACACGGTACGACGACGAGGCCGCCGGTCCCTAAACCGCTCGCGCCCGCAGGGTGGGCGCGCGACCTGCCCTGAGCCCGGCGAGCACCTCCTCCACGGCTCGCGGCTCCCGGTCGTGCCCCGCGTCAACGGGGAGTCGGGTGAACCCGTGGCGGCGGGCGTAGGCATCGCAGACCAGCTGGGCGTGGGCCTCCACCGGGAACATCCACGGGACTCGGTCCAGTGGAGCCCGGTCGTGGGAAGCCCGGTCGAGGACCGCGCGCCAGTCGTAGGCCCGGCGCCCCATCAGCGCCTGCTCGACGAGCGCGACGACCACGTACCGGGGTCCGACGACCCGGCCCTGCCAGACGTGGACCAGTTCGTGCACAAGCGTCGGTGTGGCCCTGAGTTGCTGGTCGCCCCCGCCGCCCGCGCGCACGATCCCGGCGTCGACGCCCAGATAGATCAGGCCCGGAAGGGCGAACGCCCGCGGGTGGGGCACTCCGGGCACGTGGCCCCGACGGATCGTCACCTCCGACGGGTCGATGGTGTGGCCGAAGAACGCGCGAAGGTCGTCGCGGACCCCGGAGGGCAGGTCGAGCGGCGGGGGAGCCAGCCCGAGGGCGTCGAGTCGCCGGTCCACGGCGCGAGCGGCGGCGCCGATCAGCGACCCCAGCGTGTCCGTCGCCCGTCCGGCGGCCGCTCCCAGCATTCGACGGACCGGGGTCGGCGGTGTGCGGGCCATCGGGAGACCTCCCGGGAAAACAAGTGGGCCCCGGATCCTCACGGATCCGGGGCCACTTCTACTGTCTCGACACAGTGTGCGCGAGGGGGGACTTGAACCCCCACGTCCGTTAATAGGACACTAGCACCTCAAGCTAGCGCGTCTGCCATTCCGCCACTCGCGCTCGCACACTGGTGACCTGCACCGGTTCGTACCCGGCTTGGTCGTGCGAGGAATGACACTAGCCGATGCGCGAACCGGGGGCCAAATCGGACCCCACTCCCACCCGACGCCGTCCGGTCATCGCTGGTAGACAAGGACGTGACCGGCCGGGGACTCCTCCCCGCACCGTCCGACCCAGGAGGATGACGATGACCGACTTCCGTGTGCCGAACCCCTACGACGCCCTTCCGGATCTCCCCGCTCTCGAGGTGACGAGCGAGTCCTTCGACGAGTGGGCCAGCCTCTCGCCCGCGCAGCTCGGCGGGAAGATGGGCGTGGAGGGAGGCGAGGACAAGTCGCCTCAGGTGAGCTGGAGCGCCGGACCGGAGGGTACCCGGACCTACGTGGTCACCGTGTTCGATCCCGACGCGCCGACGGCCTCGGGGTTCTGGCACTGGTCGGTGGCGAACATCCCGGCCGACGTGACCTCGCTGCCGGAGGGGGCGTGCACGGGGGAGGACACCTCGGGGCTCCCCGAGGGGGCCGTGGTGGTCCGCAACGACGCGGGGTTCAAGGGGTTCGTGGGCGCGGCCCCGCCGGAGGGCCACGGTCCGCACCGCTACATCCTCGCCGTCCACGCCGTCGGTGACCGGATCGACCTGGGGGAGGACGCCTCCTGCGCCTTCGTCGGGTTCAACCTCTTCGGCCAGGGCCTGGCCCGCGGTACCACCACGGCGGTCTTCGAGCAGTAGGGTCAGTCGACCGCGGAGCCGACGGCCTCCGCCAGCGAGGTGAACCCACCCTGGCGGAGCCGTCGCGCGACCACCTTGTTGGTTCCCCGGATCAGCCCGGGGCCGGTGAAGACGAAGCCCGTGTAGGTCTGGACGAGGTGGGCGCCGTGGGTGATGCGTTCCCACACATCCTCCGGCGTCTCGACACCGCCCACCGAGATGAGGACGAGCCGGTCACCGGCCCGCCGGTGGATCCGGGCGAGCACCTCGCGGGACCGGGCCGCGACGGGCGCCCCCGAGATCCCTCCCGCCCCCATCGCCTCCACGAGGTCAGCCGGTGTCCTGAGCCCGTCGCGGGAGACGGTGGTGTTGGTGGCGACGATGCCCGCGAGCCCGAGCTCCACGACGAGGTCGGTGACCGCGTCGATGTCGTCGTCGTCCAGGTCGGGCGCGATCTTGACCAACACGGGGATCGTCGCCACGTCACGGACCGCGGTGAGGATGGGGCGAAGCGAGTCGACCGCCTGGAGATCCCTGAGGCCGGGGGTGTTGGGGGAGCTGACGTTGACCACCATGTAGTCGGCCAGCCCGGTGAGCATGCTGGCGGACGCCACGTAGTCCCGGACCGCATCCTCCGCGGGCACCACCTTGGTCTTTCCGATGTTGATCCCCACGGGGTCGCTGCTGCGGCGCCTGCGCAAATTGTTGGCCGCGTTGCCCGCGCCATGGTTGTTGAACCCCATCCGGTTGAGGATCGCCCGGTCCTCGGGCAGCCGGAACAGACGGGGCGCCGGGTTCCCGGGCTGGGGTGACGCGGTGACCGTGCCCACCTCGCTGAACCCGAACCCGATCGCCCCCCACGAGTCGACGGCCGCGGCGTTCTTGTCGAAGCCGGCGGCGAGCCCGAGCGGCCCGGGGAACCGGCGCCCCAGGACATCCTGGGCCAGGACCGGATCCCGGACGCCGAGGACCCGGCGCACGAGCGAGCCCAGCGGCGGAACCAGGGTCAACAGCTTGAGAAAGCCGAAGACCAGGTGGTGGATCCGTTCCGCGGGAAAGCGGAACAGCACACTCTTCATCAGCGAGTACACGGTCCTCCTCGATGGGACGTGGGTGGTCCTTCGATCAGCTCGACGGCTCCGGGAGCTCCGGCCGCACCAGGTGCAGTCCCGCACCGTCGGCGGATCCGACGACCACCGTCCCGGACTCGGTGACCACCAGGGAATCGGGTTGGCGCACCGTCGCGATCTCAGCCCGCCGTACTCCTGTCCCGTCGCCGAGATCGTACGCCTGGATGGTGTTGGTCCCGGTGGAGGTGACCCAGACGACGTCCCGGGTGGGGTCCCCGGCCACCGCCCAGGGTGCGGCCGCGACCGGGAACTGCTGATGGAGCCGGATCGGCGAGGTCGAGTAGACCAGCAGTGTGTCCCCCACGGTGTCGCTGGCGACGATGGTGACGTCCCCGTATTCGCCGAGCATCCCGGCTCCTCTGCCGGCGCGCAAGAGCGGCCCGGCCCCGGACTCGTCCAGATCGATGCTCGCGATGACGGTGTCCGGTCGGCTGAACGCCGTGACCGAACCGTCCCGGGCCACGCTGATCCGATCGACCGACGTCAGGCCCCGGACGCGATGCTGCTCGGCCCCGTCGGAGTCACGGACCACCACCTCGCCACCCGGGGCGCCCGTGAGGAGGCGACCGTCGGTGGTCACGGCCGCCGCGGTGACGGGTCCGAGCCCCGCGATCTCGCGCGAGTCACCGTCCGGTGAGACGACGACGACGCCGTCGCCGTAGGGCACAAGGACCGTCCCGTCGAGCGCGGCGGTGGCGGTCCCCGCGTCCGCGGGCAGCTCGACGGTCGCCTCCGGGATCCACCGGGTGCCCTCCACCCGGGCGATCTCCAGGGCCGGTGGTCCGTCGACCTGTGCCAGCACCCGGTCGCCCACGGCGACCAGTGCGGACACGGAACCCGGCGCCGGGACGACCTCGCCACCCTCGGGGTCGGCGGTCGACGGCGCGGAGGCCGGGCTGGCGTTGCCCTGTTCGATCCCGGTGTAGTCCTCCAGTTGGCCGGTGGTCGACGCGCAACCGGCGAGCCCGACGACGAGGCAGAGGACGGCGGCGGCGACCGCGGTGCGGCGGTGGGCACGAAGGGGCACGGTGTTCCTTTCGACGTGACCACAGTGTCCCTCACGCGGGTCCTCAGCCTCCGTCCAGGTCCGGGCGACTACCCTCACGGCGGTGCGGGGACCACCCGCTCCCGTGCCCACGGTCCCCGACAGAAAGCAGCGCCCGTGAACCCGACGGTCCTGGCCGCCCCCGCCGCGGACGGCATGTCCTGGCTCCAGGTGGTCGTGCTCTCCGTGATCCAGGGGATCACGGAGTTCCTGCCCGTCTCCTCCTCCGGGCACCTGCGGATCTTCTCCACCTGGATGTTCGGGTCGGACGCGGGCGCCTCGTTCACGGCGGTGGTCCAGCTCGGCACGGAGGCGGCCGTTCTGGTGTTCTTCTTCAAGGACATCGTGCGGATCGTCGTCGCCTGGTTCCGGGGCGTGTTCGACGCCGGACACCGCGACGACCCCGACTACCGCCTCGGGTGGTACGTCATCATCGGGTCGATCCCCATCGCGGTCATCGGGTTCCTCGGCAAGGACCTCATCCGGGACGCGGCCCGCAATCTCTGGATCACGGCGATCGTCCTCATCGCGTTCTCGTTCGTGTTCCTGATCGCGGAGAAGGTCGGAAGGCAGGACCGACCGGTCGACGGCCAGTCCCTCGAGGGTCTGAGGTTCAAGGACGCCGTGGTCATGGGCCTGGCCCAGTGCCTGGCCCTCATCCCCGGCGTCAGCCGGTCGGGCGGCACCATCTCCGCGGGCCTGTTCCTCAATATGTCCCGCGAAGCCGCCGCACGGTTCTCCTTCCTGTTGGCCATCCCGGCGGTGCTGGCCTCAGGACTGTTCAGCCTCCCCGACGCGTTCGAGCCGTCCGTGGGGCAGTCCGCGACCGGGATCCAGCTGGTCGTGGGATCGGTGATCGCGTTCGTGCTGGGATACATCGCCATCGCCTGGCTCCTGCGCTTCGTCCAGAAGCACTCCCTGGCCTGGTTCGCCGGCTACCGCATCATCCTCGGTCTGGTCGTGATCGTCCTGCTGTCCACCGGCACGATCCCCGCGACCTGACCGCACCACGGATGCGGCGCGGCGTCGGTAACCTGCGGTCATGACCGTCATCCTCCTGCGCCACGGCCGCTCCACCGCCAACACCGCGCTCACACTGGCCGGCCGGACCTCCGGGGTCGCGCTCGACGAGACGGGCCGCGCGCAGGCACAGGATCTCTGCCGACGCCTGGCGGGCCTGCCCGTCGAGGCCGTCATCCGGTCGCCGCTCATGCGCTGCAGGGAGACGGTCGAGCCGTTGGCCGCCGCGTTCGGGGTCGAGCCGGTCGTGGACGAGGGCCTGGTCGAGGTCGACTACGGGTCGTGGACCGGACGGACCCTGAGCGAGCTCGCGTCGGAGCACATGTGGTCGGTGGTGCAGCAGCACCCGTCCTCTGCCGTCTTCCCGGAGGGCGAATCCCTCGCGGAGATGGCCACGCGCGCCGTCTCGGCCGTCCGGGCACACGACCGACGCCTGGCGGAGGATGCGGGCCGCGACGTCCTCTGGGTGGCGTGCAGCCACGGGGACGTGATCAAGTCGGTGATCGCCGACGCGTACGGAATGCACCTCGACCACTTCCAGCGCATCGTGGTCGAACCGGGATCGGTGTCGGTGGTCCGCTACACCCCTCACCGACCGTTCGTCCTCCGGGTCAACGACACCGGCGGGGACCTGGCGAGTCTCCGGGGGGAACCCGCCGGACACGTGGGCCGGGCCACCGCGGGCGACGCCAGCTCGGACGCGGTGCCCGGCGGGAACGTACCCTTGTGAACCGCACCTCCGCCCAGGACCGCCCGGCACCACCCGTCAGTACACTTCACAGCACAGCACCGAGGAGACGACCGGCATGAGCAGGGAAGTCCACGAGTTCCGCGACCCGGCGAGGTTCGTGGTGGGCACGATCGGCCAGCCCGGCGAGCGCGTGTTCTTCGTCCAGGCCACGGGCGGCGGCCGGACCGTCTCCGTCCGGTGCGAGAAGCAGCAGGCCCAGATCCTCTCCGAGCGGATGGGTGACCTCCTCGACGAGATCGCCGCGAAATCCGACGTCCCCGTCCCGCCGGCCGCGGGTGTCGTGGACGATCTCGCGCCACTGGAGATGCCCGTCGACGCGGAGTTCCAGGTGGGGACCATGGGTCTGGGCTGGGACGGGGAGAAGAGCCAGATCGTCGTGGAGTTGCTCGCGGCGGACCCCTCCGCCACCGACGAGTCGGTCGTCCTCTCGGATGCCGAGGACGCCCCGGACGCACTCCGCGTCTTCCTCAGCCCGCAACGCGCACGGCAGTTCGTCCTGCGCAGCGAGAAGGTGGTCTCCGCCGGCCGTGCCCCGTGCCCGCTGTGCGGCGAACCGATCGACACGACGGGACACCTGTGCATCCGCCTCAACGGGTACCTCCCTCGTTCCGGTGAGGCACTCGCCGACCTCGTCGATCCGTGAACGCCCGCCCGCCGGGCCCCGAACTCACCGTTCTGCACCGGATCCCCTCGGGCAGCAACGCGGTCTACCGCTGCGTGGACACACTGGGGGAACACTGGGTCTACAAGCCCTCGGCAGGAGAGCGGCCGCTCTCGGATTTCCCCGACGGCAGCCTGGCGGCCCGGGAGGTCGCGGCATATACGGTGTCCGTCGCGCTGGGGTGGGACCTGGTGCCGGAGACGGTGGGGGCGCACGGCCCGGGCGGCCCGGGGATGGCGCAACGGTGGGTCGACGAGATCGACCGGACCGAGATCCCCGGCCACGACCCGGTCGACGTCCATCCCGTCGACGCGCTGCCTGCCGGCCGCGTGGCGGTTCTGCGCGGACAGGGTTCGGGGGGACAGGACGTGGTGGTGGCGCACGCCCTCGACGACCGACTCCGCCGCATCGCGCTGTTCGATCTCGTCATCAACAACGCCGACCGCAAGGGCGGTCACGTCCTGGTCGACACCTCCGGTCAGATCTGGGCGATCGACCACGGCTTGTCCTTCCACACCGAGCACAAACTGCGCACCGTCCTGTGGGGGTGGGCGGGTCAGCCCCTGCCACCGGAGGATCTCGAGGCCCTCGAGACGGTGCGCGACGGCCTGGCCGCGGACGGCCCCCTGGCGTGCGTTCTGAGAGACCTGCTCGCGCCCGCCGAGGTCGGCGCGCTGGGGGAGCGGGTCGCGGCGCTGGTGGAGGGAGAGGTGTTCCCCGCGCCGGGGCCGGGGTACCCGTTACCCTGGCCGCTCTTCTGAGATCCCGCGGTATCTAGACTCGGCCGCATGCACTCGTGGCCCCCGCCCGTCGTCCCCGCCGTACCCGGTGACGGCGCCCCGCTGAAACTGTTCGACACCGCGAGTGGCGAGATCCGCGAGGTGTCCGCCGGGCCCGTCGCGGGCATGTACGTGTGCGGCATCACCCCCTACGACACCACTCACCTCGGTCACGCCGCGACGTACCTGACCTTCGACCTGGTGTACCGGCTCCTCCTGGACGCCGGGCACGAGGTCCACTATGTCCAGAACACCACGGACGTCGACGACCCGCTGTTCGAGCGCGCCGAGCGCGACGGCGTGGACTGGAGAGAACTCGGCGATCGCGAGACCGACCTCTTCCGCGCCGACATGCAGGCGCTCCGTGTGCTCCCCCCACGCGACTACGTGGCCGCCACGGAGACCGTCGACGAGGTCGTGGAGATGGTCGCCGAACTCGTCGACGGCGGCCACGCCTACACGATCGACCCGGGGGTCGACGGCTACCCCGACGTCTACTACCGACACCGGTCCACCCCGGAGTTCGGGTACGAGTCGGGGTATGACGCCGCGCGGATGGCCGACGCCTTCGCCGAGCGCGGCGGGGACCCGGACCGGCCCGGGAAGGAGCACCCACTGGACGCGCTGCTGTGGCGGGTGGCACGGCCCGGGGAGCCGTCCTGGCCCTCACCCTGGGGAGCGGGCAGGCCGGGTTGGCACATCGAGTGTTCGGCCATCGCACGCAACAGACTGGGAATGGAGTTCGACATCCAGGGTGGGGGCAGCGATCTCGCGTTCCCACACCACGAGTTCTCCGCCGCCCACGCGGAGGCCGCGACCGGCCGCTCCCCGTTCGCGCGCTTCTACGTGCACGCGGCGATGATCGGCCTCGACGGGGTCAAGATGAGCAAGTCACTGGGCAATCTCGTGCGGGTCAAGACTCTGCGCGAGCACGGGGTGGACCCGGCGGTGATCCGGCTCGCGCTGGCCGCCGGGCACTACCGGACGGACCGGTCATGGTCGGAGGAACTGCTCGCGGAGGCCCGCTCCCGGTGCGAGAGGTGGGTCCGTGCGATCGCGCGGGAAGCGGGCGCCGACTCCGCAGCGACCATCGCCGCGGTGCGCGACCGTCTCGCGGACGACCTCGACACCCCTGGTGCCCTGGCCGCGGTCGACGACTGGGCGGAGGCGACCCTGGCCGGCGACGAGTCGGACCCGTCCGCCGGACCCTCCGTCGCGATCGCCCTCGACGCCCTGCTCGGGCTCGCCCCCGGCACCTGACGGCCCGCCTCTGCGCCCCTCTGCCCGGCCATCACACCTGGCCGGTGTCGGGCTCGTCCCGGTCCCCTCTCAGAAAGCGCTCGAACTCGGCGGCGATCGAGTCGCCGTCGACCAGCGGCATCGTCTCACCGTCGGCGGCCCGCCCACGGTCGGGCTCGGGATCCACCCCCGCACCGACCCCGTTCTCCTCGTCCATCCGGTCCTCGAGGGACTGGATGTAGTCGCGCAGGTCCTCGTCCTCGCCGGCCGCGGCGTCGACCTTCGCCACCCACGTGCGGGACTGCACCCGCAACGCGTCCATCGGGACGGCCACCCCGAGATTCCCCGCCAGCCAGGACAGGACGGCCTCGGTGCCGCGCGGGTTGGGTGGGGCGGCCACGTAGTGGGGGACACCCGCCCACAGGCTCACCGTCGGGACACCGGCCTCGGTGAGGAGCTGCTGGAGGACACCGGTCATCCCGGTGGGCCCCTCGTAGTCGGACGCCCGCACCCCCATGTCGGCGATCCGCTGGCGGTTGAACGCCGTCCCGGTGAGGGGCACGGGGCGGGTGTGGGGGACATCGGCCAGGTAGGCACCCAAGAGCACCACCTCGGTGACGGCCAGCGTGTCGACGAGGTCCACGAACTCGGAGGCGAACCGGCGCCACTTCAGGCCGGGTTCGGGGCCGCGGACCAGCACGACGTCGTGATCGACCCCGTCCGGTCGGCACACGGACACCAGGATCTGCGGCCACTCGACCGACCTCGACACCCCTTTCGAGTGCCGGACGGTCGGTCGCTGGTCGAGGTAGTCGAAGAACTCGTCGCCACCGATCTCCGCGATCTGTCGCGCCTCCCAGGTCAGGGCGAGGTGTTCGACTGTCCCGGTGGCCACGTCGGCAGCGTCGTTCCAGCCCTCGAAGGCCACGATCATGACGGGGCTCTCGAGATCGAGAGGCCCGTCGGGGGTCCATTCGACAGTCATCAGTACAGCCTACGGACGGCGACTTCCGGGGCACCCATACACTGGGGCCATGTCTGCCGATTTCGATTCGCCCCTGTTGGACGCCGCCCGTCGGCGAGTGCTGATCAGCGACGGGGCGATGGGCACGATGCTGCAGGCCGTGGACCTCGACGTCGATGTGGACTTCCTCGGGCTGGAGGGGTGCAACGAGATCCTCAACGCCACCCGGCCTGACGTCGTGGCGGACATCCACCGCGCGTTCTTCGAGGCCGGCGCGGACCTGGTCGAGACGAACACCTTCGGGTGCAACCTGTCCAACCTCGGGGATTACGACATCGTCGACCGCATCGGCGAGTTGGCCGAGAAGGGTGCGGCGATCGCCCGGGGCGTCGCCGACGAGATGGGTCCGTCCGAGGACGGGACCCCGCGGATGGTGCTGGGTTCCCTCGGGCCCGGGACCAAGTTGCCCTCGCTCGGGCAGAGCACGTTCGAGGAGATGCGGGCCGCCTACACCCACGCGGCGGAGGGTCTGGCGCGGGGCGGGGCGGACGCGTTCCTGGTGGAGACCAGCCAGGACCTGCTCCAGGTCAAGGCGGCCGTGCTCGGGTGCCAGGACGGGATGGCGGCCGCGGGGCGCCGGCTGCCGATCATCACGCACGTCACCATCGAGACCACCGGGACCATGCTTCTGGGGTCCGACATCGGCGCCGCGCTGACCGCTCTCGAGCCGCTCGGGATCGACATGATCGGCCTCAACTGCGCCACCGGGCCCGCCGAGATGATCGAGCACCTGCGCTACCTCACCCAGCACGCCGGTGTCCCCGTCTCGGTGATGCCCAACGCCGGCCTCCCCGAACTGGGTGAGCACGGCGCCGTCTACCCGCTCGGCGCCGACGCGTTTGGCCCCCAGGTGGCCGACTTCGTCTCCGAGTTCGGACTGTCGATGGTCGGTGGCTGCTGCGGCACCACCCCCGAGCACATCACCCGACTCCGCGAGGAGGTGCTCTCGCGGTCGAAGGCCCAGCGGCGTGTCGAGCCGGTCAACGCCGTCGCCTCCCTCTACACCTCGACCCCCCTGCGGGCCGACGCCGGCATCCTCATGATCGGCGAGCGCACCAACGCCAACGGGTCCAAGCGGTTCCGCGAGGCGATGCTCGCGGCCGACTGGGACACCTGCATGGACATCGCCAAGGAGCAGATGCGCGACGGGGCGCAGATGATCGACCTCTGCGTCGACTACGTCGGCAGGGACGGGTCGGGGGACATGGCCGAGCTGGCCGGGCGCCTGGCGACCTCTTCGACGCTGCCGATCATGCTCGACTCGACCGAGCCCGACGTCATCCGGACCGGCCTGGAGCACCTCGGCGGACGGTGCACGGTCAACTCGGTCAACTACGAGGACGGGGCCGGCCCGGACTCACGCTTCCAGAAGATCATGGAGTTGGTCTCGCGCCACGGCGCCGCGGTGGTCGGCTTGGCCATCGACGAGGAGGGCCAGGCACGCACCGCCGACCGGAAAGTGGCGATCGCGGAGCGGATCATCGCCGACCTCATGGAGAACTGGGGGATCGCGGAGGACGACATCATCATCGACTGCCTCACCTTCCCCATCTCCACGGGACAGGAGGAGGTCAGGCGGGACGGCATCGAGACCATCGAGGCGATCCGCAGGCTCACCGAGTCGCATCCGGACATCCACACCACCCTGGGCCTGTCCAACATCTCGTTCGGCCTCAACCCCGCTGCCCGGCAGGTGCTCAACTCCGTGTTCCTGCACGAGTGCATCCAGGTGGGACTGGACACCGCCATCGCGCACAGCTCCAAGATCCTGCCCATGAGCAAGATCGACGAACGCCAGCGTGAGGTCGCGCTCGACCTCGTCTACGACCGCCGCAAGGAGGGGTACGACCCGCTCCAGGTGTTCATGGAGCTGTTCGACGGCGTGTCGACCGCGAGCACCAAGGACGCCAGGGCGGCCGAGCTCGCCGCGATGCCGCTCATGGACCGCTTGTCGGCGCGGATCGTCGACGGCGAGCGCAAGGGCCTCGAAGCCGATCTGGACGCGGCGATGGGGGAGATCCCCCCGCTCGAGATCATCAACACCCACCTGCTCAGTGGCATGAAGACGGTCGGCGAGCTGTTCGGTTCGGGCCAGATGCAGCTGCCGTTCGTCCTGCAGTCCGCCGAGACCATGAAGACCGCGGTCGCCCATCTGGAACCCCACATGGAGGCCAGCGACGAGGACGGCAAGGGCCGCATCGTCCTGGCGACGGTCAAGGGCGATGTCCACGACATCGGCAAGAACCTCGTGGACATCATCCTGTCCAACAACGGGTACGACGTGGTCAACATCGGCATCAAGCAGCCGATCGCCGACATCATCTCGGCCGCCCGGGAGCACAAGGCCGACGTGATCGGCATGTCCGGTCTCCTGGTCAAGTCGACCGTGGTGATGAAGGACAACCTGGCCGAACTCAACTCGGAGGGCATCGCCGGCGACTTCCCCGTTCTCCTGGGTGGTGCGGCCCTCACGCGTGCCTACGTCGAGGTGGACCTCGCCGGGATGTACGAGGGCGAGGTGTTCTACGCCCGGGACGCGTTCGAGGGCCTGCGCCTCATGGACGAGGTGATGACGGCCAAGCGGACCGGCGTCCCCATGGCCGAGTCCTCGGACGCGTCGGCCAAGGCCGCGGAGCGGCGGGAGCGCCGCGCACGCAGCGAGCGGATCGCCGCCAAGAGGGCCGCCGAGGCCGAGCCCGTGGTGGTCCCGGAGCGTTCGGACGTCGCGGCGGACCAGCCCATCGCCACCCCGCCCTTCTGGGGTACCCGGATCGCCAAGGGGATCCCGGTGGCCGACTACGTCGGGCACCTCGACGAGCGCGCCCTGTTCTTCGGACAGTGGGGACTCCGCGGCACCCGCAGCGGGGACGGTCCCGACTACGACGAGTTGGTCGCCACCGAGGGGCGACCACGCATGCGGTCATGGATCGACCGGCTCACCACCGAGCGGATCCTGGCCCACTCCGCCGTGGTGTACGGGTACTTCCCGGCCTACTCGGAGGGCGAGGACATCTGCGTGCTCGCCGAGCCCCGCCCGGACGCCGAGGTGCTGCACCGGATCTCCTTCCCCCGCCAACAGCGGGGCCGGTTCCTCAGCATCCCGGACTTCCTGGCCTCCAAGGAGCGCTGTGAGGCCGAGGGGACCGTCGACGTGCTGCCCTTCCAGCTCGTCACCATGGGCACCCCGATCGCGGACTTCGCCAACGAGCTGTTCGCGGCCGACAACTACCGCGACTACCTCGAGGTCCACGGCCTGTCGGTCCAGCTCACCGAGGCGCTGGCCGAGTTCTGGCACCGGCGGGTGCGCGACGAACTGCGCCTGCCCGAGGGTGCCGTCTCTGATGAGGACCCCGACACCATCCACGACTACTTCGACCTCAAGTACCGGGGAGCCCGCTACAGCTTCGGCTACGGCGCGTGCCCGGACCTGGAGTCCCGCAAGGTCGTGGTGGACCTGCTCGAGCCGGAGCGCATCGGTGTCGAACTCTCGGAGGAGCTGCAGCTCCACCCCGAACAGTCGACGGACGCGTTCGTGCTCTATCACCCGGAGGCCAAGTACTTCAACGTGTGACCCGAGCACCCAGGGCAGCCTCTCCTGGCTGGTAGCGGCCGTCCTTCCGGGTGATGATAAGTGCATGGACACCGGCCGGGACGGGGCGCTGCGGACGTTCGCCGCCTCTCGACAGGGCGCCCTCGCCCTGTCCACCGTCCTGGCGATCACGGTCCATCTGCTCACCCGCGCGGTGGCCGATCCCGACGGCTCCGACACGACGGAGTGGGTGATCCGCGCTCCGCTGGTCGCCGTGGTGGTGATCGGTGGGGTCCCCCTCATCATCGGGGTCATCCGCTCGGCGGTGAAGAGTGCCGGGGGAGCGGACATGCTCGCCGCGGTGTCGATCGTCACCGCGGTCCTGCTCTCCGAGTGGCTGGTGGCCGCGATCATCGTCCTCATGCTGTCCGGGGGAGAGGCGCTCGAGGCCGCGGCGTCCCGGAGGGCATCGGCGACTCTCGACGCCCTCGCCCGACGCAGCCCGACGATCGCGCACCGCCTCCGCGGGGACACCGCGTCCGAGGGCATCGACGACCTCCATGCCGACGATGTGCTGGTCAATAACCTCCTGCTGGTCCTTCCCCACGAACTGTGCCCTGTCGACGGCGAGGTGGCGGAGGGCAGGGGAGCGATGGACGAGTCGTACCTCACCGGCGAGCCGTACGTCGTCCCCAAGGCACCCGGGGCGCAGGTGCTCTCCGGCGCCATCAACGGCGAGTCACCACTGACCGTCCGCGCCGAGCGGGTCGCGGCGGATTCCCGCTATGCGCAGATCGTCGGCGTGCTGCGGGAGGCGGAGGAGAACCGGCCCCCGATGCGTCGCCTCGCCGATCGCCTCGGCGCCTGGTACACGCTCATCGCGCTGGCGCTGGGCATCCTCGGCTGGGCGTTCTCCGGAGATCCGACCCGTTTCCTCGCGGTGGTCGTGGTCGCGACCCCGTGCCCGCTCCTCATCGGCGTCCCCGTCGCGATCATCGGTGCCATCTCGCTGGCCGCCAAGCGGGGCATCATCATCCGGAACCCGGCGATGCTCGAGGACGTCGGACGCGTCGAGGCGATGATGTTCGACAAGACCGGCACGCTGACCTATGGGCGTCCGGTCCTCACGGAAATCGTCGCGAGGTCCGGGATCGATCCCGACGAGGTGCTCGCGGCGGCGGCGGCGGTCGAGGCATACTCCCGCCATCCGCTCGCCAGAGCCGTCATCGACGCGGCGGCCGAACGGAACCTCGGGGTTCCGCCCACCGCCTCCGTCGCGGAGAAGCCCGGCGCCGGACTGGTCGGCGAGGTGGGTGGACGCGTGGTCCGACTGACCAACCGTCGCGGGCTCGCCGACGTCGATCCGGGTGCGTCCAGCCTGCTCCCGGGGTCCGAGACGGGGATGGAGGCGGTCGTCCTCGTCGACGACCGGTACGCCGCGGTCCTCCGGTTCCGTGACGAACCACGGGCAACCGCGGCTGACTTCATCGCGCATCTCCCGCGCGCACACGGAGTCACACGGATGATGATCATCTCCGGTGATCGTGAGGCCGAGGTCCGCCGGTTGGCCGACCGGGTGGGTATCACCGAGGTCTACGGCGGGGTCAGTCCCGAGGGGAAACTCGCGATCGTCCGCGAGCGCACGGCGGCGGGTCCCACCCTGTACCTCGGCGACGGGATCAACGACGCCCCCGCGATGACGGCCGCCTCCGCCGGGGTCGCCTTCGGCTCCACGTCCGACGTGACCGCCGAGGCCGCCGACGCCGTGGTGCTGGACTCGTCCCTGGAGCGACTCGACGAACTCCTCCATATCGGGGCGCGCATGCGTCGGATCGCCCTGCAGTCCGCGTTGGGTGGGATGGCCGCCTCCGTGATCGGGATGCTTCTCGCGGTCTTCGGCCTGCTCAGCCCTCTCGCCGGAGCGATCGCACAGGAGCTCATCGACGTCCTCGCAATCCTCAACTCGGCACGCGTGGTAATCGCGCCGCACAAGCTCAGCGACTTCGACGCGCCGCCGACCGAACCACCGGAGGCACGGTCCGCCCGGCGGCGGTGACGCGGCTAACGCCCTGCCCGCCCGCACCGATAGCCCGGTAGGTCCTGTGCCCCGGGGGGATCCGCCGAGAGCCGGAGTCGTCGAGGAGACAGTCATGATCACCATCCGTCGGTCAGTCGCGCTCACCTGCGCGGCGACCCTGCTCGCCGGGGGGGTGGCCGTGACCGGATCCCCTGTCGCGTCAGCGCAGGTATGGCGTGAGTCGCCCGCCTGGGATGTCCGCATGCCGTACCCGCTGGGCGGCGAGCACACCATTCGTTTCGGCACCTTCACCACCTGCAAGCTGGGTGGCGACGAGCGCTTCCACCAGGCTCTGAGCGCGAACGCCAGGGACCTCGACCAGCCCGTCGGCTCGTTCGACCTCTCGGCCACCCTGTTCCCGTTCAATTCCGCGACGGTGGAGTGGCACAACATCGATACCGATGCGAGGGGCGTGCACACGGTCCAGTCGACCGGACCCGAAGTCGGTGTCGGCGGCGTGTTCACCGGGCACGGGCGGCTGGCGGTCACCATCACCGCCAGCAAGTTCGCCTTACCGACCTTCGCCCCCGGGTCCGTCGCACCGCTCGCCTCCGCCACCCACACCGAGCGCTTCCTCGTCCCGGCGGGGACCTGCCGCTGAACGGCGCTCCGCGGGGTGGCCGACAGGACCGGTCACGGTACCCCCGGTCTCCCCATGTCGGGTAGACAGTAGGCCGTGACCAGCATCTCGTACGACCGTGTCCCCGCCGCCGTGTGTCTCGACATGGACGGCACGCTCGTCGACACCGAGCGACTGTGGGACATCGCCGTCTACGAACTCGCCGAGTACCTGGGCCGGCCCCTCGACGAGGAGACCCGCGAGCGGACCCTGGGAAACTCGCTCCCCGGATTCTTCGCGATCCTGGGTGAGTACACCGGGCGGACAATCGAGGGGGCAGAGTTCGATCGACTGGCCCGCAGGCTCAACTCGCGGGTCACCGAGCTCATGCGGTCCGACATGCGGTGGCGGCCGGGCGCAGAGGAGCTGCTGGACGACCTCGCCTCGACGAACGCTCCGGTCGCCCTGGTGACCAACACGACCGCGGATGTCGCCACGGTGCCTCTGGAGTTCATCGACCGTTCGCGATTCGATGTGGTGGTGACGGGGTGCATGGTGGCCGACCCCAAGCCGGCCCCCGACCCCTATCTGCTGGCCTGCTCTCGGCTCGGGGTCGAGGCGACGGCCGCCGTGGCCGTCGAGGACTCGGTGACCGGGGCCACCGCCGCGGTCGCCGCAGGGTGCCGGGTCCTCTATGTTCCGTCCACCGACGGACAGCCGGACGTGGCCGGGGCACACACCCACCCGAGCCTGGCCGGCGTGACCGCGTCCGGTCTCACCGCCCTCACCTCGGGAACGCCCGTGGGCGTGGCTGTGGGAGAATCGGGCGCGTGAAGACCTTCGACTCCCTGTTCGCCGAGCTGTCCGAGCGCATCGCCGCGCGTCCCGAGGACTCCGGCACCGTCGCCGCCTTCGACAAGGGCGTGCACCATCTGGGCAAGAAGGTCAACGAAGAGGCGGGCGAGGTGTGGATCGCCGCCGAGTACCAGTCGGACGAGGAACTGGCCGAGGAGATCTCGCAGCTCCTCTACTGGACCCAGGTCATGATGCTCAAGCGCGGACTCGGTCTCGAGGACGTCTACCGGCATCTCTAGCCGCCACCGCCGTCACCCCGCCCGCACCGAATCCTGGAGCCACCACCATGCTGCGTGTCGCAGTGCCCAACAAGGGCGCCCTGTCCGAGTCCGCCTCCGAGATGCTCTCCGAGGCGGGGTACCGCCGACGTACCGAGGGCAGCAAGGATCTCACGCTGATCGACCGTGAGAACGATGTCGAGTTCTTCTTCCTTCGACCCAAGGACATCGCCGTCTACGTGGGTTCCGGCCGCCTCGAGCTGGGCATCACCGGCAGGGACCTGAGCATGGACTCGATGGCGGAGGTGGACGAGCTCCTCGACCTGGGGTTCGGACACTCCACCTTCCGGTACGCCGGCCCGGCGGGCAGTGGGTGGACCACGGACCGCCTGGCAGGGGCCCGCATCGCGACGTCGTACCCCAACATCGTCCGACAGGACCTCGAGAGGCGGGGAATCGAGGCCGAGGTCATCCGGCTCGACGGCGCTGTGGAGATCTCCATCCAGCTCGGGGTGGCCGACTGCATCGCCGACGTGGTGGGCTCCGGTCGCACTCTCAAGGTGCACGGTCTGGAGGCGTTCGGGGACATCCTGTGCGACTCCATGGGGGTGCTGATCTCGCGTGCCGGCGAGGCGATCACTCCCGCGATGGCCCAGCTGAGGGCGCGTCTCCAGGGCGTGGTCTTCGCCCAGCAGTACATGATGCTGGACTACGACTGCCCCAGGGAACTCCTCGACTCGGTCTCCGCGATCACCCCCGGCATCGAGTCACCCACCGTCTCCCCGATGGCCGATCCGGCGTGGGTGGCGGTCCGGTCGATGGTCCCGCGCAAGAAGGTCAACTCGATCATGGACGAGCTCGTCGCCGCCGGCGCCAAGGCGGTCATCGCCACGGACATCCGGTCCTGCCGCATGGGGTGAGCCCGCCAGTTCTGCCCGCCCGTGCGGCTCGCTCAGTTCCGATCAGTCCCGCTCAGACCCGTTCCACCAGAAGGGCCTGAAGCGTGTGCCCGATGGCGCCCGCCTCGTCGTAGAGGGTCCCGGACGTGGCACCGACGCCGTCGGGGCCGATCGACGCGTCCGCGGTGACCCCGATCCATTCGCCGACGGGCCGCCGGTGGAGGTGGGTGACCAGGTCGGTGTTGAGGAACCGCCACTCGTCGGGTTCCAGAACGGCCCCGACGCCGTTCGCGATGTCGGCAACCGACATGACCCGTTCCGCCGGCGTCATCTCCTCCCCGGAGACCAGGGGGAGGGTGGGACGGGCCCAGACGACCCCGTCCTGCGCACCGCGGATCTCCAGCGAGTCGATGTAGCCACTGGTCCACCGGTCGAAGAAGCCGCTGTCGTGATCCACCTCCGGGAGCTCGCGCGGGCGGTCGGCCGACTGCTCGACCTCGGCGGTGTCGCCGACGGCCATCCGCCAGGCGCTCGCTCTGGCGACGATCCGGCCCCCCGCCTCGAGTTCCGCCTCGAGCAGTTGGATCCGGCGACCGGGCCGGACGATGCGGGCCCGGGTGCGGACCTCGCCCAGCGGCACGGGCCCGAGCAGGTCCACGGTGACGCGCGCGATCCTGGTCGACTTCGCACGTTCGAGACGATCCATCGCGCGGGTGAGCACGGCCGAGGGCGGGGATCCGTGCTGCAGGTCCGGACCCCAGGCGCTCACCGTGTGCGGGGTCGCCCGGAAGACCTCCCAGCCGTCATCAGTGCCCAACGGCTCGAAGTAGGCTTCCGTCATGATGTGCTCCTCGGTCCGGCGTGCCCCGCTGCGGGGTTCGTGACCTCGAGAGGTATCACGCGACGCCCCGGCCACCCCGGGTACTCCGGCGGGGTACCCCCGAACGCCGGACACAACGACTGGTGGTTGCACCAGTCGCACAACCGGGAGGTACGTGGGGGGAAGATCCCGGTCTCACCCGCCCGCTCGATCTCCGCCCACAGCGAGTCGAGCTGGGACTCCGTCTCGGTGAGAGTCGCGAGATCGGGGGTCAGGGTGAGCCAGCTGCCGTTCCTGAGGTAGATCAACTTGAGCTGCGCGGGCACCACACCCTGGGTGCGCTGGTACATCAGGGCGTAGAACCGCATCTGGAACATCGCCTGGTCCTGATAGCGCGGACGGGGCGGTTTGCCCGTCTTGTAGTCGACCACCCGGACCTCGCCGGTCGGCGCCACGTCCACCCTGTCCAGGTAACCGTGGAGCGGGGTACCGGAGGCGGTGGAGGTGACGAGATACTGCTCACACGCCGCGGGGGAGAAGCGCCGGGGATCCTCGATCCCGTAGAGCGCGGACACCAGGGCGGCGACCTCCGACTGAAACTCCGCCCTGCCGCTGAGCGGCACCACCTCGGAGCCCCCGCCCTCGTAGAAGAGCCCCACCGCAGTGGGGACGAGCTCCGCGGCGCGCTCCGGGGCGCGCTCGGACTGCTCCAGTGCGTACAGGTCCTCGAGCACCGAGTGCACGACTGTGCCCAGCACCTGGGCGCGGGTCTTCGGTTCCGGGATCCTGTCGATCGCCTTGAGCCGGTAGAGCAGGGGGCACTGCCTGAAGTCCGCGGCGCGCGACGCCGACAACGCCAGGGGCGTGCGCACCGGCGGGGGCGCGCCCTCAGGAGCGGCAGGGGAGGCCGGGGTACCGCTGCTGCCGATTTCCAGGGGATCCGTCACACCTGGCAGGGTAGACAACCGGTCGGACAACCGGCCGTCGTCCCCTGGAGGTCCACCGTGCAGCGATCCGGCCCGTTCGTCGTCGGCGACCGCGTCCAGCTCACCGACACCAAGGGGCGCAAGTACACCGTCGTCCTGGTCGAGGGAGCCGAGTTCTTCACCCACCACGGCGCCGTTCGCCACGACGATCTGATCGGAACCCCCGAGGGGTCGATCGTCAGGTCGTCCGGGGACGCCGACTACCTCGCGTTGCGGCCGCTTCTCACCGACTACGTCCTGTCGATGCCGCGCGGGGCCCAGGTGATCTACCCCAAGGACGCCGCACAGATCGTCCACGAGGGCGACGTGTTCCCCGGCGCACGTGTGCTCGAGGCCGGCGCGGGTTCCGGTGCCCTGACCTGTTCACTGCTGCGTGCGGTGGGCCCCGGGGGCCGGGTCCTGTCGTACGAGATCCGCGAGGACCACGCCGAGCACGCCGAACGCAACGTCCGGACCTTCTACGGTGAGCACCCCGAGAACTGGGACCTACGCGTCGCCGATCTCGCGGAGACCTCCGTGGAGGCACTAGGCGGACAGGTCGACCGCGTGGTGTTGGACATGCTCGCCCCCTGGGACTGCCTGCCCACGGTGCGCGAGGTCCTGGTCCCCGGGGGGGTGCTCGTGGTCTACGTGGCCACCACCACCCAGATGTCCGACGTCGTGGAGGCCCTGCGTCGCCAGGAGTGCTGGACGGAGCCGCGGGCGTGGGAGTCGATTAACCGCGGCTGGCACGTCGTGGGCCTGGCGGTCCGACCCGAGCACCGCATCCAGGGCCACACCGCGTTCCTGGTCACCGCCCGTCGCCTCGCCGAGGGCGTGACAACCCTCAAGCCCAGGCGCCGGGCCGGCAAGCACTGACCCCCGGAACCGGCGCGCACACCGGCCCGCCCCGCACCCGCCCCACACCCGGCCGCTCACCCCGGCGATAGGGTGGGGGCGACGACGACGAGGATGTCGTCCGCGAGTCGGAGGGCGGGTGATCGAGGTGACCGAGGGACGTTCCCCGGGCGAGCGGGGCGGCGACAGCGTGACGCTGGACCGGGCCGAGCTCGCGCGATTGCGCAACGCCGTCGACGAGGGTGCGCGCACGGACCGGGAGAAGTCGGTCAAGATCGACGCCCTCGGCGCCCGCAACGTCCGACTCGCCGAACTCCTCAAGGAGTCCCGCGACGAGCTACAGGTCCTCAAAGGCGAGGTCGAGCGGCTCGGCACGCCCCCCAGTACGTACGGGATCGTGCTGCAGGACCCCGTGGACGCCGATACCGCGGAGGTCATGGCGGCCGGTCGGCGGATGCGTCTGACCCTGGCGCCCGGGATCGACCCCTCCGTCCTCGCGGCGGGCGTCACCGTCCGCCTGAACGAAGCGATGACCGTCATCGAGGCCTGCACCGGCCTCCCCGTCACCGGCGTCACCGCGGTCTTCCGGGATGTGCTGGCCGACGGGGCGCGGGCCCGCGTGGTGATGGGCAACGACGAGGAGCACGTCGTCCATCTGGCCTCCGGGTTGCGCGGAGGGCGCACCGCCGCCCACCCGGCGCCGGTGCGCCCGGGCGACGCGGTCCTGGTGGACCCCAAGGCCGCCGTGGCGTTCGAGGTCGTCCCCAAGGCCGAGGTCGACGAGCTCCTGCTCGAGGAGATCCCGATGGTCGAGTACTCCGACATCGGCGGTCTCGGCCCGCAGATCGAACAGATCCGCGATGCCATCGAACTGCCCTTCGTCCACCACGAGCTGTACCGCGAGTTCCATCTCGCCCCACCCAAGGGCGTCCTGCTCTACGGCCCTCCAGGGTGTGGCAAGACCCTGATCGCCAAGGCGGTGGCGCACTCGCTGGCACTGGCCTCGGCGACATCGCGGGGGGAGGACGTCAGCGACGGCCGGTACCCCAATTCCTACTTCCTCTCCATCAAGGGCCCGGAACTGCTCAACAAGTACGTGGGCGAGACCGAGCGGCACATCCGGTCGATCTTCGAGCGGGCCCGGGAGAAGGCGACCGAGGGCAACCCGGTCATCGTGTTCTTCGACGAGATGGACTCCATCTTCCGCACCCGCGGGTCGGGCATCTCCTCCGACATGGAGACCACGATCGTCCCGCAGCTCCTCGCCGAGATCGACGGGGTGGAGGACCTGCGCAACGTCATCGTGATCGGCGCCTCCAACCGGGAGGACATGATCGACCCGGCGATCCTGCGCCCGGGCCGACTCGATCTCAAGATCCGGATCGACCGCCCGGACGCCGACGCCGCGGCCGACATCCTCGCCAAATACATCACGCCGGATCTGCGGTTCGATCCGGACGAGGTCGGTTCCGCAGGCGGCGAGGATCACGTCCGGGTCCTCATCACCCGGATCGTCGACCGTCTCTACACGAGGGACGAGTCCACGACCTACGTGCATCTGGTCCACGCGTCCGGCCGCCGGTCGTCCCTCCACCTCGCGGATCTGACCTCCGGGGCGATGCTGCGCAACATCGTGGACCGGGCCAAGAAGCTCGCGATCAAGGACATCGTGCACGGCACGGGGCAGGGTCTGACGACGGACGACTTCCTCGACGCCGTCGACGCGGAGTTCGCGGAGAACACCGATCTGCCCAACACCTCCAACCCGCAGGAATGGGCGCGTCTCGCGGGAGTCCGCGGAGAACGCGTGGTCGAGGTCATCGTGCCGCACAGGGAGGACGAGCGGTGACCCCGGCTGAGCGCAGCGCGTCCGACGAGGTCGCGAGAGGCCGGGTGATCGGGACCGAGATCGAGTTCGGGATCGTCGCCGTTGGTCAGCCGCTGCTCAGCTCGGTGGTCACCTCGACCCAGGTGGTCAAGGCCTACACCGACCCGGGCGGGGCAGCCGAGGTCGCCGGGGCCGCCGGGACCGCCGGGACCGCCGGCGGGACCCGCTGGGACTACGGGTCCGAATCGCCCCTCCGCGACGCCCGCGGGTTCGATCTCGGCTCCGCCCGAGCCTACGACCCGAGCGAGTTCGGGGTGACCAACCGGGTGCTCACCAACGGCGCGCGCTTCTACGTCGACCACGCGCACCCCGAGTACTCCTCGCCCGAGGTCGATTCCCCGATCGACGCGGTGATCTGGGACAAGGCGGGGGAGCGGATCATGCACCGGGCCGGTCGTGAGTCGTCCGCCGTCGAGGGCAACGCCGAGCTCAAGCTCTACAAGAACAACGTCGACGGTAAGGGCGCGTCCTACGGCGCACACGAGAACTACCTCGTGCGCCGCGAGGTCGACTTCGACGACCTGACGATGAGCCTGGCGCCGCACCTGCTCTCCCGTCAGGTGTACTGCGGCGCCGGTCGCGTCGGTATCGGTCAGTCCGCGGAGGAGGCCGGGTTCCAGATCTCCCAACGCGCGGACTACATCGAGGTTCTCACGGGTCTCGAGACCACTCTGCGCCGCGGGATCATCAACACCCGCGACGAACCGCACGCCCCGGACGAGACGTGGCGCCGTCTCCACGTGATCCTCGGCGACGCGAACATGGCCGAGCTCGCGACGTACCTGAAGATCGGCACCACCTGCCTGGTCCTGGACACGATCGAGGCGGGGATCGATCTGTCCGACCTGGTCCCTGTCGACCCGGTCGAGGCGGTGCACACCATCAGCCACGACCCGTCCCTCACGGCCACCGTCGCACTGCCCGACGGCCGGGCGCTCACGGGGATCGGCCTCCAGCGCGAAATCCTCGGCCGTGTGTCGGACCTGGTCGGGGACGGCACGGGGCGCCCGGGGTGGGCCGTCGAGGTCCTGGCCGAGTGGCGGGAGATCCTCGACGCACTCGAGCGGGACCCGATGTCGTGCGCCGACCGGCTGGACTGGCCGGCCAAACTCCGCCTCCTGGAGGGGTTCAGGGCACGCGACAACCTGGAATGGGACCACGCGCGACTCGCCCTCATCGACGTCCAGTACCACGACATCGACCCGGAGCGCGGACTCTACAACCGTCTCGTGAGCAAGGGCGCCATGCGCAGACTGGTCACCGAGGCCCGGGTAGAAGCTGCGGTCACGACCCCTCCCGAGTCCACGCGGGCCTGGGCCAGAGGTCGCTTCCTGGCCGAGCTAGGCGACCGCGTCCACGCGGCGGGGTGGGATCACGTCGTCGTCGTCGACTCCCGCGGCGACCACCGTCACGTCGACCTGGCCGACCCGTACACGGGGACCCGGGCCCACTGCGACGCCCACCCGGAGTTCCTCAGCCCCGACGGCCCACCGGTCCACTGAGCACCCCGTTCACACCGCCCACACCGCCCACACCGCCCACACCGCCCACACCGCCCACACCGACACAGGAGCAGCCCACACCATGTCCCAGATCCAGAAGAGCGCCGGCGGCGCAGGCGAGTCGGACGACGAGGCCGGGCAGGTCGCCAAGACCGCCCAGACCTCGTCCGCCGACTCACTGCTCGACGAGATCGACGACATCCTCGAGACCAACGCCGAGGAGTTCGTGAAATCCTACGTCCAGAAGGGCGGGCAGTAGACCGCCATGATCCGCCGCATCGTCGGGATCGAGACGGAGTTCGGGATCACCAGCGTCGGTGGCGAGGGTGCACGCTCGCTCGGGCCCGACGAGATCGCCCGCTACTTCTTCCGTCCCGTCGTCGAACGCTGGCGCAGTTCGAACGTGTTCCTCGAGAACGGATCCCGCCTCTATCTGGATGTGGGTTCCCATCCCGAGTACGCGACCGCGGAGTGCGACGGTCTGGAGCAGATCGTCGCCCACGACAGGGCGGGGGAGCGGATCATCGACGACCTCGCCGTCCACGCCGAACAGTCGCTCGCGGCCGAGGGGATCGACGCCAAGGTCTACCTGTACAAGAACAACACCGATACCGCGGGCAACTCCTACGGCTCACACGAGAACTACCTCCTCGACCGTTCGACCCAGGTCCGGAGCATGGCCACGACGCTGCTGCCGTTCCTGGTGAGCCGACAGTTGATCTGCGGCGCCGGCAAGATCCTGCCCGGGACCCCGGCGGGCGTGGGCGCCGCCGAGGACGGGGAGACGACCTTCTGCTTCTCCCAGCGGGCCGAGCACATGTGGGACGGTGTCTCGTCGGCCACCACGCGATCGCGCCCGCTCATCAACACCCGTGACGAGCCGCACGCGGACTCGACCCGGTTCAGACGGATGCACGTCATCGTGGGCGATTCCAACATGATCGAGACCACGACCCTGCTCAAGGTGGCCAGCACCCGACTGGTGTTGGAGATGCTCGAGGCCGGCGCCCCGTTGCGGGCGATGGCGATCGCCCACCCCGTCCGCGCGATCAGGGAGATCAGCCGCGACCTCACCGGGACCCGGCCGGTCGCCCTCACCGACGGCACCACGATGACCGCCCTGGAGATCCAGCGGGAGTTCCTGGCCGCGGTCCACCGCCACCTCGGGCGTGGCGGGTGGGAGCGCGACGACCGCCCCGTCGTGGAGAGGTGCGTGACCCTGTGGGAGCGGGTCCTCGACGCGGTCGAGTCCGGCGATCACGATGCGATCGCCGGTGACATCGACTGGGCCGCGAAGCTGCGGCTGATCCGACAGGTCCAGGGCAGGACGGGGGTCGAACTGGATCACCCACGGTTGGCCCAGATCGACCTGACCTACCACGACATCCGGCCGGGGCGCGGGCTGCACTCCGTGCTCGAACGCCGTGGTCTGGTCTCGCGGGTGGTGAGCGACCCGGAGATCGAACGGGCTCGGCAGAACGCCCCGGAGACCACCCGGGCGGCGCTGCGTGGCCGGTTCATCTCCGCCGCCACCGCGGCCCGGCGGGACTACACCGTGGACTGGGTGCATCTCAAGGTCGCCGACGGCACCCTGCCCACCGTCGCGCTCACCGACCCGTTCGCCGCCGAGGACCCGCGTGTCGACGGCCTGATCGCCGCGCTCGGGCGATAGCGTCCTGCCCGTGTCCACCTCCAAGTCGCAACGGCTGGTCAACCTCGTCATCTGTCTGAGGTCGACCAACGCCTACCTGTCCGCGGGGGAGATCCGCAGGATGGTCCAGGGCTACGACGACTGCGAGAACGAGGCCGCCTACCTGAGGATGTTCGAGCGGGACAAGAGGGAACTCCGCGAAGTGGGTGTCCCCCTCGAACAGGGAGCCTCACTGGCGCCGGGGTCCCCGGCCGGGTACCGGATCCCCGCCGGTGGCTACGAGCTCCCCGAGATCACCCTCACCCCCGAACAGGCCGGAGTGCTGGCCGTGGCCTCCGAGGTGTGGCGCGAGGGGGAGCGGGCCGCCCGGGCCGACGGGGCTCTGGCCAAGCTCACCGCCGCGGGGATCGACCCGGTGCACGACGCCGGAGCGACTGTGTCGGTGGAGGACCCGGCCGAACTCGCGGTCGCCGCGGTCGTCGCGGAGGCGGTCGCGGAGGGCCGACACCTCACGTTCTCGCACACCCCTGCCGGGGCGACCGAGCCGAGCGCCCGGAGGATCGAACCGTGGTGGACCGGTTCCCGGCAGGGCAACTGGTACGTGGTCGGTCACGATCTCGATCGTGGCGAACCCCGCACGTTCCGCCTGGTGAGGGTCTCGGACGTCCGGGTGGGCCAGGCCGGCCGGACCGTCCCGGTTCCGCGCACCGCCGAGGTGCTGGCGCTCGTCGACGACGCCATCTCCCGCCTGAACCCGGTGGTCGAGGCCACCGTGTGGGCTGCGGACGGCCACGCCGCCGAACTCCGTGCGATGGCCCGCGACGCCGCATCCGCGCACCGGTTCGGGCGTGCGGGCGCGGACCTGGAGGTGCGTGCCCCGCTCGGTGAGCTGTCGTCGATGGTGGCGTCCCAGGGCGCCGACGCCGTGGCCCTCCGGCCCTCCGAACTCCGCGTCCGCGTCCTGACCATCCTCTCCGCCGCGCAGGAGGCCGACCGATGACCTCCCGTGCCGTCCCACTGGCGACGCTGCTCAGCGTGGTCCCGTACTTCCACACCCGGGGCGCGGTGCACGTGGACGAGGCCGCGCGGGATCTCGGAATGACGGAGAAACAACTGCGGGACGCGCTCTGGCAACTGTGGTCCTGCGGGTTACCCGGGTACGGGCCGGGCGACCTCATCGACCTCGCCTTCTCCTCGGAGGACCTGGACGACGCCGAACTGGTCGAGGTGACGTTCACCGCCGGCATCGATCGTCCCGTCCGGCTCACCGCGGCCGAGGCCGTCACCCTGGAGACCGGCCTCGCGATCTTCCTCGATCATCCCGAGGTGGTCGACCAGACCGCCCTGCGTGATCTCCTGCGGACCCTCCGGGCCGCAGCCGGGGTCGAGGCCCGGGCGGAGGAGCCCTCCCGCCCCGACACCCCACCGGACGCCGATGTGGTCCGCACCGCCCTCCACGACGGACGCGCCCTGCGATTCGTCTACCACTCGGCCAGCTCGGACACCTCGACCACCCGAGTGGTCGATCCCGCTCGGCTCTCGGTGTCCGACGGACACTCCTACGTCCACGGGGTCGATCGCGGGACAGGGCAGTGGAGGACCTTCCGCACCGACCGGATGAGCGGGGTCGAAGAGGTCGGCCCGCGCCGGGCGCTCGGTCCGGAACCCCAGGACGGCGGGGCAGGCGTCCTCCTGGAACGGGCCGTCGTCCCCGCCGCGGCCGCGTGGTTCCTCGACGAGTTCGGGTTCCACGACGTGGTCCGGCGCCCCGACGGCGATCTCGACGTCTCGATCGCCTATCACGACCGGACGTGGCTGGTCAGGTTCCTGCTCGGACACGCCGACGTCGTGACGCCGTCCGACCCCGGACTGGCCGCGGAGATCGCCGACCGGGCCACCGCCGGGCTCGCGCTCTACGGGGCCCGCGACGACTCGGTGTCCTCGCCGTGAAATCCGCGTGAACCCGCTGGTCACCGCGTTCGGCGGGGGGGACCGCGCCACCGGCTGTCGTCGTGGGTGCGTTAGCATGGGCGTGTTGTCACACAAACGGAGGTTGACATGGGTGCGTTGAGCATCTGGCACTGGCTCATCGTCCTCGCGGTGGTGCTGCTCCTCTTCGGCTCCAAGAAGCTCCCCGACGCCGCTCGCGGCCTCGGCCGGTCGATGCGGATCTTCAAATCGGAGATCAAGGAGATGCAGAACGACGACAAGCCTGCCGAGCCGGAAGCGCTCACCCAGGCGGGTCAGCCGAACGCCGCGCAGTACGTCCAGCCGCAGGCGCATCCCGCTCAGGCTCAGCATCAGGCGCAGCAGCAGGCCCAGAGCTACCCGCAGGCCCCGCAGCAGCCTTACCAGCAGCAGGGCCAGTCCCAACAGACGGGGCAGCAGTACCAGCAGCAGTACCAGCAGCCGTCGCAGGCGGGGCAGCAGCAACAGCAGCAGTACCCACAGACTCCGCAGGCGGGGCAGCAGCACCAGCCGCAGCACCAGCAACCGCCGCAGCAGTTCGACCCCACCGGTCCGTACGACGGCGGAACCGGCACCGAGCGGTAGCAGGTCTCCTCACAGATGACGCAGACAGGACCCCAGAAGACCGGCGCCACCCCCGGGGGCGGCGCCGGTCGGTTGTTGTCCAGGCGCAAGCGCCGGCCCCGGAACCCCGACGGCACGATGCCGCTCATCGAGCACATCTACGAGCTGCGCAAGCGACTGCTCATCGCCCTCGCGGCGATCGTGGTGACGCTGGGCTTCGGGTTCTGGTGGTACGGCAGCGGTTTCTTCGGCGTCCCCTCGCTGGGCGAGATCCTCACCGGCCCCTACTGCGACATCCCACCCGGCGCACGCCTACAATTGGGCGACTCGGACGACCAGTGTCGGCTCCTCGCGACCGGCCCCTTCGAGCAGTTCATGCTCCGTCTCAAGGTGGCCGCCACCGCCGGGATCGTGTTGGCCAGCCCGGTCTGGCTCTACCAGTTGTGGGCCTTCATCACGCCGGGCCTGCACAAGAACGAGAAGCGCTACGGGATCGCGTTCACCGTACTCGCCGCCATCCTGTTCATCGGCGGGGCGGTCCTGGCCTACATCGTGATCGTCTTCGCCCTCGAGTTCCTGCTCTCCATCGGCGACAACGTCCAGACCACAGCACTGTCGGGCACGCAGTACTTCTCCTTCCTCATCCAGCTGATCCTCATCTTCGGGGTGAGCTTCGAGATCCCGCTGCTCATCGCGATGCTCAACGTCGCCGGTGTGCTCAGGTACGAGGTGCTCGCCAAATCGCGGCGCGGGATCATCATGGGGATCTTCGTCTTCGCCGCGGTCGCCTCGCCCGGTCAGGATCCGTTCTCGATGCTGGCGCTCGCCGCGGCGGTGTGCGTGTTGGTGGAGATGTCCATCCAGTTCGCCCGCATCCACGACAAGCGCAAGAGCAGGGCCCGCGAGGAATGGCTCGACGTCGACGACGAGTCCGCCTCGCCGCTGGGTCCGTCCGAGCGCCTCGACGGTTCCGGTGAGGTCCGTTCCACCGGCCCGCTCGCCGCGCCCGAGCCGGTCAGCGGTGCACGGCCCCTCCAGGCACCGTCGGGTGGGGCGATGTATGACGACACGCTCTGAGCCGCACGACGCGGGCACCCTGCTCGAGTCGTTCCTCCAGACGGAGGGATTCGATCCGGACCCGTTTCAGCTGGAGGCGTTCTCCGCGCTCGACGCCGGCCGCAATCTGCTCGTCTCGGCGCCCACCGGGTCGGGCAAGACGCTCATCGGGGAGTACGCGGCCCACCGGTCCCTGTCCGGCGGCGGCCGGTGCTTCTACACCACACCGGTCAAGGCACTGAGCAACCAGAAGTTCCGTCAGTTCCGCCACCGTTTCGGGCCCGAGAACGTGGGGTTGCTCACCGGGGATCACTCTATCGACGCCGACGCCCCGGTGGTCGTGATGACCACCGAGGTCCTGCGGAACATGATCTACGCCGGGTCCTCCGCCCTGCACGACCTGGACTGCGTGGTGATGGACGAGATCCACTACCTGGGGGACCGGTCGCGAGGCGTGGTCTGGGAGGAGATCATCCTGACCCTCGATCCGGCGGTCCGGCTCGTGGGCCTGTCGGCCACGTTGAGCAACACCGAGGAGCTCGGGGACTGGATCACCGAGATCCGGGGCGACACCGCCGTGGTCCTCTCCGACGTGAGGCCCGTTCCCCTCGCGCACATGCTCTACACGGACGGGGACCTGGTCCCCATCCGTGCGGCCGCCGATCACCGGCGACGCAGCCGCGGCGGGTATCACGACGAACGGGTGGCGGCGCGGCCCCGGGCGCAGTGGGCGCGGCGCCAGGACGTCATCGAGAAGCTCGACGACGACCATCTCCTGCCCGCGATCTACTTCGTGTTCTCGCGGGCCGGGTGCGACGGGGCGGTGTCTCAGATGCGCCGGGCCCGGTTGCGACTGACCACAGGGGAGGAGTCGCGACGGATCGCCGCGCACGTCGACGCGGCCTGTGCGCAGGTTCCCCGACACGACCTGGACGCCCTCGACTTCACCGCCTTCAGGGCCGGGCTGATCAGTGGCATCGCCGCCCACCACGCGGGCATGCTCCCGCTGTTCCGGACCGTCGTGGAGGAGCTTTTCTCGGCTGGTCTGATCAAGGTGGTGTTCGCCACGGAGACCCTCGCCCTGGGTATCCACATGCCGGCCCGCGCGGTCGTCCTGGAGAAGACCACCAAGTTCAACGGCGACACCCACGCGATGCTCACCTCCGCCGAGTACTCCCAGATCACCGGCCGCGCCGGCAGGAGAGGGATCGACACTAAGGGCACCGCGGTCGTGTTGGACCAGCAGGATCTCGACCTGGACGCGCTGTCCGCCCTCGTGGACACCCCCCGATTCCCCCTGCTCAGTGCGTTCACCCCCGACTACTCCATGGCCGTCAACCTCGTGGAACAGCTCGGTGTGGCGGAGGCGACCTCCCTCATCGGCAGGTCGTTCGCCCAATTCCAGACCGACCGCACGCTGGTGTCCCGGTCACGGGCGGTCGAACGACGGACTAACGAGCGGGACCGGATCCGTGCGGACCTGGAGGAGGCCGGCGGCGACTCCCAGCTCGACGAGTACATGTCGCTGCGCGCGGACCTGAGCCGGCTCGAGAAATCATCCGAGAAGGCCACCCGCGACGACCGGCTGGAATCCGTGCGCGCGGCGATGCTCAAACAGACCGCGGGTTCCGTGATCACCGTCGGCCGCAAGCGGTTCGGCATGGTCGCCACGGTGCTCCAGCTGCGCACCGACATCCCCTCCGACCCGGCCCTGTTGTGTCTGACCGACTCCGGCTGGACCGGGTGGCTGCGCCAGCAGGACTTCGCGGCGCCCCCCGTGCCGGTGGGGAGGGTCGACCTGCCCCGGGGTCGCCGGAAACTCGACGGGCGGGCCAAACGGGCACTGGTCCAGCGGATGGAGGGGCTGCGGGGTAAGGCCAGAGGCCGGATGAAGAACGCCGGGGGCAAGTCCGTCCGGAAGGACCCACGACTCGCGGCCACGCGACGCGCCCTGCGCCAGCACCCCCTGCACGAGGATCCCCGGATCGACAGGCTGGCCCGTCTCCACGAACGTTGGGCACGAGCCGCAGCGGACGTGGACACGCTCACCGCGGAGGTGGAGGCGGATGCCGACTCCCTGGCCCGCCGGTTCCGCAGGATCGTCGACCTGCTCGACCACCTCGGCTACCTGGAGAAGCACGAGGGGGAGGTCCGTGCCACGGACACCGGTCATCTTCTGGCGGGCATCCACACCGAGCAGGACCTGTTCGTGGCGGAGTGTCTCCGGCGCGGTGTGTGGTCGGGGCTCGACCCGGCGGGGCTGGCCGCGGTGATCACAGGCGTCGTGGCCCACCCCCGGAGCGACTCGGCGGTCCGCGAACCCTCCGACGAACTGCTGCGCGCGGCCCTCGCCGAGACCGACCGCGTCGCCGCGGACGTCACGGCGGCCGAGAAGTCCCACCAGTTGCCGCCGACCCCCGATCTCGATGCCGGACTCGCCCCGGTCCTGCATCACTGGGTGTCGGGCGGTGCGCTCTCGTCGATCCTCGCCGCGTCCTGGCAGGAGGGCGTGGAACTCACCGCCGGGGACTTCGTGCGATCGGCTCGTCTCGTCGTGGACGTGCTGGCCCAGGTCGGACAGGTCGCCGAGCCCGACCTGGCGCGCACAGCGCGATCGGCCGTGGGGTCACTGCGCCGCGGGGTCGTCCTCGACCACATGGCCTGATCAGGCCGGATCGAGCACCGAGGCAGCCTTCTCCAGACGTCCGATCGCCCGGGTCTGCCCCGTCGCCTCGCCCAGGAGATCCAACTTCTCGCGGTCCACGCGCCCTCGCCGACCGTCGACATCCCCCTCGAACTCCGGCTCGATGCCCCGCGTCCGGAGCCGGACCACCCCGCGGGCGGCGGCCAGATAGTCGGCGGCCTCGAGGACCGCCGTGCGCTGCCGCGCGGAGAGCCCAGACCCCTCGTCCTCGGCGGCCGCCACGATGCCGTCGAGGTCTGCGTACTCCCGCAGGAGGGAGGCCGCGGTCTTGGTGCCGATACCCGCCACCCCCGGCAGGCCGTCGGAGGCGTCACCGACCAGTACCGCGTAGTCCGCGTACACCCGCGCATCGTCGCCGGCGGGCAGATCGAATCGCTCCGCGACGACCTCCGGGGTGTACGCGAGACGCTTCCTCATCCCGGCGCCCACGTACACGACCGTGGTGGTCGCGGATGCCAGCTGGAACAGATCGCGGTCTCCCGTCACCACCAGCACCTCGCGGTCACGCGCAGCGAGCTCCGCCAGGACGTCGTCGGCCTCGGCGTCGGCCGCGGACGCCTGCGTGATGCCCGCCGCGGTGAGGATCTCTCGTATCGCACCGACCTGGGGGTGGAGCGAGGCGGGCGCGTCCTCACCGCCGTCATCCCCGACCCGGTGGGCTTTGTACGACGGCAGCAGTTCGACGCGCCAGTCGGGGCGCCACTCACGGTCGAGGGCTGCCACCAGGCCTGTTGGCGAGTACTCCTCGAGCAGCACCGACACCATGTCGCAGAACCCGCGCACCGCGTTGGCCGGTGCGCCGTCCGGCCCGGTGATCTTCTCCGGTACCGAGTGGAACGCGCGGAACCACAGGCCGGCGCTGTCGAGAACCATGAGCGGGCCCTGGGACACCACGCCTCCTCGGGTCGGGATCGGGCCGGGTGTCGGCCCTGCGCCAGGATAGTCCCCCGTGCTCCGTCGTCAGCGGCTCACGCCCATCGCCACGACCGGGCGGCGGCGAACCGGGAGACCCTAGGGTGGGGGGATGAGCACCGACCCCTCGGACCTCCACGCCCGACGACTCGCGGCCGTGCGTGACCGCGCGCGGGAGATCGGCATCGACCACGTGGTGGTGTACTCCGGCGAGGACATGGCCTACCTCACCGGTGAGCGTATGGACTCACACGAGCGGCTCACGGCGATGGTCGTCCCCGTCGGCGACGGGGTGCCCCTCCTCGTCGTCCCGGCCCTCGAGCTCACCCACGCCCTCCGCGTGGCGGCCGATCGGGTGGGCGCGGAGCTGCACCCCTGGGCTGACGGAACGGATGCTGTCCCGCTCGTGGCCGGCACGGTGTCCGGCCGCGTCGCCGTGTCCACCGCGATGCCCGCCCTCCACCTCGTGCCGCTCCAGCTGGGCGTCGACGGCGAGGTGGTCCTCGCCTCAGAGGTGATCGACCACGTGCGGGCCGTCAAGACCCCTTCGGAGGTCGAGCAGCTCGCCGAGGCCGCACGTCGCATCGATGCGGTCCACGCCCGGATGGGTGAGTTCCTCGTCGTCGGTCGCACCGAAGCACAGGTGGGTGAGCTGATCACCGCGGCCATCGAGCAGGAGGGCCTCGCGCACGCCGAGTTCGTGATCGTCGGGTCGGGCCCCAACGGCGCCGACCCTCACCACGGCGTCTCCGAGCGGGTGATCGAGCGGGGGGACGTCGTCGTCGTGGACATCGGGGGACCACTCCCGAGCGGGTACCACTCGGACTGCACCCGCACCTACTCGATGGGCGCACCGGCCGCCGGCGTCGCCGAGACCTACGCCGTACTGGAGGAGGCGCAGAGCCTGGCCCGCAACGCCGTACGACCGGGGATCGCGATCGGTGAGGTCGACGCCGCGGCGCGCGACCACCTCGCGGCCGCCGGACTCGGGGAGCTCTTCGTCCACCGGACCGGACACGGCATCGGCATGGGCCTGCACGAGCCGCCGTTCGTCGCCCCCGGCGCCGAGACCGTCCTGGTGGAGGGGATGACTTTCTCAGTCGAGCCCGGGATCTACCAGGCCGGCCGGTGGGGTGCCCGCCTCGAGGACATCGTCGCCGTCACCGCGGACGGCCGACGCGACCTGAACACCGGGGACAGGGGACTGCGAGTCCTCTAGCCTCGGCGACCTCTGCAATCAGCGGCCTCTGCAGTCAACGACCTCCGGCGTCGTCGTGCACCACGGACCGAAGCGCAACGGCCCGAGGGGGAGCGCCCGGTGCTCCCGCCGCACGTCGGCCTTCCCGCATCCGCTCCCGCGCCTGGCGTCTCGCTCGCGCGGCTGCATTCGCCAGCCACAGCCGCCCGCCGGGATGGCGTCCGGCCTGCGCATCGGCTCAGGCGAGACGCCATGGCAGCGGGCGGCTGTGACCGCGCACGCGAACCCGGAGGAGTCGTCTGGTCTCGTCCAGCAGACCGCGCACCCGGCCGCGCATCGAACCGCGGTGTCAGGCGTCGGCGAACATCTGCTTGGAGCCCAGGACGCGGTCCACCTCGATCGCCACCACGACCCGCTCGGGATTGGGCTTCGGCTCCCGGTAGCGCATCCCGTACCGGCGCTCCCCCTCGCGCACGGCGGCCTCGTCGGTGAGCAACGTCGCCCGGCCCTCGAATGTCAACCAGCGGCCGCGGTCCACGTGGCAGACCGCCGCCCGCCCACCTCGTGCGGCGTTGCGGGCCTTCTGCGACCCCCTCCGGGTGATCACGCGGGCCAGACCCGACCCGGTGTCGATGGTGAAGCCCACCGCGACCACGTGCGGTGAACCGTCGCTGCGGAGGGTGGTGAGCGTACCGAGGTGGTACTCGGCGAGGAACTCGTGAGCTTCGGGGGAGAGGTCTGCCAGGGTGCGGGACATAGCGGCGAGCCTGCCACAGTGAGCCGGCGCGGACGGCGGCGACGGGTGGCGGCGACGGACGGCGGCGCCGGGCGTGCGACCGAACCTGGGCCGTGCGTGGGACCCGGGTGTCACCGGGCGTGGGACAATGCCCTCATGTCCAGCCCCGCATCCCCCGCACCCCGGCGCGCACCGGGCGGCGAGGTCGTCGTGATCTTCGGTGGCCGGAGCGAGATCGGTCTGGCGATCGCCCGGCGTCTCGCGGGCGGACGCACGGTCGTCCTCGCCACACGACCCGGCCGCGACGTCTCCTCCCTGGCGGCACCTCTCACAGCCGCCGGAGCCTCGGCGGTCGAGATCATCGACTTCGACGCCGACGACCTCGGTTCCCACGCGAGGGTGGTGGAGGACGTCGAGTCCCGGATCGGTGAGATCTCGGTCGCGGTCCTGGCGTTCGGGATCCTCGGCGACCAGGAGGTGGCCGAGAAGGACGCGGCGGCAGCGGCCCGGATCCTGCACACCGACTTCGTGGCCCAGGCCGCCCTGCTCACCGTGCTGGCGGAGCGGATGAAGCCCCGGAAGCGCGGTGTGTTGGTGGCGTTCTCCTCCGTCGCCGGTCAACGAGTTCGGCGCGCGAACTACGTGTACGGGTCCGCCAAGGCGGGTCTCGACGGTTTCGCCTCGGGGATGGCGGACGCACTCCATGGCACGGGCGTCACTCTGGTGATCCCCCGCCCGGGATTCGTGATCGGCCGGATGACCGAGGGCATGGACCCCGCACCGTTCTCCTCCACGCCCGACCAGGTGGCCGATGCGGTGGTCGACCGGGTGCGAGCCCGACGGGCCGGGGTGGTGTGGATCCCGTGGCAGCTGCGGGTGATGTTCGTCGTGGCCCGGTTCGTCCCTCAGCCGATCTGGCGACGGATGCCACGGTGAGGCCCCCTGCCACCGTGGATCGCGACCGGTGACCGCCGCGTTCGTCGGCGTCGGCACCGGAGATGCCGATCTGCTCACCGTCCGCGCCTCCAGACTCCTCGCCCAGTGCGGCACCTGCCTGTTCGAGGGTGACCACGGACTCCAGGAGGTGCTGTCCCTCTGCCCTCCGCGGGCCCGACTGGTCGACACCACCGGGATGCCTGTCGCGGATATCGTCGCCGAGATCCGGGAGGCGAGTGGACGCGGAGACCCGGTGGTCCGGCTCATCCCGGGCGAGCCCTCCACGTACCGGGGGGTGGCGCGGGAGCTCCGCGCTCTCGACGCCGCGGGGATCGGGTGGCAGATCGTCCCCGGCGTTCCCGTCATCGCCGCGGCCGCCGCCGCTCTCGGGATCGAGCTGGCGGGACCCGGTGGACCCGCCTCGGTCCGCATCGTGCGGCCGTCCCACGAGTCCGGAGCGTCCCCGTCCGACGGGGAGCCGGTCCCATCCCTCCCGACCGGCGGTGCGGACCTCACCGTCGTGCCGCACGTGGGTCCCCGTCGACTCGCCGGGGTGATCCGGGAGCTCGCGCCCGCCCACGGCCCGGAGTGCAGCGTCGGGATCGTGGTCGCCCCGGGCCGGGAGGGCGAGATCACCGTCGTCGGAACCTTCGGCGACATCATGGGCCGCATGACGGGAACGGATCTCCCGGAGGACATGGTGGTCTGCGCGGGACCTGCGCTCGGGCGCGGACGGGACGACGACGGTCTCGGCGGAGACCCGGCGCCGAACGGGAGCCCGTCACCCGAGTCCGCTCGTGAATCGGTGACGCCGTCCGTCGCGCCGAGCACCTCCCGGATGCCCGCGCCCACACCGGGCCGGATCCTCCTCCTGGGCGGGACCGACGAGGCGCGCAGGCTCGCCGAACTCATGGTCACGGCCGGGCTCGACGTGGTGACCTCTCTGACCGGAACATCGTCCCGCCCACGGATGCCCCGGGGCGAGGTGCGGATCGGTGGGTTCGGGGGGCCGGAGGACCTGGCCCGCTGGCTCCGCGAGAACCGGGCGAGCGCCCTCATCGACGCCTCCGACCCGTTCGCCACCGACGTGTCGGTTTCCGCGACCAGGGCCGCCCACGAGACCGGCACCCCTCTGCTCCGCGTTCTCCGGCCCCCGTGGGCGCCGGAGGACGGCGACCGGTGGATCCCGGTGGCCGACGTGGACGCCGCCTCGCGACTGGTCCGCGAGCGATTCCGCCGCCCGATGCTCACAGTGGGACGAGGGGGCCCGGCCGCCTTCGCGGGCGACACCCGGGGGTCCTACCTGATCCGGTGCGCCGAGCCTCCACCCGGACCACTCCCGCACCGCTACCTGCTCGTCCTCGACCGGGGTCCGTTCGGAGTCGAGTCCGAGCGCACCCTCATGTCGCGCCACCGCATCGACGTCCTGGTCACCCGGAACACCGGGGCGCAGGCGGCGGCCGCCACGCTTCGTGCCGCGCGCGATCTGCGTATCCCGGTCGTCATGGTGGACCGGCCGTCTGCGTCACCCACCGACGTGGGCGGACGCGGCGACACCGGGGCCCTCGACACCCCGTTCATTGGCGACACGGCGTTCACTGCCGACACCGTGCACTCGGTGGACGAGGCGGCCCGCTGGCTGGTCCACCGCTTCGGCTCACGCTGATCCGGTCACCCAGGGGGACGAGGCGTCGAAGATCATCCCCATCGGCGCCAGGACCCGCACCACCTGTTCGGCCATGTCCTCGGTCAGGCCGTGGAGGCCGATCACCCTGTCGGCGGAGACGGTACTCGGCCGATCGACGGCCCCGAGGAACCCGGCAAGACGTGCCGGGACGATGCCGTGGGGGACCACCGCGAGAAGGCTGACGAGCCCATCGGTGGTGTCGACCCACCCCACGCGTGGGATCTCGGCGGCGGTGACGGGGGAGCGGGGTGCGTGCGGGACACCGCTTCCCCGGGCCGCATCCGGGCCACGCAGAAGTGCGTCAGCCATGTCCGCGAGGACCCGTGGAGCGTCGAGCGCCGATACCTCGGTTTCCTCCAGCCGGCCGGGCGCGTGGACCCGGACGGCGCCGCCGGGACCAGAGCTGACCGCCGCCAGGTCGGGCGCGTGGGCCAGCACGTCCCCGGAGCCGTCGTCGAGGCCCACCACCAGCGAACGACGCGGCACCGGGGTCTCGACGCGTCCGAGCAGTTCCGCGCACAGGCGCTCGGGGAGGTCCGCGAGGTCGTGGTGACCCTCGAGGCGGCCGGCCATGGGTGAGGCGAGGACGTGGGGGAGGCGGTGATCCCCGACGGCGGGGGACAGTCCGGCCGCGACGAGTGCGGAACGGGGGATCGGCTCACCGTCGGCGGGCCGGATCAGAACGCCACCCCCAGGCGCGAGCCCGATCCCACCGCCGACGTCTGCGGCCACCGTGGCCAGGGTCGTCCAGTCGGTGGGGCGCAGCCGGCCGCCCGGGAACCGGGCGAGTGCGTCGTCGGGCGAGGCGGTCATGGGAAGTCAGCTTAGGCGGGGAGCGGGTGGGGGGCCGGTCCCCGGACCGGTGGCTCAGGGATACTCGGGGTCATGACCGCATTGTTGGCCACCGGGGGCCGCGTCCTCACTCCCTCCTCACGTGATGCCACCGCCCTGGCCCACGAGGACGGAGTGATGCTGTGGGCCGGTGCCGACGCCCCGGGACCCGCACTGTTCCCCGGAGCCGACCGCCTCGATCTCGAGGGGGACTGGGTCGCCCCCGCATTCGCCGAATGCCTCTCGGTGGGCCTTGACCTCGAGTCCGCCGCCGACGCCGGCGTGGTCACCGCCCACGTGCCCGCATCGCATCCGCTCGAGGCCGTGGCCGGCCGGGTCCGGGCGGGGGAGCGGGTGGTCCTGGACGGCCACGAGGACCCCGCCCGGATAGCGGACGCGCTCACCCGGGTGGCCGGCGAGGTCGGCGGTCCGACGGTGGCGCGGTGCACGCCGCTCCTCATCGGCATGGGCGCACGGATCGACGACGAGACACTCGCGGGCCTCGCGGCCGTCGGCACGGTTCTCCTGCTCCGGCCCCTCGTCGACGACCTCGAGGGTGTCGACCTCGTCCGGATCGCCGGTTCCGGGGTGGCGATCGCGGCATCGACCCGGAAGGACGGCTCGGTCCGGCCATGGGACACCCTGCGGGCGCTGACCGCGGTACCCGGCGGTCGCGGCCTGTCCCCCCGCGCCGCGTTCACCGCTGTGACCCGGGGCGCCCGCCGCGCCGCCGGGGCGCGCGACGGCACGGCCGGGACCCTCACCCCGGGCGCGGCGGCGACCTACGCGAGGTGGCGGACCGGTGAGCTGGCCGTGGTCGCGGCCGACGACGCGGTCCAACGATGGTCCACCGACCCGCGGTCCGGTGTGCCACCCATGCCCGACCTCTCGGGGCCGGACCCCGTCCTGCGCGCGCTGGTGGTCGACGGTGAGACAACGGTGCCCCCGCGGTGACCGGCGTCCTGTCCCGGGCGGTGGGGGCGGCTGCGGCCGGCGCCCTGCTGGCCGCGTCGTTCCCCCCCGTCGGCCTGTGGTGGTCCGCGATCCTCGCGTTGGCACTGCTCGTCGTGGTCCTGTCCCCGCTGCGCGGCGTGGCGCCCCGTCCGCGGACCGGTGCCCTCCTCGGGTTGATCGCGGGCCTGGTGTTCTTCCTCCTGCTGGTCCCGTGGGTGGGCCTGTACGTGGGGGCCTACGCCGCGTGGGCTCTGGCGCTGGTCGAGGCGTTGTACCTCGCCGCGTTCGGGGCCGGGGCCGTGGTGATCCTCCGGGAAGGACTCGCGGCCGGGCGACGGCACGGTCTGCGGGTGGTGGGCGCGGCACTCGGGGTGGCCGGATGGTGGTCGGTGTGGGAGTGGATCCGCTCCTCGTGGCCGTGGGGCGGTTTCCCGTGGGGCCGACTGGCGTTCGGCCAGGCCGACGGCCCGTTGCTGCCGTTGGCCTCGCTCGGCGGTACCCCGTTGCTGGGGTTCGCGGTCGCGGCCACGGGCACCGCGCTCGGACTCGTCGCCCTCCTGCTCATTCGCCGGCACCGGCCCCCGCGTGTGCCACTGCGTTCGGCCGGCGGGCTCCTGATGGTTCCCCTCGTTACCGCTGGACTCGCCGCCGCCGCGGCACTCGACACCACGTCCCGAGAGACCGGGGAGACCGCCGACATCGCCGTGATCCAGGGCAACGTCCCGCGCCTCGGGTTGGACTTCAACGCGCAGCGCCGCGCGGTCCTCGAGAACCACCTCCGGGTGACCGCGGAACTCGCCGACGACGTCGAGGCCGGAACCGCGGTCCGGCCGGATGTGGTGCTGTGGCCGGAGAACGCCTCCGACATCTCGCCTCTGGCCGACCGGCAGGCCGGCGCCCAGATCTCCGCCCTGTCCCGCCGATTGGACGCCCCGATCCTCGTGGGCACCGTCCTGCGGGTGGGTGACGGCCCCGAGGCCACCAACTCCTACCTGGTCTGGGACGGTCGATCGCCCGAGCCCGCCGCGGATCCCGTGGTCGACCGCCACGACAAGAAGTACATCCAACCGTTCGGGGAGTGGTTGCCCCTGCGCGCGCCGCTCGAAGCCATGTTCCCGATCGCCCGGACCGCCGGGCACTTCGTCCCAGGCGACGGCGACGGGGTGGTGACCGCGGCCGGGATCGACTTCGGGGTGGCCATCTGCTTCGAGATCGCCTTCGACGCCGCGGCACGTGAACCGGTCGCCCGCGGAGCGCAGATCCTCACGGTGCCCACGAACAACGCGACCTTCGGCAGATCCCCGATGAGCTACCAACAGCTCGCCATGTCGCGGGTCCGGGCGGTGGAGCACCACGTCCCCGTCCTCGTCGCCGCCACGAGCGGGGTCAGCGCGGTGATCGGCCCGGACGGTCAGGTGCTCCAGGAGACCGGGATCTTCGAGCCCGCGACACTGTCGGCGCAGGTCGAGTCGGACTCCGCCGGTACCATGGCAACCCGACTGGGGGGCATCCCGCAGATGGTGAGCTGCCTCATCGGGCTCGTCGGCCTGGGATGGGCGTTGATCCGCACCCGGCAGCGACCCGCGACCGAGTACGAGGAGACGTAAGTGACCGATCCGATGGCGCCTCCGCCCGCAGCCGCGTCCGCGCGGACGCTGGTGATCATCCCCACGTACGACGAGCGCGAGAATCTCCCGGGCGTCGTCGAGCGTCTGCTCGCGTCAGCCCCCGACGTGGCGGTCCTCATCGCCGACGACAACAGCCCCGACGGCACCGGGGAGGTCGCCGACCGGCTCGCCGCCGACGACCCCCGGGGGCGGATCACCGTCCTGCACCGCGCTGGCAAGCAGGGGCTCGGCGCCGCCTACATCGCGGGATTCCGCTGGGGCCTGGAACGCGGCTACTCCGTGCTCGTGGAGATGGACGCCGACGGCAGCCACCCGCCCGAGCGGCTGCCCGCGATGCTCGCGGAGATCGACGCCGGCGCGGACCTGGTGATCGGATCGCGCTACGTGCCCGGTGGCAGCGTGGAGAACTGGCCGTGGCAGCGCCACGTGATCTCCCGCGGCGGCAACGTCTACTCCCGGATCATGCTGGGGGTGGGCATCAAGGACATCACGGCGGGCTTCCGGGCCTACCGCAGCGAATCCCTGTCACGTCTGGACATGGACGCGATCGAATCGAAGGGCTACTGCTTTCAGATCGACATGACCTGGCGTCTGTTGAACACCGGGGGCACGGTCGTCGAGGTCCCCATCACCTTCACCGAACGCACCGTCGGGCACTCCAAGATGAGTGAGTCCATCTTCCGCGAGGCCGCTGTGAACGTAGCGCGCTGGGGCTGGGAGAAGCGACGCGGACAGCTGAGATCGCTCGTCCGGCGCTGACCCCGCCCCCGAAGCCGTGGCGCCCCGCAAAGTCAGGACGCCCCCGGCCCCGTTGAGGGGCCGGGGGCGTCCCGGCGGGGTCTGGCTGCTCTAGCGAGCGCCGGCGCGCCGACGCTTCTTGAGGATG
>NZ_NTGA01000020.1 GCF_002289575.1 Dietzia natronolimnaea
CAAAACTCACACAATTATCTTGACAGGCTCGCCCGGATGGATCCCAAGGTCAAAATCAAAGCCGCGATCGCCAGCATCGAAGAGAAAGCCTGGAAGCCGATCGCCTACCCCAACGCCGTCTACGACCAGGCCGAGCAGCGCTGGATCTCCGACGCCGAGGTCGCCGAAGTGCCGTTCGTCGCGTTCACCGGTCGCCGCAAAAGCGAACATGTGCCGTGCCGACTGATCGTGCGAAGGGTCAAGCGCTTACAGCGACTGGAATCCGATGGCACCGCCCAGGGTGAGTTGTTCGCCGTGTACCGCCACCATGCGTTCATCACCAACAGCCTTCTGGGCCTCGTCGAGGCCGATCAGCGGCACCGTGATCACGCGATCGTCGAGCAAGTCATCGCCGAACTCAAAGAAGGACCACTGGCGCATCTACCGTCGGGAAAGTACGCCGCGAACGCCGCCTGGGTGGCGTTGGCCGTGATCGCGTTCAACATTGCGCGAGCCGCCGCAGTCGCCGCCGACCTGGCCAAATCCAGGTGGTCAAGCCTTCGCCGCAAGATCATCAAGATCCCGGGCCGGATCGCCACAACCGGGCGTCGACTCATCCTCCACCTACCCACCGACTGGCCCTGGGAAGAGGGCTGGCAGAAACTGCACGCCCTGGCGACCGGGCCGCCCGCCGCGGCGCCCTGACCACCAAAGCCCCCGGCGGGCAGAAACCTGGAAAGGACCCCACACGTGGAAAGGCCGGAGCAGACCGGCGGTTCCCACCTGCCCACTGAATCCCTCACGCCCCCGAAACCACGAACGAGCCACACGCGATCACCGACGGTGGATCAGGGCTCAGGCCTCCTCGAATAGGAAAAGACGGCGCGAATGCGCCGCCTAAGCCTCACCTTGAGCAGGCCATCCCCGGCAGGTCCCAGGAGTGCCGGGTCGCCGGAATGCGAGTACCGGATCGCCGGATCGCCGGACCAGGAGTGCCGACTGGCCCTACCCGCCAACTTCCTCCCTGACCTGCACAACTGCGACCTGCTGGTCCTGGACGACCTAAGACCACCCCGATGGCTCCACTGTCGGCGGTCGAGTTGCTCAACACCCTTGCTGCCAGAAGAGGGCGGGGCTCGGCTCTGCTGACCTCGTAGTCCGATCCGTCCGACTGGTACAAGTCGCTCTACGACGCGGTCATCGCCGAAACGATCTTCAACCGGGTCGCCGCCGACGCGAAGATCATCGCCCTCAACGGACCGGACACGAGACGGCACCTCGCCGCAAGGCCGTAGCCGGCCAAGCGGTCGGACGGGTGGACCGCTACCCGATTCCCGTCCGGCTGCTACCCGATCGTCAGAACCCCGCTATCCGAAATGCGTCCCTAACAGGCATGCGCAGCATGCTGCTCGAGCTCCTCGAGCGCCGCTACGGGCACGCCTCAACGGTGTTCTGCACGCAGTACGCCCAGAAGGACTGGCATCAGCGGCTCGGCTCCGGAGTCCACGCCGACGCCATCATGGACCGCATCGTCCACAACACCCTCTGGATCGAGACCGGAACCTTCAACATGCGCGAACACACCGCCGTGAACTAGCCACCGGATCGGCGCCCGAGAGCCGGTGGCTCCCACCCCATCGGCCACCGGCTCTCAAAGCCAATAACGGTGGCTCCGAACCTCAATACCCGGTGGCTCCCAAACCCTCGAATACTCACTGCCTTGAGCATCTCGGTCAACAAGCCGTCCTTGCCGGTCAGCTCCAGCCCCCGCGAGCGGGTCTCGGCGAGCACGTGATCGATCAGCGCATCCGAGAACACCTCCCGACGAAGCCCCGTAGATCGTGGCCATGGCCCAGAATCGCACGCGGGCGCACCGCGTGAGAGCACGCGGGCGCATCGCGCTGGAGTTCGCTGGCCCGCAGCGCGCGAGAGGAGATACTGGGCCGATACTGGGCGGGTGTCAGCGCCTGCCGCGGGCCTCGCGGTAGATCTCGACGAGGGAGTCGGTGGAGGAGTCGAAGGCCGGGTCGGGACGGGTGTCGACGGTGAGAGCGCTGAGCAGTTCGCCGGCCTGGGCCTTGCCCAGCTCGACGCCCCACTGGTCGAACGCGTTGATGCCGAGGATGGCGGCCTGGGTGAACACCACGTGCTCGTACAGGGCGATGAGCTGGCCCACGACGCCCGGGGAGAGCGACGGTGCGAGGATCGTCGTGGACGGCCGGTTGCCGGGCATCACCTTGTGGGGCGCGAGCGCTGGGTCGACGCCGTCGGCGAGGACCTCTTCCTCGGTCTTGCCGAACGCCAGCACCCGCGACTGGGCGAACAGGTTGGCCATCAGCAGGTCGTGCATGGACACCGCGCCCGGCTCACCCGGGAGGTAGGCGTCCAGATCCGCGCCCGGGCGGGCGATGCCGATGAAGTCGACCGGCACGAGCTGCGTGCCTTGGTGCAGGAGTTGGAAGAAGGCGTGCTGTCCGTTGGTGCCGGGCTCGCCCCAGTAGACCTCGCCGGTGGGGTAGGTGACGTCGGAGCCGTCGAGGCGCACCGACTTGCCGAGCGACTCCATGGTGAGCTGCTGCAGGTAGGCGGGGAACCGCTGCAGATCCTGGGCGTACGGTATGACGGCCTTGGACTGCGCCCCGAGGAAGCACGTGTACCAGATGCTCAGCAGTGCCATGAGGACCGGCGCGTTGCGCTCGGGTGTCTCGGTGGCGAAGTGCAGGTCCATCGTGTGGAAGCCCTCGAGCAGCTCGATGAACGCCGGCGGCCCCGCCGTGAGCATCACCGACAGCCCGATGGCCGACGGCACCGAGTAGCGTCCGCCGACCCAGTCCCAGAACTCGAACATGTTGTCCGCCGCGATGCCGAAGTCGGCGACCTTGTCGGCAGCGGTCGACACCGCCACGAAATGCGAGGCGATCGCGTTGTCGGAGCCCAGGGCATCGACGAAGTGCCGGCGCGTCGCGTGGGCGTTGGCCATGGTCTCCTGGGTGGTGAACGTCTTGGAGGCCACCACGACGAGGGTCGTGGCCGGATCGATCTCCGCGAGCGTGGCCGAGAGGTCGGCGGGGTCGACGTTGGAGACGTAGTGCGCGCGGATGCCGGCCGTCTGGAGCCCGCGCAGCGCACTGTCGACCATCACCGGCCCCAGGTCGGAACCCCCGATACCGATGTTGATCACCGTGTCGATCCGCTCACCCGTGTACCCGGTCCACTCGCCGGAGCGGACGCGGTGGGAGAAATCGGTCATGCGCGCCAGTACCGCGTGGACGTCGGCCACCACGTCCCGGTCGTCGACGACGAGCTGGGCATCGGCCGGGAGGCGGAGCGCCGTGTGGAGCACCGACCGGTCCTCCGTTGTGTTGATGCGGTCCCCCCGGAACATGGCGGCCCGCTGCGCCGGCAGTCGGGCGGCGTGGGCCAGATCGGTGAGGGCGGCCAGGATCTCACCGGTGACCAGGTGCTTGGACAGGTCCACGTGGAGGTCGCCCGCGTTGACCGTCATCCGGCGGCCGCGCTCGGGATCGGCGGCGAACAGCTCCCGCAGACTCACCTCGCCGATCGAGGGGACCAGGTCCTCCACCGCTGCCCACTGCTCCGTCGTGCTGATGTCGGTCATGACGTCGAGGCTAACCGGGAGTAACGGGGTGCCGCCGCCCGTTCCAGCGATGTGACCCCCGCAACTCCTCCCTGATCGGACCTCCCGACGTGAGCTGGGCGCCGGGGGAGTGACAGGTGCTGCTAGTGGCCCAGACGGCCCCGGCCCAGGCGCAGGAGCATGCCGGCGAGGGTCTGGCCCTCCTCACCGAGCGAGGAGAAGCGCTCGTAGACCTTGAGCTCGCGGGTGTGCACGAGCTTCGTCCCGCCCGACTTCATCCGCGTCCGGCCGATACGGCGGGAGATCTCGCTGCGGCGGACGATCGCGTCGAGGATCGTGGCGTCCAGCCGGTCGATCTCGAGCCTCAGCTCGCGGATCTCGGCCTCGGACAGTGGGTCGTCGGTGCCGGCGGGATCGGTCCCGGTGGGGTCGGTGCCGGCTGATTCCTGGCCGGCGGGGTCGGTGCTCATGGCTGAATTATCCCACTGCGCCCCGACAGCGGTGAAAGACCGTCTAATGTTTCCGCCCGTGGATGAATTCAACACGTTTCTCGCCGACATCGGATCGGTGATCTGGGGGCCGTATGTCCTCATTCCGCTGCTGCTCGGGACCGGCCTGGTCCTCACGATCCGTCTACGGATGTTGCAGTTCCGCAAGCTCGGCCCCGCCCTGCGGCTCGGGCTGCTCAAGCGGACCGACGACGGCGGCTCGGGTGACATCTCGCAGTACCAGGCGCTGACCACCGCGCTCGCCGCGACCGTCGGCGTGGGCAACATCGTCGGCGTCGCCACGGCCATCGCGCTGGGCGGGCCGGGTGCGCTGTTCTGGATGTGGATCACCGCGCTCGTCGGCATGGCGTCCAAGTACTCCGAGGCGTTCCTTGGGGTCCGGTACCGCGTCACCGACGCCCGTGGCGAGCAGTCCGGCGGCCCGCAGTACTACCTGCACCGCGGGTTCGCGGAGATCTTCGGCCGCGCCGGTGGCCGGGTGGGCCTGGTCCTGTCGATCGTGTTCGCGGTGTTCGCCGTGTTGGCCAGTTTCGGCATCGGCAACATGACCCAGGGCAACGCGGTGGCGACCCAGCTGGACAACTCCTTCGGCGTCCCACAGGTCACCACCGGGATCGTCCTGTTCGTCCTCACCGGCGCGGTGCTGCTCGGTGGCATCAAGGCGATCGGCCGGGTCACCGCCGGTTTCGTGCCGCTGATGATCGTGCTCTACATCCTGGGCGGAATCGTCGTGCTCGTCGTCAACGCCGAGGAGATACCCGCCGCGTTCGGCCAGGTCTTCTCGGAGGCCTTCACCGGGACGTCGGCGGTCGGTGGCTTCGCCGGTTCGGCGATCCTCTACGCCATCCAGATGGGCGTGGCGCGCGGCATCTTCTCCAACGAGTCCGGGATGGGCTCCGCGGCGATCGCGGCCGCGGCGGCCAAGACCACCCACCCCACCCGGCAGGGCCTGGTGTCGATGACCCAGACGTTCATCGACACCATCATCGTCGTGACGTTCACCGGTCTGGTGCTGGTGACCACGGGTGTGTGGCAGGAGGGCAGCGACAGCGCCGGGACGATGACCGCAGACGCCTTCGGCTCCGCGATCCCCGAGGGCGACAAGCTGGTCGCGGTGTCCATCGCGTTCTTCGCCTTCTCCACCATCCTCGGTTGGTCGTACTACGGCGAGCGCTGTATGGAGCGGCTCGTGGGCGCGCGCGGCGTCATCCCGTACCGCATGGTGTTCACCTGTGTGGTGTTCGTGGGGGCGGTCACCGAGCTCGAGGTGGTGTGGAACTTCGCCGACGTCATGAACGGCCTCATGGCCATCCCCAACCTCATCGGCCTCCTGGTCCTCTCCGGCCTCATCGTCCGTGAGACGCGCCACTACCTGGACAACGACCCCGGTCTGACCGCCACGGCGTCCCAGGTGAAGGAGTTCACGGGGGTCGGTCAACGCTGAGCCCGGGGTGTCGGACCGAGTGGGTAGATTGGACCCACGATGACCGACACCGCACACGCTTCCGCCCGACCGACCACGCCCCACTCGCTCCTCCTCGACGGGCTCAACCCACAGCAGGCCGCCGCGGTCACGCACCGCGGCGGCCCGTTGTTGATCGTGGCCGGCGCGGGATCGGGTAAGACCAGCGTGCTCACGCGGCGGATTGCTTACCTGCTGGCCGAGGGGGGCGCGCACCCGGGGCAGATCCTCGCCATCACGTTCACCAACAAGGCTGCCGCAGAGATGCGGGAGCGGGTGTCGGCGCTGGTGGGCTCCCACGCCGAGCGAATGTGGGTGGCCACGTTCCACTCGATCTGCGTGCGGATCCTGCGCGCCCAGTCCGCGCTCCTGGGTACCCGCAATTCCAACTTCACGATCTACGACTCGGACGATTCCCGCCGTCTGCTCGGCATGATCGCCAAGGAGCAGAATCTCGACATCAAGAAGTTCACGCCGCGGATGCTCGCCACGGCAATCTCGAACCACAAGAACGAACTCCGTGAACCGTCCGAGGCCATGGATCGTGCGCTGGAGGACTCGGACCGGACCGGGCAGACGGTGGCGACCGTGTTCACCGAATACCAGGCACGACTGCAGGCGGCCAACGCCTTCGACTTCGACGACCTGATCGGGGAGACGGTGGCACTGCTGCGGTCGCATCCGGAGGTGGCGGCCTACTACCGGCGCCGGTTCCGCCACGTCATGGTGGACGAGTACCAGGACACCAACCACGCCCAGTACATCCTCGTCCGCACTCTGGTCGGCGGGGCGGCCGGGACCGGGGACGACGCCGCGGCCGGGGTCGCGCCGGCGGAACTCTGTGTGGTGGGAGACGCGGACCAGTCCATCTACGCCTTCCGCGGGGCCACCATCCGCAACATCGAGGACTTCGAGCACGATTACCCGGACGCCCGGTCGATCCTGCTGGAACAGAATTACCGCTCGACCCAGACGATCCTCTCCGCCGCCAACGCGGTGATCTCCCGGAACCCGGGCCGGCGCGAGAAGAACCTCTGGACCGACGAGGGAACCGGCGAGTTGCTCGTGGGGTACGTGGCGGACAACGAACACGACGAGGCGCGGTTCATCGCCGGTGAGATCGATCGGCTCGTGGACTCCGGGGTGGTCGGGTACTCCGACGTGGCGGTGTTCTACCGGACCAACAACTCCTCCCGCGTGATCGAGGACGTGTTCGTCCGCCTGGGGTTGCCCTACAAGGTCGTCGGGGGCACCCGGTTCTACGAGCGCAAGGAGGTGCGCGACGTGGTCGCCTACCTCAAGGTTCTCGCCAACCCGGACGACACGGTGGCCCTGCGCCGCATCCTCAACACTCCGCGGCGGGGGATCGGCGACCGCGCGGAGGCCTGTGTGGTGGTCCACGCCGAACAGCGGGCCATCGGTTTCGGTGAGGCCCTGCGGGACGCCGCCGAGGGAAGGGTGGCGCTCCTGCCGACGCGCTCGGTCAAGGCGATCGCGGGGTTCGTCTCGCTGCTCGACGAGCTGCGTGGGCGGATGGCCGGCTCCGGCCACCCCGGGGGCGAGGACTCGGCCCCCGATGTCGGAGCCCTGGTGGAAGCCGTACTGGAGCGCACCGGATATCGCGCCGAGTTGGAGGCCTCCAACGACCCGCAGGACGCGGCGCGGTTGGACAACCTCAACGAGCTGGTGGGTGTGGGCCGGGAGTTCTCCTCCGAGGCCGCGCTCCAGCGGTCGGCGCGGGAGCAGGGTTTCGGCGACGCCGATCCGGACGGTCCGGCCAATCTGGACGAGGGGCTCGCCGAGCCCGGTTCGCTGGCGGCCTTCCTCGAGCGGGTCTCCCTGGTGGCGGACGCCGACCAGATCCCCGATCAGGACCAGGGGCAGGTCACCCTCATGACCCTCCACACCGCCAAGGGCCTCGAGTTCCCGGTGGTGTTCCTCGTCGGCATGGAGGACGGCCTGTTCCCGCACATGCGTGCTCTCGGCGATCCGGCGGAGCTGTCCGAGGAGCGGCGGTTGGCGTATGTGGGGATCACCCGCGCCCGCACGCGTCTCTACCTGACCCGCGCGATGATGCGCTCGTCGTGGGGCCAGCCCATGACCAACCCCGGATCCCGCTTCCTCGAGGAGATCCCCTCCGAGGCGATCGAATGGCAGCGCGAGGAACCGGTCGGCGGTGGAGGGTTCGGCGACTCCGACTCGTATGCGCCCCGACGCCGCTTCGGTGGTGGCGGCTCCGGTGGCGGGTTCGGCTCCGGTGGCGGACGCTCGTCCGGAATCCCTCGGGCGAAGTCCTCCGCGCCCACCCTGGAACTGGCGCCGGGAGATCGGGTGACGCACGACAAGTACGGGCTCGGAAAGGTGCTCACGTGCGATGGGAGCGGTCCGCGTGCCACGGCGACGATCGACTTCGGCGCGTCCGGGAAGGTGCGCCTGATGCTGATCGGGGGAGTCCCGATGCAGAAGCTCTAGTGGGGGCCTGCCGAGGGGGACTGGGCCGAGGGGGTCAGCTGCCGAAGGGGCTGGAGGTCGAACCCTCCACGCTTCCTGCGCCCGCGAGGTAGATGCCGTGCTGGGCCAACCAGATGACGGGGTCGACGTGCTGGGACCCGTCGAGCAGGACCTCGAAGTGCAGGTGCGAGCCCGTCGAGAAGCCCATGTTGCCCATGCCCGCGATCTTCTGGCCGGCGTAGACGCGCTCGCCCTCGCGGACGTCGAGTGACTCCATGTGGCCGTAGACGGTCATCGTGCCGTCGTCGGACATGATCCGTATCCAGTTCCCGAAACCCTGAGCGGGGCCGGAATCGATCACCACTCCGTCGGTGGCCGCGAGGATCGGCGTGCCGTTGGCGTTGGCGATGTCGATCCCCGCGTGCATCGCGCCCCAGCGCATGCCGAAACCCGAGGTGAAGGTGCCTTCGGCGGGAAGAGCCACCTTCGGACGACGTGCCTGCTCCTCGGCGATCTCACGCTGGGTGTTGATCTCCGTGCCGGCGTAGAGCATGGCCGACTGTGCGTTCTCCGCGGTCGAGTCGAAGGCCGAGACGACCACCGGCTCGGGGAGGGAGGGAGTCGCGGAAGTGGACGAGGACGGAGCGTCGGGCGTACCGGTCGCCGGGGCCGCCTCGCCGTTGGCGAGGAGGGCGATGTCGCCCGCCTCGGCGGAGTGGGTGCCCGCGACATCCATGACCGACCCCGCAGAGGCTGCTGACACGGCGGCTCCGGCGGCGACGGCCAGCACGGCAGCGCGGCCACGCAGTGCGTGGGGAGGTGAGGGGAGGCGGTGACGTCCCCCCGCGTGTGCACCGGATGCGGGTACAACGACAGGAGCCGCGGGTGGTACGTGCTGCGACTCGTTCTTCACCGGTGGCGTTTCCCCTCTGAGGTCGTGCTGTGATCTTTCCGTGATCAAGACGTCCACCAAGGTAACGGACCGGCAACGGCGCCGCAAGGTCATGCACCGCTGGCGTGGGAGGGGTGGATCACACTGGTGTGACTCCAGTGATCAAGGGGTTTGGAGTTAATTCTCGGGTCTCGAGTGGTGGTTTCGGTACCCGCATGGCCCCGCGCGCATGTGACCGGACACACACGGCTACCCCCAGTGTGCGACGGGCGACACACCCCGCGCCTAGGATGAGGAATGACTCGGCTTTACAACAGGGCCGGGCGAATCTACCCACGTCAAGATGGTGAGCTGATGGATCTCTTTGAATACCAGGCAAAGGCTCTTTTCGCGAAGCATGACGTGCCCACCACCCCGGGGCGCGTCGCTGACACCGCGGAGGAGGCCGAGAAGGTCGCGGCCGAGATCGGCAAGCCTGTCGTCGTCAAGGCACAGGTGAAGGTCGGAGGCCGCGGTAAGGCCGGCGGCGTCAAGCTGGCGGAGGACGCCGAGGAGGCCCGCGCCCGGGCCGAGGACATCCTGGGCCTGGACATCAAGGGCCACATCGTCAAGAAGCTGCTCGTCGCCGAGGCCAGCGACATCGCCGAGGAGTACTACATCTCCTTCCTCCTCGATCGCGCGAACCGCAACTACCTGGCCATGTGTTCGGTCGAGGGCGGTGTCGAGATCGAGCAGGTCGCCGAGGAGTCCCCGGACCGCCTCGCCCGCATCAACATCGATCCCACGGTCGGTGTCGACGAGGCCAAGGCCCGCGAGATCGCGAAGGCCGGCCACCTCCCGGAGGAGGTGCTCGACGCCGCTGCGGTGACGATCGCCAAGCTCTACGAGGTGTTCGTCAAGGAGGACGCCACGCTGGTCGAGGTCAACCCGCTCGTCCGCACCCCGAACGACGAGATCCTGGCGCTCGACGGCAAGGTCACCCTCGACGAGAATGCGGAGTTCCGCCACAAGGAGTCCTTCGAGGACTTCTCCGACGCGGGCACCACGGATCCGCTCGAGCAGAAGGCCGCGGAGAACGACCTCAACTACGTCAAGCTCGACGGGCAGGTCGGCATCATCGGAAACGGCGCCGGCCTGGTCATGTCGACCCTCGACGTCGTCGCCTACGCGGGCGAGAGCCATGGTGGCGTCAAGCCCGCCAACTTCCTCGACATCGGCGGCGGTGCCTCGGCCGAGGTCATGGCCAACGGTCTCGACGTCATCCTCGGCGACGAGCAGGTCAAGAGCGTGTTCGTCAACGTCTTCGGCGGCATCACCGCCTGCGACGCCGTCGCGAACGGCATCGTCAAGGCCCTGGAGATCCTCGGCGACGAGGCCAACAAGCCGCTCGTCGTCCGTCTCGACGGCAACAACGTCGAGGAGGGTCGCAAGATCCTCGCCGACGCGAACCACCCGCTCGTCACCCTGGCCGACAACATGGACTCCGGCGCCGACAAGGCCGCCGAGCTGGCCGCCAAGTAAGAAGCAGAGGACCTCACACACATGTCGATCTTCCTCAACAAGGACAGCAAGGTCATCGTCCAGGGCATCACCGGCGGCGAGGGCAGCAAGCACACCGCCCGCATGCTCGCGGCCGGCACCCAGATCGTCGGCGGCGTCAACGCCCGCAAGGCCGGCACCACCGTGTCCCACAAGGACGCGAACGGCAACGACGTGGAGCTGCCGGTCTTCGGCGGCGTCAAAGAGGCCATGGAGGCCACCGGCGCGGATGTGACGATCCTGTTCGTCCCGCCGCCCTTCACCAAGGACGCCATCATCGAGGCCGTGGACGCGGAGATCCCGCTCGCCGTGGTCATCACCGAGGGCGCGCCCGTGCTGGACACCGCCACCGCGTGGAACTACAACCTCGCCAAGGGTGGCAAGACCCGGATCATCGGGCCCAACTGCCCGGGCATCATCACGCCGGGCGAGTCGCTGGTCGGCATCACCCCGGCCAACATCGCGGGCAAGGGCCCGGTCGGGCTCGTGTCCAAGTCGGGCACCCTGACCTACCAGATGATGTACGAGCTCGCCGACTACGGCTTCTCGACCGCCATCGGCATCGGTGGCGACCCGATCATCGGCACCACCCACATCGACTGCATCGAGGCCTTCGAGAACGACCCGGAGACCAAGGTCATCGTGATGATCGGCGAGATCGGCGGCGACGCCGAGGAGCGTGCCGCCGACTACATCAAGGCAAACGTCACCAAGCCGGTCGTCGGCTACGTGGCGGGCTTCACCGCCCCCGAGGGCAAGACGATGGGCCACGCCGGCGCCATCGTCTCCGGCTCCGCGGGCACCGCGCAGGCCAAGAAGGAGGCCCTGGAGGCCGCGGGCGTCAAGGTCGGCAAGACGCCGTCCGAGACCGCGCAGCTCGCCAAGGAGATCCTCGACGCCCTGTGATCCGCCCGTGGTGGTCCGCAGGGGCCGCCGCGAGCACGCGCTGACCGACCCCCGTCATCCCGGATGGCGGGGGTCGCGGCGTGCCGGGGGTACCGCGGGTTGAGGGTTCTCTACGGTGGCAGCGTGAGCCCTCCACGTGTCATCCGGCCCGCCGCGAGACGGACCCCGGCGGGTGCCCGATCGTTGTTGTGGACGGCGGCTGCCGCCGCGCTGCCCGTCATCGTCTCCGTGCTGGTGCTGACGGCGCTCACCCTGGCCGTGCTGGTGTTCAGCGCCCGGGGGTTCGACTCGCTGTTCGCCGTGGTGGCCGTGGAGTGGTTGGTGGTCAACAGGGTGCCTCTCACCGTGGACGAGGTGTCCCTGGGCTTTCTGCCACTGTTGCCGCCGTTGATCTACGTGGCGGTGCTGGCCCGGCAGACCCGCGCCGTACTGGGCGACATCGAGGAGCCGGGGGCGCGCGAGGCCGGCGCGGCCGTGGCGGGGGTGACACTCGCGGGGTTGCTGATGACGGGGCTGGCGACCCTGCTGGTCGGCTCCGCGGGCTCGGACTTCGCCGTGAGAGAGTCCTCGTTGACCGCGGCACTGCTGTGGACGGTGGCGGTGGCGCTGTTCGGATCGGGGCTGGGGGTCTGGCTCTACTTCCGACGGGACCTGCGGGAAGTCCTGCCGGTGTGGGTGCGCGGCGGGATCCATCTCGGTGCTGCGTTCGTGGCGGCCGTCTGGGCGATCGCCGCGCTCCTCCTGCTGATCGGACTCGTGGCGGCGTGGGGGCCGGTGGGTTCGGTCCTCGAGATCGGGAAAGACTTCACGGGGACCGCCGCGCTCGCGGCGATATCCATCTCCTACCTGCCCAATGTCGTGATGGCCGCGGCCACCCTCGCGGTCGGCGGGGAGGCTCACCTCGGTGAGGCGTCGTACAGTCTGTTCGCCGTGTCCCGGGGTCCGATGCCCGAGGTTCCGCTCGCGGCGGCGTTGCCGACGACGGACCCGCACTGGGTGGTGCAGGGGCTCCTGCTGGTGACGGTGCTCGTGGCTGCCGGGCTCGCGCGCGCGGTCGCGCACTGGTTCCGCACCACCGCAGACGCGGTCAAGGCCGCGTGGTTGGCCGCAGCGATCGTCGCACTGGTGATGGTGCTCAGCCCGGTCGTGGCCGGTGGCGAACTCGGAGTGCTCGGCACGGTGGGCACCGGTTCGCTGATCGCCGCGGGGACCGGCCTCGCCCTGTTCGGTGTGATCGGGTCCGCGACGATCGCGCTGTCCCTCGCGGGCCTGACGCGACGCCGCGAGCGTGCGGAGAGCGAACTCGAGCGTCGCCGCCGCCGCGCCGGGGTGGAGGATGCCGCCGTGGCTGTGGCCGAGGCCGATGGCGTGGCGGAGGACCCGGCCGAGCCCGACGATGCCGCCGGGGCCGACGACGATGTCGCGGCTCAGGGCGATGAGGTGTCGGCCGGGGAGGATGACGGCACGGACCTCGCGCCTGCCGGCCCGGTCGCCGACGACCCCGCCGACGCGGCTGAGGGCGGTGCCGACGCGGGCGATTCCGGGACGGCCGAGGAGGGCCCCGAGGAGGGCCCCGAGGAGAGCGCTGAGGAGGGGCCGAGAGCCGCCGACTAGACTGCCACCCGAGCCCGGGAATGCGGCGGGCAGCTGGATCGACGGGCAGGAGCGTAGGACGTGGTCAGTGCCGAGTCCGGGGCCCCGTGCCGGGTCGTGCTCCTGGCCTCCGGTGCCGGGACGCTCGCGCAGAGCGTGCTGGACTCCGCCGGTGGGTCAGACTGCCCGTACCGAGTCGTCGGCCTCGTCTCCGATCGTCACTGCGAGGCCGTGTCGCGAGCCGAGGACGCAGGCCTGTCCACAATCGTCATCCGTCCCGCCGACCATCCCGATCGTTCGGCCTGGGACAGTGCGCTGACCGAGGCCGTGTGTGGGATGCGCCCGGACTGGATCGTCTCAGCGGGCTTCATGCGCATCCTCGGTGAGGCGTTCCTCGGGGAGTTCGCCGGCCGCGTGCTCAACACCCACCCCGCCCTGTTGCCCTCCTTCCCCGGTGCGCACGCGGTACGGGACGCGCTCGCCTACGGGGTGATGGTCACGGGATGTACCGTCCACCTGGTCGACGCGGGGGTGGACACGGGCCCGGTGGTCGCCCAGTGCGCTGTCGACGTGCTCTCCGACGACACCGAGTCCTCCCTCCACGAACGAATCAAGATCGTCGAGCGCGAGCTGCTCGTCGACATCCTCGAGGCCGCCGCCCGTGGCCGACTCCACATCGAAGGTCGAAAGGTGCACCTATCGTGACCGACTCCCGCAGGCCCGTCCGCCGTGCGCTCATCAGCGTCTACGACAAGACCGGGCTCGAGGAACTCGCCCGGGGTCTGGCGGCTGCCGGGGTCGAGATCGTCTCGACCGGTTCCACCGCCCAGCGCATCGCCGACGCCGGGGTGGCGGTGACGCCGGTCGACTCGCTGACCGGGTTCCCGGAATGCCTGGAGGGCCGGGTCAAGACCCTGCACCCGCGGGTCCACGCCGGCATCCTGGCCGACACGCGCAAGCCCGAGCATCTCGAGCAGATCGCGGATCTCGGTGTGCAGCCGTTCGAGCTCGTCGTCGTCAACCTCTATCCCTTCACCGACACCGTCGCCTCCGGCGCGGACTACGACGCGTGCGTGGAGCAGATCGACATCGGTGGTCCGTCCATGGTCCGCGCGGCCGCCAAGAACCACCCGTCCGTCGCGGTGCTGGTGGACCCGGCCGGCTACGGCGAGGCTTTGAAGGCGGTGGCCGCGGGCGGGTTCCCGCTGGAGCAGCGCCGTCGGCTCGCCGCCGCCGCCTTCCGCCACACCGGCGCCTACGACGTCGCGGTGGCCACCTGGATGACGGAGCAGACCTCGTCCCAGTCCCAGTCCCCGGAACAGTCCCAGAGTGGCGACGAGGAGTTCCCGGTGTGGCAGGGGCAGAGCCTCGACCTGGCCGCCACCCTGCGCTACGGGGAGAACCCGCACCAGCGCGCGGCCCTGTACACCGACTCCGCCGCCGCGCCCGGCCTGGCCCAGGCCGTGCAGCTGCACGGCAAGGACATGAGCTACAACAACTACGTCGACGGCGACGCCGCCTGGCGGTCCGCGTTCGACCACGCCGAGCCGTGCGTGGCGATCATCAAGCACGCGAACCCGTGCGGCATCGCGATCGACGCCGACATCGCCGCGGCCCACCGCGCCGCCCACGAGTGCGACCCCGTCAGCGCGTTCGGCGGGGTGATCGCCGCCAACCGCGAGGTGACCCTGGAGATGGCCGAGCAGGTGGCCGAGATCTTCACCGAGGTGATCATCGCGCCCTCCTACGCCGACGGTGCCGTGGAGATCCTGCAGCGGAAGAAGAACATCCGGATCCTCGAGGCGAACCCGCCGGCGCAGGGGGAACTCGAGCGCAAGCAGATCTCCGGTGGCGTCCTGGTCCAGGAGCGCGACTCGCTGGACGCCGACGGCGACGTGACCGCGGGATGGACCAAGGCCTGCGGCGACGACGCCGATGAGCAGACCCTGCGCGACCTGCTGTTCGCGTGGCGGGCCTGCCGCGCGGTCAAGTCCAACGCCATCCTGCTGGTGCAGGCCGGTGCGACCGTCGGCGTGGGCATGGGCCAGGTCAACCGCGTCGACTCCGCCCGACTCGCGGTGCAGCGCGCGGGGGAGCGGGTGGTCGGGGCCGTGGCGGCGTCGGACGCGTTCTTCCCGTTCGCCGACGGGCTCGAGGTGCTCGCCGAGGCGGGCGTGCGCGCGGTGGTGCAGCCGGGCGGGTCCGTCCGCGACGCCGAGGTGATCGAAGCCGCCGAGAAGGCCGGGATCACGATGTACTTCACCGGCGCCCGGCACTTCTTCCACTGAGCCCGCCGGAAACGGTGTCGTAGATAGCGAGGGGGCAGATGGACCAGCAGGACGCCGTGACGCTGACCCCGCGTGCCCGGGCCAAGGCCCGCCGCCGCGATGAGATCCTCGTCGCCGCGGCCCGGCTCATGGCACGGCGGGGCTTTCACGCGGTGCGCCTGGACGACATCGGCGCCGAGGTGGGCATCTCGGGGCCCGGCATGTACCGGTACTTCTCCTCCAAGGAGGACGTGCTCGCCGAGATGCTGCTCGACATCTCGCGCCGCCTGCGTGACGGTGGGCGCGCCGCGGTGAAGCAGGGCGGACACCCGGCCGAGGTGCTGGACGCGCTCCTGGGGGTCCATGTGGACTTCGTCGCGACCGAACCGGATCTCATCAGCGTGCAGTTCCGCGACCTCGGCGCACTGCCCGCTGGGCCGCGCCACGAGGTGCGTAGCCTGCAGCGCGAGTACGCCGAGATGTGGGTCGACGCTCTCATGGGTCTGCGCCCGGAGCTGCCCGCCGTGGACGCGCGGGCTCATGTGCACGCGGTGTTCGGACTGCTCAACTCCAGTCCGCGGCTGCCGTCCATGGCCGAGGCCGAACTGCGGCGCGTCCTCACCGCGATGGCGTCGGCGGCACTGCGGTCCTGAGCACGCTGAGCATCCGGGTGAGCTCCTCGCGGTAGCGCTCCACGTTGTCCAGCTTGACGTGTTCGTATCCGCGCACCATGTCGGGCAGGTCCGCCAGCGCGACGGCGGTGTCGTACCAGGCGGCATCCCGGCCGACGGGGCCCGTGCGCTGCAGGGCGGTGGTCAGGTGCCGGACCACATCGCGGTACTCGGCCAACAGCTCGCGCTCCACTCTGCGGACGTGGGCGTAGCCGAACACGTCGAGCGGGGTGCCGCGCAGGCGCTTCATCCGCGCCAGTGCCCTCATGGCGGGCATGGCCTTCGGGCCGATCGCGATCTTGCGCTTCATCCCCATCGCGCGCAGGGCCGGCGGGTGCAGCTTGAGCTTGGGGACGGCCCCCTCGCCCCACTCCTCGGTGAGTCGGGCCGCGAACTCCGGGTCGACGGCCAGCCGGGCCACCTCGTACTCGTCCTTGTACGCCATGAGTTTGTGCAGGTTCCTGGCCACCGTCAGGGTGAGCCGCTCGCCGCCGGTCCCGGACAGCGCCTCGGCCGCCCGCAGGTCTTCGACCCTGCGCACGTAGTCGGCCGCGTAGGCCTCGCTCTGGAAGCCGATGAGTTCGTCGCCACGCAGGGCGACGACCGCCCGGAGCTCGTCGGAGGCGTCCGGGCCCAGGCCGGTGAGCAGGCGGTGCGCGGCGGGGGACGGCTCGTGCAGGTCCGGAGTCGCCGTGGTCACCGGGCGGTGCAGATCGGCGACCAGCGCGCCGAGGGCCTTCGGGTCCGCGACGGCCTGGCGCCCGCGGCGGAACGCCTGCAGGTTCGCCGCCACCGCGACACCGTTGAGCTCGATGGCCCGCTCGATGGCCTGCGCGGAGATCGGTAGCGCCCCGCTCTGGTAGGCCGCCCCCACCATGAGCATGTTGGAGGCCTGGGTGGAGCCGAAGAGGTTCTCCGTGATCTCACCCGGGTTCAGGTAGACGCCCCGCCTCGAGGCCCGATCGGTGGAGGCCTGGATGTCGGCGCCGGACGGGTAGTGCACGGCGGTGTCGATCACCATGGAGCCCGTGGGGATCCGGGTGGTGGAGACGACCGCGGTGGTGCGGTCCGGGTGGGCGACCTTGAGGTTCGCGTCGTCCGCGCCCACGAGGCCGTCACAACACAGGTAGAGGTCGCAGTCGCCGGCGCCGATCTTCGGGGGTTGCTCGATCGGGGTCCGGGCCACCCGCACGTCGGAGACCACCGCGCCGCCCTTCTGCGCCAGTCCTGTCATGTCGAGGGTGCGGGCGGCGTTGCCGTCGAGCACGGCGGCGGTCGCCAGGACAGCGGACACGGTGACGATCCCCGTACCGCCGATACCGGTCAGGCGAAGTGAGAAGCCCCGGCCCGCGTCGACCTCGGCCCTGATCGGCTCCGGCAGGGCCGACGCGTCGAGCTCGGGCGCCGTCGCCACACGCTCGCTCCGTGTTCCAGGCACCACGGTGACGAAGGCGGGGCAGTCGCCTTCCAGGCAGGAGAAATCGAGGTTGCAGGTCGACTGGTCGATCCGGGTCTTCCGGCCGAACTCGGTCTCCACCGGATGGACCGACAGGCAGTTGGACTTCTTGCCGCAGTCGCCGCAACCCTCGCAGATGCGTTCGTTGATCACCACCCGTTCCGCCGGGGTGGGGTAGGTGCCGCGCTTGCGGTGGCGGCGCTTCTCGGCCGCGCAGAACTGGTCGTGGACCAGCACGGTCACACCGGGGACCGCGGCGAGCTCCTTCTGGACCTCGAGCGTGTCGCGACGGTCGCGGACCTCGATGCCGCGGGGCAGCCCCTGGGATCTCGTGGCCCTGACGTCATCGGTGGTGACGACGATCTTGGCGACCCGCTCCGCCTGAAGGAGTCGCAGGATCTCCGGCAGGGTCATCTGGCCGACCGGGTCCTGGCCACCCGTCATCGCGACCGTGCCGTTGTGGAGCAGCTTGTAGGTGATGTTGTCGCCTGAGGCCACGGCCGCGCGGAGGGCGAGCGAGCCGGAGTGCATGAACGTCCCGTCGCCGATGTTTTGCACCAGGTGGTTCTCGGTCAGGAACGGGGCCATACCGGTCCACTGAAGGCCCTCGCCGCCCATCTGGGTGACCCCGGTGACCGTGCCGACCTGCTCCTCGTCCATCAGAAGCACCATCGCGTGGCAACCGATGCCACCGCCCACGAGCGTTCCGTCCGCCACCTTGGTGGAACTGTTGTGCGGGCAGCCCGAGCAGAAGTAGGGGGTGCGGGTGGTGGCCAAGGGCAGGGCGATGCGCGCGCGGCCCCGGCCGGGGCCGTCGAGCCATGCGAGCGCCGACTCGATCCCGTGGACGCGGCCGAGCCGCTGCGCCAGACCGCGGGTCACGGCGTCGACGTCGAGTTCGCCGAACCGGCTGAACAGCGTGGAGCCGTCCTCGTGGGTCTTGCCCACGACATTCGCGACGTCCGCGCGTCGGAAGTGGATCTCGCGGATCATGGTCTCGATGAAGTCCCGCTTCTCCTCCACCACGATCACCTCGTCGAGGCCGGACATGAACTCGTCGAGGACCGAGCGCTCCATGGGGTAGACCATGCCGAGCTTGAGGATCCGGATGCCGCGCCGGGCGAGTTCGGAATCGTCCAGACCCAGCCTGCGCAACGACTCGCGGACGTCGAGGTAGCTCTTGCCTGCGGCGACGATGCCGATCCGGTCGTCGGTGGTCGACTGGACGATCCGGTTGAGTCCGTTGAGCCGTGCGTATTCCAGCGCCCGCGGGATGCGGGTGGTGAGCTGGTTCTGCTCCAATTCCATGAGGCTGGACCCGAGCAACTGGCCCGAGGGCACGTGGGGGCTGGTCCCCAGGTCGCCGTAGACGGGCAGGATCCGATCCGGGTCGACCAGCGCCGTGGACGACGCGTCCGCCACGTGCGACGAGATCTTCACGGCCGACCACAGGCCCGAGACGCGGGAGAGGATGGCCGCGTGGACGCCGAAGTCCAGCACGTCCTGGGAGTCCGCGGGATAAAGCGTCGGGAGATAGAGGTCTGCCAGCGCGAGCTCCGACGAACAGGGCACCGTCGAGGACTTGGCCCCGGGGTCGTCTCCGACGAAGGCCACCGCACCCCCGTGAGGGTCGGTGCCGATGAGGTTGGCGTGGCGGATCGCGTCCGTGGCGCGGTCCAGGCCGGGGGCCTTGCCGTACCAGTACCCGACGACGCCCTGCAGGGGCGCGCCGCCGGTGTTGGCGGTCGCGCGAAGGGTGCCCGTGCGTCGCGCGAGTTGCGACCCCATGACGGCCGTCGCGGCGGCCTCCTCGTTGAGGGCGGGACGATGGACCACGTCGAACGGGTCGAGGAACGTCCCGCGCCTGGCCAGCTCGAGGTCGTAGCCGGCGAGTGGGGAGCCCTCGTACCCACTGACGAGACTGGCGGTGAGCAGGCTCTGCCGGCGGTCCAGGCGCGCGCGGTCGCGGACCGTGCGGACCAGTGCCTGGATGCCGGTGAGGAACACCGTCCCGCTCTCCCGCGTGTAGCGGTCGGAGAGGGAGAACGAGGTGGCGTCCGCCCGCGGGTCACGCGGGTCGTCCTGGGTCCCGCTCGTGGGTCCGAGAAGAGAGGTCATCGGTCACACCTGGCCTTCGAGAGAATCGAGATACGACTCCAGGCTAGGCGCGCTCGTGATGCGCGTCACGTGGTCAGTGTTGTGCCGAACAGGGTGTGCACTCCGGCGCCTCTGGGGCGTAGGTCGTTAGGCACCGTGTTCAACGGATCGCACCTTATGATGGGCACATGGAATCGGCTCCCCACGCATCTTCCGCTCTGGACCGCACCGACCGACGACTCCTGAAGGTCGTCCTGGCGGACCCCAGGGTCGGGGTCCGCGAGTTCTCCCGCCGCCTCGGGGTGGCGCGAGGGACCGCACAGGCCAGGCTGGACAAGCTCGAGGCCCGGGGAGTGATCGCGTCGTGGGCGCCGACCCTCGATTCGGCGGCGCTCGGGTACCCGCTCTCGGCGTTGGTGCACATCCAGATGGCGCAGGCCGAGCTGGAGGCGACCTGTTCCGGGCTCGCCGAGGTACGAGAGGTGCTCGAGGTGATGAGTGTGGCGGGGGAGTTCGACGTGGTCTGCCGGGTGGTGGCCCGCGATCACGCGCATCTCGAGGAGGTCTTCAGCGCCATCATCTCCACGCCGGGCGTCCTGCGGACCCGCACGGAGGTGGTGCTGCGCCGCCGGGTCGGCCCGCGGGTCGCCCAGCTCCTGGACTAGTGAGTGTCACTCCCAGATGCGGTCGAACGGGTAGGCCTCCTCGTACTCGGAGGCGAGTTCGAGTAGTAGGCGGTCGTGACCGATCCTCGACGACAGGTGCACGCCGATGGGCAGGCCGTCCGGAGCCCGACCGGCCGGGAGGGAGACGGCGGGCGACCCCGCGATGTTCTGGAGGGGGGTGAAGGTGACCCAGTCGGACACCCTCTGGAGGTGGGTCTCGTAGTCCAGGTCCGCGTCCAGGTACCCGACCTCCGGGGTCTCGTGGTTGACCACGGGGTTGAGGTACACGTCGAGATCGCCGAACGCCGAGTCGAACCGTCGCCTGGCCCGATAGAGGCGGAACAGGTGCACCGGGAGCGAGGGCAGGGACCGCCGGGCCATCGCGGCGAGGCCGATCGTGAACGGGTCAAGCCGATCCGCCGCGAACTCGGGGCTGAACATGCCCCGCCCACCGGAGGACGTGGCCAGCGCGAGCAGGCCCCAGTAGGCGATGAAGTCCTCGCGGAACGAGGACGGGACCGGCGCGGGCGTCGGCACGATCTCGTGGCCCAGCGCCTCCAGCTGGTCGGCGGCCTTCCGCAGCACCGCCAGGGTGGCGGCATCGGTCGGATCGCCCGCGGGACTGTGCTCGACCAGGCCGATGCGCAACCGCCGGGTGGGTGTCGGCGAGACCGCACCCAGCGGCGGGACCCCCACCGGACGGTGCCCGGCCTCGAAGGCGGTCAGGAAGGCCACCGTGTCGCGCACGGACCGGGAGACCACGGACTGGGAGATGATCGGGATCGGCATGTTCGCCGAGAACTCCTCGTCGGGGTGCCTGCCGCGACTGGGTTTGAACCCGACGAGCCCGGTGACCGCCGCAGGGATCCGGATAGAGCCGCCACCGTCGTTGGCGTGGGCGATCGGCAACGCGCCGGCGGCCACGAGTGCGGCGGATCCTCCCGACGACCCCCCGCTGGTGCGGCCGGTGTCCCACGGATTACGGGTGACGAGACCTCCCTGCCGTTCAGTGGCGGCGGTCCAGCCGAAGGGTGGCATCGCGGTCGTTCCCAGCGGGATGAGTCCGGTCGCACGGAACAGGGGTGCGTAGGGGCCGTCGTGGAGGGCGGGCTGGGTGGGCACCGCCGAGGATCCGAGCGTCATGGGCAGGCCCTCCACCCGGACCGCGTCCTTGAATGCGGACGGGACGCCGGCGAGCGGGGCCGACAGGTGGGAGTCCCGGACCCAGGACGCCCGGTGACGCGCGCGTTCGTAGTCGGTGTGCACTAGGGCTCCCAGTACGGGGTCGACCGCTGCGCACCGATCGATGGCGGCCTCGATCAGCTCCGTGGGTGAGACCTCCCGGCTGCGGACACGTTCCGCGAGGGCCGAGGCGTCGTCGTATCCGAGCGCGTCGTCCCGGAAGGCGTGCACCCGGCGCGGCATCTCGGTGGGGGAGAGGGCGGGGCCCGGGTTGCCGGTGGCGTCGGTTGTGGTGTCGGTCACGGCACCACTCTAGGGCCTCCGCTTGACAGCGACCGGGGGACTCAGGCACTTTAGGGGTACCTAAGTTAGGCGAGGGTCACCTAAACCTCGCCGTCGAGACCTCGCCGTAGGCGACCCGTGGAGGGTGAACGATGGCACCGAATCCGATCGAGAACGGCGCCCGACGACTGCTGGACGGGTCGGGCGTCGCCACAGTCGCCGTCCGGGGGACCCGGAACCGCTCGGATGTGATGGTCTCCGCACGGCACCGCTGGGTCGGTGGTGGTTCCATCGTGGTCACCGGGGCTCCCGCACCGTGGTCGGGCCTGATCGTGGAGCCGGGGTCGTCGGTCGAGGTGGTCGTGATGATCGACGAGTTCGCCCCCATCGTGGAGGCGAAGGTGCACGTGGCCAGCCTGTACGGTTTCGGGGTCGCGCGGTCCGCGCGCCAGGGTGAGGGCTGGGTCGTCGAGATCGAGATCGACCTCGGTGACCTGCAGGTGCGTCGGCTCGGGCACCAGGGGACGGTCCACGCGCGCGACCTGGATTCGGTTCCCTCGGACCCGCTGGCCGCCGAGGCGGCCGGCCTCGCGGACGAGATCCGGGCGCGCTTCGGAGAGCACCTGGCGATCCTGGCCGGGTCGGGCGACCCGGCTCATCCGCCGTTCGTCCTGGGCGTCGACCCCGATGGCCTGCACCTGCTCACCGCGCTCGGGCGCGACGCCGATGTCGTGCACCTGCCGTTCATGACTCGGGCGCAGAGCCTGGGGGACGTGGTCCGCGAGATGGGCCAGTACGTGGCCCGGGCGAGCTGAACCCCTAGGCCGGGGAGTAGGTCAGGCAATCGGCGGTGTCGGCGCCGAAGCCGATCTTCACTGATTCCGCCGAGCAGAGCAGATCCTTGTTGTGCGTGCACTCGACGCGCTGGCAGGCGCCGACGTGTGCGGTCGCCGTGGGCAGTCCGCCCCGCACGTCGAGCGAGATGAACGTCCCACACTCGGCGTGGTCGGGTGATCCCGCCACGGTGATCGCCGGTGCCGTGCAGTCGGCGTCGGCGTTGAACGAGCACGTGGTGACGGTGCAGTTGCTGATTCCGGTCAGAGTGGCCATGTCGGGTGCTCCTCGTGTCGGTGAGTCGATCCGGTCGGTGTGCCGATCCGGTCGGGTGCCACCGAGTCAACCCCCGATCGCGCCGACTTGCAAGCAAGGAGAGCCTGTGCTAGGTCAGGTTAGCCTTAGCACCTGACCTGCTCTTTGCTCCGGGTTCATCCGTGATCTCCCGGCCGGTCATGCCGCGCTGTCGAGCGCTCGTCGGCCCGGGTCGTGCCCCCTTCTGGACATCTGTGAGCCAGGGCACTATGGTCGAACTCAGTTAATCCGACTTAACTGAAAGGGAGCGGCGCTGATGTCTTCCGCGACCACCGATCGCCCGTCCACCGCAAGCTCGTCCACCGACAACCCGCCCACCAACCGCCAGGCGCACGAGGAGCTGCTCGCCGACCTCCGCGACCGCCTCGAGCGGGCCGCGATGGGCGGCGGCGAGAAGGCCCGGGCCCGGCACCTCGAGCGCGGCAAGCTCCTCGCGCGCCAGCGGGTCGACGTGCTGCTGGATCCGGGTAGCCCGTTCCTCGAGCTGTCACCCCTGGCGGCGGAGGAGATGTACGGGGGCAAGGCGCCCGGCGCCGGCGTGGTCGCCGGGATCGGGCGGGTGTCGGGCCGCGAGTGCCTGGTGATCGCCAACGACGCGACCGTCTCCGGCGGTACCTACTACCCGATGACCGTCAAAAAGCACCTGCGCGGCCAGGAGGTGGCGTTGGCCAACAACCTGCCGTGCATCTACCTGGTGGACTCGGGCGGAGCGATGTTGCTCCAACAGGACGACGTGTTCCCCGACCGGGACCACTTCGGCCGCATCTTCTACAACCAGGCCACCATGTCGGCCCAGGGGATCCCGCAGATCGCCGCGGTGATGGGGTCGTGCACCGCCGGCGGCGCCTACGTCCCCGCGATGAGCGACGAGGCCGTGATCGTGCGCAACCAGGGCACGATCTTCCTCGCCGGTCCGCCGCTGGTGAAGGCCGCCACCGGCGAGGAGGTCACCGCCGAGGAGCTCGGAGGCGGCGACCTGCACGCCAAGACCTCGGGTGTGGTGGACCACCTCGCCGACGACGACTATGACGCACTCATGAAGGTCCGCGAGATCATCGCGACCTGCCCGCCTGCCCCCGAGCCGGAATGGGAGGTCCTCGAGCCCCGCGAACCTGTGCGTCCGCAGACGGACCTCTACGACCTGGTCCCGGTGGACTCCCGGCAGCCCTACGACGTGCGCGACATCATCGGGACCGTCGTCGACGGTGGCGAGTTCACGGAGTTCAAGAGGGACTACGGCACGTCGATGGTCACCGCGTTCGCCCACATCCACGGTCATCCGGTGGGGATCATCGGCAACAACGGCGTCATCTTCTCCGAATCCGCGCTCAAGGGCGCGCACTTCATCGAACTGTGTGATCGCCGCAAGATCCCGCTGGTCTTCCTCCAGAACATCACCGGCTTCATGGTCGGTCGTCAGTACGAAGCGGGCGGCATCGCCAAGAACGGCGCCAAGATGGTCGCCGCGGTGGCGTGCGCGCGCGTGCCCAAGTTCACGATCGTGGTGGGCGGGTCCTTCGGCGCCGGCAACTACTCCATGTGTGGCCGCGCCTACTCGCCGCGATTCCTGTGGATGTGGCCCAACGCCCGGATCGCCGTGATGGGCGGGCCCCAGGCCGCGGACACCCTCGCCTCGGTGCGCGCCGCGCAGGTGACCAAGTCGGGCGGGGAGTGGACCGACGAGCAGCAGGCGGAGTTCACCGCGCCCATCCGCGAGCAGTTCGAGGAGCAGTCCACCGCCTACTACTCCACGGCCCGCCTCTGGGACGACGGGATCATCGACCCCGCCGACACCCGCACCGTCCTCGGTCTGGCCCTCGCGGCCGCCGCCAACGCCCCCCTCCAGCCGGTCAACAACGGCGTCTTCAGGATGTGAGTAGCCCCATGTCAGAGGAACTGTCCCAGAAACTCCACACCGTTCTGGTGGCCAACCGCGGGGAGATCGCCTGCCGCGTGATCCGCTCCCTGCGGGCAGCGGGGATCCGCTCGGTCGCCGTCTACTCCGACGCGGACGCCGACGCCCTGCACGTGCGCATGGCCGACGCGGCGGTCCGCCTGGGCCCGGCGCAGGCCTCGGAGTCCTATCTCGACATCGACAAGGTGATCGACGCCTGCCGCCGGACCGGCGCGCAGGCGGTCCACCCGGGCTACGGGTTCCTGTCGGAGAACTCCCGGTTCGCGCGGGCGCTGGAGGAGGCCGGCCTGATCTTCGTGGGGCCACCGGCCACCGCCATCGAGACCATGGGCGACAAGATCACCGCCAAGGCGGCGGTGTCCGCCCGGGACGTGCCGACCGTGCCCGGGATCTCGCGGCCGGGACTGACCGACGACGAACTGGTGGCCGGCGCCGACGAGGTCGGATACCCGGTCCTCGTCAAGCCGTCTGCGGGCGGCGGCGGCAAGGGCATGCGACGCGTCGAGCGACCCGAGGACCTGCGCGCCGCGCTCGACTCCTCCCGACGCGAGTCCGCGGGTGCGTTCGGCGACGACACCCTGTTCCTCGAGCGGTTCGTCGACACCCCGCGACACATCGAGGTCCAGGTCCTCGCCGACACCCACGGCAACGTCATCCACCTGGGAGAGCGTGAGTGCTCGCTGCAGCGCCGCCACCAGAAGGTCATCGAGGAGGCGCCCAGCGCGCTGCTCGACGAGGTCACCCGCCAGCGGATCGGTGCCGCCGCGTGCGACGCGGCCCGCTCGGTCGGCTACGTGGGTGCGGGCACGGTCGAGTTCATCGTCTCGGCCCACGCCCCGGACGAGTTCTTCTTCATGGAGATGAACACCCGGCTCCAGGTCGAACACCCGGTCACCGAGATGGTCACCGGCGTGGACCTGGTCGACTGGCAGGTCCGCATCGCCGCGGGCGAGGAACTGACGCTGCGCCAGGAGGACGTGACGCTCACCGGTCACGCGATCGAGGCCCGCGTCTACGCGGAGGACCCGGCCAAGGGCTTCCTTCCGACTGGCGGCACCGTGCTCGGGCTGGAGGAACCCGCGGGCGACGGCATCCGCGTGGACTCCGGCCTGCGCGTCGGCACGGTCGTCGGCAGTGACTACGACCCGATGCTCGGCAAGGTCATCGCCCACGGCGCCGACCGGGCCGAGGCGCTGGCCCGGCTCGACGCCGCGCTCGCCGACACCCACGTGCTGGGCCTGCGGACCAACATCGACTTCTGCCGGTTCCTGCTCTCCCAGCCGGAGGTCGTCGCCGGTGACCTCGACACAGGACTACTCGACCGGACTCTCGACGACTACACCGCGACCCCGGCGCCCGAGGGCGCCCTGGTCGCGGTGGCCATGCACCGCACCGAGGAGCGCTGGGCCCGCGTGCCGGCCGCCCGGCGGGGGCCGTGGGACGTCCCCAACGGCTGGCGGGTCGGCGGGCGCGCCGAGGTGTGGACCCGGTTGGACTCCGGTCCGGGATCGGCGGCCGTCACCGTCGGTCTCAGGGGAACACCCGACGACGCCGAGGTGACCATCACCGACGCCACGATCGGCTCCACGGCCGAGCCCGAGGTCTCCTCGCGGCACCGGGCCCGGGTCGCCCGGGACGGCCGGTCGCTGCGACTGACCGTTGACGACACCCAGCAGCGCTGGACCGTGGTGCGCTCGACCGCCCCCAGATCATCGGACACCTACTGGGTCGCCGGGGACGGCGGCACCTGGGACCTGCGGCTGCTCCCGTTGATCGACTCCCGGATCCACGACGCCGGTATGTCGGACGGCCAGATCCTCAGCCCCATGCCCGGTTCGGTCATCGCGTGCTTCGCCGCCGACGGCGACGAGGTGACCGCGGGACAGAACGTCCTGGCCGTCGAGGCCATGAAGATGGAGCACTCCCTGGCCGCGCCGATCGACGGCGTGGTCCGGCTGAACGTCACCACCGGCGAGCAGGTGCCCGCCGACCACCTGCTCGCGACGGTCGAGCCCCACCCCTCAACCCCCGACCCCTCCACCGAGGAATCCGAAGGAGAAGGCAATGCCTGAGTTGGAAGAGCACTACGCCGACCTGAAGTCGACGGTCGCCGAGTTCGCCGACAAGGTGGTCGCCCCCGCCTCGGCCGAGCACGACCGCAACCACACGTTCCCCTACGAGATCGTGGCCGGGATGGGGGAGATGGGCCTGTTCGGGCTTCCCTTCCCCGAGGAGTTCGGCGGCATGGGCGGCGACTACTTCGCCCTGTCCTTGGCCCTCGAGGAACTGGGCCGTGTCGACCAGTCCACCGCCATGACCCTCGAGGCCGGCGTGGGCCTCGGGGCGATGCCGATCTACCACTTCGGTACCGACGAGCAGAAGAACACCTGGCTCCCCGATCTCGCGGCCGGGAAGACGCTCGCGGGCTTCGGGCTCACCGAGCCCGGTGCGGGGTCGGACGCAGGAGCCACCAGGACCACCGCCAAGCGGGACGGCGACGAGTGGGTGGTCAACGGCAACAAGCAGTTCATCACCAACTCGGGCACCGACATCACGTCGCTGGTCAACGTCACCGCCGTGACCGGCATCCGCGATAACGGCAAGAAGGCCATCTCGACCATCATCGTCCCGTCCGGCACGCCCGGCTTCACGGTCGAGCCGGCCTACGACAAGGTCGGGTGGAACTCCTCCGACACCCATCCGCTGACCTTCTCCGACGTGCGGGTCCCGGCGGAGAACCTGCTCGGGGAGGAGGGGCGCGGGTACGCGAACTTCCTGTCGATCCTCGACGAGGGCCGCATCGCGATCGCCGCGGTGGCCACCGGCGCCGCGCAGGGGTGTGTGGACGAGTCGGTCAAGTACGCGCGTGAGCGCGAGTCGATGGGCCAGAAGATCGGGTCGTTCCAGGCGATCGCCTTCAAGATCGCCCGCATGGAGGCCCGCGCCCATACCGCGCGCTGCGCCTACTACGAGGCCGCTCGCCTCATGCTGGCCGGCAAGCCCTTCAAGAAGGAGGCCGCCATCGCCAAGATGGTCTCCTCCGAGGCGGCCATGGACAACGCCCGGGACGCCACCCAGATCCACGGCGGCTACGGGTTCATGAACGAGTACCCGGTGGCACGGCATTACCGCGACTCCAAGATCCTCGAGATCGGCGAGGGCACCACCGAGGTGCAGCTCATGCTGATCGCGCGGGGACTCGGGTTGTGAGTGAGAAGGTTGAGGCCATGACAGACCAGCGCAAAGAGGTCGTCCAACGCGGACTGTGGTTCGAGGAGTACGAGGTCGGCACGGCGTACCTCCACCGCCCGGGCCGCACCATGACCGAGACGGACAACGTCCTGTTCACCACGCTCACGATGAACACCCAGGCCCTGCACCTGGACGCCGCGTGGTCGGCCGAGCAGCCCGGTTTCGGCGGCGAGCGGCTCATGAACTCCATGCACACACTGTCGACGCTGGTCGGGCTGTCGGTCGCGCAGCTCACCCAGGGCACGATCGTGGCCAACCTCGGGTTCTCCGAGGTCACCTTCCCCAAGCCGGTTCTGCACGGCGACACCCTCTACGCCGAGACGGTGTGCACGGACAAGCGGGAGTCGAAGTCGCGGCCGGGAGAGGGCATTGTGACGCTCGAGCACATCGGCCGCAACCAGCACGGTGACGTGGTGGCCAGGGCCGTCCGCAAGACGCTGGTTCGTAAGCGTCCGGCCGACCAGGTGGGGGAGGGAACGGCATGACCCCGGCCTGGATCCCGCCGGGCCCGGCGCTGCTGTTCTGCCCGGCCGACCGCCCCGAGCGGTACGGCAAGGCGGCCGAGCGGGCGGACGTGGTGATCGTCGACCTGGAGGACGCGGTCGCCCCGGACGCGCGACCGGCCGCCCGGGAGGCGCTCGTGGCCTCCGACCTGGATCCGGAGCGGACGATCGTCCGCGTCAACCCCGTCGACACCGAGGACCACTCCGCGGACCTCGAGGCCCTCGCCGCCACGGGCTACCGTTGCGTCATGCTCGCCAAGACCGAGTCGGCGGCCCAGGTCGCCGACGTCCACGCCGCCATCGGCGCGGCGGTCCTGGCACTGGTGGAGACCCCCCTGGGAGTGATCCGCGCCGGGGAGATCGCCGCCGCCCCCGGCTGCGCCGGGATGATGTGGGGCGCCGAGGACCTCCTGGCCGCCATGGGCGGGTCGACCAGCCGATTCTCGGCAGTCGAGGCCGGTGGCCCCCGGGTCGCGGGGGAGTACCGCGACGTCCCCCGGCACGCGCGTGCGCAGGTCGCGCTCGCCGCGGCCGCCTTCGGTCGGTGGGCGGTGGACTCGGTCCACCTCGACATCGCCGACGAGGCCGGTCAGCGCGCCGAGGCGCTCGACGCCGTCGCCCTGGGCTTCGTGGCCACGGCCTGCATCCATCCGTCCCAGGTGGCGGTGGTGCGACAGGCCTACGCGCCCGACGACGACGAGGTGGCCTGGGCCCGGAAGGTTCTCGACGCCGCCCGGAGCAACCAGGGCGTCTTCCGGCTGGACGGCCGCATGGTCGACGGTCCCGTCTTCCGTCAGGCCGAGGCGACGATGCGTCGCGCCGCGGCCGCCACGACCTAACGCCCCGACACCTCGACACCCCGACACCCCGACAGACCGCCAAGGAGCACCGAGATGACCACCTCCGATCTCGATTCCACCCCACTGGACCCCGCGCTCTCCCACACCCGGGGGGACACCGACGTCCCGCTGCTCACGCAGACGATCGCCGACAACCTGGCCGCCACGGTCGCGCGATTCGGTGACCGCGACGCCCTCGTCGACGTGCAGGCCGGACGCCGGTGGACCTACGCGGAGTTCCACGCCGACGTCCGTCGCCTGGCCTCGGGTCTGCTGCGGCTCGGGATCCGGACCGGCGACCGCGTGGGGATCTGGTCCCCCAACCGCTGGGAGTGGGTGATGATCCAGTACGCCACCGCCGAGATCGGGGCGGTGCTGGTCAACATCAACCCCTCCTATCGGGTCCACGAGCTCGAGTACGTGCTCACTCAGGCGGGGATCAAGGCCGTGGTCGCCGCGCCTCAGTTCAAGGACTCGGACTACACCGGCATGCTGTCCCAGGTCCAGCCGAACTGCCCGGACCTGGAGGTGGTGGTGCTGTTCGGCGACGAGGAGTGGGAGTCCATGATGTCGGGGCCCACCGACGCCGACGAGCTGGCCGGGATCCGTGCGGGTCTCGGAGCCGGCGATCCCATCAACATCCAGTACACCTCGGGCACGACCGGCTTCCCCAAGGGCGCCACCCTCTCGCACACCAACATCCTCAACAACGGGTTCTTCGTGGGGGAGACGATCAACTACTCGGAGGTGGACCGGGTCTGTATCCCGGTGCCCTTCTACCACTGCTTCGGCATGGTGATGGGCAACCTCGCGTGCACCACCCACGGGTCATGCATGGTGATCCCGGCGCCCGCGTTCGACCCCGCGGCCTCGCTGCGGGCGGTCGCGCAGGAGAAGTGCACGAGCCTGTACGGCGTGCCGACGATGTTCATCGCCGAGCTCGCGCTCGAGGACTTCGACTCCTACGACCTGTCCTCCCTGCGGACCGGCATCATGGCGGGCTCGCCCTGCCCGGAGGCGACCATGCGTCAGGTGATCGACCGGATGAACATGGAGGAGGTCTCGATCTGCTACGGCATGACCGAGACCTCCCCGGTGTCCACCCAGACCCGGGCCGACGACTCGCTGGACCGCCGCGTCACCACCGTGGGGCGGGTCGGTCAGCACCTCGAGATCAAGATCGTGGACCCGGAGTCGGGTGAGACCCTGCCGCGCGGCGAGGCGGGGGAGTTCTGCACCAAGGGCTACAGCGTGATGATCGGGTACTGGAACGAGCCGGAGAAGACCGCCGAGGCACTCGACGCCGACGGGTGGATGCACACCGGCGACATCGGGGAGATGGACGCCGACGGCTATGTGAGGACCACCGGCCGCATCAAGGACATGGTGATCCGCGGGGGCGAGAACATCTACCCGCGTGAGGTCGAGGAGTTCCTCTACACCCACCCCGACATCCTCGACGCCCAGGTGATCGGGGTCCCGGATCCGAAGTACGGTGAGGAACTGATGGCGTGGATCCGGCTCAAGCCCGGACGCGACGACCTGACCGCCGAGGAGGTCCGGGACTTCGCGACCGGCAAGCTGGCCCGTCACAAGATCCCCAGGTACATCCACGTGGTGGACGAGTTCCCCATGACCGTCACAGGGAAGGTCCGCAAGGTCGACATGCGCAAGACGGCGATCGAGATCCTCGGCATCGCCTGACAGCCCACATTCAAGGAGGACGAGTATGTCCAGCAAGATCATGACCGCGGAACAGGCCGTCGCGGACATCCCGGACGGGGCGTCGATCGCCGCCGGCGGTTTCGGCCTCTGCGGGATCCCGCAGGTCGTCATCGAGTCACTCGCGGCCCGCGACGTCGGGGACTTCGAGGTCTTCTCCAACAACGCGGGTGTCGACGGCAAGGGCCTCGGCATGCTCCTGGAGACCGGCAAACTGCGACGCATCGTCTCGTCGTACGTCGGGGAGAACAAGGAGTTCGCGCGGCAATACCTGTCCGGTGAGCTCGAGGTCGAGCTGACGCCGCAGGGCACCCTCGCCGAGCGGATGCGGGCGGGCGGCTCCGGGATCGGGGCGTTCTACACGCGCACCGGCGTGGGCACCTACGTGGCCGACGGCGGGATGCCGTGGAAGTACGACTCCGAGGGCGGGGTCGCGCTGGCCTCCCCACCCAAGGAGACCCGGGAGATCCGGGGCGAGACCTACGTGCTCGAGCAGGCCATCGAGGCCGACTTCTCGCTCGTGCGGGCCGCGGTCGCGGACCGCAGCGGAAACCTGCGGTTCAACCTCACCGCCCGCAACTTCTCGCCGCTGGCCGCCATGGCCGGTCGGGTGTGCATCGTCGAGGCCGAGGAGATCGTCGAGGTCGGAGAACTGGCTCCCGACGACATCCACCTGCCCGGCATCTTCGTGCACCGCCTGGTCGAGCTCACCCCGCAGCAGGTGGAGCAGACCAAGTGGATCGAGAAGACCACCACCAACCCGCCCTCGGAAGGACAGCGCTGATGAGCACTCCCGGCACGCCCGCCCGACTCGGACGCGACCGCAAGGCCATGGCCGCCCGCGCGGCCCTCGAGCTCTCGGACGGCCAGTACGTCAACCTGGGGATCGGTCTGCCGACGCTGGTGCCCAACTACGTCCCCGAGGGCGTCAACGTCACCCTGCAGTCGGAGAACGGCCTGCTCGGCATCGGCCCCTACCCGCACCCGGACGATGTCGACCCGGACCTGATCAACGCCGGCAAGGAGACCGTCACCACGCTGCCCGGCTCGTCGATCTTCGACTCCGCGATGAGCTTCGGCATGATCCGCTCGGGGAAGATCGACGTGGCCATCCTCGGCGCCATGGAGGTCAACCCGGCCGGCGACATCGCCAACTGGATGGTCCCCGGGGCCATGGTCAAGGGCATGGGTGGCGCGATGGACCTCGTGGTGGGCGCCCGCCGGATCGTCGTGGTGATGGACCAGCTGGCCAAGAACGGCTCGTCCAAGATCGTCTCGGAGATCTCCCTGCCGCTCACCGGCCTGGGGTGCGTGGACCGCATCATCACCGAACTCGGGGTCTTCGACCGCGACTCCGACGGGCTGACCCTGATCGAGCTGGTCGACGGGGTGACCCTCGATCAGGTCGCCGCCGCCACGGCAGCCCCGTACCGGGTCGCCGAGGGGCTGCAGTGATCGAGGGGCTGCGGTAATCACGCCACCACCCGTGCCCGCCGCCGGCCTCTGGATCACACCGGTCAGGGGCCGTGCGGCGCTCTCTGCGTTGGCCTGGACCGCCGGGTATGTGGTCGGTCTCGTCGTCGTCGTCCTCCTCGGACTCCTCGTCGCGAACGTTGTGGGTACCGCGCGTCCCGACACCGCGTTGCTCGCCCTCGTGGTGCTCGGCGGCACGGCGGTCGCGGCGCTGCTCGCGGTGTGGGTGCACCTGCTCCGTCGACGCGGGTTGCGCTGGGCCGACGTGGGGCTGCGCGCCCCCGAGCGGTCGCCGTTGCACCTGCTGTGGCAGATCCCGGCCGTGATGGCCGCGGGGGTCGCCGCGTCCATGGTCGTGCTCATCCCCCTGGGGGCCGGGCAGGAGGGCTCCGACGACGCCCTGGCGGACCTCGCCACCGGCGGGCCCGTGTTCGTGGTGCTGGGATTGCTCGCCGTGGCGGTGCTCGTCCCCGTGGCCGAGGAGGTGGTGTTCCGGGGGATCGTCCTGCCCGCCCTGCGTGCGCGGTTCCGGGCCGTGCCGGGGGTCGCGCTGGCGGGGGCGGTCTTCGCCGCGGCGCACCTGATCCCGCCCGCCCTGCCGTACCTGCTGGTCGTGGGGATCTGTCTGTGCGTGATGGCGCAGTGGTACCGGTCGATCGTCCCGGGGATCGTGCTCCACGGGGTCAACAACGCGGTCGTCTTCGCCGGCATCGTGGCGGCGGGCGCGACCTGAGCAGGTCTCAGGCCAACAGCGCGGACACCAGCAGCAGGACGGGGAGCGACCCGAGGGTGGTGAGGACCGCCGAGTCGCGGGCCAGCAGCGTCCCGTGCCCGTACCGGGTGGCCACCACGAGGACGTTCTGCGCGGTGGGCAACGCGGCGGCGACCACCACCGTGAGAAGCTCGTGACCCTGCATGCCCATCAGCCCGGCGCCGATGGCGTACGCGAGCACGGGGTGGGCGACGAGCTTGAGTGCGCTCGCGAGGAAGATCTCCCGGCGGGGCGAGGCGCCGGCCTCGAGCACCTTGACTCCGTAGAGCGACATGCCGAACACCAGCAGGGCGCCGGGGACGGAGATCTGGCCGACCAGGTGCACGGGCTCCAGGAGAGTCTCGGGCGGCGTCCAGGGCAGGGCGGCGACGACGACGCCCGCGAGCGCAGCGAGGACGATCGGGGTGCGGACCGACTGCAGTAGCGCACCGAGCGCGCCCCCGTCCCCGCCGCCGTCCGACCCCTCGGCCCGCGCGGCCCGCTCCAGCACGGCGATGGCGACCGGTTGGAGGACCACCACCTGGAAGAGCAGCAGCGGCATGACGAACCCGAGGTCCCCGAGGACGTACAGCGCGATGGGGATGCCGAGGTTGGCGGAGTTGACGTAGCCGGCGGACAGGGCACCCACCACGAGGTCCGCCGCCGGGCGCTTGAGCCACAGCCGGGCGATCGCCACGTACAGGACCGCGACGATGATCGCCGACACCGCGGACACCACGAACACGCCGGTGAAGACCTGGTCGAGGGTGGTGCGGGCGAGGGAGTCGAACAGCAGTGCCGGGGTGGCGACGTAGAAGACGAGCCGGTTGAGCACCAGGTGCGCGTCCGTGCCGAGGACCAGGGTGCGGGCGAGTATCCAGCCCAGCGCGACCAGCGCGACGATGACGGCGAAGCCGTTGAGGACGCCGGCCACGGGTGGACTCCTGGTGTCGGGGAGGGGAGGGGGAGAGGGGAGCGGTAGGCGCGGTAACGCCGATCGGGGTCGCGCACTCCTGCGTGAGGAGGCACGACCCCGATCGGGTTGCTGTTGCCTGAGTCGGCGGCTAGAGGCCGCAGGCGGGACGGGCGGTCCGGTTCACCCGCGCCGAGTGGTGACTCAGCGGCTGGTGAACGGCAGCAGGGCCATCTCGCGGGCGTTCTTGACCGCGACGGCGACCTGACGCTGCTGCTGCGGCGTGAGGCCGGTGACCCGACGCGAACGGATCTTGCCGCGATCGGAGATGAACGTACGGAGGGTGTTGACGTCCTTGTAGTCGACCGTCTCGATACCCGCGACCTTCAACGGGTTCTTCTTGGGGCGACGACCCTCCTGGGCACGGACCTTCTTGGACGGGGTGCTACGCGCTTTTGCCATGATTACCTACTCACCAACTCGACTTCGTGACACCGGGCAGCTCGCCACGGTGGGCCATCTCGCGCATCCGGACGCGGGAGAGACCGAACTTGCGGAGGTAGCCGCGCGGGCGGCCGTCGGCGACGTCGCGGTTACGCACCCGCACGGGCGAGGCGTCACGCGGCATCTTGTTGAGCGCGGTCTGGGCGTCCATGCGCGCCTCGTCCGTGCTCTCGGGGTTCTTGATGATCGCCTTGAGCTCGGCGCGCCGCTCGGCGAACCGGGCCACCTTGGCCTTGCGCTGCTCGTTACGCGCGATCTTTGACTTCTTGGCCACGGGTCAGCGCTCCTCTCGGAATTCGACGTGCTTGCGGACGACCGGGTCGAACTTCTTGAGGACGATGCGGTCCGGGTTGTTACGGCGGTTCTTGCGGGTCACGTACGTGAACCCGGTACCGGCCGTGGACTTGAGCTTGATGATGGGTCGGACATCGTTACGTGCCATCTCAGATCTTCTCCCCACGGGCGCGGATACGGGCCACGACGGCCTCGATGCCATCGCGGTCGATGGTCTTGATGCCCTTGGTGGAGACGGTCAACGTGACGCGACGTCCCTCGGAGGGCAGGAAGTAGCTACGACGCTGGATGTTCGGGTTCCAGCGACGGTTGGTCCTGCGGTGTGAGTGCGAGACGGACTTGCCGAAACCCGGCTTCCGTCCCGTTACCTGGCAATGCGCCGACATGGCGTGGTTCTCCTTCCGCCTCCTCGTACGGTGGCGCGTGAGGGTCGCAACTGGGTGTCGGCCTGAACCGAGCAGTAGTGGACCGTCACGTCGCGGGCACCGTGAGAGGCGATAGCAAACGTGCAGACAACAGCGATGGTCTAGTTTACGGCCCGACCGCGTGAAACGGTAATCGGCACGTCAACGCCGGTGACGAGGGCGGGCGAGGCGCGCGAATTGGGTACCCGGTCATCGTACGGGTACGATCTACCGATGCGTGTGCTGATACCGGGATCCCCGGTTCGGCCACTGGCACTCGCGCGTCCCTGACGGGGCGGGCGCCAGACCCAAGACTTCTACCGAGCTAGAGGGATCCAGTATGAAGAACGACATCCACCCCGACTACCACCCGGTGGTCTTCCAGGACTCGGGCACGGGCACCAAGTTCCTCACCCGCTCCACCGCCAAGAGCGAGCGGACCGTCGAGTGGGAGGACGGCAACTCGTACCCGCTGATCGTGGTCGACGTGACCAGTGAGTCGCACCCGTTCTGGACCGGCGCGCAGCGCGTCATGGACACGGCCGGCCGTGTCGAGAAGTTCCAGCGCCGTTACGGCAACCGCACCCGTCGCACCAAGTGAGCCGTGGGCCGGTGGTGCGCCGCCGGTCCTCCCACACACCCGAGACCTAAGAGGACGTAACAGTCATGGCAGTTCCGAAGCGTCGCCTCTCGCGCGCCAACACCCACTCCCGCCGCTCGCAGTGGAAGGCCGAGAACCCGGCCCTCCAGGAGACCAAGATCGACGGCCGCCCCGTGGTGCTGCCGCGTCGCCTGGTCAAGGCCGCCAAGCTCGGCCTGATCGACCTCGACCGCTGACCGCGGTCCACTGAGCCCTGCGGCGCCCGCGCGCCGCTCGCACACGCCCGGTCACGAGCCCGGCGGGTCCACCCCGACCCGCCGGGCTCGTCGGCGTCTGCACATCGTGAGCGCGATGCACATCGGTCGCGGTGTTCCTCAGCCGAGGTTCAGGGATGTGGGAGAGACTGCCCCGTATGAAGATCCTCGTTGTGGACGACGACCAGGCCGTGCGCGAATCCCTGCGCCGCTCCCTCACGTTCAACGGTTACACGGTGGAGCTCGCGGGGGACGGGGTCGAGGCGGTCGAGCGACTCGACACGAACCGTCCGGACGCGGTGATCCTCGACGTCATGATGCCCCGGCGCGACGGTCTCGAGGTCTGCCGGATACTCCGGAGCCGCGGTGACGATCTCCCGGTACTGATGCTGACCGCGCGCGACGCGGTGTCCGAGCGGGTGGCGGGGCTGGACGCGGGTGCCGACGACTACCTGCCCAAGCCGTTCGCCCTGGAAGAACTCCTGGCCCGGCTCCGGGCGCTGCTGCGCCGTCGGGGCCCCGAGGCCGAGGACGTCGACGAGGTGCTGGAGTTCGAGGACCTGCGGATGGACCTGGCGACGCGTGAGGTCAGCCGGGGGGACCGCCGGATCCAGTTGACGCGCACCGAGTTCTCGCTGCTCGAACTGCTCCTGCACCATCCTCGTCGGGTCCTCACCCGGAGTCACATCCTCGAGGAGGTGTGGGGCTACGACTTCCCCACGTCGGGTAACGCGCTCGAGGTCTACATCGGATACCTGCGCCGCAAGACCGAGGGCGAGGGGGAGAGTCGACTGATCCACACCGTGCGGGGTGTGGGGTACGTGTTGCGCGAGACGCCGTAGTGCCAGCCCGCACGGTGGGGTGGTCCTCCACGCCGATCTCCCTGCACCAGCGGGTCACCCTGTTGGCGGCGAGTTCGGTGGGCGTCGCGGTGGCGTTAATGGCCGTCGCGGCGTACTTCGTCGTGTCCGGGTCGATGTACAGCGAGGTCAACAACCGGCTCCAGCAACAGGCCGATCAGCTCGTCAACAGCCAGCTCGCCTCGGAGTTCGCCCTCCAGTCACGCAGCACTCTCATCGCGCTGCGGGCCTTCAACCCCAACCTGGACGCGCAGATCGTGGCCCCCTCCGGTGTGCGGACGGCCACCGGCGAACCGTTCCAGATCGGCGGCCCGGAGATCGCGGTGGTGCGGGGCGAGGCCGACTCGAGTCTGAGGACGGCCGGGGGAAAGCAGATCTATGCCGTGGGTGTCCGTGACGGCTCGACACTCATCCTCGCGCAGGATCTGGGCCCCACGAGGGCGGCGCTGAACCGCCTGGCGATAGTCCTGACCCTGGTGGGCGCGGCCGGCATCGCGCTGGCGGCGGTGGCCGGGACGGCGGTCGGGCGCACGGGTCTGGCCCCGGTGGCCCGGTTGACCCGGGCGGTGGAGAGGATCGCCCGGACCGATGACCTGCGGCCCATCCCGGTCGCGGGCGACGACGAGATCGCCCGACTCACCGCGAGTTTCAACCAGATGCTCGTCGCGCTGGGGGAGAGCAGGGAGCGACAATCGAGGCTCGTGGCCGACGCCGGTCACGAGCTCAAGACGCCCCTGACCAGCCTGCGCACCAACGTGGAGCTGCTGATCGCCGCGAGCAGGCCGGGGGCGCCGACGATCCCGGACGCGGACAGGGGTGCGCTCGAGGTCGACGTGGTCGGTCAGATCTCTGAGCTCACCCAGCTCGTCGGGGACCTGGTCGAACTGGCCCGGGAGGATTCCGGGGATGTCGAACTGGAACCGGTCGCGGTGTCGGAGGCGGTGGAGCGGGCTCTCGAGCGGGTCCGTCGGCGGCGTCACGACGTGCACTTCGACGTGGAGCTGGCGCCCTGGTACTCGTTCGGTGACAGTGCGGGCATCGAGCGTGCGGTCCTGAACATCTGCGACAACGCGGCCAAGTGGAGCCCCACCGGGGGAACGGTGACGGTACGGATGACCCCGGTGTCGGACTCGGTCGTGGAGCTGACCGTCGCCGACCAGGGTCCGGGCATCCCCGAAGCGGACAAGGAGCTGGTCTTCGACCGGTTCCACCGGTCGCGGGAGGCGCGCGCGATGCCGGGTTCGGGGCTCGGGTTGGCGATCGTCCGTCAGGTGGTCACCAGGCACGGGGGGACCGTGGAGATCCACGACGCGGACGGCGGGGGCACCGAGGTGCGCATGACCATCCCCGGAAGCGACCGGCCCCCGAGCTGAACAGTTCCTGAACCGGCCGGTGGCGGCGCCGGTGGTCTCAGCGGGCACACAGCGCGGTGAGGAAGCATGGCCCCCATGGAGAACGAGAACGATCGGGGAACAGGTGATCCCCGGCCCGGCGACGAGTGGGCCTCGGGCCCGGGCGCGGGCGGGCACACACAGCATCAGTACGGACAGGGCCAGTACGGACAGGGCCCGCTGGCGCAGGGCCAGTACGGACAGGGCCAGTACGGACAGGGGCAGTACGGGCACGTTCAGCCCGAGCAGGGATGGGGTGGCCCGGGCGCCCAGGCCGCGGCACCGCCCCCGAACCCCCCGCACGGCGGCGCGGACACCGGGACGGCCGCTCCCGCCAGGTCGGGGCGGGGCCTGCTGGTCGCGGGCCTGGTGGCGGCGATGCTGGTCTCCGGTGGCCTCGGCGGGTGGATAGGCGCCACGGTGGCCGGCGGGGGCGACGGCGCGAGGCTCGCCTCCCCGATCTCCGCCGCGCAGCCCGAGAGCCAGGCCGCGGACGGGACCGTCGAGTCCGTCGCGGACACGGTGCTGCCGAGCGTGGTCTCTATCGATGTCCGTGGGCAGGCCGGGCGCGGTGAGGGATCCGGCGTGATCCTGACCCCGGACGGTCTGATCATCACCAACAACCACGTGATCGCGTTGGGTGCCGCCGGCGGACAGATCGAGGTGCGCTTCCACGACGGGTCGAGGGCCCCGGCGACGATCGTCGGTACCGATCCGGCGACAGACATCGCCGTGATCAGGGCGGAGACCGACCGGTCGCTCACCCCGATCGCACTCGGGTCCTCCGCGACCCTCGACGAGGGCCAGGCCGTCGCCGCCGTCGGCTCTCCGCTCGGTCTGTCCGGCACCGTGACCACCGGCATCGTCTCCGCGCTCGACAGGCCGGTGCGCGCCGGCGGTGCGCAGTCCGACCAGAGCACGGTGATCGATGCTATCCAGACCGACGCCGCGGTCAATCCCGGCAACTCCGGTGGCGCACTGGTCAACATGAACGGCGAGTTGGTGGGCATCAACTCGGCCATCGCGTCGCTGGGATCCGGGAACGCGGGATCCATCGGCCTGGGCTTCGCCATCCCGGTCGACCAGGCCCGGCGGATCGCGGACCAGCTGATCAAACAGGGTTTCGCCACCCGTGCGGTGCTCGGGGTCACGGTGAGCGACCAGCGGGACATCAGCGGCGCGCTGGTGCGCACCACCGAGGCGGGGGGACCCGCCGAGCAGGCGGGCATCGAGGAGGGGGCGGTGATCACCGGTGTCGGTGACCGGGTGATCGAGAGCGGCGACGCGTTGGTCGCCGCCATCCGCTCGAGGGCTCCGGGGGAGACGATCTCCGTCACCTATGCTTCTCGTGTGGGCGATCAGCCGACGACTGTCGACGTGGTACTGGGAGAGGCGAGATGAGCACGAGATTCGACCCGAGGTCTCTGCCCGGTGGGCGCAGGCTCCAGGCTGACGTGGATTTCGACCCCTCGGCCACCGAGCCGGCGGACACTCCCATCGCCGGTCGCGCGATGGTCGTGGTGGTCACCGACCGGTTGGACGGCCGGGAGGATTCGATCGGCCCGCTGGTCACCGAGTTGCTCGAGGAGGAGGGGTTCCTGGTGGGCGGCGTCGTGGGAGTGGCCTCCGACGAGGCCGAGGTCCGCAAGGCACTCGAGACCGCGGTGGTCGGCGGGTTCGACTTCGTGGTGACCGTCGGCGGCACCGGAGTCGGACCGCGGGACATCACCCCCGAGGTGACGGAGGAGATCCTCGACCAGCGCCTGCCCGGCATCGCCGAGGCCGTCCGGTCGTCAGGTCTCACGGCCGGAGCCGTCGACTCGATCGTCTCCCGCGGTCTGGTCGGGGTGTCCGGCAGCACGGTGGTCGCCAACCTCGCGCCGAGTCGCGCTGCGATCCGTGACGGGATGGCGACGCTGTGCCCGCTGGTCTCGTACGTGGTGGCTCAGCTGTCGGCGATCGACGAGTGGTGACCGACCGGCGGGTCGAGGACGGCGGGCCGCGGGACAGTGCCCGGATAGACAGCGCCCGGACCGCCAGCGCCCGGATCGATGAGGTGTTCGGCGAGGTCCTGCCTCGGACCACCTCCGACGAGGTCCGCGACCGGGACGGCCGGCTCGGCGACGACTGGTGGAGGGAGCAACGCCCGCCCCACCACGGGTGAGCTGCCCGGGGCGCGGGGTCAGGACTAGTGCGGGGTCAGGACTCGCCGGACGGGTTCCGCGGGTCCGAGGGATGGCTGAGCGGACGCCCGGCGAGCAGGTCGCGGATCTCCACCAGGAGGTCGTTGTCCGAGGCGGGGGCATCCACACCCTTGCGCTTGGCGGCGGCCTCCTTCAGCTTGTTCATCGGCCCCACCAGGACGAAGTAGATGACCGCGGCGATCAGCAGGAAGTTGATGATCGCGGTGAGCAGCAACCCGAAGTCCATCCGGGTCTCGGGGTTGTTGTCCAGTAGTTGGACGGCGAACCCGATCTCGCTGTTACCACCCAACAGCGCGATGAGCGGGTTGATGATCGCGGTGGTGAAGGCGTCGACGATCGACGCGAACGCCGTGCCGATGACCACGGCGACCGCCAGGTCGATCACGTTGCCCTGCATGATGAAGTCTTTGAAGCCCTTGAGCATCCTGCACCCCTCCCTGGAGACGCGGCGTGGTCCACCGCGTGCGCGTGCGTGCGCGCCGATCTGAACCGCAGGGACGTTACCAGCACGATCCGTGTCGAGGTCACCCGTGCACCAGGATCGCCAGCGGGGTCCCGGCGGCGTGGGAGGCCACCCGGGCGGCGTCGGATTCCGGTACCTCGACGAGGATCGACCGGCTCCCGCCCCGGCCGGACGGGGTGTCGGCGACGCGGGCGGCGCGCGCGATCACCAGCGGCCCGCCGGGCGAGTCCGGGTCGACCGTGCCGATCAGATCCACGAGGTCACCAGCGCTCAGGAGGTCGGCGACTGACGGGTCCGCCAGGGGGACCGGGACCACCCGCACGTTCCGGTTGTCGGCGTGATGACGGGGGACCGCCGTCGGCGGCGCCGGCACCTCCGCCGGGGACTGACGTGCGACGACCGGCGCGGCGATCACCAGTGCGGCGGCCAGGGCGATCCGTGCGGCCCGTCGACGCCGCCACCGCCGCGGGGCGGGTGGCGACGTGAGGATTCGGCGCATCTCGGTCCCCTCGGTCGGTCGCCCGCGCCGCCGGTGAGCGGCGCGGTGTCGAGGAGACCGTATCGGGGCGAGGGGGAGAACCCGGGCCGCATGAGGGGGCCGGGAGGGGCGCCTGTGGACCGGGGGCGCCCTGTGGAGGGACGGTGTCGGGTGCCCGTTACGACGACGAGGACGCGCTCGAGGAGGCGGGGGAACTCGACGAGCTCGAGCCGGATGTCGACCCCGCCGACGAACCTGAACTCGACGAGCCGGACCCTGAGCTCGACGAGCCCGAGTCGGACTTCCCCGAGCCCGAGTCGGTCTTGCCCGAAGCCGAGCCGCCCCCGGACCCCGAACCCGCCCCGGCGGCGCGGCTGTCCGTGCGGTAGAAGCCGGAGCCCTTGAAGACCACGCCGACGGTGTTGAACAGCTTGCGCAGGCCGCCCTCGCACTGCGGGCAGACAGTGAGCGAGTCCTCCGTGAAGGACTGCTGGATGTCAAAGGCGACGTCGCAGTCGCGGCACCGGTACGAATAGGTGGGCATCTGGCCTCCGGGGCAGAGTCGGCTAACGGCTAGCACTCTACCCTCCAGAGTGCCAGTCGTTAAAAGTCGAGGACTCCGTGCGGGGTGACCACGCCGGTCACGGGCCGATCGTGGGGCTCCACGGGGAGGTGCTCGAGCACGTCCTCCCGGTCCAGGACCGCCAGCAGCCGGGTGTGCGGACGGGCCAGCGCGAGCGTCCGGTCGTAGTATCCGCCGCCGCGGCCGAGCCGGGCACCGGTGTGGTCGACGGCGACCGAGGGCACCAGGACGAGATCGGCGTCGGCGATCCGCTCCGGGGGCCACGGCGGCGCGGACGGCACCGGGATGCCGAACCGGCCCGGACGCAGATCCGCCGACCCGGCGTACGCCGCCCACCCCAGCGGGCCGGCCGCGGGGGAGACCGGCAGGAGCACCTGCGCCCCCGCCAGGGCGAGCGCCTCGGGTAGATCCGCTCCGCCGGCCTCGTCGTCGTCGGGAACGAACGCGCAGACCACCATGCCCTCCGTCACCAGGGAGGCCAGATGGTCGCGGATCGCCCGGTCCCGCTCCGTCCGAACCGATGTGGGCACCGCGGCGCGTCTCGCGCGCACCGCGCGACGTACCGCGGACTTGTCCGGTGTCATCACCCCAGTCTGCCCGTGGTGTGTCGCCGGCGCTCCGGAGGTCGGGGCCCAGTGCTCCGTCTAAGGTGTACGGCATGACGTCCACCACCTCGCCCGACTCGCAGTTCCGCACCGCGGTCGTCCCGGCCGCCGGCCTCGGGACCCGGTTCCTGCCCGCCACCAAGACGGTCCCCAAGGAGCTGCTCCCCGTGGTGGACACCCCGGGTATCGAGCTCATCGCGGAGGAGGCGACCGAGGCGGGGGCGGGCCGGCTCGCGATAGTGACCTCCGAGCGCAAGGTCGGGGTGATGGCGCACTTCTCCGAGGACCAGGTTCTCGAGGACACGCTGTCCGACCGGGGCAAGGACGTCCTGCTGCATAAGGTCCAGCGGGCCCCCGGGCTCATCGAGGTGGTGGACGTCCGCCAGGACGAGCCGCTGGGTCTGGGGCACGCGGTCGCGCAGGTGGAGTCGGTGCTCGGGGACGAGGAGCAGGCCGTCGCCGTGCTCCTGCCGGACGACCTGGTGCTGCCGTTCGGGATCCTGGGCCGGATGTCGCAGGTCCGCGCGGAGCGGGGTGGCAGCGTCCTGTGCGCGTTCGAGGTGAGCCCGGAGGAGGTCTCCTCGTACGGGGTGTTCGAGGTCACCGACACGGACGACCCGGCGGTCAAGCAGGTCCGTGGCATGGTCGAGAAGCCGGCCGCCGAGGACGCGCCGTCCAATCTCGCGGCGGCCGGACGGTACGTGCTCGACCGCGCGATCTTCGACGCACTCCGGCGCATCGAGCCGGGCGCCGGCGGGGAACTGCAGCTCACCGACGCGATCGACCTGCTGATCAACGAGGGGCACCCGGTCCACGTGGTGGTCCACGACGGCACCAGGCACGACCTCGGCAATCCCGGTGGCTATATCAAGGCCTGCGTGGACTTCGCCCTGGACAACCCGGCCTACGCCGACGAGCTCCGCGAGTGGCTCGGCGGGCGACTCGACCACTGACGCCGGGCGCCGTCACGGAATGGCGCCACGGAATGGCGCCGTGCGGGCGCTACCCTCTCCCACAAGGACCCGGCGGTCGGTCCGGCACGCCTGGCATGACACCGCCGCACGGTCAGCGACTTTGGTACGGGAAGGGGACACCTGGTGCGCTCCGTCGAGGAACAGCTCGCACTGGTGACGGCGGCCGCGGTCGCCCCGAGACCGGTACGCGTGTCGATCTCCGAGGCGCAGGGCCTGTTGTGTGCCGAAGAGGTGGTGGCCGAGCGCCCGCTGCCCTCCTTCGACCAGTCCGCGATCGACGGGTACGCGGTCCGCAGTGTCGACATCCGGGTCGGCGGCCAGGCCGACGACCCGGGTGAGAAGCCCGCCGGGCCGGCTGGTCTGCCCGTCGTCGGCAGGATCACCGCGGGATCCCGTCAGCCGACCCGGCTCCAACCCGGCCAGGTCGTCCGCGTGGACACCGGTGCGCCGCTGCCGACCCTGGCCGACGCGGTCCTCCCGGTCGGCTGGGCCGTCGCCGAGGGCCAGCGCATCAGCCCCACCCGCACCGTGGCCAGCGGGGAGTACGTCCGCCGCGTGGGCGACGACGTCCAACCGGGCGACGTCGCGGTGCGCGCGGGGGCCATCATCGGGCCGGCCCAGGTCGGCCTGCTCGCCTCCGTGGGGCGCTCCAAGGTCCTCGTTCACCCCAAGCCCCGCATGTCCGTGATCTCGGTCGGCGACGAACTGCTCGACGTCGACGGCAATCCCGGCACCGGCCAGGTCTACGACGTCAACTCCTACGCCCTGACCGCGGCGGGCCGCGACGCCGGGGCCGACGTGCACCGGGTCGGGATCGCCAGCACCGAACCGTCGAGGCTGCGCGAGGTCCTGGAGGGTCAGCTCGTGCGCAGCGAACTCGTGGTGGTCTCCGGCGCCGCCGGCGGCGAGGCCACCACGCGGATCCGCCAGGTCATGGAGGAGCTCGGGCAGATCGAGGTCAACCGCGTGGCCATGCATCCCGGATCGGTCCAGGGGTTCGGGCGGCTGGGTCGTGACGAGGTCCCCACCTTCCTCCTGCCGTCGAACCCGGTGAGCGCCCTCGTCGTCTTCGAGATCATGGTCCGGCCACTGATCCGCATCGCGTTGGGCAAGCGTCAGCCCATGCGCCGGACGGTCCGCGCCCGCACCGTCGCCCCCATCTCCTCGGTGGAGGGCAGGCGCGGCTACCTGCGCGGACAGCTCATGCGAGACACCGACACCGGCGAGTACCTGGTGCGGGCGCTCGGCGGCGCGCAGGGATCCTCCACGCACCTGCTCGCCTCGCTCGCGGAGGCGAACTGCCTCGTGGTGATCGACCCCGACGTCTCCGCCGTCCGGACCGGTGACGAGGTGGACGTGATGTTCCTCGCCCAGCGCGGCTGAGCCGATCCGGGGCCGAGACCATGTGGAACGTCGTCGGTACCGACACGGTCGCCCACCCCGGGTGGCCGATCCAGGCCGGCCCGCTCCGGGTCCGCGCCGGTGTGGTGACCCTCCGACCGGTGCGGCGTCGTGACGCCCGCGACTGGTCCGCGTTGAGACTGCACGAGCGGGACCACCTCGAGCCGTGGGAGCCGACCGTCGAGGGCCAGTGGCGGGAGAACAACACCGCCCGCGCGTGGCCGGGCATCCACTCCACGCTCAGACGCCACGCCCGCGCCGGTGTGTCGTTGCCGGCCGCCATCGAGTTGGACGGCCGCTTCTGCGGACAGCTGACCGTCGGCGGGATCGTGCGGGGCGCGCTGCACTCCGGCTGGATCGGGTACTGGGTGGGTCGCCGGGTCGGCGGTGGTGGGGTGGCCACCGCCGCCCTCGCCCTGGGGCTGGACCACGCGCTGGGGCCGGGCGCCCTGCACCGGGTCGACGCCACCGTCCGCCCGGAGAACACGGCCAGCCGGGTGGTGCTGGAACGGTGTGGTTTCCGCGAGGAGGGCCTGCTGCGGCGCTACCTCCACGTGGACGGTGAGTGGCGTGATCACCTGCTGGTCGCACGGACCCGTGAGGAGCACGGCCGGGGCGCGGTGGCGTCCTTGGTGGCCTCGGGTTTCGCCCGTCGCGTCTGAGGATGTCCTGAGCATCGTGACCTGCGGCGCGCCGCCACGGGGCGGGGCCCGGGCGCCGTTACGGTTTAGGCCTCACCACGACGTCCCGTGTCGGGGTAGACGCTCGAGGAGGCCTGATCGATGTCGAGCTCACTGCTGATCATCCTGCTGGTGGTGGTCTGGCTGTTCGTCCTCGCGCCGATGCTCATCCGCTCGCGCAACCCCATCCGCCGCACCGGCGACGCGCTGGCGCAGACCCGCACCCTGTACTCGGGTGGCTCGGGTCGCCTGGTGCCCAGCCGTGGGCGCGCGTCCGGTGACCCGGTCCGGGCCGAGACCGAGGAGACGCTCTTCGGACTGCCCTCCGGAGCGGGCGCCACTGACGCCGAGCTCCTCGACCCCGACACGTGGGGGCATCTGCTGGAGCAGACCCTGCGACGCGAGGCCGCCGGCAGACGCGGGGAGGCCGTGCGACGGGTCATGGAGGAGCGTCGGCACCAGCGGGCCGGTCGCACCGTCTCCGGTGACGACTCCACCGCCGAGGAGGTCACCACCGAGATCCCCGCGGTCGTCGTGGACGACCTGCCCGAGACCGCGACGGGCCGATCCGGCGAGTCGACCGTCGTCGACGGCGAGCTGGTCGAGGCCCCCGCGGGGGGCCGGACCGCGTCGCGCGTCGATCACGACGAGGACGCGGCCGGAATCGACGCCGAGGCCGTGCTGGTCCACCGCGGACGGCGGCGCCCCGTCGAGCCCGAGGTGGAGCTGACTGACGCGGACCTCGACTTCGCCGAGCGCAGGCGGGGACGGGGGGCGTACGACCCCATGGCGGATCGTCAGGCCGCCGAACAGCGCGCCCACGCGCGTCAGCGGACCGCTCTGATCCTGGTGGCACTGGCGGCGGTGGCTGTGGTCGCCGCGCTGGTGACCGTCCCCGCCGTCTGGTGGTTCGCCGGGGGTTCGGTGCTCCTGCTCGCCGCCTACCTCACCTATCTCCGCCGCCAGGTCCGCCTGGAGGAGAGCCTGCGCCGCCGCCGCGTCGAGCGCATGCGACGCGCGCGCCTCGGCGTCGAGTCCCGGGAGGACGACGAGCTCTCCATTGTGCCGCCCCGGCTGCGTCGACCCGGCGCGGTGGTGTTGGAGGTCGACGACGAGGACCCGGCCTTCGACATGCTGGACACCTTTGACCAGGTGCAGGAGACCGACCCCGGTCGCCGGCCGCAGGGGCCGGATCACCGGACCGCGCACCGCGAGCCGCTGCGGCGCGCGGTCGGCTGACCCGAGCAGTCGCTCAGGGCCGTTTCCGGTACATCACGACCCCGTCCTTGACGGTCGCCGTCTGGATCCCGTCCGGTCCCACCGCCTCGCGCGGGCGGATCTCCTCCAGGACGACCTCCCACACCGCCGGGTCCAGTGCCAGTTCGGCCACCTCCTCGGTGGGGGTCAGCAGAACCGGGTGGGCGGCGCCGTGGGCGGAGTGCTCGCCCTGTCCCTCCCGGCCCTCGGTGTCGGGCCGCATCGCCCACGGGGGGATGTCCGCCTCCGACTCGAAGACGTGTGTGACCAGTAGCAGGTGGCCGCCCGGTCGTACCCACTCGGCGGCTCGCCGGAGTATCTGCGTGCGGGGTAGCTCGACGGGGGAGTGGAAGAAGCTGGACGTGACGAGGTCGAAGCGCTCGTCGGTGGTCCAGGTGGTCAGGTCGTGCGACACCCAGTCGACGCGATCGGCCACTCCGCGGGTCGCCGCCGCCTCGGCTCCGCGGGAAACCGCTGTGGGCGACAGGTCCACCGCGGTGACCCGCCACCCCTGCTCGGCCAGCCAGACCGCGTCTCCGCCCTCACCGCAGCCCAGCTCGAGGGCCGAACCGACCGGGAGCGGGCCGACCACCGCTGCGGTCGTGGCGTTGGCGGCCCCCGACCAGCGGGGCCCGTGCCCGGCGTACTGGCCCTCCCAGAACTCGGCCGGAGCTCCGGTGGCGTCGTGGGCGAGGGTCGCGGCGTCAAAGTCCTCGTTGACCAGCATCATGTTGACCATCCCGCCCGCCATCGAGCCCGCGGCCATGGAGACGGGCACGGTGGCCCCCGGGTTGGCGACGTTGCCCGCCGCCCAGATCCGGGGATGGCTGGTCGCACCGAACTGGTCCACCGCGAGAACCGTGCCGAGCGGGGAGGTGGTCCGCTCCAGGTCGAGCCCGTCGAGGAACCGGTCGTGGGGCCGGGCGGTGGGCGCGGCGAAGATCGCGTCGAGTGCGATCTGAGGTCCGTCGGCCAGGCTGACGCCGGTCAGTCGTCCGTCCTCGGACAGGACGCTGGTGACGGGCGACTCCTCGAGCCGGACACCGCGGGCCCGCAGTCGGGCGGCCACCTCGGCATCGGGGGCGCCACTCCCGGCGGTGAGGAACACCAGGTCGTCGGTCCACTGCCGGACGAGCTGAGCCTGGTGCGCCGACATGGCCGACGTGCCCAGCACCGCAATCCTGCTGCCGCGCACCTCCCAGCCGTGGCAGTACGGGCAGTGGAGCACGCTCGAACCCCAGAAGTCCCGGAGGCCGGGGATGTCCGGGAGCTCGTCGGTCTGCCCGGACGCGACGACGAGGGCACGAGCGGTCGCGGGCGCCGCGTCGGCGAACTCGACGGTCAGGTCGCCGGCATTCCCTTCGTTCGTTCCGTCACCGCTCCCCGCCTCGTCGACCCCGCTGTCCCGGACCACGGTCACGGACCCGGACCGCACCGTCACGTCGTACTGTCGGAGCTCCTCGCGGCCCCGGCGGAGCAGCTCGAGCGGATCCACCCCCTCGTGGCCGAGGACTCCGTGCATGTGCGCGGCGAAGCGGTTGCGCGGTTCGCCGGCGTCGACGACGAGCACGCGGCGGCGGGCCCGGCCGAGCATGAGCGCCGCCGACAGGCCCGCGGCCCCACCGCCGACCACGATCGCGTCCCAGTGTTCTGGTGACTTCTCAGTGATGTTCATGGGACCAGTTGACGCCTGGTGTGCCTAAACTGCAAGAAAGCTTGCGCTATTGGCAAGGAGTTGGGCGACGGCGGGAGAGGGCAGATGGGTGGAGAACTCAAGCAGGTGGGCGTGCGGCTGCGTGCGTACCGACACAGTCGCGGGTTGACGCTGGACGAGCTGGCGGAGCGGGCCGGGATGTCGGCCAGCACGCTGTCGCGTCTTGAGTCCGGCAAGCGGCAGGCCAGTCTCGAATTGCTGCTGCCGCTCACGCGCCAACTGGGGATCGGCCTGGACGACCTGGTGGCACCGACCACGGTCGATCCCAGGGTGCGGCGGCCCGTGGTCCACCGGGACGGCATGGTGATCGCGCCCCTGGCCCCCGAGGGGTCATCGGTGGGGACCTACAAGATCACCTACCCGCCGGCGAAAGTGGCGCCCGACCCCCGGGTCCACGACGGGTATGAGTGGTTCTACGTGCTCTCCGGGAAGCTCCGCCTGGTCCTCGGCGACCAAGAGCTGATCCTCACCCGCGGGGAGGCGGCCGAGTTCGACACCAGGGTCCCGCACAGTCTGTCGGCGGCCGGGGGGCGCCCGGCGCAGGTGATCAGCATTTTCAACGACGACGGCGTGCGGATGCACACGCACACCGCGGGGTCGTGACGCCTCCGGGGCTCCCGGTTTGGTCGGTCGCCCGGCCGTGCTGGTAGGGTATCCCTCGCTGCTCGAGAGGGCGGCACTGCTTCCCGCAGGGGCGGCGACACGGCCCGCGAGGGCCGTGCGGGGCTATAGCGCAGTTGGTAGCGCGTCTCGTTCGCATCGAGAAGGTCAGGGGTTCGATTCCCCTTAGCTCCACCCAAGGACTTCGAGTTCAGAGGCCGTTTCCGCGCAAGCGGGGACGGCCTTTCCGCTTGTCAGGTCTGTGCGGCCTAGCCCCGGCCGGGCCGGGGGCCGCGTGAGCGTTCACGCGGGGTTTACCGCGGCACCGGTGTACCCGGGGGTATCTGAGTAGTCTTCTGCGTCATGGCGACACCCGCGCCCGAGGGCGACGACGATCCCGGGACCCCCTCCACGGTTCAGCTCTACATCGACGAGACCCCCCGGTGGCGGGACGGCACCCCGGCGGTCTCGGCCGGCATGACGAGTATGCAGGGCAGGATCTTCTGGCTCGCCTCGGCGGGGAAGTTCTTCGAAGGACTGATCGTGTTCCTCATCGGGGTGGCCCTGCCGCTCATCACCGCCTACTGGTCACTCTCGGCGGTGGAGACGGGACTGCTCACCGCGGCGACCCTCGCGGGCATCATGGTCGGGGCCACGGCCCTCGGCGGGTTGTCGGACCGCTTCGGCCGCAAGCAGATGTTCCTCGTCGAGATGGTCCTGTTCACCGTGTTCCTGCTCGGTGCCACCGTGGCACCCGGGTTCGCCGTCTTCCTCGTGTGCCTGTTCGGGATGGGGGTCGCGCTGGGGTGCGACTACCCGACCGCGCACGCGATCCTCTCCGAGACCCAGACCACCGCCGGCCGCGGCCAGAAGGTGCTGTCGGCGTTCGCGTTCCAGGCGGTCGGCGCCGTGGCGGGAACGCTGGTCGGCGTCGCGATCCTCAGCACCACCAGCTCGCTCGACTCCTGGCGACTCATGTTCGGCGTCGTCGTGGTGCCGGCGGCACTGGTCGCCGTCGGCCGGGTTTTCGTCGTCCAGAGTCCGCACTGGCTCGCCAACGTGGGTCGTCGCGCGGAGGCCGAGGTCGAGCTCACCAAGCTCCTCGACCGCACGCCGCGGTACCCCTCGGTCGTGACGCTCTCGGACGGGCGGGACGGCGGGGCCGGGACCGCGACGAAGGACGTCCGCGCGCTGTTCAGGGCGTCGTGGCGTCGATCGACCATCCTGGCGTCGGTCCCGTGGTTCCTCCAGGACCTGAGCACCTACGGCATCGGCATCTTCACGCCGACGATCATCGCCACCACCCTCGGGAACGTGGCCAGTAGCGACTCGTCGTCGTCGGCGATCATTCACAAGGACCTGCTAGGCGCCAAGGGCGCCGCCCTCATCGACGTCTTCCTCCTGGTGGGCATCCTGGTCGCCATCGTGCTGGTCAACAGGTGGGGTCGCATGCGGCTGCAGATCCTGGGCTTCCTCGGGTGCGCGACCGGGCTCGCCATCGCCGCCTCCTCGACCCTGGCGCACGGGTCGGTGCAGACGGTGCTCGTCTTCACCGGGTTCATCCTGTTCCAGTTCATGACAAACCTCGGCCCCAACTCCATGACCTATGTGGTGGCGGGGGAGGTGTTCCCGACAGCCCTGCGAGGGACGGGGGCGGGCATGGCCGCGTCCATTGCCAAGTCGGGTGCGGTCCTCACCTCGTTCCTCTTTCCGATACTGCTGGTCGCCTGGGGCACCAGCGCGGTCCTGGCGATCCTGGTGGGGACCTCTCTGCTCGGGGCGGTCATCACGTGGTTGTTCCGGATCGAGACCACCGGCAAGAGCGTCGAAGAGATCGATTCTATGTACGAGCCGCATCCGACGATGACGACGACGACGGAGCCCGCCCAGCAGTGAAACCGTATGGTCCGCCTGTGGCACTGTGGGCGACATGCCGTCTCCCCGGATCGCCATCACCTTCTGTACGCAGTGCCGGTGGATGCTGCGCGCCCAGTGGTACGCGGGCGAGCTACTCCAGACCTTCGAGGGTGAGATCGGTGAGATCGCGCTCGTGCCCGCCACGGGCGGGACGTTCCGGATCGATGTCGACGGCGAGCAGGTCTGGAACCGCAAGAGGGATGGCGGATTCCCCGAGATCACCGAACTGAAGCGGGCTGTCCGGGATCTCGTCGCTCCGGGCAAGTCGCTCGGTCACGCCGACCGGGTCGGGCCCTCCGAGTAACCGGACGGCGCCAGTTCGCCGTGACCGCACCCGGAATCCGCGCGAAGTTCGTCTGCGGGTAAGGAAACTCTGATGTGCTGAGATGCAGGCGGCGGCCGCCGCCACTCGACGACACCAGGGAGAACGACATGTCCAGAAGGCTTCTCACAGTGTGCGGCATGGCCGCCGTCGCCCTTCTCGCGGGCGCCGGGACGGCGTCCGCGCAACTCGGCTCCGTCACCGGTTCGCTGCCGGGATCCGCGAGCGGCCCGGTCGGTTCCGTGGCGACCGCGGCGTGCAATGCCGGCAGCGTCGCCAACCTCGCCGGGGCGGGTCTGCCGACCAGTGCGGTCTGTGTGATCGCCCCGGCGCTCGGCGCGTCGATCGACCACCTGCTCGCCGGAGACACCAACGGCTCCGTCGCCGCGCTCGTCGGCGGCGTGCCGGGGGTGGGAAGTGCACTGGAAAGGGTGGTGCCGACCGATTCCGCGGCCGACCTGGTGGACCAGGCACTGGCGGGCATCGACTCCACGTCACTCAACCCCCAGGGCTGAGCGTGCCGCTGGGCGGCCGGTAGGGCCCCGGCGGGCGCCCCGTGGCCGTCGGTGGACGGCCCGGAGGCGGAACCGGCTTTGCACTCAGTGCAAAACTGCTGGCCAAAGCGCGGGTGTGCCGAATTGAAACGCGTTATAGTCCGTCCATGCCCCTCGCACCCGGAACCCCCGCCCCCGATGTGTTCAGCCCGGCGAAGATCGGAAATGTGACGCTGCGCAACCGCATCGTCAAGGCCGCGACGTTCGAGGGCCGCTGCCCCGAGGGTCGGGTCACCGACGAGCTCATCGAGTTCCACGCCGAGTACGCCCGCGGCGGCGTCGGCATGACGACCGTCGCCTACCTGGCCACCTCTCCCGAGGGCCGGACCGACCGGCACCAGTATCACTGGGGTATGAGCGACGGCGGCATGCTCCGCAAGCTCACCGACGCCGTGCACGCCGAGGGCGCGGCCGTCTCCGCGCAGGTCGGCCATGCGGGGGCGGTGGCCAACTCCGCCTCCACCCGGATGCCGGCGATGGGGCCGTCCCGGATCCCGGCCCCCACGGGCATGTCGCTGACCAGGGCCTGCACCGAGGCGGACATCGACCGGATCGTCGAGGACCATGTCCGCGCGGCCCGCGGTGCCGCGGAGGCCGGCTTCGACGCGATCGAGGTGCACTTCGGGCACAACTATCTGGTCAGCGAGTTCCTCAGCCCCCGGCTCAACAAGCGTAAGGACTCCTACGGCGGGTCGCTGGAGAACCGTGCCCGGTTCGCCCGCCGCATCGGCCGCGCCATCCGCGACGCCATGGGGGACCGGATCGCGGTGACCATGAAGCTCAACATGGACGACGGCGTGCCCGGCGGCTTCTGGATCGATGAGGCGGTGCAGGTCGCCCGGTGGATCGAGGAGGACGGCTCGGCGGATGCCCTGGTGATGACCGTGGGCAGCTCGCTGCTCAACCCCATCTACCTCTTCAAGGGTGACGCGCCGCTGCACGAGTTCGCGGCCACCCAGCCGCCGGTGATCAAGCTGGGGATGAAGGTCGTCGGCCCCCGGATGTTCAAGGAGTACCCCTACACCGACGCCTACATGCTCGACGACGCCCGCCAGATCCGCGAGGCCGTCAGTCTGCCGATGATGCTGCTCGGGGGGATCGTCGACCGGCCGTCGATCGACAAGGCGATGAACGCGGGGTTCGAGTTCGTGGCCATGGGACGCGGTCTGCTGCGCGAGCCTGACCTGCCCCTCAAGCTGCAGGCCGACGATCGTCGTCGCTCCCTGTGCGTGCACTGCAACCGGTGCATGGCCACGATCTACAGCGGGAGCCGCTGCGTGTTGCGTGACCACGTCCCGCCCATCCCCGCACGCGAGTGACCCCTGCATGAGACCGGCGTGACGCTACGGTGGGACCCCAGGAGGCCCGCTCGAGCGGTTCGGGCCGGAAGGGAACCACATGTCGAGGAGACGGATCACCGACTACCGCGGCACGACCTGCGTGGTCACCGGCGCGGCCAGCGGGATCGGCCGCGCCGTGGCGATCCGGTTGGCGGGCGAGGGCGCCTCGCTGGTCCTGACGGACCGTGACGCAGCAGGCCTGGACGCGGCGGCAGGAGCCTGCCGGGACACCGGCGGCACGGTGCTCGCCTCCGAGGTGTTGGACATCACCGACCACGAGGCCGTGATGCGGTTCGGCGAGACCGTCGTCGCCGCCCACGGGGCCCCGCACGCCGTCTTCCACGTCGCGGGAAACTCGGCCTGGGGGCGACCTGACCTCCTCGAACACCGCGTGTGGCGGTCGATGGTCGAGGTCAACCTCATGGGCACCATCCACGTGATCGAGGCGTTCGTCCCGGCGATGATGGCCGCCCGGCGACCCGCGGCCCTGGTCATGGTCTCGTCTGCCGCGGGCCTGCTCGGCCTGCCGTGGCACGCCGCCTACAGCGCCGCCAAGTTCGGCATCCGCGGAATCGCCGAGGTCCTGCGGTTCGATCTGGCGCCCTACGGGATCGGCGTGCACCTGGTGTGCCCCGGTGGCGTGGACACCCCGCTGGTGGAGACCGTGGAGATCGCGGGAGTGGACCGCTCGGATCCGCAGGTCGCCAAGACGGTGGACCAGTTCCGTCGGCATGCCGTCACCCCGGAGGTCGCGGCCTCCAAGACGATCGAGGGTGTGCGCAAGGGTCGCTACATCGTCTACACCTCGCCGGACATCAGGCTGGCGTTCGCCGCCCAGAAGTTCGCGCCACCCCTCTACATGCTCGCGATGCGGCTACTGAGCCGTCGGATCAACAAGGCCGGCGAGGGAATCCTCCCGTGAGGGGGATGGAGACCCTCAACGACGCCGCGATCCTGCTGGCCCGGATCGGGCTCGGGGCGGTGTTCGTGGCCCACGGGTGGCAGAAGTTCTTCACCCTGGGGTTGGCCCGGGTGGGGGAGCAGTTCGCCGGGTACGGGATCCCGCAGCCGGAGGTCACCGCCGCGGTGGTCGCCGGGGTCGAGCTGATCGCCGGGATCGCGCTCATCGCGGGCATCCTGACCCCACTGGCCGGGATCCTGCTGGCGGTGGACATGGCGGGGGCCCTGTACTTCGTCCACGCCACCAACGGTCCCTTCGTGACCCAGAACGGGTGGGAGCTCGTGGTGGCGCTGGGGGTGGGGGTGCTGCTCATCGCCGCGGTCGGAGCGGGCCGGTTCAGCATCGACAGGGTGCTGGGCGGGTGAGACCGGCTCAACGCCAGGACGGCAGCCAGAGCTGGTGGTTCCATTCCGTCGGGGTGATGGGCATCCCGGACAGGATGGGCAGCATGTAGATGAAGTTGGCCACCACCAGCGCGAGGTAAAGGCACACGATCCCCAGGCCGATGGTCCGCCGACGGGGGGAGTCGTCGGATCTACCGGCGATCTCGCCCAGCACCAGCGCGACCATCATGACGAAGAACGGCACCATCACCGCGGCGTAGAAGAAGTACATCTGGCGGTCGATCTGGAGGAACCACGGCAGGTAGCCGGCCATGTAGCCGACGAGCGGGAACGCATACCGGCCGTCGCGGCAGATCACCGCCCGCCAGAACGCCCACCCGAGGACGGGGATCGCGAGCCACCAGATCGCGGGCGTGCCCAGGAGCATGATCGCGCGGACGCAGGAATCCTGGCCGCAGCCGGTGACGTCCTCGCCCTGTTCCACGTAGTAGAGCATCGGCCGCAGGCTCATCGGCCAGGTCCACGGCTTGGACTCCCACGGGTGTCGATTGCCCGCCGAGGTGGTGAGCGAGGAGTGGAAGCTCAGCACGGAGGATTGGTAATAGAGCCACGACTGCAGGGAGTCGGGTAGCCAGTTGTCCTCCACCTTGGTGCCCACGACGTGCCGGTAGACGGAGTTCTCACTCGCGAACCACGGCAGCCAGGTGAACATCTGGATCAGGACGGGCCAGATGACGAGCGAGAAAAAGGCGGGCACGGAGTCCCGCAGGAGGGCGCCCGCCAGGGGCCGCCGGACACCGTAGCGGCTGCGCAGGGCCCAGTCCCACGCCACGGTCATGAGTCCGAAGAACGCGATGAAGTACAGGCCGGACCACTTGACGCCCAGGGCCAACCCCAGCATGACGCCGGCGGTGAACCGCCACCAGCGGAATCCCAGGCGCGGTCCGAAGTCCGACAGGTGGAGCCGGCCGGCGAGAGCGGCCCGGTGCATGCGGCCGCGCATCTGGTCGCGGTCCACCAGCAGGGCGCCGGCGGCGGCGGTGACGAACAGGACCTGGTAGATGTCCAGCATGCCGATGCGCGAGGTCACGAAGGTGACCCCGTCGAGACACAGCAGCAGGCCCGCGATCAGACCCAGCTGAGTGGAACGGGTCAGCCGCCTGGTGATCCGCATGACCATCAGCACCACCAGCACGCCGCAGATCGCGGCGGTGAACCGCCACCCCAGGGGCGTGTAGCCGAAGAGCAGGCCACCGAGCGACTCGATCTGCTTGGCGACGGGCGGGTGGACCACCAGCCCGTAGGCGGGGTTCTCCTCGATCCCCAACTGCGCGATGCTGAACGACTGCGGCGCGTAGTGCTTCTCGTCGAAAACCGGGGTGCCCTCGTCCGTGGCGGAGGTCAGGCCCCAGAAGCGGGAGAGGAAGGCCAGCACCAGGATGACGGCGGTGGCCATCCAGTCGCGGGGGGTGTCGACCGGGCCGGTGTCCGGAACCGGGAGCGGGCGGCCCGGGGATCGCACGCCTGGGGTCGGGGTCACACGGCGAGCATAATGGGGGCCTTCCGGACGTCGGGGAGACGGGCACGGCGAGTGGGTGGGCGCGGACCGGGGATAGTCTGGAGCGCATGACGTCCGGACGTGTCGTGTTGGCCGCCACCCCGATCGGGAACCCGGGCGACTCCTCGGCGCGGTTGCGGGACCTGCTGGCCTCGGCGGACGTGGTGGCCGCCGAGGACACCCGGCGCCTGCGTGGGCTCGCCACCGCGCTGGGTGTGACCATCCGGGGGCGGGTCATGAGCTTCTACGAGCACAACGAGGCGGGTCGCGTCCCCCAGTTGATGGACCGCGTCCGGGCGGGAGACGTGGTGGCCGTGGTCACCGATGCGGGGATGCCCTCGGTGTCCGACCCGGGCTATTCGCTGGTCACCGCGTGTATCGACGCGGACCTGCCGGTGACCTGTCTGCCCGGCCCGTCGGCCGTGACCACCGCGCTGGTCCTCAGCGGCCTACCCGTGGACAGGTTCTGCTTCGACGGCTTCCCCCCGCGCCGGGCGGGTCGTCGGCGGACCTGGTTGGCCCGCCTGGCCGCCGAGGAGCGCACGTGCGTGTTCTTCGAGTCGCCTCACCGGCTCGCCGAGACGCTCGCCGAGGCCGCTGAGGCGTTGGGGCCGGGTCGGCGGGCCGCGGTGTGCCGCGAGCTCACCAAGACCTACGAGGAGGTCCTGCGGGGCACGCTCGGCGACCTGGCCGACCGGACCGCCGACGGGGTGCGCGGGGAGATCGTGGTGGTGATCGAGGGGGCGGACGCCGTCGGCTCCGCAGCCTCGACCGAGGACCTGGTGGAGATCGTCGAAGAGCGGGTCGAGGCGGGTGAGCGGCTCAAGGACGCGTGCGCGATCGTCGCGGAGGGGTCGTCGTTGACCAAGCGCGAGCTCTACCAGGCGGTCGTCGACGCGCGGGGCTGACCACCCGCCGAGGTGCGCCGCGCCGCGCCGCCGACTACCAGGGTGGCGGTCCGCCGCCCCAGGTGAACGCGGCCTTGTGCACGCACTCCGCCCACTCGGCGTCGGGGTCCGAGTCGATGGTGATGCCGCCGCCCACGCCCAGCTCCACGCGCCCGTCGTGGGTCACCTCGAGAGTCCGGATGGCCACCGCGAGCTCGAGGTCCCGGCCCAGGGCGAACCCGTACGCCCCGCAGTGCAGACCCCGGGACCGCGGCTCCCACCCGGCGATCAGCTCCCGCGCCCGCGCCTTGGGGGTCCCGGTGACCGAGGCGGGCGGGAACGTGGCCTCCACCAGTGCCGCGTTGTCCGCGGTCGTGAGGGCGGTGACGGTGGAGACCAGATGGTGCACGCCGGGTGCCGGCCGGACGGCGAGCAGGTCGGTCACGGTCACCGACCCGACGTCGGCCACGCGCCCGAGGTCGTTGCGGACCAGGTCGACGATCATGATGTTCTCGGCGACGTCCTTCGCCGACCCCAGCAACAGCCCCGGGTCGAGGTCGGCCGCCAGCGTGCCCTTGATGGGGCTGGTGCGCACCTGGTCACCACGGCGCACCAGGTACTCCTCGGGCGAGAACCCCAGGACCGCGCCCCACGGTCCCTCGAGATACGCCGAACGTGAGGCGGGTGCGTGGCCGGAGATCTCGAGGAAGGTCTCGAGCGGGTCCGCGCGGAGATTTCCGTCCACTCTGGTGCTCAGGCAGGCCTGGTACACCTCGCCCGCTCGGATCGCCTCGAGGCACTCGACGACCGCCGAGCGGTGAGCCGCCCGGTCCGGGGCGGACCAGTGGGGGAGGCGGTCGGTCCGTGCGTCGTCGCCTCGCAGTGCGTCCTTGTCTCGATCGGCGCCGTGGTCGCGCATCACCCGAGCGGGGTCGGGCGCGTCGCCGTGACGCGACCACCGGCCTTCGCCGTCGAGACAGAGCCATCCGGAGGCCTCGCCGCGCACCGCGGCCGGGAGCGGTGGGGCGGCGCCCGGCACGGTGTCGGGGAAGGAGCGGTAGACGACGACGAGATGGTCACTATCCTCGAAAGCTGCGGGGTGCGCGACGGGCTCGAGGTGCACCGACGGCACCAGCACGGCACGGTGGTCATGCCAGTCGCCGAGGAAGGCGGCGGGGGGCGCCAGACCCAGTGACCGCGACCGCCCGTGCAGCGCGCGGAGCAGGTCCGGGACGGCTATCAGACGGTCGGGCACCCATTCATGCTTACACGCAACTGTGCAGGTGAAGAAGTTGTTACCTTGCACTCTGGGTGAGTTGTTGACAAGGTTTCAAGAATGTCCAGTTCCAGCCAACAGAAGAGTGACCCCGCCTCGACCCCGGCCGCCAAGCCCCGAGCCGACCTCGCCGTGATCATCCCGACCACCGTGATCGCCCTCATCGTGGTGGTCTGGGGCGCGTTCTACACCGCGTCGTTCGAGAACGCCGCGGGGAACGCGTTCTCGCTGGTGGTCGAGACCGTGGGCTGGTTGTTCATCCTGGTCTCCACCACCGTCGTGGCCTACACGATCTACCTCGCCTTCTCACGCTTCGGCGGCATCCGTCTGGGCGGCGACAACGAGAAACCGGAGTACTCCACCAAGTCCTGGATCGCCATGATGTTCGCGGCCGGGATGGGCATCGGTCTGATGTTCTACGGAGTCTCCGAGCCGCTCACCCACTACCAGACCCCGCCCCCCGGGCAGGAGCAGCAGTACGACGTGGCCATGGCCACCACGGCCTTCCACTGGACCCTGCACCCCTGGGCCATGTACGCCGTCGTCGGCCTCGCGCTCGGACTGGCCGCGTACCGCTTCAAGCGCGGGCATCTGGTCTCCCAGGCGTTCGTCCCGCTCATCGGCCAGAAGCGGGCCAGCGGGTGGATCGGCAAGGTGCTCGACGTGGCGACGGTCGTGGCCACCATCTTCGGCACCGCGGCCTCGCTGGGGCTGGGCGCGCTGCAGATCCGGGCCGGGCTCAACGAGACCGGCGCGGTCGACGGTGGCGGGATCGCCCTCGTGGTGGGTGTGATCGTGGTCCTGGGCCTGGTGTTCCTGGCCTCGGCCGCCTCCGGGATCGGCAACGGCATCCGGATCCTGTCCAACATCAACCTGGTGCTGGCCGTCTCGCTCGCCCTGTTCGTGGCCATCTTCTCCGGGGCCCTGTTCTTCATGCTCGACCTCATCCCCACCACGATCGGCACCTACTTCTCCGACTTCTTCGAGATGGCCTCCCGCACCGCGGTCAGCGAGAACGGTGAGGCCGCCGGGTGGCTGTCCTCCTGGACCGTCTTCTACTGGGCGTGGTGGATCTCCTGGTCGCCCTTCGTCGGCATGTTCCTCGCCCGGATCAGCCGCGGCCGCACCGTCCGCGAGTTCATCATCGGCGTGGTGCTGGTCCCCAGCACCCTCTCGGTGATCTGGTTCGCCATCTTCGGTGGCTTCGCCCTCTACCTCGAGGAGGCCGGACGAAGCGTCTTCGGGGACGGGTCTCTCGAACCACAGCTGTTCAACCTGCTCCGCGAGCTGCCCCTCGCGCCCGTGCTCATGGTGGTGGCGATGCTGCTCATCGCCGTCTTCTTCATCACCTCGGCCGACTCGGCGTCGATCGTCATGGGCGGGATGGCGCAGCGGGGGATCGAGGAGCCCTCGCGGTGGATCGTCATGCTCATGGGCTCGTTCACGGCCGCGGTCGCGATCATCATGCTGGTGGCCGGTGACGGCGGCGGGGACGCGCTGTCGAGCCTGCAGAACATGACCATCATCGCGGCGTCGCCGTTCGTGCTGGTGCTGATCGCCCTGTGCGTGTCGATCCACAAGTCGCTCTCGCGCGATCCGGCGGCCGAGGACGCCTGAGGTGATCGGGGTGTACTCCCGCCACGGAACCCGCGGACGCGACCACTAGTCTGGGAGCCATGGCGAAGACAGTCCTGACCGCGGTCGCATGGCCGTACGCGAACGGCCCCCGGCACATCGGTCACGTCTCGGGTTTCGGGGTGCCATCGGACGTCTTCTCCCGGTACCAGCGGATGGCCGGCAACGACGTCCTCATGGTCTCGGGCACCGACGAGCACGGCACCCCGCTGCTCGTGCAGGCCGAGAAGGAGGGCGTGTCGGTCCAGTCGCTCGCCGACCGGTACAACCGGGTCATCGTCGACGACCTGGCGGGCCTGGGGCTGAGCTACGACCTGTTCACGCGGACCACCACCCGGAACCACTACGCGGTGGTCCAGGAGCTCTTCCGCGGTCTGCACAGCAACGGGTACATGGTGGCCAAGACCACCACCGGGGCCGTGAGCCCGTCCACGGGCCGCACGCTGCCGGACCGGTACATCGAGGGCACCTGCCCGATCTGCGGCTACGACGGCGCCCGCGGTGACCAGTGTGACAACTGCGGCAACCAGCTCGATCCGGCGGACCTGAAGAACCCGGTCTCGAAGATCAACGGGGAGACCCCGAAGTTCATCGAGACCGAGCACTGGTTCCTCGACCTGCCCGCGCTCGCGGACTCGCTGGGGGACTGGCTCAAGGGGCGCAAGGACTGGCGGCCCAACGTCCTGAAGTTCTCGCTCAACCTCCTCGAGGACCTGCGTCCGCGGGCGATGAGCCGCGACATCGACTGGGGTATCCCGATCCCGGTCGAGGGCTGGCAGGACCGCGGCGACAAGAAGCTCTACGTGTGGTTCGACGCCGTCGTGGGGTACCTCTCCGCCTCGATCGAGTGGGCCTGGCGCTCCGGCGAGCCCGAGGCGTGGCGGCGGTGGTGGACCGACCCCGAGGCCGTGTCCCACTACTTCATGGGCAAGGACAACATCACCTTCCACTCGCAGATCTGGCCGGCCGAGCTCATCGGCTACGACGGCCGGGGCGCGCACGGCGGACGGCCGGGGGCGCTCGGCGCGCTGAATCTGCCCACCGAGGTGGTCTCGTCCGAGTTCCTCACCATGTCCGGGTCCAAGTTCTCCTCCTCTCGTGGCGTGGTGATCTACGTCCGCGACTTCCTGGCGGAGTTCGGCCCCGACTCGTTGAGGTACTTCATCTCGGTGGCCGGCCCGGAGAACCAGGACACCGACTTCACCTGGGACGAGTTCGTCCGACGCACCAACGCCGAGCTGGTGGGCGGCTGGGGCAACCTGGTCAACCGCACGGTGTCGATGGCGCACAAGAACTTCGGCGAGGTCCCCCGGCCCGGGACCCTGACCGATCTGGACGCCGACCTGCTGCGTGACGCGGAGGCCGCCTTCGCCACGGTCGGCGCCCATCTCGAGCGGTCCCGCTTCAAGGCCGGTGCCACCGAGGCCATGCGGATCGTCGGGGCCGCCAACCGGTACATCGCGGCCACCGAACCGTGGAAGCTCGCCAAGGACCCCGACCAGCGTGAGCGCCTGGGCACCGTCCTGCACACCGCGCTGCAGGTGGTCTCCGACGCCAACACCCTGCTCACCCCGTATCTGCCCTCCGCCGCGCAGCAGATCCACGGCGCGATCGGCGGCCAGGGGGTGTGGGCCGCGTCGCCGCAGGTCCACGAGGTGACCGACGACATGCCGGTGGACCTGGTCGGCGCGGGGCTGCCCGAGGCCGGCCGCAGCTATCCCGTGATCATGGGTGACTACGCCTCCGAACAGGCCCGGTGGGCGCGCACCGAGCTGACCCCCGGGACCCCGCTGGCCAAGCCCAGCCCCCTGTTCGCCAAGGTCGACCCGGACCTCGCCGAAACCGGGCCCGCCTGGGCACCGATCCAGCCGGCGGAGTGACCGGGACCCATGGGTAAGCGAAAGCCCCGTCCGACGCCAGTCCTCCCCGAGCCGCTGCCGGGCCTGGTCGACGCCCACACGCACCTGTACTCCTGCGGTCATCGCACCGCGGACGAGGTGCGTGGCGCCGCGGACCGGGCGGCCCTGGCGGGGGTGGCGGCGATGGTGACCGTCGGCGACGACCTGGCCGAGTCCGAGGCCGTGGTGGCCGCCGCAGAGGCCGACGAGCGGGTCTACGCCGCTGTCGCGGTGCATCCCACCCGGGCGCGGGAACTCACCGACCCGGACCGGGGCCCCGCCGTGCGCGCGCGGCTGCGCGAGCTGGCCTCCCATCCCCGCGTGGTGGCGGTGGGGGAGACCGGGTTGGACCACTACTGGGTGGGCACGATGGAGGGCTGCGCGGACCCGGCCGAGCAGGAGGAGTCACTGCGCTGGCACGCCGGCCTCGCCGCCGAGGTGGGCAAGTGTCTGATGATCCACAACCGGGAGGCCGACGACGACCTGATGCGCGTCCTGGGCGAGGTGGCCGGCCCCGGGTCGGGTATCCCGCACGTCATGCTGCACTGCTTCTCCTCGCCGATCGACGTGGCCCGGGAGGCGCTGGACCGTGGCTACGTGCTGTCGTTCACCGGCAACGTGACCTTCAAGGCCAACGAGCATCTGCGCGAGGCGGCCCGACTGGCCCCGGCGGGTCAGCTGCTCGTCGAGACCGACGCCCCCTACATGGCGCCCGAGCCGTTCCGGGGGGCCCGCAACGAGCCCGGGCTGGTCGGGTACACCGCGCGGGTGGTGGCGCAGGTGCGCGGGCAGTCTCCGGAGGAGCTCGTCGCCGAGGTCGCCGGAACCGCCCGCGAGGTGTTCGGGCTGACGGTGTGAGCCCGGCCCCGTCGCCCGCCCGGCCCCCGGGGGGATGTGGCCCGTGTGGCTAAAGTGTGCCAAGGGAAGAATGTAACGAAACGTGATCTGGCGACGTCGTCGTCGTCGCATGTCAGGCGCATCACGTTGCCCCTGCGGCCCCGACTCGTTACGCTACCGTGATGAAACGCGGGCGTCCGTACGGGCGCCCGCGGGCTATGCGAGGAGAGAACTGACCAGTGGTTGACGATTCACGGACCGAGACCCCCACGGGCGCGAAAGGCGTCCTGGCCCCGCTCCACCGGATCCACAGGTCGCGCTCCACCATGCTGCGGCTGTCCGTGGCCGGCATGCTCTCGACCCTTGTCGTCGGCGGCGTCGCCGCGCTGGAGCAGCGCACCGCGTTCACCCTCGAGGTGGACGGCGCACCGATCGAACTGGTCACCTTCAAGTCCGACGTGCGCGCGGCGATCGAGGGCGCCGGGTACAGCGTGGACGAGCGCGACGTGGTGGTCGCTCCCGGTGACCGGATCGACGACGGCGACACCGTGACCCTGCTCCGTGCACGTCCGGTGACCGTCGAGGTGGACGGGAGCAGCGACCAGGTGTGGACCACCGCCACCACGGTCGCCGAGCTGATCGCCGAACGGGACGACGTCCCGCCCCGCAGCTACGTCAGCCCCCGCATCGACGCCGAGGTGCCCCTCGACGGCGCCGAGATCTCCGTGGTGACCCCCCGCGAGCTGCTGCTCTCGGACAACGGCGCCCCCGCCGCCCCGCTCTCCTCACCCGGCGACACCGTCGGCGAGTACCTCGAGCGGGCCGGCATCACCCTCGGACCGCTCGACACGGTCGATCCCCCCGCCGACGCCCCCGCCACCCCCGGCACCGAGGTCACCGTGACCCGCGTGACCACCGGCGAGGAGACCGTGGTCGAGCCGTTCGACGTCCCGGAGCAGACCACGGACGATCCCGAGGCGACCGAGGGCGAGCGGACCGTGGTCGAGCCCGGAGCCCCCGGTGAGCGCGAGGTCCGGTACACCGTGACCCGGGTCAACGGCGTCGAGACCGAACGCGCCCGCGGCGAGGAGAAGGTCCTCACCGAGCCCCGCGCCGCGGTCGTCCGGGTGGGCACCAAGCCCCGTCCCTCGGCTCCCGCGGTCTCGAACGGCGGGGTGTGGGACTCGATCGCCCAGTGCGAATCGAACGGCAACTGGAGCATCAACACCGGCAACGGCTACTCCGGCGGCCTGCAGTTCGCCCCCAGCACGTGGACCGGCCACGGTGGCGGTCAGTACGCCCCCAGCGCCCACCTGGCCACCCGCGAGCAGCAGATCGCGATCGCCGAGAAGGTCCGCGCGTCGCAGGGCTGGGGCGCCTGGCCCGCATGCACCTCGAAGCTGGGCCTGCGCTGACCGGTCCGGACGCGACCTTCCGTGGCCTGGCCGACCCGCTCGGCCCCCACGAGGTGCGCGCGCTCGCCGAGGAGCTGGACCTCAAGCCCACCAAGTCCAAGGGGCAGAACTTCGTCCACGACGCCAACACGGTCCGGCGGATCGTCACCGTCTCCGGGGTGGGGCGCGGCGACACCGTCGTCGAGGTGGGGCCCGGGCTCGGCTCGCTGACGCTCCCGCTGCTCGACGCCGCGGGGCGCGTGGTGGCGATCGAGATCGACCCCCTCCTGGCCGGGCGGCTGCCCACCACCGTCACCGAGCGCGCCCCGGAGCTCGCCGGGAACCTCACCATCGTGACGGCCGACGCGCTCGCCGTGCGCGGCACCGATCTCGGTGAACCCCGGCCGACCGCCCTCGTGGCCAACCTGCCGTACAACGTGTCCGTCCCCGTCCTGCTGCACCTGCTGGCCGAGGTGCCGACGCTGCGGACCGCGCTGGTGATGGTGCAACTCGAGGTGGCCGACCGGCTGGCTGCCGCCCCCGGGTCCCGCGTCTACGGCGTCCCGAGCGTCAAGGCCGGGTTCTTCGGCACCGTCAGGCGCGTCGGGACCGTCGGGCGCAACGTGTTCTGGCCCGTGCCCAACGTCGAGTCGGGGTTGGTGCGGATCGACGCATACGAGACCCCGCCGTGGGACCTGGGCCAGGCGCACCGCACGCGGGTGTTCGCGGTGGCCGACGCCTCCTTCGCGCAGCGGCGCAAGACCCTGCGCGCGGCGCTGGCCGGCTGGGCCGGGTCCGCCGCACAGGCCGAACTCGCGCTCGTCGAGGCGGGCGTGGACCCCAGGACGCGTGGGGAGCAGCTCACCACCGCCGACTACGTGCGCATCGCCGAGTCGGCCGGGCGGCTCGGGATAGGGCCGGCCCACCGCGAGCCGTAGGCTGGTCGGCGTGCCTCGTGACGTCTCCACCCCCGCCGGCGCGCGCGCCGTGACGGCCGTCGCCCCCGCCAAGATCAACCTCCACCTGGGGGTCGGTGATCTGCGCGCGGACGGATTCCACGACCTGCTCACCGTGTACCGGGCCGTGGACCTGTGGGAACAGGTCACGGTCGCGCTGGTCGACGGCGACGGCGCTGGCGACGACAGTGACGGCGAGGTGATCGTCTCCGGGCCCGGTGCGTACCAGGTGCCCACGGACCGGAGCAACCTCGCCGCCAGGGCGGTCGACCTGCTCCGCGGCGAGGCCGGGGTCGACGCGCGGTTGTCGATCCGGATCGTCAAGGGCGTCCCCGTGGCCGGCGGGATGGCGGGCGGGAGCGCGGACGCCGCGGCCGCGCTCGTGGCCACGGACCGACTGCTGGGACTGGGACTGGGGCGGGCGGCGCTCGAGTCACTGGCCGCCCGCCTGGGCAGCGACGTGCCGTTCTGCCTCCGCGGCGGCACGGCGCTCGGCACCGGCCGGGGGGAGAAGCTCGCCCCGCTGCTGCACGCCCGGGCCGAACAGCACATCGTGGTGGCCCTCGCCGACGGCGGCCTGACCACCCCGGTGGTCTTCGCCGAGCTCGACCGGCTGCGCGCGGAGGGAGGCACCGGCCGCGAACTGCCCCGGGCAGGGAGCGTCGACGCACTGGTCGAGGCGCTCGCCGGCGACGACCCGGCGGGTGTGGCGGGAAACCTCGCCAACGACCTCGAACCCGCCGCCCTCTCGCTGATGCCGGCCCTGCGCAAGACCCTCCGGGCCGGAGCCGAGGCGGGTGCCCTGCACGGTATGGTCTCCGGCTCCGGCCCCACCTGCCTGTTCTTCTGCGCCCACCGCGAGCAGGCGATCGCGGTGGCCACCGAGGTGAGCGAGACCGGCGTCGCGCGCGAGGTCCGACTCACCCGCGGCCCCGTCGCCGGCGCCCACGTCATAGACAACCCGCAACAGACACCGGAGCAGTAATGGCCCCCACCAACCTCATCAACCTCGAGCAGGGGTCGGTGTCCTTCGGGATCCGACAGGTGCTCGACGACGTCTCCCTGGGCGTCAACGCCGGCGACCGCATCGGCGTGGTCGGTCTGAACGGCGGCGGCAAGACCACGCTTCTCGAGATCCTCACCGGCGTGGCCGAGCCGGACACCGGGCGGGTCTCGCGCGTGAGCGGCCTGCGACTGGCCGTGGTGACCCAGCGGACCGAGCCGGCCGCCGACACCGTGGGCGAGGCCGTGCTCGGCGGTCTGGGCGTGGCCACGCACGAGTGGGCGGGGGATGCGAGGATCCGCGCCGTGCTCGACGGGATCGGCATCCACGACCTGGGCCTGGACACCGCGGTGGGGGACCTGTCCGGCGGCGAGCGGCGGCGGGTCTCACTCGCCGCCGCGCTGGTCCGGGACCTGGACCTGCTGGTACTGGACGAGCCGACCAACCACCTCGATGTCGAAGGGGTGCAGTGGCTCGCCGATCACCTCCGCTCGCGGTCCTCCGCCCTCGTCGTGGTCACCCACGACCGGTGGTTCCTCGACACCGTCGCCACCCACACCTGGGAGGTTGTCGACGGCCGGGTCGAGCAGTTCGAGGGCGGGTACAACGACTGGGTCTTCGCCCGCGCCGAGCGGGACCGTCAGGCCGCCGCCTCCGAGTCCCGCCGGCAGAACCTCATGCGCAAGGAGCTCGCCTGGCTGCGTCGCGGCGCACCGGCGCGGACCTCCAAGCCGCGGTACCGCATCGAGGCAGCGGAGGCGCTGATCAAGGACGTGCCGCCGCCCCGGGATTCCCTACGCCTGTCGAGCTTCGCGGCCCGGAGGCTCGGCAAGGTGGTCATCGAGCTCGAGGAGGCCCGTCTCGACGCCCCCGACGGCCGCACCCTCGTCGAGGACCTGACCTGGCGCCTGGCCCCCGGTGAGCGACTCGGCCTGGTGGGTGTCAACGGTTCGGGTAAGACGACCCTGCTGCGCGCCCTCGCCGGCGAGGCCCCGCTCGCCGCCGGCCGCCGCAAGGAGGGCAAGACCGTCCGCGTCGGGTGGCTCAAGCAGGAGCTCGACGATCTGCCGCTGGACCAGCGGGTGCTCGAGGCGATCGAGGACGTGGCCGCGCGGGTCGCGTTCGGCGACATCGAGCTCAGCGCCTCCCAGCTGGCCGAGCGCCTCGGCTTCACCCCGGCCCGCCAGCGCACGCCGGTCGGGGACCTCTCCGGCGGCGAGCGGCGGCGACTGCAGCTCACTCGGGTGCTCATGGACGAGCCCAACGTACTGTTGCTCGACGAGCCCACCAACGACCTCGACATCGACACGCTCCGCCAGCTCGAGGACCTGCTCGACGGCTGGCCCGGCACGATGGTCGTGATCTCCCACGACCGCTACCTCGTCGAGCGAATCTGTGACTCGGTGTGGGCCCTGTTCGGCGACGGCGGGCTCACCAACCTCCCGCGGGGGATCGACGAGTACCTCGAGCGCCGCGCCCGCGCCGGGGCGGCGGGCGACTCGGGCAAGGTCCTGCGCGAGGCGGGCTCCGGGTCCGGTGCGGGCTCGGCGTCCGCTGCGCCCGCCGGGTCCGGTCTCAGCTCGGGCGAGGAGCGGGCGCTGCGCAAGGAGATGTCCAAGATCGAGCGCCAGATGCTCAAGCTCGATCAGCGACAGGCCACCCTCCACGAGGCCCTCACCGCGGCCGCAGGAGAAGCTCTCGACACGGAGAAGCTCGCCTCCCTCGACCGCGATCTCAAAGAGGTGACGGCGGAGAAGGAGCAGCTCGAGGAACGCTGGATGGAGATCGGCGAGCAGATAGAGGGCTGACCCGCAGACCGACGGATAGAGCCTCGCGAAGGGACTCCACGTCCGTGAGGTCGGGCAGGACGGCGTGGGCTCCGGCCGCGCGCAACTCGTCAGCGGTGACCCGGCCGGTGGCGACCGCGACGCAGTGTGCGCCCGCATCGAGTGCCCCGCGCACGTCGTGGACGTGGTCCCCGATCACCACAGTGGTGCCGGCGGAGACGTCGAGCCCGAGGTCGCGGGCCGTGGCGATCGCCCCGCGCACGAGGTCGGCGCGGTCGGCGTGGTGATCACCGAACGCGCCCAACCGAGGATCCGGCAGGCCGTCGAAACCGCACAACCGGAGCTTGAGCAGCGCCGTCCGCCGCATGTTGCCGGTGACGATCCCCTGGCGCACCCCGGCCACGGAGGCGAGGGCCCGCACCGCCTCGTGCGCGCCCGGTAGAGGACCGCCGCCCGCGTCGAGCAGATCCTGACCGTGGGTCTCGCACCTCTCGGCGACTGCGTGGAGGAGGCGGCTGACGAGCTCGTCGCGCGGCTCGACACCGTTTCTCGCGAGCAGGTCGGTGCAGATCGCGCGGTCCGTCCGTCCGGCGAAGGAAGTGCCCATGATCGGCTCCCGACCCACCATCTCGGCGAGAGCGGGCCCGATCATCCGCGAACCGAACCCGGCGGGGTCGAGCAGAGTGAGGTCGAGGTCCCACAGGACCAGCCGGGTGCTCACGACGACGAGGTGAACAGCGGCGCCAGCCAGGCGGTGAGGAAGGCCCGGAGCTCGGCGTCGGAGCGGGAGTCGGGATGGTCGAGCACGATCACCGACCAGCCGATGTGGACGCCGACGTCGGCGAGGAAGTCGATTCTGTCGGCGTACTCGGGGAATCGCTCCAGCGCCGGTCTCAACAGCTGAGCTGTGTAGCCGAGGGATCTGTCGGTGGCTCCGGGATGGTGGATCGGGTTGCCCTCGCCGGAGAGCGTCAGCGCGTGGAGGAGCGGGTCGCCGAGGATCCTGCTCCGGGACACGATCACCATCTCCACCAGGAGTTCGAGCAGCGAGTCCGCCGAGTCGATGAGCGACTCGTAGGCCCCGAGGAGTGCGGTGAGCTGATGGGTTATCGTCTCGCTGACGAGTTCCTCACGGGTGCCGAAGATCGAGTACACGGTCTGTCGACTCACCCCGGCCCGCTTGGCCACCACAGCGATGTTGACGCCCTCGAAGCCCACCTCGCCGATCACGCGGCGGGTGGCGTCGAGGATGTTCTCGCGGGACCTCACACCATCCATTATCCCGGTGGCCGCCACCGGTTCCGGGCATTCCAGGCTGATGACGGTGTGCACATGCTTCCGGAAGGCCTCGCCCGCTGCTCGCTCGAACGGCCTCGACCACTGCCTCCTCAGAAGATCGCGCCCACATCGTGGCGGACGATCCGGTCGAGGGCGCGCTCGGCGATCGCCGCGATGGTCAGTGACGGATTGCAGGCGGCGGTGGTGCCCGGGATGAGGGCCCCGTCGACGACGTACAGGCCCCGCTGGCCCAGGACCCGCCCGTCGAGGTCGCAGACCTGCTCCATGGCCGCGCCGCCGAGCGGGTGCCAGGTGGAATTGACGATGGCGTTGGTGTCGGTGAGGTGGCCGGTCGGACCGATGATGGCGCGGGCGGTGGGCTCGATGTGACCGCGCAGGATGCCCGCGTCGCCTGCCGCCGGCCAGCGGATGACGCCGCGGTCCTGCGCTGAGTCGTAGACGATCCGGCCGCGGTCGGCGCTCACCCCGTACCCGACCATCATCGTGGTGTGCACATCCGTACCGAACGCGGGGATCGACGCCTGGATGAGGGTGTGCGCGGTGGTGGGGTCCGACCAGTTGAGGCTGCCGTAGATCACCGGCCCGCCCTGGACGGCGCCGAATCCGGCGGTGGGGTCGGTCCAGGTGTAGATCCGGTCGGCGTTGGTGCCCCAGCCGCTGCCGACGGCGTCGGGGAGGTCGGTGAGCGTGCCGGTGGCGGAGGCTCGGGTGAGCAGTGTGGAGGTGCCCACCGACCCGGCACCCAGCATGACCGCGGGTGCGCGCATCGCCAGCGTCTTGAGGAGACGTCCGGCGGTGTCGAGGACCTCGACGTCCAGCTCCCAGCGTCCGTCGGGCAGCCGCCGCATGGCGCGGACGTCGTGCAGCGGTCGGACGTCGACGAGTCCCGTGGCCTCGGCGTCGGCGAGGTACGTCACGTCGACGGTGTGCTTGCCGCCGTTGTTGACGCCGAGCGCGCCCGAGCTGTCGGTGTAGGAGGGCCGCATCTCGCCGCGCAGCTCGGCCAGCGCGTAGTCCCAGTCGATGGGCATGGGGATCTTGCGCAGGGGCAGACCGGCGGCCCGGACCCGCTGGGCGAAGACGCGGGCAGCCGCGTACCGGGGGGAGTCGATGAGTTCGTCCGGGGCCTCGGCCAGGCGGAGCATCCGGGAGACCCGGGGGAAGTACTCCCGCTCCATCTCGCGCCAGTCGATCCCGCCCGGGAACCAGGTCTGGAACAACTCCTCGCTGGGCTGGAGCGACATGCCCTGGTAGATGAGGGACCCGCCTCCGACGCCGGTGGCGCACACGGAGGTCATGTTCTCGCCCACGGAGGCGTCGAGCAGTCCGGTGTAGCGCGGCAGGTCCACGGGACGGCCGAAGACCTCGGGTGCGGAGCGGAACCACAGGATGCGCTCGTCGGGGGCGCTGACGCTGGGGTAGGTGGTCGAGTCGGGGCCGGTGGGCCAGCGGCGACCTCGTTCCATGACGACGACGGGGACGCCCGCCTGGGCGAGCCGGAGTGCCGCGACGCCGCCACCGAACCCGCTGCCCACCACGAGGACCCGGTGGTCCTGCACCTCGTGGGGGATTCGTCCGGGGCCTGCGGGTGCGGGGTTCGCGGGGTCGGTCACCTGGCCGGCGGCGAGGGGGTCGGCCACGAGTGCTGCAACCCCGGCGGCGGCGAGTGAGCCGAGGAACCCTCGGCGGGTGAGAGTCGTCATGTCGCCTTACCGTCAGGAACGCGAGTGGAGAGGTGACGTGTGTCACCCTCGCAGAAAACTAGACAGAACCCTCCATGACTGTCAAGTTCATCCTCCGGGCCCGGCGCGCCCCCCGCGGTCGTACTATCGGTGGAATGAGCGGTGAGAAGAACGGCAAGAAGGACGCCATGAAGGCTCGCCCCAAGGCCGCCTCGGGCTCGGCGGGTAAGGACGCGGCGGGTAAGAAGTCGAGCACCAAGAACCTGCTCCCCAGCGGGCTCGAGAAGCTGCCCAAGAAGGCCTACGAGGCCGAGCTGGAGCGCTTGCAGGCCGAGCTCGTGGAGATGCAGGCCTGGCTCAAGGAGACGGGCAACCGGCTCGTGGTGGTGTTCGAGGGCCGCGACGCCGCAGGAAAAGGGTCGGCGATCAAGCGGATCACCCAGTACCTCAACCCTCGGTTCGCCCGCGTGGTCGCACTGCCCGCGCCGACCGAGGTGCACAAGACGCAGTGGTACTTCCAGCGCTACGTCGAGCACCTGCCGGCAGCCGGTGAGATCGTGATCTTCGACCGCTCCTGGTACAACCGGGCCGGCGTGGAGCGCGTGATGGGCTTCTGTACGACCGACGAGTACCGCCGTTTCCTGCACCAGGCGCCGATCTTCGAGCGCCTGCTCGTGGAGGACGGGATCATGCTGCGCAAGTACTGGTTCTCCGTGTCGGACGAGGAGCAGGAGCGCCGGTTCCGCTCCCGGCACGACGATCCCATGCGCCGGTGGAAGCTCTCGCCGATGGACCTGGAGTCGATCAACCGGTGGGAGGCCTACAGCCGGGCCAAGGACGAGATGTTCATCCACACCGACATCCCGGAGGCGCCCTGGTACACGGTCGAGTCCGAGGACAAGAAGCGGTCGCGGATCAACGTGATCTCCCACCTGCTCTCCACCGTCCCGTGGGAGAAGCTGGAGCCGCCGACCTTCGAGATCCCGGAGCGACCCGAGGGTGCCAACTACGAGCGGCCGCCGCGCGAGGAGTTCAAGTACGTCCCGGACGTAGCATCGGAGTTGCTCTGAGGCGAGGCGGGGGCGACCTAGGTAGGAATTCCTAGTATCCCGGCGACGTCGGGTGACCGGCCTGACACACTGGGGGCATGAGCGAATTCGTCACCACCCGGCGAGAAGGCCGGATGCAGCACATCGTCCTGGACCGCCCCAAGGCCCTGAACTCCCTCGACCTGCCCATGTGCCGGGCCCTGCACTCCGCCCTGGACGCCGCCTCGCAGGACTCGGGCGTGGAAGCCGTCGTCACCACGAGCACCTCGGAGAAGGCGTTCTGCGCGGGCGGCGACATCCGCGCCCTGCGCGACGCCGCGGCCGCCGGGGAGCACCAGACCAACCGGGAGTTCTTCTCCGAGGAGTACGCGATGGACCTCGCGTACCACACCCACCGGGTGCCCACGGTCGCGGTGATCCACGGCGTCGCGATGGGCGGCGGCCTCGGGATCTCCATCAACGGTTCGCATCGCGTGGTCACCACCAAGGTCATGATGGCTATGCCCGAGACGGCGATCGGGTTCGTCCCCGACGTCGGCGCCAGTCACTTCCTCCCCCGGCTGTGCGGCGGCGGGACCCGCGGTCTGGCGGTGGGGATCTACCTCGGCACCACCGGGGTCCGGATGAATTCCGCCGACGCCCTCTACACGGGTCTGGCCACCCATCTGATCGACGACGCCGACCGCGACGCCTTCGTCGCCGCCATCGGATCCGACGGCCTCGACGCCGCCCTCGAGCGACACGGCCTCGAGCACGCGGCGGCGGGGGAGTCCGCGGTCGAGCAGCACATCGACCGGATCGAGGACGTCTTCGGCCGCGGCACCGCGCAGGAGATGGTCGACGCCCTGGAGTCCGGCCCGCAGGACGAGTGGGCCACCGCGACCCTAGGGATGCTGCGGTCCCACTGCCCGACGTCCGTCGTCGCCACCATCGAGCTGCTCCGCGCCGGCGCCGCCGCGGGCGATCTCCGCGAATGCCTCGACAACGAGCTGGAGCTGGGCGGATGGATCACCGCCCGTCCGGACTTCATCGAGGGAGTGCGGGCCGTGGTGATCGACAAGGACCGCGATCCCACGTGGGATCCGGCCGACCTCGACGACGTCGACGTCGACGCCATCCGTTCGGCGCTGAACGGGGGCTGACAGGGCTACTCTGATCCGCGTCCGGCGCGCTGGGCGCGGGTCGAGGAGGGGCCATGACGACCACTGGCGACGACGTGCGCGAACCCGAGGCGCCTGCCCCGCACGAGGAGCCCAGGGGGTGGGGAATCGCGGGCGTCACGGTGGTGTCGCTGGCCGCGGCGTTCGCGGTGGTCTGGGGGATCTCCCAGCACGCGGCCATGGTCATGCCGGCCTTCCTCGCCCTCAACCTGGTGATCGCCGCCCAGCCGCTGCAGCGGCGCCTGGAGCGGGCCGGCCTGCCACGGTGGGGTGGGATGATCATCGTCCTGCTGGTGCTCTACCTCCTGCTGGCCGCGCTGGTGGGGATGCTCGTGTGGGCGCTGTGGATCGCCGCCGAGGAGATCCCGCAGTATCAGGACAGGTTCGTCGAGCTCTACGGCCAGATCATCGAGTTCCTCGGCCGGTTCGGGGTCAGCCAGGATCAGGTCTCGTCGAGCCTGGCGGGCGTGGACCCCGGCACGATCATCGGGACGGTCCAGAACGTGGCGGGGCAGGTGTCCTCGGCGGGGGGCCAGCTCACCGTCCTGGTGATCGCGCTGACCTTCCTGGTGTTCGACGTCCCGGGCGTCACCCGTCGGCGAGCCGTGATCGTCCGTCAGCGGCCCCGGCTTGCCGACGCCCTCAGCTCCTTCACCGACGGCGTGAAGTCGTACTGGATCGTCTCGACGATCTTCGGTCTCATCGTCGCGATCATCGACACCGTGGCGCTGATGATCATCGGCGTGCCGCTCGCCGTGGTGTGGGGCGTACTCGCCTTCGTCACCAACTACATCCCCAACATCGGCTTCGTGCTGGGCCTCGTGCCGCCCGCGCTGTTCGCACTCCTGACCGGGGGACCGGTCGACGCCATCTGGGTGGTGGTGATCTACTGCGTGGTCAACCTGGTCATCCAGAGCTTCATCCAGCCCAAGTTCACCGGCGACGCCGTGGGGCTCACCCCCACCGTGACGTTCCTCTCGCTGGTGTTCTGGACCTCGGTGGCCGGCGCGTTGGGCGCGATCCTGGCGGTGCCGTTGACGCTCGTGGTCAAGGCCTTCCTGGTGGACGCCGATCCGCGGATGAGGTGGCTCTCGACGTTTCTGACCACCCCCGACGCCGACGCCAGACGCGACAGACGGCGCGTCAGTCGCCGGGATCGCCCTCGGCGGGGTCGTCCTCTGCCGGAGCTCGGGTGAAGGTCCCGAGACCGTCGCGGTCGAGGAGATCGACGGTGACCTCGTCGTCGTCGAACGTCACCGAACCCCGCGACCCCGGTGGCCAGTTCTCACTCCGCGGTTCGACGGCGAACGTCCCGCCGTCCCAGGGCTCGAGCGGCCAGGCCGCGGTCCCGCGGCCCACGATCACCTCCAGCCCGTCCTGCGACTGCCGCACCTCGAGCTCCCCGAAGTAGTCGTTGCGGTAGGTCCCCGTCAGCTCGGCCGGGTCCGGCGAGGGCAAAGGGGCGGCGGGTCGCCGCGCGCCCACCAGGTCCCCCACGGGATCGAGAAGTGGGGCGAATGCCTGGCCGAACAGCTCCCGCCAGTCCAGCGTGGGGTCGCCGTACTGGGCGTAGTCGGCGAACCGGGCATTGATCGTCTCCGCCACGCCGCTGGGCGAGGCGTTGGTCACCGTGATGATCCCGAGGTCCAGCGAGGGCATCATGAGCATCGCCGTGCCCGCGCCGAGAGCGAACGCCCCGGAATGGCTCCACTGGACGCGGCCCGAGGAGCTGGTGCTGATGTTGAAGCCGTACCCGTAGCCGCCGGGACGGTCGGCCGCGGCCTGCGGGGGCGAGGACACGATCTGCGGGGTGAGGGCCTCCCTCAGGGCCTCGACGGGCACCACCTGGGAGCCGTCCGGCGCCCTGCCGTCGTCCAACACCATGGCCATCCACGCGGCCATGTCGGTCACCGACGAACTCAGGCCACCCGCCGGGGCCTGCGCGTCGGGATCGCGTTGGGGATCGGCCGGCACCCAGTCGCCGTTCGCCTCGCCCGCGTCGCTCCTGACGTGGCCGACGGCCCGGTTGTCCCGCTCGATCAGCTCATCGTGGGAGAACGAGGTGTCGCCCATCCCGAGGGGCCGGAAGATCCGCTCACGGCTCAACTCGGCCCAGGGCGTGCCCGCGGCGACCGCGACGGCTTCCGCACCGGCCGTCAGTCCGAAGTTGGTGTACGCGTACGAGGCCCTGAACGGCGTGAGCGGAAGGTGCCGCAGACCATGCAGGACCGCGGGTCGGTCATACCCCAGGTCCTCGAGATCGTCCCCCGCGTGTTCGGGCAGCCCCGAGCGGTGCGCGAAGACGTCGCCCACGGTGACGAGGGGCGACACCTGGGCATCGGAGAGCTCGAACCACGGCAGGTACTGGCTCACGGGGGTGGACCAGTCGACCTCGCCGTCGTCGCTCTCCGCGGCCACCACGGTGGCGCTGACCGACTTGGAGATCGAGGCCAGTGGGAAGACGGTCTGCGCGTCGACCTCGGCGCCGGTGCTGGTGTCCCGGACGCCGAAGCCTTCCGCGAGGACCACCTCGCCGCCGTGCACCACGGCGACGGCCGCGCCCGGGATCCCGGAGGCCTCCAGTTCCTCCTCGACGATGTCGGTGACCTTGCCGACCGCGTAGTCGATCCGGTCCTCGCCGACCTCGAGCGCCGAGTAGGCGGCCGGACTCGCGTCCGGGTCGGGTGTGGCCAACGGTGTCCCACACGCCGACCCGAGGAGCGCGAGGGCCGTGCACACGCCGATCAGGCCCAGGGGTCGACGGCGACCGGTGGTCGAAGCTGTGGTCATCCGCCCAGCCTAGACCGCCGGATGCGCTCCTGAGGGTCGTGTCGGACCACCTCGGGCGAGTCGCTCCCGGTGCTCGGCGATCAGGTCGCGGTACCAGTACCAGGAATCCTTACGGGTCCGCGCCAGGGTGCCGTGGTCCACGTGGACCAGGCCGAAGCGCTCGGCGTATCCGGCGGCCCACTCGAAATTGTCCACGGCCGACCACACGTAGTACCCGTCCACGTTCACGCCCGCGTCGACGGCGTCCACCACGGCCGCCAGGTGTGCGCGGAGGAAGTCGATCCGCCGCGCGTCGTGGACGGCGCCGTCCGGCCCCGGGCCGTCGTGATAGGAACACCCGTTCTCGGTCACCGTGACCGGCGGCAGTCCCGGATAGCGCTCGTGGAGCGACACGAGGATGTCGGTGAGGCCCGACGGCACGATCGGCCAGTCGAAATCGGTCCGCTCGACGCCCTCGATCCGTACCGGGCGGAACGGCATGTCCTGCGGGAAGTCCACCTCGAGCACCCCGGAATAGTCGGTGTCGGCGCGCGGGGCCTCGATCACCGTGGGTTCGTAGTAGTTGACGCCGTAGTGGTCGAGGGGCCCGGCGATGACGGCGAGGTCCCGGTCGAGCTGGTCGGGGGTCAGGCCCGCAGAGTTCATGACGAGCTCGGCCACCCAGTCCTCCGGGTAGGTGCCGCGCAGGACGGGATCGGAGAACAGCCAGTTGGTGAGGATGCGGAACATCTCGGCGGCCTCGACGTCTTCGGCGGAGTCGGTCGCGGCGAGGACGGGGAAGTGCTGTTGGACCACCCCCACCTCGTGCCGGGGCCCGGCGGCCCGTATGGCCTCGACCGCCAGGCCGTGGGCGCGGAGCAGATTGTGCGCCACGGGCAGGCAGTCCAGCCCCATCCCGAGTGCCGGTGCGTGATCGGTGAGTCCGTGGCCGTAGAGGGTGTGGACGTTCATCTCGTTGAGCGTGAGCCAGCGGGTGACGCGGTCCCCGAGGGCGTCGACCATCACCGCGGCGTAGTCGGCCAGGGCCCGGGAGGTGTCCCGGCGCAGCCAGCCGCCCTCGTCCTGCAGGGTCTGCGGCAGGTCCCAGTGGTAGAGCGTGGGCACGGGGCGGATGCCGGCCGCCAGGAGGTCGTCGACGAGCCGCGAGTAGAAGTCCAGGCCGGGCCCGTTGACCCGCCCGCTCCCCGTGGGCAGGACCCGGGACCAGGAGATGGAGAAGCGGTAATCGTCGACCCCGAGCTCGGCCAGGTCGCGGACGTCCTCGGCGTGGCGGTGGTAGTGGTCGCACGCCACGGCAGGGGTGTCGCCGCCGCGGATGCGGCCGGGTTCGGCGGCGAAGGTGTCCCAGATGCTCGGGCCGCGCCCGTCGGCGTCGGCCCCGCCCTCGATCTGGGCGGCGGCGGTGGCGGTGCCCAGGCGGAATCCGGGGGGCAGGATCGGGTCTCGGGTCGGCACGTGGAGTGGTCCTTTCTGGTGGGGCTATCGGACGCCGCGGAGTTGCAGGGTGCACAGCGCGGCGGCGACGGCGATGCCCGCGCCCACCCCGTAGAGGGCGGGGTAGCCGGCCGCGGAGGTGACGAGGGGAACGGCGATCGCGGGAGCCACCACCTGCGGCAGCGAGGTGGCGATGTTGGCCATGCCCAGGAGGGTTCCCGCGGTGCCGGAGGTGGCCAGGGACCCGGTGATGATCGCCATGTCGACCGCGATGAACAGTCCCCACCCCACGCCGAGGACGGCCGCGGCGGCCAGCACGGCGGGCATGGTGGAGGAGGCCGCGAGTCCGATCAACCCCCCGGCGGTGATCAGCGCCCCGGCGGCGGCGATTTCGCGGCGGCGGTGGAGCCGGTCGGAGAACGCCCCCGCCGTGGCCGCGCACACCGCCGAGAGGACGAGGGTGACGACGGTGATCATGAGGACCGCGTTGCCGGGATCGGGCACCCCGACCACGGAGTCGAGGAAGAAGAAAAGGTAGATCAGCAGGATCGCGTTGGTGAGGTTCATGAGGAACCGCAGTGCCCACGCCCAGCAGTACTCGCGGGTCGGGCGGAAGTCCGTGAGAGCGATCCGGGATCGCGGGTCATCGCCGGATCCCGCGGGGTCGGGGGAGACGACCGGCGCAGCACGTCCCGCCACCACGATCGCCGAGAGCAGCGCGGGTGTGAGCACCGCGAGCACCAGGTACCCGGTCGTGCCACCGCCGACGGACTCCGCCACCGCCACTCCGCTGATCACGCCGACGATCTGCCCGACCCCGAACAACGACCCCACCACGCCGCGCTGCTGCTCGGGGACACGATCGGCCATCAGGGCGGCCAGCACCGCGAACGGTCCGTTGAACCCCAGCTGCACCAGGACCCAGCCCGCGACCGTGGCCGGTCCGGAATCGGAGGTCAGGAGCAGCAGTTGACCCGCCACCCCGATCGCCGTGCCCACGTACACCACCGGCATCCGGGTCCCGAGCCTCGCGCGGCACCGGTCGGAGACGAGCCCCCACACCGGATTGGCCACGAGGGCGACGGCGGCGCCTGTTCCCACCACCAGTCCGAGGAGCGCCTCTCTGCCACCCGGGCCACCGATCCTGTCGGTCTGAACGGGTAGGAGAATCTGCAGCGGGCCGAACCACGAGGCGAAGACCGCCACGACGCCGAGCGTGAGCGCCAGGATCCACAGGGGACCGACGCGGTCGGCGGGTCGGGTCACCGCACGCGTTCCCAGTTGGCCGTCCAGGCCTCGGCGCCGCCCATGAGCTGACGCTCCAGTTCGGGGCGGTCGGATCCGGCCCGGTGGAGAAGGTCGGCCGCCCAGTCCGCGTAGAGGCCGTACTGGGCCACGCCGTCGACGTTGAGGTCGTAGACGCGGTCACCGAACTGCCACCGGTCCATCACCTCGCCGCTGAGCGCGGTGAACGGGTAGACGAGCGGATCGGTGGCCGCGCTGGGGCGCGCGTCCGCGAGGTGGGCCAGACCGTTGACGTCCGATCCGAAGCCGTACCCGGCCCAGGGGCGGGTCGTGCCGGCCGTGTTGGCGCGCCAGGCCTCGAGGAAGCCGGTCTCGAAGGTCTCGGTCGCATCGGCGGGCCACGCGAAGGCGGCCACGAACCCGCCCTGTTCGTGCATGCGGCGCGTGATGCCCTGCGTGGCCCAGGTGTGGTCGGAGATGAGCCCCGTGTACCCCGACTCCGCGGCGATGTCGAGCGTCCGCGTGGCCGTCTTGACGCTCATGTGGTCGATGTTGATCACCATGCCGCGCGCCATCATCCCCCGCACGGCGTGCTCGCCGAGCGGGGTCAGTCCGCGCACGTTGCACAGTGGTGCCTCGGGATACACGGGAAGTGCCGCTCCCGCGGGGGCGCCCGCCGTGAGCGCGGACAGCCCGTCCGCGACCGGGGTGCTCGCGATCGGCTGGTCGTGGTCCGCGTCGGGGCCGGTGCACGGCTCGGTCTCCCAGAATCGCTGGGTGCCGATCTTGTTGCCCACGTTCACCGCCAGGCCTGCCAGGTCCTCGTCCATGCGGGCGCCGCCGAGGGCGTTGTCGAACTTGTGGACCGGGAACACGGTGGACACGCCCCACGAAGCGAATTCGTCGAGGCCGCGGTCGATGTCCTCGGCCGAGCACAGCGGCACGTCGTTGATCATCCGACACCCGAACGGCTCGGACGCCTCGACCCCCAGCGTCACCGCGAGCTTGCCCTGCGCGGCGATCGACCGGACCTCCTCGGGAGACCGTGCGATCCGGAACCAGCCCCGGCCGGGGCCGCCGTGTTTGGCGTCGATGTGGGCCTCCATGCGGTTCATGTAGTCGACCTGACGACGGAGTTGGTCCATCTCGTCACACGAGTACGGCGAGCCGATGAGCATCTCGCACAGCACCCGGTTGGCGACCAGGTAGTTGTTGAGCACCCGGAGGCCGCCCCGCCACGCGCGCTCGATACCGGTGTAGTAGGCCTGCTCGTGCAACTGCGAGTTGGAGGCCGGCCACTGTGTGAATGTGGGGTATCCCTGTGTGCCGCCGGGGACGGGCGTGCCGCCGAGGACCGACTCGAGAAGCGAGAAATGGCCGAGGTCCGAGTGCGTGGGGCAGTCGGCCAGGGCCTGAGCCATCCCGCCGGGGGCGAACGGCTCACCGCACCGCAGGGCGCCGCCGAACGCCTGTGAGGCGGCGATGTGGGTGTGGGCGTCGACCATCCCCCGGATCGGCGTGGCGGCCTGCGCGGGCGCGGCCGCCAGCGGGACGGTCACCGCGACAGCCGAGAGCAGAGCCAGCGCCGAGCGCGCCCATCTCCCGGTGGTCGTGGACCTCGTGGACCTCGTGGTCGGACGGCTGTGTCCCATGGCGGTGCCCCTCTCGGACGGCGCCCGCCGTGGGTCGGCGGGGGCGTCGGCGTGAAAGGGAGATTAACTAAGGTTTGGTCGTGACAAGGCCCGTTCCGGGAGATTTCTGGACAGTTGTTCAGAGCGCGACCGGGGCTGATGGGGCGTGTGTGGCGGAAGCGTCAGTTGGTGTCCGCGACCAGCGGTTCGATGGTGAGGTGCTCCATCTCCTTGCTGATGTACTGCAGGCGCCACTTGTCGCCGAACAGGGCCAGAAGTTCACCGTCGGTGCGCTGGAACACCTCCACACCGCGCTGCCGGCCGAGCTCGTCGGCGGAGGCGGAGTCAGTGCGACGGGCGATGGAGTACGGCAGGGTATCGACGACGACCTCGACGTTGAACTCGGCCTTCATGCGGGCGGTGACGACCTCGAACTGCATCGGCCCGACCGCCGCCATGACGGGGTTGGCATCGCCACGCGTGTCGTTGCGCAGGATCTGCACGACGCCCTCCGCGGCCAGCTGGTCGATGGCCTTGCGGAACTGCTTGTACTTGCCCAGCGACTGCGCGCGCACCACGGCGAAGTGCTCGGGTGCGAACTGGGGGATCGGCGGGAACTGCACCTTCTTACCGGTGTAGAGGGTGTCACCGGGTGCCAGGGCGGTGGCGTTGACCAGGCCCACCACGTCGCCCGGGTAGGCGGTCTCGACGGTCGTGCGGTCGCGGCCGAACACGGTCAGGGCGTACTTGGTGGTGAACGGTTTGGAGGACTGGGCGTGGGTGACCACCATCCCGCGCTCGAACTCCCCGGAGACCACGCGCATGAACGCGAGCCGGTCGCGGTGCGCGGCGTCCATGCCGGCCTGGACCTTGAACACCACCGCTGAGAACGGATCCGAGGTCTCCCGGGGTGCACCGGTCACGGTCTCCCACGCGTGCGGCGGCGGGGCCAGCTCGACCAGCGCGTCCAGGATCTGGTGCACACCGAAGTTGAGCATCGCGGAGGCGAAGATCACCGGGCTCGTCTCGCCGGCCAGGTAGAGCTCCTGGTCGTGGTCCTGCCCCATGGCGGAGAGCAGTTCGGACTCCTCGACGGCCGTCTCCCACACCTCGCCCTCCCGCTGGGCGGCGGTGTCCGGGTCGTAGTGCTCCTCCGGGGCGATGGTCGATCCACCGGCGGTGCGGGTGAAGTGGATGTACTCCTCGGGCGCACCGTCGGGGCCGCGGCGGAGCAACCCCCGGTAGTCGCCCGCGATGCCGACCGGCATGAACAGCGGGGTCGGCACCAGGCCGATCTGCTCGGTGATCTCGTCCAGCAGCTCCAGTGGCGCCTGCCCCGGCCGGTCCCACTTGTTGATCACCGTGATGATGGGCAGCCCGTTGTGCTTACACACGCGGAACAGTTTGAGCGTTTGTGGCTCGAGGCCCTTGGCGGCGTCGATGAGCATCACCGCCGCGTCGACGGCGGTCAGGACGCGGTAGGTGTCCTCGGAGAAGTCGGCGTGGCCGGGGGTGTCGACGAGGTTGATGACGTAGGGCTCGTCGTCCTCGGCAGACCCGGAGGGTTTGTAGGTGAACTGCAGCGCGGTGGAGCTGACGGAGATGCCGCGGGCCTTCTCCATCTCCATCCAGTCCGACACGGTGGCGCGGCGACCGGACTTGCCGTGGACTGCTCCGGCCTCGGTGATGACGCGCGCGTGCAGCGCCAGCGCCTCGGTGAGCGTGGACTTTCCGGCGTCCGGATGGGCGATCACCGCGAAGGTCCGGCGGCGGGACACCTCGGACGCGACGTGGCCGGACGCATCCGGACCGGCCGGCCGTCCGGTGGTCCCGGTGTGCTCGGCGGTCTCGGTCACGCGTCCTCCTCGGTGCTCCGGCGGCCCTCGCCGTCGTCATCCCAGGGTACGTCCGCCCCCGGTCGAGCACCCAATCCGCCAGTGCACCGCCCGGGGTCGGTGAGCGTGCAGGAAAGGCGAGGTCACACGGGGCGGTGATCGCCCTCCGGGCGAGGTGCACCGGGACGGTCCACGAGAGCGGCGAGGTAGCGGCGGGTGAGCCGGTTCTGCTCGCAGCGGGCGACCGGCGCGCCCCACTTCGCGAGCAGGGTGGCGTGAGCGGATTCGGCCTCGATCCGCAGGCGCACGACGTCGGTGACGGGGTCGCGCTCGACCAGGAAAGACTCCCAGCCGTCCTCGGGGTGGCCGGGCAGCGCGCGGTAGGTGAAGCCGCGGGCGGTCGGGCTGTCGATCACCGACGTGACCTCGCACGGTGCCGCGATCCTGAGCCACGCCCCTGGTCCGGTGCGCGGACGGAGCGTGACGGTGCGGCCGACCGTTGCGGGACCCTCGGTGACGACGACGAGGCCGGCGCGGCGATGCATATCCCAGTTGATCAGTGCGCGGCTCGCGCGGTCGACGAGGTCGGCCCCGGAGCCCAGAACGGCGGCGCGTTGGAACCGCCGGGGGCGGCTCACGCGGTATGGACCTGGTTCTGGGCGGTCTCCAGTCCGTGCCTGAGCAGAAGCTCGACGGCGTCGGCGGCATCCTGCACCAGGAACGGCACGTCGGGTTGCTCGAGCTTGGAGAAACGCTTGAGGACGTAGTCCGCCACCGCCATGCGACCCGGAGGCCGGCCGACCCCCGCGCGGACGCGGAGGTAGTCGCGGGTGCCGAGAGCGCTGGTGACCGAGCGCAGGCCGTTGTGCCCGCCCTCGCCTCCGCCACGCTTGAGCCGGACCTGGCCGAAGTCGATGTCGATCTCGTCGTGCACCACGATCACCTCGGTGGGGGCGACGGAGAAGTACTTCGCCACCGCGGCCACGGGCCCCCCGGACAGGTTCATGTAGCTGCGCGGGCGGGCCAGGATCACGGACTGGTCGGCCAACCGCGTCTGGGCGACCTCGCAGTTGGTCCGCTTGTGCGTGGAGAAGCTCGCGGGCACGGGCAGGGCGCGGGAGGCGAGCTCGACCAGCACGTCCCAGCCGATGTTGTGGCGGGTGCCCTCGTAGTCGGGACCGGGGTTGGCCAGGCCCACGACGAGCCTGGGTCCGGGGGCGTCAGCGGTACTCACGGACTCATGGTCCCAGACCGGGTCGGGCAGCGCTCCCATCGGTTGGCGGTCCCGTCGGTCGCTGCTCGCGCCGTCAGGCCTGCAGCTCGGACCGGGCCGTCTCGAGCACCGCGGCGGTCAGGGCGTCGAGGTCGGGGGACTGGAGTCTCCAGTGCTGCCAGAACAGTGGGACGTCGAGAGGGCGGTCGGGGGAGACCTCGGTGAGCTCACCGGAGACCAACCACGGTGTGGCCAGTCGCTCGGGCACCAGGCCCCAGCCCAACCCCGCGGCGATGGCACGGACGTGGTCGTGCGAACTCGGCACGAAGTGACGGGGTCCGGTCGGTTCGCGGCGGGCCAACTGCCGGTAGTGGTGGTTCTGGTGGGCGTCGGTGCGATCGAAGTCGACGATGGGGGCCCTGCCCAGTGCGGTCGTGGGCGAACCGTCGCGCAGGTGCCGGGCCACGAACCCGGGACTTGCGCACGCGAGGTACCGCATCGACCCCAGCGGGAGTGACCGGCATCCCTGAACGGCCCTGGACTCGCTGGTCACCGCCGCCATCACCTCGCCTCGGCGGAGGAGCTGGGAGGACAATGACTCGTCCTCGCGGCGGAGGTCAAAGACCACCTGGCCCGAGGAGTGGACCTCGGCCATGGCGTCGAGGAACCAGGTGGCCAGCGAGTCCGAGTTGCACGCCACCGCCAGGACCACATGCTCTGTCGGGGTGCCCGCTCCGTCGAACTCGCGGGACAGGGATTCCTCCAGGTGGAGCATCTGCCGGGCGGTCCGGAGCACCGTCTCACCGGAGTCCGTCGCTGTGACCGGGCGGTCGCGGCGGACCAGGATGCGGCCGGCCGAGTCCTCCAGCGCCCGGATGCGCTGGGACACCGCGGACTGCGTGACGTGGAGGTGGGCGGCGGCCGCATCGAACGAGCCGAGGTCGACGACGGCGACGAGGGTGCGCAGCTGGTCCAGGTGAAGTGCGTTCATAAGTAGATCTGATGCTAACCAAGAAACTGAAGTGGCGCTACAGATGCCGCGGCCCTAGCGTGGGGCCGTGACCACCACCTCCACGCTCCTCATGGGCGCCGGCATGGGCCTCGGGCTCATCGCCGCCGTCGGCGCGCAGAACGCCTACGTCCTCCAACGCTCGATCCGGGGCGACGTGGCGATGGTCCCGATCGTGATCTTCTGCGTCCTGTCCGAGGCCGCCCTGATCCTGCTCGGTGTGGCGGGCGTCGGGGCACTCGTCGAGTCCGCGCCGGCCGCCATCACGGTGATGAAGTGGTTCGGAGTGGTGTTCCTGCTGGCCTACGGCGCCTTTGCCGCATCCCGCGCCCTACGCCCCGCCAGCGGACTGCAGGTGGACGGTGACACTCGGATCCCCTCGACCCTGGGCGCGGTGGCGGCGTGCGCGGCGTTCACCTGGCTCAATCCCCACGCCTATCTCGACAGCGTCGTCTTCCTGGGGACTCTCGCCAACCAGCAGGCAGGGGACCTCCGCTGGGTGTTCGCGGCCGGTGCGTTCCTCGCCGGCACGGCGTGGTTCGCGTTGATCGGCTTCGGGGGCAGGGCCCTGCGCGGAGTGTTCGCCCGGCCCGGGGCGTGGCGGGTGCTGGACGCGGGGATCGCCGTGATGATGGTGGTCCTGGCCGTCGGCCTCATCCGCGGCTGAACGACCGCGGGCCCGGTCCGACGCGGTGGTCGAACCGGGCCCGGGGCGGGGGCGCGGCAGCTCAGGCCGCGCGCCGGGAGGTCAGGACTCCTCGGCAGCCTGCTCGGCCTCATGGGCGGCGTCCTCGGCGGCCTCGCCCTCGGGCGCCTCTTCCTCCTCGGCCTCGAGGTCGGCCTCGGAGGGCGCCTCGATGATGTTGACGATCAGCAGCTCGGGGTCGGAGACGAGGGTGGCTCCGGAGGGCAGAGCGATCTCCGAGGCGGTGATCTGGGTCCCGGCCTCGGCGTCCTCGACCGAGATCTCGAAGCCCTCGGGGATCTCGGTGGCGTCGACCTCCACCTCGATGACGTCGGCGTCCTGCGTGACGAGCGTGCCGGGGGCCGCCTCTCCCGTGAGGGTGACGGGGATCTCGACGGTCACCTTCTCGCCCTTGCGGACGACGAGGAGGTCGGTGTGCTCGATGACGCGGGTCAGCGGGTGCACGTCGATCTGCTTGGGCAGCGCGAGCTGCTCCTCGCCCTCGATGTCCAGGGTGAGCAGCGAGTTGGTGCCGTGGGCACGGAGGACCGCCGCGAACTCGAGCGTGTCGAGGAGGAGGTGACGCGGCTCGGTGTGGTGACCGTAGAGCACCGCGGGAACCTGGCCCGCGCGACGGGCGCGGCGGGCCGAACCCTTGCCGAACTCGCTGCGGATGGTGGTCTTGAGCTTGTTGACCTCGTTGGCCATGGTGATCCTTCTGTCGGTGGGGAGCGCTCGCGCGCTCGTCTGGAGGCGTTCTCCCCGGCGACCGAGACGATCGCCCGGGGCGGCCCACCGGGGACCACACCGACAATGATCGCGTCGATAACGGAGTGGCCCGAGTGCAGGGCCCTCCCTCGCCGAGATGACCCGATCAGCCTAGCGGCGCCGTGACCGGCCCCCAAATCGCGCCGGGACGCGGGCGAGGCCGGGTCGACGCCTCACGCCGGGTCCCGGACCCGTCAGAGGATCTCCTCGACAACGGAGGTGGGCCGCGCCAGGCGCGTGCCCTTGCCGGTGACGACGAAGGGCCGCTCGATGAGCCGGGGGTGCGCCACCATCGCCTCGAGCAGCGCCTCGTCCGAGGCCTCGAGCAGGCCGAGCTCGGTGAACTCGGCCTCCTTGACCCGCACGGCCTGCCGCACCGTCAGCCCGGCGTCGGAGATGAGGGTCCGGAGCTCGTCGACCGTGGGCGGGGTGTCGAGGTACCTGACGACGGTCGGCTCGACGCCCCGATCGCGGAGCAACTCCAGCGCCTGCCGGGACTTGGAACAGCGCGGGTTGTGGTAGATGGTGGCGCTGCCCGCGGCGTCCGTGGACACGTCAGGCGTTCCCGTTGAACAGGCTGGTCACCGAGCCGTTCTCGAAGACCTCGTGGATGGTCCGGGCCAGCAGCGGCGCGATGGACAGCACCGTGAGGTTGTCGAACCGCTTCTCCGGCGGGATCGGCAGGGTGTCGGTGGTGATGACCTCCTTGGCCCCGCACGAGGCCAGCCGCTCGGCGGCAGGGTCGGAGAAGACGCCGTGCGTGCAGGCGATGATCACGTCGCCGGCGCCGGCGTCCTTGAGCACCTTGACCGCGCCGGCGATGGTGCCGCCGGTGTCGATCATGTCGTCCATCAGCACGCAGGTGCGACCCTCGACGTCTCCGACGACGCGGTTGGACTTGACCTGGTTGGGCACGTTGGGGTCGCGGGTCTTGTGCACGAAGGCCAGGGGAGCGCCGTCGAGCGCATCGGCCCACTTCTCGCCCACCTTGACGCGGCCGGCGTCGGGGGAGACCACGCAGATGTTGTCCGTGCCGTAGTGCTCACGCACGTAGTCCGACAACTGACCCTGGGCGTGCATGTGGTCGACGGGGCCGTCGAAGAACCCCTGGGTCTGGTCGGTGTGCAGGTCGACCGTGATGATCCTGTCGGCGCCCGCCGTCTTGAGCAGGTCGGCGACCAGGCGGGCCGAGATGGGCTCGCGCCCGCGGTGCTTCTTGTCCTGGCGCGCGTACGGGTAGAACGGCAACACGGCGGTGATCCGCTTGGCGCTACCCCGCTTGAGGGCGTCGATCATGATGAGCTGCTCCATGATCCACTTGTTCAGCGGCGCGGGGCAGCTCTGCAGCACGAACGCGTCGCAACCGCGGACCGACTGCTCGAAGCGGACGAAGATCTCCCCGTTGGCGAAGTCGCGGGCGGTCTGGGGAGTGACCTCGACCCCCAGCTCGGCGGCGACCTGATCCGAGAGTTCGGGGTGCGCACGCCCCGCGAAAAACATCAGGTTCTTCTGGTTGTCGATCCACTCGCTCACTCGGTGAGTCCGTCCTTCTAGGAGTCGTTCCGGCTACGTAGGGCGGCCTCGGCCGAACCGGAATCCGGTCGGTTCTGGATCACCCAGTCGTCGATATTCCGCTGTCGTCCGCCCGACACCGCCAGGGCCCCGGGCGGGACGTCGTTCTTGATCACGGTACCCGCGCCCGAGTAGGCCCCGTCTCCGACGGTCACCGGCGCGATGAACATGGTGTCCGAACCGGTGCGGCAGTGATCGCCGATCACTGTACGGTTCTTGTTCACCCCGTCGTAATTGACGAAGACGCTCGATGCCCCGATATTGGTGTGCTCGCCGATCTGTGCGTCGCCCACATAGGTCAGGTGCGGGACCTTGGTGTGCGCCCCGATCGAGGACTTCTTGACCTCCACGAAGGTGCCGATCTTGCTGCGCTCTCCCAGCTCGGCCTCCGGACGCAGGTACGCGAACGGACCGACCTCGGCTCCGGCCCCGACGCTCGCGCTGACGGCGTGGGTCCGCACGATGGTCGCGCCCTCGCCCACCGTGGTGTCCCGGAGCGTGGTGTCCGGCCCGATGGTCGCGCCGTCGCCGATCACCGTGGAGCCGGTGAGGTGGGTGCCCGGAAGGATGGTCACGTCTCGACCGATGCGCACGCCCATGTCCACCCAGGTGGTTCCCGGATCGATGATCGTCGCACCCGCCCGCATGGCCTCCTGGCACAGGCGGCGGTTCATCTCGGCCGAGAGCGCGGCCAGCTGCACGCGGTCGTTGACCCCGGCCACCAGGTCGGCGTCCTCGATGCGGTGTCCGCGGATGAGCCCGTTGGACTGACGGGCGAGCTGGATGACGTCGGTGAGGTACAGCTCGCCCTGCGAGTTGTCGGTGCTCAGCTCACCCAACTTCTCGCGCAGCACGCGGGCGTCGAAAGCGTAGATGCCGGAGTTGACCTCGTCGATCGCCCGCTCGTCGTCCGAGGCGTCCTTGTGCTCGACGATCCGCAGCACCTCGCCGTCGTCGTTCCGCACGATCCGTCCGTACCCCGTGGGGTCCGGCGCCGTGGAGGTCAGGACGGTCACCGCCGCCCGCGGACGCAGGTCGTGGCGCGCGACCACCTCGCGCAGGGTGTCAGCGTCCAACAGCGGGATGTCCGAGGTGGTGACCAGCACGGTCCCCGAGAAGTCGGCGGGTAGCGCCGCCATGCCGGCGGCCACCGCGTCGCCCGTCCCGTTCTGCTGCTGCTGTACCGCGGTGGTCACCGGCACCCCCAGGTCCACGGCGAGCTCGTCCACCGCGGCCCCGACCTGCTCACGCTGGTGCCCCACCACCACGATGATCTGCTCCGGACGGATTCCGGCGGCGGCGTGCAGCGCGTGACCGAGCATGGTCCGGCCGCACACCCGGTGCAGCATCTTGGGGGTCGAGCTCTTCATCCGGGTACCGGATCCGGCGGCCAGGACGATGACTGCTGTCTGCGAGCGGTCGGAGTCGGGTGTGGTCATCAAGTCTCCTCGGGCGGGGTGAGTTCCGCGCTGGCGGGCGTGGCTTCGTCCCGGCAAGGATAAGGGGTGTCTCCGGACGGGAGGACCGGGTCGGGCGCGACCCGCACCGTACAGGGGATCTGCTCAGACCGGCGGGTACTGCTCCGCGCGCAGGAGTCGCGCCAGATGGGCGGCGTTGGCGGACAAGGTGGCGATGGTCGAGGAGACCGCGGACGGTGTCTCCTCGAGGTCCGCGTAGTTCTTGGGGTTCATGGCCTCGTTGTTCCAGTACGTGCACCCCTGCGCCGGGATCGTGAACCCGATGTCGTTGAGGCCCTGGAACGTGTCGGCCACGATCTTGTGCGCGCCGTCCTCGTTGCCGACCACGGCCGATACGGCGACCTTGCCGAACATCGCGGGTCGTCCCTGCTCGTCGGTCGCCGACAACTGGGCGTCGAGGCGCTCGAGGACCCGCTGGGCGATGCTCGACATGTGCCCCACCCAGGTCGGGGTCGCGAGCACCAGCACGTCGGCGGCCGTGATCTTCTCCAGGATCTGCGGCCACTGGTCGCCGTCCCCCATGTCGTCCTCCACTCCGGGACGCACGTCGTAGTCGGCCACCCGCACGGTCTCGCCGTCGATCCCGTGGGTCGCCAACTCGTCGAGTACCTGACGGGCGATGAGGTCGCTGCTCGACTCGGCCGGTGACGCCTTGAGCGAACACACCAGCGCGACTGCCTTCAGTGAGGTGTCCATGACGGGCACGGTAGGAGGCGCGAATCCCGAGGACAACCGGTGGAGGTCGGTCGGAGCGGCCCCTACGGTGGGGCCCACCAATCAGGCCGTCCAGCGGAGAGGGGACACGCATGACTGACGACAAGACGGTGGCCGACCTCGTCGTCGAACGACTGGTCGCCTGGGATGTGGAACGGATCTACGGGTACGCCGGGGACGGCAACAACCCCCTGCTCGGCGCGCTGCAACGGTCCGACGTGGCACCGAGGTTCATGCGGGCGCGGCACGAGGAGTCGGCGGCGTTCATGGCGGTGGCCGAGGGCAAGTACTCGGGCGGCGTGGGGGTGGTCACCTCGACGCAGGGCCCGGGCGCCGCGCATCTGATCAACGGCCTGTACGACGCCAAGCTGGACAGCGTCCCGGTGGTGGCGTTGGTGGCGCAGCAGCACACCAGCGCGCTCGGCTCGGACTACCAGCAGGAGATCGACCTGAGCAGTGTGTTCGCCGACGTAGCCGGCCCCTTCATGCAGACCGTCGTCGCGGCGGAGCAGCTGCCCATGGTGATCGACCGTGCCTTCCGCTCCGCTCTGACGCACCGGACCCCGGTCGTCGTCGTCATCCCCCATGACGTGCAGACCGCGCCGGCGCCCGAGCTGGCCGGTGACGACGGTCAGGAACACGGGGTCCAAGAACACGGCGTGGTGGTGACCGCGCCCGAGTGGACGCACGGAGTGGTCTCTCCGCGTGAGGACGACGTCGCCCGCGCGGTCGAGGTGCTGGACGCGGGGGAGCGCGTGGCGATCCTGGCCGGGCGCGGCATGGCCGGGGCGCGGCAGGAGCTGATGGATCTGGCCGAACGGCTGGACGCCGGCGTGACGATGAGTTTGCTGGGCAAGCCGTACGTCGACGAGTCCCACCCCTTGGTGGGTGGGACGATGGGGCACCTGGGGACGACGGCGAGCGCCCGCATCCTGCAGAACTGCGACACCCTCTTGATCGTCGGATCGAACGATCCCTGGACCGAGTTCTACCCCCGGCCTGGGCAGGCGCGGGCCGTCCAGATCGACCTCGACCCCTCGCACCTGGCAAACCGCTACCCGGTCGAGGTGGGGCTGGTCGGGGACTCCGCCTCGGCGTTGCGTGCCCTGACCGAGCGCGTGGGCGTGCGCGACCGGTCGGCGTGGCGCGGAGATGTGGAGACGTGGGTCGGGCAGTGGCGGGAGATCTCCCGCGAGCGCGCCGAGGTCCCGGCCCGGGGACTGAACCCGGAGTTGGTGGCCCGTCGGCTGTGCCGTCACATGCCGCACGACTCCCGGCTCGCCGTGGACGTGGGAAGTTCGGTGTACCACTACGTCCGGCAGATGGACCTGCCCACCTCGGTCCCGGCTCACCTGTCGTCCACGCTGGCGTCGATGGGCTGCGGCATCCCGTACGCGATCGCCGCCAAGGCCACCGCCCCGGGCCGGCCGGTCGTGGTGCTGGCGGGTGACGGGGCCGTGCAGATGCTGGGGATCAACGAGTTGATCACCGTCTCCGAGGCGTGGCCGGGGTGGTCGGACCCCACGATGGTCGTGGTGGTGCTGTGCAACGGCGACCTGGCGGAGGTGAGCTGGGAGCAGCGGGAGACAGAGTCGGCCCCGCGGTTCGCGCCGTCACAGGACGTCCCGGCGTTCGACATGGCCGGCTACGCCCGGCTCCTGGGCCTGCGGGGCGTCCGCGTCGAGGACGGTCGGCAGCTCGACGCGGCGCTGGAGGAGGCCTTCACGGCGGACCGGCCCACGGTGATCGAGGCGGTCGCCGATCCGGACATCCCGCTGCTGCCCCCGTTCCCCCACGGTCGGGAGATGCTGAGCTCGATGCGCGAGGGACTCCGGGCAGAGGGCGACGAAGGACACCACGGGTTGGTACTGCTGGAGGAGTACGCCCGAATCGAAGAGGAGAGGTTCACATGACCGGGATCAACGAGCCCGACCCGCAGTCCGTCACCCGTCAGGGAGAGGAGGAGGTCCGCACCCCGCGCAACCGCCGTCAGCCCCTGCTCGCCGTCCTGGCGATCGCGGCGATCCTGGTGCTCATCCTGGCGCTCGTGATGTCCGGCGGGATGGGCTGAGGACCGCGCGGTAGTCGGCGGCTCCCCCGCCAGGACTCGAACCTGGAATGTCTGAACCAAAATCAGAAGTGTTGCCGATTACACCACGGGGGAACGACCCTGTCCGGGTCGGTAACAGTCTGGCACACCTCACGCCGCCCGCTGGCGCGCACCTGGTCGCACCGGTGCACGCCCGTCCGGTCCCACCGGGGCGGGGGCGGTACCCGGAGAGTGGGTGGGGGGCCGACTAGTCTTGGGGGACTGTCGCGAAGGGGTTGATGATGACGGGCGAGGGCATTCCGGCGCCGAGGACCAGGATGACGGCCGCCGAACGACGGCAGCAGCTGGTCGAGGTGGGCCGCCGGATCTTCGCCGAGTACGGCTACGATTCCGCGACGGTCGAGGAGATCGCCGCCGTGGCGGGAGTCTCCAAGCCGGTGGTCTACGAGCACTTCGGCGGCAAGGAGGGGCTCTACGCCGTGGTGTGCGACCGGGAGCTGGCGTATCTGGGTGCCGAGATCACCGAGTCACTCCAAGGGGAGGGGTCGCGCAGGCGCATCGAGCGCGCCGCCATGGCGCTGCTGCGCTATGTCGAGGAACGGACAGACGGTTTCCGCATCCTGGTACGCGAGTCGTCGATCGCCCCCGGTGGCTCGTACTCGACCCTGCTCAACGACGCCACGGCGAGCGTGACGTACATCCTCGAAGAGGAGTTCGTGAACCGCGGGTTCGACCCCGTCACCGCGAGCGTGTACGCGCAGGCGCTGGTCGGCATGGTCTCCGGCACGGCGCAGTGGTGGCTCGACGTGCGCACCCCACCCAAGGAGGAGGTGGCCGCACACATCGTCAACCTGTGTTTCAACGGGCTCTCCCACCTGGACCCGCGGCCGACCCTCGAGGCCGAGGTGCGGGACAAGTACACCGGGCCGAGCAACCCGGAGGGCTCGCTGGTGGGTCGTGACATGCGCCCCGGGCCGGGCCGGCCGTAGCGCCGGGCCCCGGCCGACGACGCCTCTCAGGCGATCGCCGGTGCGGGGAGCCGTTCGAGATCGGCCCGCAGGCGGAACGCGACGGCCACCATCACGGCGCCCGCGGCCAGTCCGAACCAGCCGGCGAAGGTGACGAACGTGCCGATCGCCGAGGCGCCGAAGGCGCCGATGCCGACGCCGAGTGCGATGAGCACCACCCCCAGCGTTGCCATGATCCACGAGTCCGGGATCTGACGACGCAGGGTGCGCGCGCCGTAGGCGACAAGCGCTCCGGAGGCCACGAGCCAGGCGGCGAACAGCAGGGTGAGGGCGGTCGCGGACAGCCCGGGCCACAGTAGAACGGCCATCCCGAGCACGATCATGCCGGCGCCGGTGGCGAGCAGAGCGCCCCGGCCCCGGTGGTCGGCCGGCAACGCCAGGGCCGTGGTGGCGGTCATCGCTCCGTCGCCGACCGCGAACGCGGCCACCAGGAACACCGCGAGCGTCATCCCGGCGCCGGGACCGGAACCGGGGGCCGCGAGCGCGGTGGCACCCAGCGCGAGTGCGAGCGCTCCGCGGATCAGTTGAACCCACCAGGTGCGGGTGAGGGTCTCGATCATGTCTTCCACCTTTCGGGCGGCGGATCCTCGCCACCGCGGTACTGTAGTGATCACTACAGTAAGTCCCGGGTGGTGCCCGGGCAATGAGGTGCTGGACACAGGACCGGGGAGGTCGGATGGCGGAACGCGCATCGCAGGGACGCGAGTCGCAGGGCGGGACCAGGCGCACGCGGGCGAGGGGCCGCGAGTCCCGGCGGAGGATCCTCGAGGCCGCCGCGGCGGTCGCGGGGGAGCGCGGTTACGAGGGTACGAGCATCGCGCGGGTGAGCGAGGTCAGTGGGCTGCCCGCGAGCTCGATCTACTGGCATTTCGCGGATAAGGATGCGCTCCTGGCTGCGGTGGTGGAGGAGAGCGTCGAGCTGTGGCTCGGTCAGGTGACCAGAGGGGAGGGGGAGGCGCTGGCCCAGCGCGTGACGGAGCTGTGCCTGGGTGTGGCCCGGACGTTCACGGAGTCACCGGATTTCCTGCGGCTGGTGCTGATGCTCGCGTTGGAACGGCGTCCCGTTGAGCCGGTGGCGAGGGAGATCTATCTGCGGCTGCGGGGGGAGGCGATCGAGCGGATCGCGGCTGAGCTGCAGCAGGTGAGGCCGGCGTTGTCGCCGGCGGACGCGATGCTGGCGGCCACCTACGCTCTGGCCGGTGGGGACGGGATCTTCCTCGCGTCGCTGACCGGGGACGCTGATGTGGCCGCACTGTTCAGGCTGCACGCGAGCGCGATCGTGCACCTGGTCGAACAGGCGGAGGGCGGGGTCAGCGGCGGAAGGTCTGGAGGAGGAAGTCCTTCTCGCGGTGGTGGGCGAGAAGGGTGAGGGTGCTGCGCTCGAGCGCGGCGTGGACCTCCTCGCCGGTACAGGCATGATCGGAGGATCGACCGAGCCAGTGACAGGCCACCACCGTCCCGCCGGGCTCGGCCAGCCGGAGCAGGTCGGTGATGAGCCCGTCGAGCTCATCCTCCGGGGTGTAGTAGAGGAACTCCGAGAGGACCAGCAGGTCGCAGCTGGCGCGCGGCCACGGGTCGAGCGCGTCGGCGGTGCGGACGTGGGCGTGGTCCAGGCCGGCATCGGCGAGGCGCGTGCGGGCCTGTTCGGCGGCGGTGTCGACCACGTCCACCGCGTGGACCTCGTCGCAGCGTGCGGCCAACATCTCGGTGAGGACGCCCACCGAACACGCCGGCTCGAAGCACACCCGGTACCGCTGCTCGGGCAGTGACGCCACCACCAGCCCGTAGCGGCGTAGTTCGTACCAGGCGGTCGCGAAGTCCCAGGGATCTGAGGAGTCCGCGTACATCGATTCGAAGTAGTGGCCGGGAGTACTCACCAGAACACCGTCTCCTCTCGGGTGACCAGACGTTCGAGGATCCAGTCGGGCAGGATCGCCTCGTCGCCCGGCGATTCGGACAGCGGCGCGACCTGGGTGACGAACCGCGAGACGGCGTCCCGCTTCGCCTCCAGTTCGGCATCGGTGAGCACCACCCGGCGACGACGCCCCCATGGCACCCGGGGATCACCGGGCGCGGCCCAGTGCCAGGTCCACACCGGGTACTCGACCAGTCCGGCCCCGGTGGCGGCGCAGGCGTCGGCGGCCGCCTGACCGACGGCCTCGTGATCGGGGTGGCCATCCCCGCGCCACGTCGCCAGGACGAGCGTTCCGGGGCCCCCGTCGTCGACGATCCCGGTGACGGCGTCGGTGAGGGTGTCGAGATGCTCGTGGACCTTCCCGTCCGGCAGCCCCAGTCTGACGGGCTCGGGCAGCCCGATCAGCGAGCACGCCGTCCGGCTCTCCTCGACCCTCAGCTCGGCCAGCCGATGCGGGGAGAGAGTGGGGGAGTCGGGGTGGGAGGCGTCGCCGTCGGTCACCGCCACCACCGTGACGTCGACCCCCGCGGCTGCGAACCTGGAGGCCGTGACCCCGACGCCGAGGATCTCGTCGTCGGGATGGGGAGCGACGACGACGAGCCGTCGGCACCGACCCGGGATGGGGAACACCGGATCGGGAACTCGTCCGGCCAGCCACCGGGACCACTCGGTGGCGGGGGTGCCGCGGTCGCCGGGACCGATGCCCGCCCAGCCCTCGGGTTCGCTCACCGGGCCCTCACCCACGGGCCCAGCCGCCGTGTGTCCGGGCGGTGCGGCCGAGGCCGGCCAGATCGCGCTCGGCGTGGAACTGCCGGATGTAGACGGTCGCGTCGAGCACGGCCTGCGCGTGGCGCGGGTCCATCGCGAGCGGTCCGGCGCCCAGCGCGCGGCCGACCCGTCGGATGGTGTCGTCGACCGCGGCCTCCACGATCGCCCGCACGCGGACGGCCCGGTGGCGGGCCGCGACGAGGTCGGGGTCGGTGACAGCGGCCGGGCCGGCGACATCGATCTCACGCGCCGCGGCGTCGAGCGCCCAGCCCGCCCCGCCGAGCGACACGTCGACCGCGCCGAGGTGGGCCAGCGCGTGCTCGTCGGCGTCGGGTCTGCTCGAGCGGGCCACGAGTGGTCGGGCCACGCCCATCCCGGCCCCCAGCCAGCAGGCCGCCACGCCGATACCCCCGTGCCAGAATCCGGGACGGTCGAGGTACGAACCGCGGGCGCCGACCGCGCGCGCAGGCACGTCCCGGAACTCCACCGCAGTGGTGCCGGTCCCCGCCATCCCCGGGTTGGCCCAGCCGCCCGTCCGGGCCGACACACCCGGATGGCGCAGGTCCACGGCGAACAACCGCGGTTCGTCGTCGTCGCGGGCCGTGACCAGGGCGTGCGTGCACACCGCCGCTCCGGAGCACCAGGCCTTGACCCCGTCGAGCACCCAGCCACCCGCACCGACTCCGGATCCCGCACCACCTGGGGAACGCCGGGCGGTGACACGCGGCGTCGGCGGTTCGGCGGCCCACACGCCCCAGAACTCGCCGGGCGCGACGCGGGTGCCCTCGATCTCGGCGAGGATCGCGTCGGCGTCGGCGTGGGCCTCGACCAGGCGGCCGGCCGAGACGTCACGGGCGCACATGTCGGTGAGCCCGGACCAGCGGGCGCGGGTGTCCCCGTGGCCGGGCAGGGGCAGGACGGCGCGCCCCGAGCTCACCCACTGCCGGGCGAGGTCGGCGCCCCCGGGGCGATCGGACGAACTCACGGGGCGACCCCGGTCCGGGAGTGATCCGCCCCGGTGCGAGCGGGAGCGGGGTGGTCCGGCTCGGGGTGCTCGAGTCCGGTGAGGTCCAGCTCGCTGAGGGCCAGCTCGGTGAGGGCCAGGTGGCCGGAGAAACCGCCCGGGGTGCGGGACTGCCGCCGGGCGGAGGTGGTCACCGGCGCCGCGGTGGACCAGGCGATCGACATCCCGGCGGCCTCGGCGCGATGCACCAGCTCCACGTCCTCGTGGACCGGCAGAGGTGCGAAACCACCCAGGTCACGGTAGGCGCGGGCCGAGATGCCGATGTTCGCGCCATGGATGTGACGGTGGTCCGAACCCGACCGGTAGTCCTCGAGGTAGCGCACGCGGGTGCCCCGGCTCCACTCGGACCAGTCGGTCACCTCCACCAGTCCCGCCACCACGTCGGCGCCGTCGAGCGCACACGCCACCTGGTCGGTCAGCCACGTGGCCGGGACGCGGGAGTCCGCGTCGGTGGTGGCGTACCACCGCTCACCGGACGACGGCGTGAAGGGGGCGAGCGAGTCGAACCCCACAGCCCGCGCCGCGCCGACGTTGCGGGCGTCGCTCCTCACGATTCGGGCCCGTCCGCACGCCACGGCCTCGGAGGCATCGGTGCAGGTATCGAGAACCACCGTCACCGTCACCGGTACCGGGGTGAGGGCGGCGCAGGCCTCGAGCGAGTCCAGACACCCGGGGAGCAGGTCCTGCTCGTCGTGGACCGGGATCACCACGTCGATTCCCACGAAGCGCATCGGGTTCCCTTCGGGTCGCACGGGTGGTGCGGGCGGCGGAGGTGCCGCGGTCCGGCCGACGGGTTCAGAACTCCACGTGGCGCCCCGGTCAGAGGTTGGCGAAGAAATCCGCCCAGTAGAAGTCCCAGAACGCCCAGAGGATGATCGCGGCCACTGCCAGGAACCATACGACCACGGGGACGAGGTGCCACCGCTGGAGCGCCCGGACCCAGCCGGCACCGGTGAGCTTGGCCAGCACGTGGAGCAGGGTGTACCAGAACATCGGGATGGTCATGGCCCACACGACCATGCACCAGGGGCACAGCACCTGGATGGAGAAGATGGACTGGTACGCCAGCCAGTGCACCATCCCGGCGGCGAACGTCAGCCCGAGGAGCGCGCCCACCCAGTACCAGCGCGGGAAGCGCACGCCCGACGCGGCGGCGACGCCGATCGCGATGAGCAGCGCGTACCCCACCAGTCCGATGAAGGGGTTGGGGAAGCCGAAGACCGCGCCCTGCTCGGAGTTGATGACGCTCTTGCAGCTCATGAGGATCGAGAAGTTGCAGGCCGGCATGTAGTCCGGGTTCTCCAGGAGCCGGATCTTGTCCAGGCTGAGCTGGAACGACGCCACCAGGGCGACGATCGACCCCACGGTGAGCAGGACGCCCATCCACCGGTCGGTGAACACACGCGAGACGGGGCCGGGCTGGACGTCGGCGTCGGTGGTCGTCGAGGGGGCGATCGTCACCGGCTCGGCGGGGGCGCCCGCGGGGTCGTCGTGCGGGGCGTCTGGGGTCTCGCGCATGCGGCCAGCGTACCGATGGCCGATCAGTCGGCGTTCACCTGCGCCGGTGGAGGCTGCCCGAGGTGGCCGCCGGAGTGGTCGGCGTAGAACTCGAGGTGCGCCGCGGCCGCCGCGTCCCAGGTGAGCGAGGCCGCCAGAGCGCTGCCGGCATCGGCCCGCGCGGGATCGGCGGACAGCGCGGACTCCAGCCGGTCCGCGAGTTCCGGGACCGATCCGGCGTAGTCGACGCAGGGGCCGAAGACCTCCCGGAGGATCGGCAGGTCGCGGGCGACTACCGGACGCCCTGCGGCGAGCGCCTCCATCGCGGCCAACCCGAAGCCCTCCTTGGTGGAGGGGAAGGCGAAGACGTCGCAGGCCGCGACGAGGCCCGGCAACTCGCCCTCAGGCACCGTGCCCAGGACCACGGGCTGTATCCCCAGCTCGTCGCACCGCTGGTCGAAGTGGGCGCGGTAGTCGCGGTAGTCGAACAGGGTCTCCCCGCCGGCAAAGACGAGCGAGAGATCCGGACGCCTCCGTCGCAGCAGCGCGAACGACTCCAGGAGGTCGATGCTGCCCTTGCGCGGCTCGATGCCTCCCACCGCCAGGACGTACGGGCCGAGCGTACGGCGCCACCGTTCGCGATCGGCGACGGCGGCCGACCCCGGGCCGGCGGCCTCGGCGAAGCGCGCGTGGTCCACGCCGTTGGGGATCACCGTGGGCGCCAGACCCCACCCCGACCGGACCTCGGCGGCGACGGCCTCGGACACGCACACGTGCGCATAGGGCGTGGTGAGGGCCTTCTCGTGGCACTCCACCAGGACGGGGGTGGTGAAGTCGTCGAGGTGGTGCACGGTGCGGATGCACCGGCCGACCGCGTTGGCGCTGATGCAGTCCTGGGCGTGGACGATGTCGAACCCGTGCGCATCGACGAACTCGCGCAGGGTGGCGATCGAGCGCACGATCCGGTCGGTGACGGACTCGCCGGGACGGTCGGGGAACGGTGCGAGGCGGACGGTGACGGCGGGGTCGACCTCGCGGAAGAAGCCGGCGTCCGCGCCGCGGGCCAGGGAGTACACCGTCACGCGGTGCCCGGCGCGGGCGAGGGCCTCGGCCAGGTGCAGGGTGTGCACCACGCCCCCGCGGGGGCGGGTCGAGTAGGTGAGCAGGGCTATCCGCACGTCGGTTCGCCTCCCGGTCGCGCAGGTGAGGGCGCGCGGCGTGGTTCGGTCGTGTAGGTCTCGGGCCGTCGCTCCGCGAGGTGGTCGAGGACCCTCTTCGAGCGAGCGAGTTCGGTGTCGATGTCGACCTCGACCCGGGCGAGCCCGCCCTTGGAGCGGGTGGCGGCCAGGACTTCGCCCCCTGGCCCCACGACCTTGGCCTGGCCGAGGAAGCGCAGGGAGCCCATGACGCCGGTCTGGTTGGAGGCCACCACGAACACCTGGTTCTCGGCGGCCCGCGCGCAGTCGTAGAGGTCGAACAACCGGGACTGACGGTCCGCGGGCAGTCGGGCGGCGCGGTCGGTCACGCTGGCGGGCCAGGCCGACAGGGTGGCCACCACCTGCGCGCCGTCGAGGGCGAGCGACCGCGCCGACTCGGGGAACGTCTTGTCGTAGTCGATGAGCATCCCCACGCGCCCGACCGGGGTGTCGAACGCACGGAACGTGTCACCCGCGCCGTAGCGGGTGCCCTCGTCGACCGGTTGATGCACCTTGCGGTGGACGCCGAGGACTCCGTCGCCGGTGAGGCAGACGGCGGTGTTGTAGCGCGTGCCGTCCCCGGCCTCGGTGTAGCCGATGCACACGGTCATGTCTCCCGCGGCGGCGGCGATGGCAGCGAGTTCCGGACCGTCGGGGTCGAGCGCCGGGGGTAGGGTCGCGGGGGAGGGGTCGCGAAGGTCGCCGAGGTAGCCGCCGAGGGTCGCGTGCGGAAAGACGAGCAGTTCCACGCCGTCGCGGGCCGCGGCGTCGATGATGCCGACGGCCTTGGCGACGCAGCGCGGGAGGTCCCGGCCGAAGTTCCCCGCCAGCGCTCCCAGGGTCACCGCGCGCATCAGGCGGGACCGAGTCCCGTCACGGTGCCGACGACGGCGACGGTGAACTCTCCGTCGGGCCAGCGCAGTCGCACCCCGGGCTCGTCGGTGAGGTGCCCGCAGGTCGCGGTGACCGCCGGGCCCGCGGGGGCGGGAGCCGGGTCCCGGTCGGCGGTGAGCATGGCGTAACCGGGGAAACACGTGAGCCAGGCGCCCACGCTCGCGCCCGCAGGACGGGGGATCGCCGCGACGTCGAACTCGGCGCCCGTCCCGGAGGCCTCCGCGAGCATCCCCGCCGTGCCGACGATCCCCGCCATGCTCACGTCCTTGGCGGCGGCGGGGGCGATCCGTGCCACGTGCCCGGCGAGCAGGCGCAGCTCGTCGGAGGTCCGGCTGCTGGAGGAGTCCCACTGCCGCTCGTGGTATCCCGGCCGCCACGAGCCACCGAGGTCCGCGGTGAGGGACACGATGTGGCCCGGGCGGCCCCCACCGGCGGGCACCGGCCGCGAGGTGCGCCCCAGCGCGGTCACCGACAGCGCCGAGGGGACACCGACCTGCGTGTGGCCACCGAGCACGGGGACCCGCCAGGCGGCCGCCGCGGCGGCCACGCCCCTGACGATCCGCTCGAGATGGGAGGGGGTCGGGGCGGCGACGGCGTCGAGCAGTCCCACCGGGTCGGCGCCCATGGCCGAGAGGTCACCGAGGTTCACCAGCACCGAGCACCAGCCGGCCCACTCGGGGTCGCGCTCGACCATCGAGGGCAGGATCGCGTCGCACGCGGCCACGAGATCGGTACCCGGTACCGGAGCGCCGTCGTCGCCGCGGAAGCCGGCCTCGCCGAGTCCGCCGGGCTGATCGGCCAACGGGGCCAGCAGTCCGGACAGCAGGGACTTGGTCGTGTCGGCGAGGCGCTGGATCCGGTCGACGGGCCATCGCATCCGGCGGTGGGCGCGACCGGAGATGACCGGTCCCGCCCCCGTGTCGTCCCAGCCGAGGGAGGTGAACAGCGGGCAGTAGCGGTCCTGGACGTCCGCGTCGAAGCGCAGTACCCCGCGGGCCTCCACGTGCGCGCAGGCGGAGCGGATCAGCGCGGGGCCGATGCCACCGGAGTGGGCCGTGTCGGCCACCACCAGCCGGCTCCCGGCCCACCATCCGATGTCCGGCTCGGCGCAGGGGGCGATCCGGACCCCTCCGAGGACGGTGCCGTCCGGCGCGACCGAGACGAGCACCACGGTGCGGGGGTCGTCGTCGACGTCGTCGAGGTCGGTGCGGGGGAACAGTCCCTGGCGGAGAACGAACTCCTCGTGGCGGAGCCGGTGATAGGCGGCCAGCACCCCGGGGTCCTCGGCGATCCTGACCACCGGGCCCGGTTCCGCGCGGTGTCCCCCCGCGAGGATCGACGCGGCGGCCGATCCCAGGACGGACTCCGCGGCGCGGGTCCGGCCGGTGGAGGCGGGACCCGTCAGCGCGGGGCCTGTGATTGCGGGGCCGGCGAGATCTCGGAGGTCGAGCATCGACTCACCCGCCGACCGACTGCAGGACGCTGCACGCGCCGCACGCCGCGCAACCCGCACGCTGGTCCGACCCGGCCATCCCCAGGCGCTGCAGGTGCGCGCCCACCTCGCGGCTGATGTACTCCACCCGCCTGTGATCGGGCGCGGGCGCCCCGTCGACGTCGACGGCGAGGGTTCCTGCCTGGGGGCGATACGGGACGATGAACGGATAGACCCCCGAGTCGGCGAGCTCCCGCGCGCCGGCGATCATCTCGTCCGGGTCCTCGCCGAGTCCGACGAGGAGGTAGGTGGAGACCTGGTTGCGTCCGAACACCCGGACCGCCTCGTCCCAGGCGGCCCGGTACTCGGTCAGGGGGACCGTCGACTTGCCGGGCATCCACCGCCGGCGGGCGTCGTCGTCGAGCGACTCGACGTGGATGCCGATCGCGTCGGCACCGGCCTCGCGGAGCTCGGTCAGCACCGCCAGGTCGGCGGGCGGTTCGCACTGGACCTGGATCGGCAGCTCCGGGACCGCCGCCTTGACGGCCCGGACGCAGCGCGCCAGGTGTGCCGCCCCGCGGTCGCGGCCGGCGGAGGTTCCCGTGGTCATGACCATCTGCCGCACCCCGTCGAGGTCCACGGCGGCGCGCGCGACCTCGGCGAGTTGCTCGGGCTGCTTGACCGGCACGGTGGTGCCCGCGCGCAGTGACTCCTCGATCGAGCAGAACCGGCAGCGCTCGTCGCGGCGGTAGCGGATGCAGGTCTGCACCACCGTCGTGGCCAGGACGTCCCGGCCGTGGAGCCGCGCGATCTTCTCGTACGGCACCCCGTCCGCGGTGCGGCGGTCGTAGAAGCGGGGGCGGCCGATCGCGGAGATCACGAGCCCGGTGTCCTCCCCGTCGCGCAGGACCCGGTCGCCGTCGAAGACGAAGGGGCTGTCGGGATTGCGGGGCAGCGCGGCGTCGCGCCCGGAGACGACCAGGTGCCCGTCGTCGCTGGGGCCTGCGCCCCCGTCGCGGTGCAGGGGCGGGGTGCCCCGGATGCCGAGCAGGGCCAGGTCGACGCGCGTCGAGGTGGCTCCCGCGGTGGTGGCGGCTGCGGCGGTGGTGGAGGTGGTCATGATGCCCGTTCCTCTCGGCTGGCGTGATGTCGGGCGATGATGCCGTCGGCGAGGTACTTCGCGTCGCGGTCGATCCCGAGGAACCGGCCGGAACCCCAGGTGTGCATCCAGGGCAGGCCCACGAACGACAGGCCGGGCACCTCCGTCGCACCGCGGGTCTGCATGGGGTGGCCCGCGCCGTCGAAGGAGCTGGCCTCGATCCACCGGTAGTCGGGCCGGTAGCCGATGGCCCAGATGATGGTGGTGATCCCCTCGGCCGCCAGGTCCAGTGACGTCGGGTCGGTCTCGGGAGCCCACACCGGGGAGTACCTCGACGGCGGCGGGGCGTCGATCCCGTGGGCGTCGATGTGCCGGTCGATGTCGGCGCAGATGGAGTTGTACACCCGGTCCGCGGAGTCCAGGGCGTCGGTCAGTGTCGGGGCGAAGCGCAGTTCGGAGTCCCGTCCGGAGGTGAGCGTGCCGTAGAGGCGCATCCCCTCGGCGGCGAAGCGCCGCAGGTCCACGTCCCGTCCTCCGTCGCGGCCGGTGACGTAGTGGTTGGTCTTCTCCTGCGCGGCCTTGCCGCCGGGGTACTGCTGGGCGGGGGTGTCGTAGAGCCCCATGTCCGCGAGCCAGGTCATGCAGTCCCGGCCCCGGTAGAACCGGGCGACGCGCGGGGCGTTGCCGACCGCCAGGTGGACGCGGCGGCCGGCGAGGTGCAGGTCCTCGGCGATCTGCGCGCCGGACTGGCCTGACCCCACCACCAGGACCGCGCCCTCGGCCAGCTGGTCCGGGTTGCGGTACTGCTCGGAGTGCAGCTGCACGACGGCGGGGTCGAGGAACGAGGCGTAGGGCGGGATCACCGGGATCGGATAGCCGCCGGTGGCCACCACCACCTCGTCCGCGGTGACCGTCCGCTCACCGACCGGGCCGGCGAGGGTCACCTCGAAGCCGGTGCCGGTCCGGCGCAGCCGCGTGGCGGCCGTGTGCTCGACGAGCGGCGGGTCGAAGGTCTCCAGCCAGCCGTGCAGCCACTCCACCACCTGGTCGCGGGTCATGAACCCGTCGGGGTCGGGCCCCTCGTAGTGGTAGCCCGGGAGTCGGCAGTGCCAGTTGGGCGTGACGAGCGTGAAGGAGTCCCAGCGGGTGTCGGCCCAGGCGTGGACGGCGGTCTGCTTCTCCACCACCAGGTGGTCGACGCCCGCGGCGCCGAGGTGGTGGCTCACCGAGAGACCGGCCTGGCCGCCGCCGATGACGAGCACGGGGATGTGGGTGCCGGGGGAAACCTGTGTGGGGCTCATGGGTGCTCCTTGAGAAGGCGCATGGCGACCACCTCGACGAGGGCGTCCCCGGGGTGGGCCAGGCTCGCTGAGGTCACCTGCGCGGCGGTCTCGGCGGCGGAGGTGCAGAGGAACCCGTAGCGGGCGCGGACCCGCTCGCCCGCCTCGGTGAGGGCGTCGGTGGCCCGGGCGCGGAACTCGGTGACGCTGAGACGCTCTCCGACCGTGAGGTGGTCGTGGATCACCAGACTGGGGGAGTAGTAGTCCCGGACCGTGCCGTCGGGCCACCGGACGGCGAAGTTCATCTCAGGCACTGGCGAGCCTCCTCTCCTCGACCGGGTCGCTCACCTCGACCAGCGGCCCGTAGACGTCCGGTCGCCGATCGCGCAGGTGGAACATCCCGGCGCGCATCGCGGAGAAGGTGCCCGCCACGTCGACCTCGGCTACCGCCAGACCCTCGTCGAGAGTGGTGGTGGCCAGGACGTTCCCGCCGGGGTCGACGATCTTGGCGTTGCCCACGTACCGCAGCGACCCGAAGGTCCCCGCCTGGTTGGAGGCCACCCAGAACACCTGGTTGTCCAGCGCCCGGGCGGAGTCGAAGAGGTTGAACCGGTAGGTCCAGCGGTCCTCCTGCAGGTTGGCCGCGGTCGCCGTGCGCGCCGCCGGCCATGCGGACAGGGAGGCGATGATCTCCGCGCCCTGCAGGGCCATGACGCGCGCGGCCTCGGGGAACGCCTTGTCGTAGCAGATCTGCAGGCCCACCCGCCCGACCGGCGTGTCGAACACCTGGTAGTCGCCGCCGGAGGCGTAGGACATGTTTTCCCCGAGTGGCTGGTGCACCTTGCGGTAGGTGCCGTAGACGCAGGTTCCGTCGAGGACGGCGGCGGCGTTGTAGCGGCTCACCCCGTCGGCGCCGAGCTCGCAGAACCCGATGGCCACCACCAGGTCTCCGACGATCTCCTGGACGCGCGCGATCTCCGGACCGTCGAGACGGATCGCCGGCGGGAGCGAGCGGGCCGTGCGGGTGGTGTCCCCGTGGTTGCCGAGGCTGGAGAGATAGCCGCCGATGGCGGCCTCGGGGAACACCAGGAAGTCGACACCGCGGTCGCGGGCGAGTTCCGCGTAGTGGGCGATGGTCCGGTAGTTCTGTTCGAGGTCCCGGGTGAAGTTGGCCGCGACCGAGCCGATGGTGGTCATGACGTCAGACCATGTAGGTGGAGTTGATGATGGCTCCCTTGCGGGCGTAGTGGATGAGGGCGTCCTGCACGTCGAGCGGGTGTGCGGGGATGACGCCCTCGATCAGGTCCTCCTCGCGGCCGCCGTGGAGGCCGAGCCCGAAGCGGCAGCAGAACACGGTCCCGCCCTCGGAGATGAACGCCTCGAGGGACTCGTTGATGTTCTGCTCGCCGGGGAAGCCGGAGTCCCCGGTGGTGGGGAATCCGCGGGTGGCGAGGCAGTTGATGGCGCCGGGGCCGTAGAAGTAGATGGCCGACTCGAACCCCTTGCGCAGGGCGCGGGTGGCCTGGAGGACGGCCACGAAGGAGACGGACGACTCGTGGGCGATGCCGTGCACGAGGGTGAAGTACGACTCGCCCTCCTCGGCCTTGTAGTCCGGGAAGATCTTGGTGCCGCCGTAGATGCTCGTGCCCTTGGGCAGCGACGGATGCGGGATCTCCTTGAGGGAGGTGGCGATGTTCTCGGTGATGGCGGCGTCGAATTCGGGCACTGTGGGCTCCTCGGGGACGGGGTCACCGGAGGGGTTCCGGTGACATGGCAGCGAGTACACGCCCGCGGCGTTACCGCTGCGTGTCGGTCCGTTACCGGGTGGTTGCGATTGGAATAACCCGTCCGGCGTCGACGTAACACACCTGCGGGGCCGCGCCCCTCGACGACGGGGTCCGGTGAGCGGGGTCACGCCCGCGCTCGCCTCTGTCGAGCCTGATTACACTGGTGCTCTCCGTGCGGCCCCGTCCGCCGCGCCCACCCCACCTGGAGGACTCACACGCGTGACGACCACTGTCAGCAGCCCCACGACCGCAGTTCTGTCCGGCCTGGCCGGGGCGGTCGCCGCGAACCCGGCGCTGGCCGATCTGCGGGCGGGCCTGGACCGGGACGCCGCGGTGGTCCGGTCCGCGGAGTCGCTGCGGCCGTTCCTTGTGGCGACCCTGGCCGAGCGCGCACCGTTGTTGGTGGTGACGGCCACCGAGCGCGAGTGCGAGGAACTGACCGACGAGCTGGCGGGGCTTGTCGACGACCCCAGCCAGTCACATGGGGCTGTGGCGCAGTTCCCCAGCTGGGAGACGCTTCCGCACGAGCGCCTGTCGCCCGCCTCCGACACGATCGGTCGCCGGCTGCAGGTCCTGAACTCGGTGATGGCCGGGCGAGCTCCCAGGATCGTCGTGGCGGCGGCGCGGTCGGTGGTGCAGCCCATCTCTCCGGGGGCGGCCCGCCGGGAGCCGATCCGACTGGCCCGCGGCGCCGAGCTCGACCCCGCGCATTTTCTGGCGACCCTGACCGAGTTCGCCTACAGCCGCGAGGACATGGTGGCCCGCCGCGGTGACGTGGCAGTGCGCGGCGGCATCGTCGACGTGTTCCCCACCACCGCCGACCACCCGCTGCGCGTGGAGTTCGACGGCGACACGATCGCCGAGATCCGCGAGTTCTCCGTGGCCGACCAGCGCTCCCTGCCCGAGGGAGAGGTCGACTCGGCCGTGTTGTTCCCCTGCCGGGAGCTGCTCCTTGACGAGGACGTCCGCGAGCGCGCACAGCAGCTGGCCCAGGCGCACCGCGAGAACCCCACCCTGGCCGAGCTGCTGGACTCGCTGGCCGAGGGCATCCCCCGCGACGGCATGGAGGCGCTGACCTCGGTGCTCGTGCCGGAGGAGATGGCCACGCTGCCCATGCTCATGCCCGCCGGCACCCGCGTGGTGGTGTGCGACCCGGACAAGGTCCGCCGCCGCGCCGCCGACCTGGCCTCCGCGGGCCGGGAGTTCCTCGAGGCCTCGTGGACCGCCGCGACCATGGGGGGCGACGCCCCCGTGGACAGCGAGACCCTGGACCTGTCGGGCTCGGGCTACCGCACCTTCTCGGCCGTTCGCGAGGAGGCCGGCGCCGCCGGCGTGCCCTGGTGGCAGCTGGTCCCCCCGGGATTCCTCACCGACCCCGACGACGGCCTGGTGGTGGACGCACCCGCCGGCGACCCGCCCGCGCCGCGCGGCAAGGACTCTGAGATGCAGGCCATGTTCGTCCGGCTCCGGGCGCTCATGGCCTCCGGTGGCCGGGCGGCCGTGGTGGTTCCGGGCCACGGCACCGTCGACCGCGTGCTGGAGCGCCTGTCCGAGGCCGAGGTCCCGGCCACCGCCGCGTCGGCGGGATCCGAGCCCGCCCCCGGCGTGGTGTCGGTGTACGAGGCGATCCTGCACGGGGGGTTCGCGCTGGCGGCCGACTCCGGGGAGCAGGGGGACCACCTCGTCGTCGTCTCCGAGACCGATCTCACCGGCAACCGACTCGGCGCCACCGCGCGCCCCAAGGCACGCCACGCCAAGCGCCGCAACCAGGTGGATCCGCTGGCCCTCAAGGCCGGCGACTGGGTGGTGCACGACCAGCACGGCATCGGCCGGTTCGTCGAAATGGTCGAGCGGCAGGTGCGCGGCGGGGACGGCTCGAGTCGGCGCGAATACGTGGTGATCGAGTACGCGCCCGGCAAGCGCGGCGGCGCGGGCGACCGCCTGTTCGTCCCCATGGAGTCCCTCGGCCAGCTGAGCCGCTACGTGGGCGGGGAGGCGCCGACGCTGAGCAAGATGGGCGGCGCCGACTGGCAGAACACCAAGCGCAAGGCCCGCAAGGCGGTCCGCGAGATCGCCACCGAGCTGGTGCAGCTCTACGCCAAGCGGCAGTCCGCACCCGGCCGTGCCTTCGGCCCCGACACCCCGTGGCAGCGGGAGATGGAGGACGCGTTCCCGTTCACCGAGACCGTCGACCAACTCACGGCGATCGAAGAGGTCAAGGGGGACATGGAGAAGACCGCCCCCATGGACCGCGTGGTGGTGGGCGACGTGGGCTACGGCAAGACCGAGGTGGCCGTGCGGGCGGCGTTCAAGGCCGTACAGGACGGCACCCAGGTGGCCGTGCTCGTGCCCACCACGCTGCTGGCCCAGCAACACCAGGCGACCTTCGTCGAGCGCATGACCGGGTTCCCGGTGACCGTCAAGGGCCTGAGCCGGTTCACCTCCGACGCGGAGGCCAAGGAGATCCTCAAGGGCCTGGCCGACGGCACGGTGGACGTGGTGATCGGCACCCACCGCCTGCTCGCGACGGGCGTGCGCTGGAAGAACCTCGGCCTGGTGGTGGTGGACGAGGAGCAGCGCTTCGGTGTGGAGCACAAGGAACACATCACCTCGCTGCGGACCCACGTGGACGTGCTGACCATGTCCGCCACGCCCATCCCGCGGACCTTGGAGATGTCGCTGGCGGGGATCCGGGAGATGAGCCAGATCCTCACCCCGCCCGAGGAGCGCCTGCCCGTGCTCACCTACGTGGGCGCGCACTCGGACAAGCATGTCGCCGCCGCCATCCGCCGCGAGCTGCTGCGCGAGGGGCAGGTGTTCTACGTGCACAACCGGGTGCGGACCATCGATGCCACCGCCGCGAAGATCCGCGACCTGGTGCCCGAGGCGCGTGTGGTGGTGGCCCACGGGCAGATGGGGGAGGAACAGCTCGAGCAGACCGTCGGCGGGTTCTGGAACCGCGAGTACGACGTGCTGGTGTGCACGACCATCGTCGAGACCGGCCTGGACATCTCCAACGCCAACACCCTGATCGTGGACCGCTCCGACCAGCTGGGCCTGTCGCAGATGCACCAGCTGCGCGGGCGCGTGGGCCGCTCGCGTGAGCGCGGGTACGCCTACTTCCTCTACGACCCCGAGAAGCCGCTGACCGAGACGGCGTATGACCGGTTGGCGACCATCGCGCAGAACAACGACCTGGGTGCCGGCATGGCCGTGGCAATGAAGGACCTCGAGCTGCGCGGCGCCGGCAACGTGCTGGGCGCCGAGCAGTCCGGGCACATCGCCGGCGTCGGCTTCGACCTCTACATCCGTCTGGTGGGCGAGGCGGTGGAGGCGTACCGCGCGATCGCCGACGGCGAATCCGTGGAGGTCGAGGAGGAGGTGGGCGAGATCCGCATCGAGCTGCCCGTCGACGCCTACATCCCGGTCGAGTACGTCGACGGCGACCGGCTGCGGCTCGAGGCGTACCGCAAACTGTCCCAGGCGCGGGCTCCCGAGGACATCGACGCCGTGGTCGAGGAGCTGGTGGACCGCTACGGGCCCATGCCCGCCGAGGCCCGACGCGTGGTGTCGGTGTCGCGGCTGCGGCTCGTGTGCCAGAAGTACAAGGTGCGGGAGATCGTGCTGGCCGGCTCCCGCCTGCGCGTGGGACCGCTCGACCTGCTCGACTCCCAGCAGATCCGGCTCAAGCGCATGTACCCGGCCGCCCAGTACCGGGCCACGCAGAAGACCGTGTTGCTGCCGTTGCCCAAAGCGGCAGGCGCGCGCGCGGGTGCCGGCGCGGAGAAGGCGCGCGACGACGAGATGCTGCAGTACGCGGCCGACTTCCTCACCGCCATGGCCGGGGATCCGGAGGGCTCGCACCCGGTGATCCAGGCGGAGCCGGTGTCGGTGTGAGTCCCGAGCCCGGTCGCGAGCCCGGCCCCGAGCCCGGCCGCGAGTCCAGCCCCGGCCCTCATCGAAAAGAGCGTTCCGCACAGATCCACTCGGCCGATGCGTGCGGAACGCTCTTCTCGACGGGCGCGGGCGCGGGCGCGGGGCCGGGTGATGGGCCGGTCGCAGGGGATCGACTCGCCGAGGCGGTCGAGGTGATGGGCCGGATCCGCCGCGACGGGGAGTGGGAGGCCGCCCAGACCCACGCCTCGCTGCTGCCGTACCTGCTCGAGGAGTCCTGGGAACTGGTCGACGCCGTGGCCGACGGCGACCGTGACGAGCTGGTCTCCGAGCTGGGCGACCTGCTCCTGCAGGTGCTGTTCCACGCCGCGATCGGCGAGGAGCGGGACGAGGGGCCGTTCGACATCCACGACGTCGCCGGGGCCCTGCTGGACAAGCTGCGTCGGCGCGCGCCCTACTGGTTCACCACTGACGGCGCGGCCGGCCTCGACGCCGCTGAGCAGGACCGCCTGTGGCAGGAGGCTAAGGCCGCCGAACGCGCTGACCGCCCGCCGCGGGGAGTTGTCGACGGGATCCCCTGGGACATGCCGGCCCTCGCCCTGGGGCAGAAGGTGCTGGCCCGCGCCCGCGCGGCGGGGGTGCCCGACGACCTGGTGCCCTCGCGGATGAGGGTGGTGCATGTGGACGCGGCGGGCCTGTTCCACGAGAACGCTGCCGAATCCGACTCCGACTTCGGCTCCGCCGAGCTCGCGTACCGGCAGGTGGTCAGGAGCTTCGCGCACGACCTCCGCGAGGCCGAGGCGCGGCTCGGAGTACCGTCCGCCGACGCCTCCGCGGAAGACTGGCGCGCCGCCTGGCCTGCTCGGCCCGCCTGAGCCGGCCTGACCCAACCCGCCCGGAACAGCACGCCTGACCCAACCCGCCCGGAACAGCACGCCTGAGCCGGCCCGGCCCACAACTCGCGACTCAGCGGTGGAAGAGTCGTCGGTAGGCCGCGTTCATGGCGGGTGCGGGCAGCCGTCGGTAGGCGTTGCGCGCGAGGTAATTGGCCACCGCGCGGGGTCGGGAGATCATGCCCGCGTCGAGGAGGGTGCGCTGGATGGTCCACTCGGAGGCGGTGAGTTGGCGGCTCCTCCGACGGCCGAACTGGGCGGGCGTGACCCGGAACCTCACGAGCGGCTCGGGCAGGTTGTGGAGGCGATACCCGGCGCCGATCAGCCGGATCATCAGGTCGTAATCTTCCTGGTACGGGACGGTGCGGTACCCGCCGACGGCACGGATGGCCTCGGTCCGGGCGAGCAGGGACGGGTTGTTGACCGGGTTGTTGATGCGCGCGTAGCGGGCGATGTCCTCGTGCTCGGTCGGTAGGGCACGCAGAGCTGTCGGATGCTCCGGGTCGTCGTCGAACTCGAGCATCGCCGACCCCAGGACATCCACCCCGAGTGCCCGGGCGGCGTCGAGTTGGCGCTCGAACCGGTCGGGCAGGGAGATGTCGTCGGCGTCCTGGCGGGCGACCCAGCTGGTGCGGACCTCGTCGAGCCCGCGTTGCGAGGCCGCCGCGGCGCCGGAGTTCTCGGGCAGGGCGAACCTGCGCAGGCCGGTGGTGGAGTCCAGGACCTGCGTGAGTTCCGGCGACAGGGGGCCGTCCTCCACCACGATCACCTCGGCCGGCTGGACGGTCTGGGCGCGCACGCTGTCCAGCGCGGCCCCGAGGTGCGCGGGCTCGATCGCGTGGTAGACGGTGAGCAGGACGGTCAGCTCGGGGTCACGCATCGGGGTCCTGCCTGCGGATGCGTTGTGCACGGTGTCCGGCTCAGCCAGCCCAGCCGACCCAGCCGACCCGGCACACTCAGGCCAGCAACGAGCTGTCCACGTCCTGCCACGAACTCGCCCCGCACAACGACAGCGTGAGGTCGATCTCGGCGAGAAGGTTGTCGAGCACCTCGCCGACCCCCTTCTGCCCGGCGATGGCCAACCCGTAGATGTGGGGCCGTCCGATGGTCACGGCGTCCGCGCCGCACGCCATCGCCTTGACCACGTCGGAGCCGTTGCGGATGCCGGAGTCCAGCAGAAGGGTCGGCTCGGCGCCGACAGCCTCGCGGATGCGCACGAGGGCGTCCAGGGTGCCGATGGACCCGTCCACCTGTCGGCCTCCGTGGTTGGAGACCATGACGGCGTCGACGCCCATGTCCAGGGCTCGCCGCGCGTCGTCCGGGTGCAGGACGCCCTTGAGCACGACCGGCAGGCGGGTCCGGTCCCGCAGGGTGGCGATGTGGTCCCAGTTGAGCGCCGGGTTGGAAAACGTGTCGAGGAAGGTCTGGACGGCGGCGCGGGTCTCCGGGGCGCCGAGGTTCCTGCGGAAGCCGCCCGGGTGGTTCCTGGCCATCTCGAGCAGCGTCAGGACGGCCTTCGGCGTGACCTTGACCGCGTCCGGCTCAGGACCGGATCCTGGATCGGCCTCCTGCGCGACCCGCTCGGCCACCATCTCGATGAAGCGCGGATCCGAGGTGTACTGGGCGATCCCGACACCGCGTGTGAACGGCAGCGAGCCCAGGTCCAGATCCCAGGGGCGCCACCCCAGCGTCGTGGTGTCGAGGGTGACGACCAGCGCGCCGGCGCCCGCGGCCTCCGCCCGGGAGATGAAGCTGTCCACGAGCTGCTCATCTTTGCTCCAGTACAGCTGGAACCAGCGCGGTGCATCCTTCATGGCCGCGGCGGTGGCTTCCATCGGCGACGAGCCCTGCGAGGACAGGATGTACGGCAACCCACGCTCGGCCGCGGCGCGGCCGATGTGGACGTCGGCGTCGCGGCGCACCAGTCCCGCGGCGCCGATGGGGGCGACGAGGACGGGCGCGGGGAGCGTCTGCCCGAGCACCTTCGTCGACAGGTCGCGCTGCTCGGTGCTGCGCAGGACGCGGGGGACCAGCCGACGCCGGTCGAGTGCCTCGCGGTTGGCGTTCATCGTCTCCCCGGAGCCCGCGCCGCCGTAGACGTAGGCCCAGGCTTTGCGGCCGCCGGGCCGGCGGCGCAGGGCGCGGCGTGCGGCGGCCTCGAGCTTGTCCGCGCTGGTGGGCACCGAGGGGGTGATGCCCGAGACACCCGCTCGGTAGATGGTGTTCTGGCGAGCGCGGCCGGGGGCGATGTTCTCGGGCTCGGTCAGGGAGTCAGAGGTCATGCGGTCGAGCCTACTGAGGGGTCGATCCGGCCGCGGGTCGTGGGACGTGGTCAGCCCACGAGGCCCAGCACCGCGAGGTCAGCCCACGAGGCCCAGCACCGCGAGGCCGGCCGCCCCGCACGCGGCCGCCACGAGCAGGGAGGCGAGGGTGCCGATGATGAACCGCTCGCTCACGGCCGGGTTCTCGCGGATCTCCGGATAGCGGCCCAGGGCCTTGATGGCCACCACCACGGCGGCCAGCTCGAACCGGCCGGCCAGGATCGCGGCGGTGAGTCCCACTCTCTCGAGGATCCCGATCCACATCCCGCCCCGCAGCACCTCCCGGACCTGCGGTTCGGAGGTCTCGCGCCGCTGCACCACCGGGCTGCGGGAATCCCCGCTGACCTCGACCGTCGGCGGGTCGGGCACGTGCGCGGAGCGCAGGACCAGTGAGGCGATCGGCGATCCCAGCCCGGCCGAGGCGAGCAGGCTGACGACGACGATGAGCACGGGGATCCAGTCGGGCCAGGTGCTCATCGCGTTGCTCCTGTGGCCCCTGTGGAGGCAGTGTGCGCGCCGGCGAGGAGTCGGTCGAGCGCGGGGTACGCGGCCCGCTCCTCGCGGATGCGGGAGAGTCGCAGCGCGCCGGTGACCGAGGCCGGGGTGATGTCCAGCTCGTGTGCGGCCGCGGCCTGGGTGGGGGAACGGTCGACGGCGTCCACGACCCGCCACTGCGCCTCGGTGCGGTCGAGCACGAGGGGGGCGGTGAGTCCCCAGACGGCCTCGCAGTCGGCGGCCCAGGCGGCTGCCTCGGACGTCGCTGCTGCCGGGACGCGCACCGCGACCGAGCTGCTCAGTCCTTTGGCCGCCTCGACAGCGTCGCGCGCTGCCAGGTAGGCCGGGCCCCGGCCGGCCCTCGTGCCGGAGGCGTAGGAGTCGTCGTCGACCTCTCCGGCTCCTACTCCGCAGTGCCACTGGCCTCCGCGCAGCGCCACGAGTAGGGCGCGGCGCACCGCGGCGGGCTCCGTGAGTAGGCCCTGGACCTCGTCGCCGGCGGTGCGCTCGAAGGCGGCCGCGCAGGGGATCTCCGCCAGTGCCTCGAGCAGTCCAGGCACGAGGTCGTCGGCGTCGCGGCTACCGCGCTGGTCGATCGTCACCACGTACATGAGGCGATCCTGCCACATTCAGCCGACATGAGGCGAAAAAGCCTAATTACCAACAATTAGTCGAAAGGGCCTAACTGGCCGTGATCAGGCGAACCGGTCTCACGAGGCGAGCCGGCCTCATGAGGCGAGCGGGCGGCCGATGTCGGCGGCGGCGTCCCCGAAGGTCTGCTTGCGCTCGCGGTCCCGGACCTTCTCGCCCCACGAGTTGAGCCGGGCGCGGCCCCACGGGGTTCGGTACCGCAGCCCGTTCAATGCCACCAGGTAGGCGTGCGCCCACGGCGGGCGGACCGGCAGCCCGAACTCGCGCATGGACTCACGACCGAGCAGCACCGTGAGCATGCTCAGCAGCCGCTCGTGGGCGATCCACGCCTGCACGCCGGGCAGTGGCCCGCTGCGGGAGCGCTCGCGCTGGGCCGCGACCAGGGCCTGGGTCAACTGCGGACCGGCCTCGCTCAACCCGGCCTGCGCCAGCAGGATGTGGTAGTTGATCCGGTGCCGCTCGCGTTCGTGGTCGACCAGGAAGTCGTCGTCGACCCCTAGCAACCACCCCACGTAGCGCCACACGTGCATCACGGCGTCGGAGTCCTCGCGGGAGACCGGCACGCCCAGGGTGCGCACTCCCAGCAGGACCACGGCGTCGAAGAGGCCCAGGGTGGCGGCCAGATCGCTCTGGCTGATGGGCAGGCCCCACCGTCCGGTGTCCCAGCGCGGCTCCATGGCCTCGTTGACCACGGCGTGCATGGCCCGCACGTGCCCGGTCAGGCGCCACGACTCTCCGCCCGGCCGCAGCCCGTCGGGGATCGACAGGGACATGGTCCAGTGGCTGGTCTCGGCCAGGCGGCGCAGCGTGGTGCCCCCGGTCAGGCCGCCGGTGGCCACGAGGAGATCGGTGGGGCCACCGAAGCGGTAGCCGCCGATCAGGGAGAGCTGCAGCAGGATGTCCGCGGCGTTCTGCCCCAGGCGAAGGTACACCTGCTGCCCGCGGGCGATCTGCTCCCAGTCGACCCAGTCCGGGGTGTCCTCGAGGAGTGCGAGGTACTCGCGTAGCGCGTCGGGGGCGTCGTCCGGCAGACCGGCGGACCCACTCGTCAGGGCCTGGTCCAGCTGCCGCCGGGTCACGGCCCCGGCCTCGCCGGACCGCAGCCGCATCGCGCGGGCCAGGCGGGCGCCGGGCTCGTCCTTCTCCAGGTACCCACGGCCGAGGCGGTCCATGAGCTGCTCGTCGATCTGATCCACGCGGGCGATGTGCTTGAGGGCGCGGCCGATGCGGCGGGAGCGGCCCTCGGCCTCGCGGTGTCGGGTCGGGTACGGGGTGGTGACGGCGTCACGCTCGGGCGCTGTGGTCATGGGGCAACTATGACGCGAGTTTTTACTCGCATACAATTCGCGTTCATGAGAAAGGTCCCCCAGCAGGCACGGTCCCGGGCCATGGTCGAGCGGATCGTGGACGCCGCTCGCATCGTGCTCGTGCGTGACGGCTACGAGTCGTTCACCACCAACCGCGTCGCCGACCAGGCGCACGTCAGCCCGGGCTCGCTGTACCAGTACTTCCCGGACAAGTCGGCACTGGTCACCGAGGTCATGAACCGGTGGTCGGCCGAGATCTCCGACCGCGTGGCCGCCTCCCTCCCCGGCGCCGGCCCCGTCGACGTGCGGGACCCCGGCTCGGTGCGCTCGATCGCCGACGCCCTGCTGACCGCCCTCGAGGCGGACGCCGGGCTGCTGCGGATCGTGTGGGAGGAGCTGCCCGCCGTGCGCCACCGGGCCGCGCAGCACGCGCTCGAGCTCCGGGTCCGCGAACTGTTGTCCGTCTACCTCTCCGCGGCGGGGGTCCCGGTCGGCGACCCCGCCGTGCGCGCGTGGGTGATCGTGATGGCCGTGGAGAACGTGGCCGTGCGCTGGGTCTTGGATCGGCCCCGGATCAGCCGGGAGGCGCTGCTGGACGAGTTCACCGCCCTGGCCGGGGGGTACGGGCAACGCGGGTGAGCTGAGGCCAGCACGGCTGAGATCAGGGAATCCCCCGAGGCGGGGTGTGGCCGGGTTTCGGCAGAATGGGTCACGATGACTATTCGCCCCCGCCGCGGCCATGCTGTGGCCCTGTCCCTCGTCGCGGCCGTGGTGGCATCGGGGTGTGCCTACGGGCCGACCCGCGAGGCGCCGCCCCCGATCCCGCCCGGCATCCCGCCCGCCGCCGGCGCTCCCGTTCCCGAGGTGGACATCAACGCCCCCGGCCGGACCTCCGATCAGCTGCGGCCGTGGGCGGAGGGGATCAACGAGCAGATGAACATCCCCGCCGCTGCCCTGGCCGCCTACGGCAACGCCGCCGAGACCATGCGGCAGACCCGACCCGAGTGCAACCTGGCGTGGACCACGCTGGCCGGGATCGGGCACGTGGAGACCCGGCATGGCCGGTACCGGAGGTCCAGCCTGAACGACGACGGCTACGCGCTGCCACCGATCATCGGCATCCAACTCGACGGCTCGCCCGGCTTCGCCCGCATCCCGGACACCGACGGCGGCGAGTTGGACGGGGACCCGGAGTTCGACCGGGCAGTCGGACCCATGCAGTTCATCCCCGAGTCGTGGCGCAGGTACGGAGTCGACGCCAACGGCGACGGGCGGGCCGACCCCAACCAGATCGACGACGCCGCCGTGTCCGCCGCCCGGCTGCTGTGCGAGAACGGGGGAGACCTCTCGGTGGCCGAGAACTGGCAGCGGGCCGTGCTGGCCTACAACGCCTCGCGGGAGTACGTCATGGACGTCCGCGACGCGGCGGCCGCGTACTCGGTGGGGACCACCGCGCCGTAGAGGCTGCGTGGCTCGGCCGGGCCTGCGTCCCCACCCCGGCTTGCGCGCCCGGATCGGTCCGGACACGCCGCACAAGCCGCGGTGGCCCGGGCATAGAGGACGCGCAAGCCGTAGAGGACGCGCAAGTCGCGGCCGTAGGGGAGGTGTGGACCGCCGCGGTCCCGGTGGAACTAGTGTCGTGAGTCGGCGAGACCCCCAGACGCCCAATCACTACCGGCGGGAGCCCCACACGCATGTCAGCACCAGCAGCGACGCACCGGCAGGACACCGGCATCCCGTCGACCGCGAACGGGCTCCTGCTGCGGGCGATCGGACGGCGCAAGCGCCTCGTGGTGCCCGGTCTGGTGCTCATGACGATGTGGCAGGTCTCGGAGGCGTTGGTCCCCATCGCGATCGGCGTGATCGTCGACCGGGCGATCATCCCGCTGGACCGCTGGGCGATGCTGTGGTCGGTCCTCGGGCTGATCGCGCTGTTCACCGTGCTCAGCCTGAGCTACCGTTTCGGCGCGCGGATGGCCAACCGCGCCGTGCAGGACGAGGCCCACGACCTGCGGGTGGAGGCCACCCGGGTCCCGCTCACCCGGCGCCGCGCCATGGACGACGCGAGCTCGGGCGACGTGCTGTCGGTGTGTTCGGCCGATGCCGACGTGGCGGCCCAGATCTTCCGGCAGATCGCCCTGGGCGGGTCCGCGCTCATCGGCATCGTGGGGATCTCGGTCTACCTGCTGTGGACCGACCTGCTGGTGGGGCTGATCGTCCTGATCGGCGTCCCGCTGAGCCTGGTACTGGTGGCGCTGCCCAGCCGGGTCATCTCCCGGCACAGCACCGCGCAGCAGACCGCCATCGGCCTGGCGAGCAACCGCGCGACCGACATCATGACCGGATTGCGCGTGCTCAAGGCCGGCGGCGGGGAGCGCTGGGCGGCAGAGCAGTACCGCGATGCCTCGCGCGCCGCCGCCGACGCGGGCATCGTCACCGCAGAGCGCACGGGCCGGGTCCAGGGCATCGGCTCGCTCGGCATGGCCGCGGTCCTGGCGCTGGTGCTGCTGGCCGCCGGGTACCGCGTGCTGTCGGGGGAGATGGCGATCGGCACGCTGGTCTCGGTGGTCGGCGTGGCCGTGTTCTTCGAGGAACCGGTGCGACTCATCACCGCCATGGTGGGCGTCTACGCCCGGTCCCACGGTGCCGCGCAGCGCCTGGTCGACCTGCAGGCCTCGGCTCCGGTCGACGAGTCCGGCTCGGAGGTCCCCGCCGGGTCGCACCTGCAGATCACCGGACTGGAGCTGCCCGACGGCCGGGAGCTGGACCTCGAGGTGACGGCAGGGGAGCTGGTCGCGCTGGTGGCCGAGCAGCCCGCCGCCGCCGAGGCGGTGACGGCCGCGATCGCCGGCCACAGCGACGGTGCCGACGCCGTGGAGGTGGGCGGGCATCGACGCAGCCGCCTGGTCCCGGCGATCGCCGAGCACGTCGTCGTCGCCCCCCACCGCGTGGACCTGTTCGTCGGCACCATCCGATCCAACATCGCGATGCGCCACGACGCCCCCGACCACCACGATCCGGGGGAGGGCGCCCCGGGTGAGACGACCCTGGACGACGACGACAACCTGATTTCCGATGAGGTCCTCGCCGCGTCGGCCGTGGCGGAGATCGTCGAGTTCTTCCCCGACGGGCTGGACCACGTGGTCCAGGAGGGGGGACGCAACCTCTCCGGCGGTCAGCGTCAGCGGATCGCGCTCGCGCGCGCCCTGCACGCCGACCCGGACATCCTGGTGCTGCACGACCCGACCAGCGCCGTGGACGCGGTGACCGAATGGGAGATCGCCCAGGCGGTGTGCCGGCTGCGCTCGAGTCGGCCGGGGCAGGCGACGCTGATCGTCACCTCCTCGCCGCCGTTCCTCGCGACCGCCGACCGGGTGGTGCACCTCCCGCGGAGTGGCGAGGCGGTTTCGGGCACCCATCTCGAACTGCGCGAAAAGTCCGCGTCCTACCGGGCGGCGGTCGACCGATGAGCATCCCCCTGATCACTACCGGCACGCTGCCGCTGGCCAGTGGCCGCCAGTCCCTCTCGGTGCTGTGGCCGCTTCTCAAGGAACGCCGCGGATACCTGATCCTGGTGGGCCTGACCGGTTTGGTCGCGTCGGTCGCGGGATTGGTGGCGCCGTGGGTGATCGGCTGGCTGGTCGACGTGCTGCCCGGGAGTCAGGACTACACCGCGGTCTGGGTGGGCGCGGGGGCGATCGCGGTCGCCGGGATCGTGGGCGCTGGCTGCGCGTGGGCCGGACAGGCGTGGCTCGCGCGGTTGACCGAGCCCACGGTGGCCCGGTTGCGCGAGATGGTGATGGACCGCTCCCTGCATCTCGGGGCAGCGCAGATGGAGACCACCGAGACCGGTGACCTGGTCTCCCGCGTGGCCGAGGATGCGCGCGAGATCAGCCAGGCCGCCACCACCGTGGTCCCGCTGGTGGTGCAGTCGCTGTTCACAGTGATCGTCTCGGGGATCGGCTTGGCCGCAGTCGACTGGCGGCTCGGGCTGGTGGGTCTGGTCGCGCTGCCCATGTACTGGACCACGCTGCGCTGGTACCTGCCTCGGTCCGGACCCATCTACGCGGCGGAGCGGGCCGCGTTCGGGACCCGCGCCAGCCGGCTCCTCGGCGGCATCGCCGGATCCCGGACCCTGCACGCCTACGATGCCCAGGACTCCGAGCTGAACCGGATCACCGATGCATCCGCGCACGCGCGGGACCTGTCGATCCGTGTGTTCTACTTCGTCACCCGCGCCTTCAGTCGCAACAACCGCGCCGAGGTCACGGTCCTCGGGCTGCTGCTCGTCGTCGGGTTCGTCCTGGTGGAGGCAGGCACGCTCACCGCCGGCGCCGTGACCACCGCGGCCCTGCTGTTCCACCGGCTGTTCAACCCGATCGGCGCGTTGGTGGGCATGGTCGACCAGGTCCAGTCCGCCGGGGCCTCGCTGGTCCGGATGGTCGGGGTGATCACCATGCCGGTGCCCGACCGCACCGCGACGCTCGAGACCGCCTCGCTCGAACCCGCCACGCTCGAGACCGCCTCGCTCGAGCCCGCCTCGCTCGAGCTGGCCGGGGTCAGCCATTCGTACGGCGAGGGTGCCCCAGCGCTCACGGGCATCGACCTTCAGATCGCGCCCGGCGAGGTGGTGGCCGTGGTCGGCTCCACCGGAGCGGGCAAGAGCACCCTGGCGTTGGTGGCCGCCGGGTCCGTGGTGCCCACCGCCGGGACCGCGCGGATGGGCGGGGTGACGCTGTCCGACGTGGACCCGCTCGTCCTGCGCCAGCACATCGCCATGGTCTCCCAGGAGGTGCACTCCTTCGCGACCACCGTGGCCGAGAACGTCCGGGCGCCCCGCCCCGAGGCCGGTCTGGCCGAGGTGCGCGCGGCCCTGCAGACCGTGGGGGCGGACTGGGTGGACGACCTCCCTAGCGGCATCGACACCGTGATCGGCGAGGGCGGGCACCCGCTCGACCCCATGCAGTCGCAGATGATCGCCCTGGCACGCGTGGCGTTGGCCGACCCGCAGGTGGTGATCCTCGACGAGGCCACCGCCGAGGCGGGATCCGCCGGGGCCCGCAGGCTCGACTCCGCGGCCGCCGCCGTGCTGCGTGGCCGCTCCGCGCTGGTGGTGGCGCACCGGTTGAGTCAGGCGGCGGCCGCCGACCGAATCCTGGTGATGGAGCACGGCCGGATCGTCGAATCCGGGACCCACGAGGAGCTGCTGCGGACGGACGGGCGGTACGCCGAGCTCAGCCGGGCCTGGTTCGGGGGTCAGTGAGCGGAGCGTCCCGTCGTCGTCGGCCCCCGGCGGCAGCGTGTCGTCGTCGGCGCCCGGCGCCGGGACCCTAGATCCGCGCGGCCACCCTCTGCCCCCACTCCTCGGCGCGGGCCGCCTCGCCTTGGATCAGCTCGGTCTCGGAGTTGACCAGGAAGCTCTCAGGCTCCGCTGCGAGGCGGAACCCCAGGCCCGCCAGCCTCTTCGCGATCCCCTTGGACGCGCGACCGGTGAGGATCGCGGGCTTGTCGACGCGGGTGTCGAACGCCGCCGCGGCCCCCTCGCGCGGGGAGAGCTCGCCGAGCCACTCCCGGATTCCCGCGCCGGCCGCGTCGGGCTCGACCGTCAGCGTGCTGTCCGGTCGGGCGGCGGCCTCGACCGCGCCCTGCCGGGTCGCCTCGCGGCTCATCCCGTGGACGTGGGTGGGGCCGCCCACGATCACCAGGTCATAGGCCGAGGTGTCCTCGTCACCGGCATGCGAGACGGGGACGGTCGTGACGTCTCCCACCTGCCCGGCGCCCCGGGCGATCGCATCAGCGATGTCGTGGGTGCACCCGTACATCGATTCATAGACGATCAAAGTGCGCATGATCGTGTGCCTCCTTGCTCGAGCATCGGCGAGGGTTCGCCACTCGTGACGTGCCCTCACCTGGATTTATCACTCGATCCTCATCATCCGCCTCGGCTGTGCGAAGCACAATGGAATGCGGGCCGGGGGTGGACTCGAGAGGGCCCGGGAGGGAGGTGGCGCGATGAAGACCAGGGGATCATGGGCGGCGTATTCGCTGGTGGCCGGGATGGGATTCTGGTCCGTCGGGGCGTTCGTCGGGAGCCCAGGCCTGATGTTCGCGGCCGAGAGTCCGGCCATGGGCTTCGACACCGCGTGGCTGCGGAACACCCCCTTCAGCGACTACGTCCTGCCCGGTGTGATCCTCGGCCTTCTGGGCGTGGGCGGGGCCATCCTCACCGGGCTCCTGGTCCGCGCTCTGCGGGCGCGGGGTCGGCGAGGTGCGCCGTCCGCGTGGCAGTGGTACTTCGCGGTGGTCGTCGCGCTCGGGCACCTCGGATGGATCGCGGGCGAGATCGTGCTGATGTGGTCGCCCGTCGTCGCCCTGCCGGCCGAGCAGAAGGCCTTTTTCTACGGGTTCTGGTGGGTGTTCGGCCTTCTGAGCACAGTGAATTTGATCCTGGTGTTTTCGCCGTCGGTCCGGCGGATTCTCGGGGGTCAGGTCGGGCGATTGGCCTCGTGACAACCGGCGCCGCAGCACGGAGTTGAGTAGCGAACCGCGGGCGTCCGCGGTGGACGGCCCTGTTGGTGACGACGACGAGGTCGGCTGCCGATACCCGTCCGCCTCCCAGGGGTGATTCTCACCAGCGCAGTAGTGGGGTTCGGGTCTGAAGAAGTGTGCGGGGGAAGGGCCTAGCCCCGCTGATTCATGGAGTGCGAGGACGGCT
>NZ_NTGA01000021.1 GCF_002289575.1 Dietzia natronolimnaea
CACCGCGTACCCAACCTGCGTGGACAGAACAGCTAGCGCGCCCGCAGCACCACCACGAGATTCGACACCAGGACCTCGCGCACCACCGGCACCCGCACCAGCCACCACGCCCACCGTGGGTGATACCTCGGGAAGGCGGCGAGCAGGTCACCCGATCCCGTCCCACGCGCCCACTCGAGACCCTCGGCGCACCCCACCCGGAACAGCGATTCGCCGTACACGTTCTTCGGCGGGCGGCCGTGGCGACGTTCGTACAGTCGCCGCGCGCGATGCCCACCGAGGTAGTGCGTCACTCCCATCTCGTGGCCACCGAACGGGCCGTACCACAGGGTGTAGGAGACCACGACGAGGCCGCCGGGCCTCGTCACCCTGCACATCTCCTCGGCCATCGTCCAGGGCTCGGGCACGTGCTCGGCCACGTTGGAGGAGATGCACACGTCCACCGAGCCCGACCGGATGGGCAGCGACATCCCGCTCCCCCGGACCGACCCCGCCTGGTCCAGTCCGGCCGCCGACATCTCCCCCACATCGGGTTCGACGGAGACGTAGCGCGCCCCCTCGGCGGCGTAGGCGTCCGAGAAGTACCCGGGCCCGCCCCCCACGTCGAGCACCGTGAGGCCCGGGAGTCTCGCCCCCGGCCCGGCGGGCGCCAGGTCCCCGGCGTCCGCCCACAGGTCCGCCACCAGTTCGACCGTGTCGCGCGCCAAGCCGGAGTAGAAGGCATCCGGGTCGGACTGCTCGAGCGGGAACGACCGCAGGAGACCGAGCGAGCGTCCGAGACTCGCCCGGCGGGCCACCGAACGGAGCGCGCCGGACCGATGATCTGCAGGTGGGGTCACAGCGGAGACGATACCGGCGGGCCCGTGGCCGATCCGCGCTGCGTACAGTGTGCGCCGTGGCTCGAATCCTGCTGCTGTGCTGGCGAGACAGCACCCATCCACAGGGCGGCGGCAGTGAGCGCTACCTGGAGCACGTCGCGGACGGCCTGGCGGCCGCCGGGCACACCGTCGTCTACCGGACCTCCCGTCCCCGTGGAGCGCCCCGTTCGGACGTGAGACGAGGTCTCGCCGGGGCCGGGCCAAGTTCCGCGGCAGCGGCAGGGGCAGGGGCAGGGGTCACGATCAGCCGTGGCGGCGGCCGCTTCACCGTGTACCCGCGGGCACTCGGGGCGATTCTCCTCGGTCGGTTCGGGGTGGGCCCGCTCGGTCGGTTGCGACGACCCGACGTCGTGGTCGACACCCAGAACGGCGTCCCGTTCTTCTCCCGCTTCGCCACCACCGCGCCCGTGGTGGTGCTGGTCCACCACATCCACCGCGAGCAGTGGCCCGTCGCCGGGTGGCTGGTCTCGAGGATCGGCTGGTGGATCGAGTCGCGCCTCTCGCCGCGAGTGCACTCGGGCAGCCAGTACGTCACCGTGTCACTTCCGTCGGCGGAGGAGCTCGTCGAGCTCGGAGTGGCTCCGGAGCGGATCGCGGTGGTCCGCAACGGTCTGGACCCGTTGCCTGACGGCGTGCGCCCGGGCGGGCCCGGGACCCGCGCCGACGGCCCGCACCTGGCGGTGTTGTCCCGACTCGTGCCGCACAAGCATGTCGAGGACGCCCTGGACGTCGTGGCGGCGCTCCGTGGGACCCACCCCGGCCTGGTGCTGGACGTCATCGGCAGTGGCTGGTGGTCCGACCGCCTCCGCGAGTACGCGGCCGAACGGGGTCTGGACCGAGACCAGGACCGAGACCGAGACAGGGGTCAGGACGGCGCCGGGCCCCGTCACCCCGCGGGTGCGGTCGTGTTCCACGGTCACGTGGACGAGGCCACCAAGCACCGGATCCTCGCCGCCGCGACGCTCCACCTCATGCCCTCGAGGAAAGAAGGGTGGGGTCTGGCCGTCTCCGAGGCCGCGCAGCACGGTGTCCCCACCATCGGATACCACCACGCGGCCGGGCTGCGGGACTCGATCGACGACGGCGAGACCGGCCTGCTCGTGGACGACGTCGCGGCCATGACGACGGCCACCGAACGTCTGCTGGCCGATTCCGAACTCCGTGACCGGATGGGCGAGGCCGCGCGACGCAAGGCCGCCGCGCTCTCATGGCCCGCGACCGCGTCGGCGATGGCGGAGGTCCTCACCGCCGTCACCGAAGGACGACGGGTCACCGGGGTGATCGGCGGCCCACCGCGGCGAGGATCATCGCCGCCAGACCGGTGACCAGCCACGCCACGTGCGCCGCGAGGACCGCAGCCCGGGAGGACTGGGACGCGGGCGGCGGGGCGGGCGGCGGCACGGCGAGCTCCTGACCGTCCGTCCCACCCAGTTCGTAGAGGACGAGTTCGGGGTCGGCGAACCTCGTCGTCGTCGCCGACAGAGTCCGGTCGGACTCCCCCCGGGGGCCGGCGGAGGTGCGCTCGTCGAGCACCCACCGCACCCCCAGTGCGGTCAGCGTGCGGGGGTGGTCGCCGCGTAGCAGCGCCTCGGTGGCCTCGCGGGCGCGGTCACCCTCCCCCGTCACCGTGCCGGCACCGCCCACCACCAGATCACCGGGGACCAGGACCCGCGTGTCAAGCATCCGGGGTGCGGGGTCGAGCACGGCGGCCCCGCCAGCCCACAGCGGGGTGGAACGGAACGACCCGGCCGGCAGGACCAGCATGTCGCCGGGCCGGCCGTCGACGATTTCCGCCACCCGGGCCCACCCCTCGCCGTACGTGACCGGATGGAGCGAGTCCCACAGCACGCGCGGGGCGTCGGGTACGGCGGCGACGGCCACGGCCGTGAGCAGCACCGCCGCCCCGACGGGTCGTAGCCGGGGGGCCAGCGCCCGAGCCGCCAGGCCCCAGGCGAGCACGGTGGCCGGCAGGGCGAGCGCCACGAACTTCTGGGTGTCGCGCAGCAGGCCCGCCGCCGGGATCGCGTCGACCACCGCCGCGAGCGCGGCGATCCCAGGGGCCGTCGCCGACAGGGCCACGAGCAGCCAGGTGACCAGCGCGAGGGGGACCGTGGCGCGGACCGTCGGGTCACGCCGGGCCCGCCAGATTCCGGGGGCCGCCACGGCCCAGACCGCCAGGAGGAGCACCAGTGCCGCGGCCGCCCACCAGCTCGTGCGGGAGGGCGGGACGGCCGCGGAGTTCCAGATCCCGCCCAGCGCCACCACCGAGCCCAGGGTGCCGATTCCGGTCTCGGCGCGGGCCGCGAACGCAGCGACCCCGGGGGTCCCTCCGACCGCGAACCCGCCGCCCTCGCCGACGCCGCCCGCCCCGCCGCCCCCGAGCACAGTGGCCAGCACCCAGGGCAGCGCGGTCACCGCGGCCACCGCCGCGAGCACCGCGGCCGACCTCGCCCGTCGGCGCGCCCCGCAGGCCAACGACACCGCTGCGGCCACCACCGCCAGCACCCAGCCGATCGGGGTGAGCCCCGCCACGGCCACCGCCGCGCACGCCGCCGCGAGGCGGGGCCTCGGGCCGGCCAGCAGCACCGGCAACGTCACGACCGCGGCCACCCCGGCCAGCAGGGACCAGTGGCCCTGGAGGAGACGCTCCACGACCAGCGGATTCCACACCGCCACCACGACGGCCGGCAGCCTCACCAGGTGGCCCGACCACCCCGGGGTGTCGACGCCCGCACTGGTCACCCCGCGGACCACCTGCCGGACCAGAGCGCCCGCGGCGACCGCTATCCACACGCAGAACGCCGCCGTGAGCAGCCCCGTCAGCGGCCACAGCGGCAGTCCGATGCCCTCCAGAGCGCGGGTCGCCCAGGCCACCGCCACGTCCTGCGGCACCGCCCGCGCCGCCGACTCGCCGAGGCCCAGAGCGGCGTCCGACAGCGGCGGAGTCGGCGTGGCCACCCAGTCCCGGAGCAACGGGAACCCCGGGCGGGCCAGGCCGGCCAGCAACAGCGCCGTGATCACCACCCCGACCGCGGCATCCACCGCGACGGCCACCCGCGAATCTGGCACCGGAACCGGAACCGGGCCCGGACCCGCGGGTCCGTGGCGCGGACCGGTCCCGGTGGCTGACATGGGCACATTCCACCATGCCGTCCGACGCGCCGAGGTCGCGGGCGACACCCTACGATCACCGGTGTGGACCCTCAGGCACGCGCGGCGGCACCCGGCTCCGCGACCAGGCGTTTCCTGACCGGTGCCGGGGCGGTGACGCTCGGGTCCCTGGTGGCCAACATCGCCGCGTACCTGCTCCACCTGCCGGCCTCCCGCTGGCTCGGGCCCGAGGGGTACGGCGCGTTCGCCGCCCTGCTCTCCGCGCAACTGCTGGTCGCGGTGCCGTCGCTGGCGCTCCAGGCCGTCGTGGCACGGGAGCTCGTCAGAGGGGTCCCGCACGAGGCACTGCGCTCCCTGGGCGCGCGGGTCGCGCTACTCGTGGCGCTCATCGCGGCGCTCGCCGTGGCCCCGGTGTCCCACCTGCTCGACACCCCTGTCCTCGCCACCGCCGCCGCGCTGTCCCCCGGGCCGGTGTTGTGCCTGCTGGCCGCCGAACAGGGGTTGCTGCAGGGCGCCGAGCGGTTCCGCGCCCTCGCGATGGTGCTCGCGCTGGCGGGAGCCGGCAAGGTCATCCCGGCGGTCGCGGTGCTGGCCGCGGGTGGCGGGGTCGGGACGGCGCTCGCGGCGGGAGCGGTCGGTGTGGCGGGTGCCTGGCTCGTGGCCCGTCTGGTGGCCGCCGGGGTGGGCAGGTCGACGACGACGAGGGGTTCCCGCACCCGGGCCGGCGGCGCCGTGGTGTCGTCCCCCGGTGTGACGGCCGTGCTGGCCGCCGGCCAGGTCCAACTGGTGATGATGGCGCTGACCTCGGTCGACCTTCTCCTGGCCCGCGCTCTGCTCTCGCCCGAGGACGCCGGCCGCTACGCGCTCGGCGCGGTGGCCGCCAAGGCCGCGTTCTGGCTGCCCCAGGCGGTCGGCACCGTGCTCTACCCGAGGATGGCCGACCCCGCCGGCCACCGCGGTGCGGTCCGCTCGGCCGTGGGCGTACTGCTCGGGATCGGCGCGGTGGTGGTGCTCGCCGCCGTGGTGGCGGCGCCGCTCGTGCCGGCCGTGGTGGGCGAGGGCTACCGGCCGGTCACCGGGGTGCTGTGGGCCTTCGCGAGCCTCGGCGTCACCCTGAGCGTCCTGCAGGCGTTCCTCCTGTCGACCATCGCCGCCAACCGGACCGTGGAGGCGGGGATCGCGTGGATCGGCCTGCTGCTCACCGCCGCGGCCGTGTGGGCGGTGCCCCGGGAGTTGTCCTCGGTTCTCGGGGCGACCCTCGTCGTCGTCGTCCTCACCACCCTCGTCGCCGGCTGGCGGGCCCTGAGGGTCCGTCCCGCCTGAGCGTCCGAGCTGGCAGGCCACCCCAGGCCAGCCGACGAGAAGAGCGTCCCGCACACCCGCCTCTCGGGCGATGTGTGCGGGACGCTCTTCTCGTGGGACCGGGTCGGCGGGGGACCGGGTCTAAGGGGGCCCGGGTCAGCGGGCCGTCATGCGCGCGGCGCCGGCCCGGCTACCCCGTCCCCGCGGGCGCCACGGGTGGCGCGCGTCCCCCGTCCGGTGCGACCACCGGCGGCGCCGCGCACGCCCAGCAGGATCCCGCCGAGCACGGCCAGGACGCCGAGCACGCCCAGCACCGCCGGCAGGATGCGACCGAACGTGTTGAGGGTGTCGGCCGTCTCCTGGGCGGCGGACAGGGTCCGCTCCTGGGTCTCCTCGTTCCACCCGGACTCGAACCGGACGGCCGTCCGAGTGGGCTCGGCCCGCTCTTCCTCCATGCCCGCCGCATCGTTGACGAAGGCCTCTGCCTCGTCCTGGTCCTCGGCGAAGAACTGGTAGATGTTCTCGCTGCCGTTGACGACCTGACCGGTCTCGGGGTTCACGTACACCGTGCGGGTGTTGGTGTAGAAGCGACGCATGTCGACCTCACGCTCCGGGTCACCCGCCAGACCCCACTGTCCCGCGGTCATGCCCTCGCGCCGATAGCTGGCCAGGACGGCCTCCACGGCGGGGTCGTACCCGTCGCTGATCGAGGCGAAATGATCGCGGATCGAGGACCACATGTCGATCGGTCCGAGCTCCTGACGGAACTCGTACGCGTCGATGCCGCCGACGGTGGTCTCACCGACGAAGGAGATCGGATTGGTGGTGAAGGTGCTGGCGTCGAAGTAGTCGTAGTCCCGCTGCTCGGTGTCGAACGGGAACTTGTACTGCAGACCCCGTCGGACGAACCCGGCCGGTGCGGTCTCGTCGCCGGCACCGGTGGCGGCCAGCTGCAGGGTGCTCACGGCCTCGTCGGTCGGCTCGGCGGTCACCCGGTCCACGGTGACCCGGTCGATCGACGCGTTGACCAGGCCTTCTACCCCGTCCGATCCGCTCTTGTCCTCACGGAGCAGCGACTGCGCGGCCTGGAACGTGATGATCTCGGCGTCCGACGGCTCGACCGCCTGGACGCGGCGCTGCGAGTAGAGCGGGATGTCGTTGTCGATGAAGCAGGTGACCGGGAACTGGACATCCGAGTCGTCGGCGGCCGGACCGCCCGGGGTCTCGACGACCTGCTCGTCGTCGGTCGCGCCTTCGTCGGGCGAACCGCCGGCCGCGTCCTCGTCGTCGTTCGCGCCCCCGTCGCGGCACTCGGGGCGGTCGGCGTTGAGTTCGGTCGGCGAGTTGCCGGCCAGTGCCGCGCCGACCAGTACCGCACCCTGCGTGGTGTTGGTGACCGTGGTGGTGTTGATGTCCAGCGGGGTCTTCTTCTGCGTCGGCACCACGAAGAAGACCAGTGCCAGTGCGATAGTGATGAGGAACGCGCCGAGCCCGACGAGGACCAGTGCGGGCACTGACGACCTCCGTCCCGCGGAACTGCTCTGTCGTGCCATCGGTTGTCCTCCTGGAGTCGCCCTGGATCCACCGGTTACCCCCGGATAGCTTCCGGGTCGGTCGCCGGACCGGACCATCATCAGGAGAAGATTAACAGTGATGAAGAACGCATTCGCCACCCCCGACCGACAAGTCGGAACTCTCCCGTCCGCGACCGGGTTCGTGCCGGCGTTGGAGGGCTTCCGCGCGGTCGCCGCGATCGCCGTCCTCACCACTCACGTCGCGTTCCAGACCGGGTCCTCCACGGGATCGGCGATCAACCGACTCTGGGGCCGGTTCGACCTGTCCGTGGCCGTGTTCTTCGCGCTCTCCGGCTTCCTGCTGTGGCGAGCCCACGCCCTGCACGCCCGTCGGGGCGGACCCGGTACCGCCCGGTCACCGAAGTCCTACCTGCGTTCGCGGCTCGTCCGGATCATGCCCGCCTATCTCGTCGTGGTGGCCGCGGCGTTCCTCCTCATCCCCCAGAACGCCCGCACCTCGGCCTCGACCTGGATCGCCAACCTGACCCTGACGCAGGTGTACGTCCCCGACTCGCTGGTCGAGGGCCTGACCCACGCGTGGTCGCTGTCCGTGGAGATGTCGTTCTACCTCGTCCTGCCGCTGCTGTGGTGGGCGTTGGCCGGGCTGCGGGGCCGCGCGGCGCGGTGGCGGATCCCGGTGATCGCCGCCGTGGGGGTACTGAGCCTGGCGTGGGCTCTGGTCCCCTGGTACGGGCTCGGACTACCCGAACGGGTCAACGACCAGATCCTCCCCCCGGCGTTCGCCTCCTGGTTCGCGGCGGGGATGATCCTCGCCGAGCTCGCCGCCGCCCCGCCCGGTCGGCTGGCGTCGCTGGCCCGACACCGGCACGCACGATGGGGCTGGTGGGCCGTCTCCGCGGCGGCGCTCGGCGTCAGCACCGTCCCGCAGTGGTTCACCGAAGGCTTCGTGCACCCGTCCGGCCCCGAGTTCGCGGCCCGGACCGCACTGGGAGCCGTGGTGGCGTTCTGTCTGCTGGCGCCGGTCACGTTGGCTCCGCGGGGGCAGCGGTTCGCGCTGCTGGACTCCCCAGTGATGGGCATGCTGGGCCGGTGGTCCTACGGGGTGTTCCTGTGGCACGTCCTGGTCCTGCACTTCGCGTTCCAGATCGCGTTCGTGCCCATGTTCTCCGGGCACATGCTCGAGATCTGGCTGATCACCGTCGTGATCTCCACCGTTCTCGCGGCGGCGAGCTACGCGCTCGTGGAGGTGCCGTCGGGTCGTTGGTCCGCCCCCCGGCGAACTCCCCGCGGCACACCGAGCACCGACGGCCAGGCCGCGGCCACCCCGGCGCAGACGAGTCCCGCCACGGTCGCCACCTGAGGGAGCCAGCCGTCACCGGCGTACCCCAGCGGGTCCGGCCAGGGTGCGCGGGACAGCACCGCGGCCCCGGCGACGATCCCCACACCCGAGCCCACGACCAACAGGTCCCGCGCCCGCCCCGCGCCCAGGTGGCGACTGGTCACGAGCGCACCGCCGGTCAGCACCACCGCCAGTCCCAGCCCGACAGGTCCGGCCAGTGCGTAGGCGAGGGCCACCGTCGCGAGGCAGGTCACGACTCCGCCGCCGCGACGCACCTCGGCGCGGGCGCCTGCGCGGTCGCGACCGCGGAGCAGGAACAGGGTCAGGACCATTGCCAGCGCGAACGGTCCGGTCACCAACGCCGCCCGGTACGGCCCGTCGAGGGGAACGGTGAGCACGAGCGTGGCCCCGGTTCCGGACGCGGGCAGGACCCAACCCTGCTTCCAGCCGTCCACGGTCACCGGGCGGGCATCAGGCAACTCGGTGCCGTCGTCGGCGACCAGCCGGGCCCGCCACGCGGGGGTCACCGACTCCGGCACCACCAGGACGCGCTCCCGCGGGGCGGCGGGCACGTGCAGTTCCCGGCGCGAGGCCTCCCACCGGACCGTCGTGACCGCCCGGGTCGCCTGCAGCTCCCCGCCCAGAGCGGGCGCGCCCGGGGCGGCCTCCGCGTCGACGACGACGAGGCCCACCGTGTCCACCGAGAACGCCTCCCCGGGATCCACCGAGACCTCCACCGGCCCGGCGGGCATCGCGACGGGGTCGTCGTCGCACGGTTCGACGGCGATCGCGCGGCCCTCGAGCAGCTCGCGCCGCGTGGTCGACAGGCGGGTGGGGACCGTCCGGTCGCCGACGACCAACCGGGGTCCGTCCTGACAGGACAGGGTGACCGGTTCGCCATCCGCCGCCGGGAGGGCACCGATCCGGGCGCCCGCGGCGTCCTGAACCCACACCTCGGCGATCCCGGCCGGGACCCGGGTCCCATCCGGGGCCCGTACCTCGTCCGCGGCGTCGATCCGGACCGTGACGGTATCGGTGTGGTCGGCGGGGAGCGGGACGACGACGGAGCCGTCCTCCTCGGTCGCGAGCTCGTCGAGGTCGACGCGCGTGGTCTGGAGCCCGGTGTCCACCGTGATGACCCCGGGAGCCGCCGGTGCGTCCGAGCGCGGCGCCCACAGCCTGAGTGAGCCGACCAGGTGGCGGCCGGGCAACCCCAGCTCCACCGTCGGCGAGGGGACGTCGGGGGCGTACCAGCTGGTCGACCGGTCCCCGTCGACGGCCGCCGAGGGTCCACCGGCGGGGTCGGTCACCAGGGACTCCCCCTCCGCCCGGACCTGGCGCGCGCGGGTGGTGGGGTCGCCACGCAGGACGTCGTCCAGGGCCTCCCCGACCCTCGGTCGCACGAGGAGCTGGGGGCGTACCGAGGTCCCGGCTGGAACGTCGAGAAGGCGGGCGAAACGGGCCGGCTCCTCGGGCTCGATGGCGAGCTCCGGGGCACACCGCACCGCGCCGGTCTCCTCCTCCGCGCCGGCCAGCCCCTCGACCGGGGTGCCGCCGTGGACGCAGTCGGACCGGCCCCCCAGTTCCTGGCGCAGCAGCCATCCGGACGGCGCCGCGGCATCGGCGGGCCGGTCCGGCAGCGCCACCACCCGCAGTAGAGGGATCTCCTCGCCGGCCGAGCTCAGCCCGATGTCCGACACCTCGAAGTAGGTTCCCCGACCCCCGTCTGCGAAGCCCGTCGCCGTGACCCTCACGGTCTCCGTGGGGCCCGGGGGGAGTGCCACGACGAGCTCACCACCACCTGCCGGGAACGCGGTGGTGGTGCCAGAATCCGTCCGGATCTGCAGACTGGTGGCCTCGGGACCGGCCTCGGGGACAGGCACGGTGATCCGGAGCAGGCCCCGGTCGACGGGTTCGGGCAGCGCGATCTCGATCCACTGCCCGAAGGCCGTGCCGTAACCCCCGGAACGCCAGGCGGTGTCCGGGTCTCCGTCGACCGCGGCCGCCACCGAACGGGAGGGCCGCACCGGGCCGATCTGGGCGGAGTCGGATGCCGAGGACGAGACCCGCACCCGCGCGTCCCACCAGCGGGCCTGCGCCCGCGCCGGCTCGGTGTCGGAGACCGTGGCCGCGTAGTCCGGGACCGCGCCACGGCTGCGACGCGGATCGCCCTCGGACCGGACCGCCGACGAGTGGTGGTCCAGGCGTCCGAAGTCGGTCTCGCGGTCCGTCGGTGAATCCGTGAGGACGGGACCTGTGGCCGCGACCGGCCGCGGCCTCGGGAAGGGATCGGAGGCGGGCTCCACGCCCGCCTCCCGGGCGTCGACCTCGAGCAGTCTCGTCACCCGGGCGGGGGACCCGACCGTGTCCCGCGCGGCCAACAGGTCGTCGAGCCGCGACAGGGACTCCGGCCCGCCGGCCACCACCGGAAGGTCGCGCACCTCCACGGTGTACGGGGCGGTGGCCGATCGTGGTGGCCCCGGCGACGCGGCGTCCGAGCCCAGCCGGGAATCGACCCGGTAGATCTCGATCGCGGGATAGGCCGGGCGGAGGCCCGAGTCGGGGACCACGGCCACCTCGTCGTCGATCGTGTCGACCGTGTCGACCGTGGCCAGGTCGTCGACCGTGGCGCCCCCACCCGCCTCGTCACCGACGTCCGTTCCCCCGACCGGTTCCCCGAACTCCGCGACCTTGACCAGTCCCGGGGATCCGTCGATCGCCTGGTGCACCAGGATCGGCCGGGGCGCGCCGGAGTCGGCGGTGAGGTCGTTGCGCACCACCAGATAGCCGATACCGAGCGAGGCGAGCGTGGCCGCCATCCCCGGGGCGGGGTCGCCGTCCGCCAGGCGGCGCTGGACGGCGTCGAGAGCGCGGATCGCCGGCGCGGGCTGCAGTGGCACCGAGTCCCGGACCGCCCACGGCGTGGTGGCCAGCGGTTGCAGCGGTTCGTCCCGGGTGACACCCCAGACCTGTCGACCGAAGGACGATCCCGGGACCACCAGGGCCCGCGTCGTCGCGGCCGGGTCCATCTCGTGACCGCCACCGTCGACGTCGGTGGCCCCCGGCCGGGCCACCGGTGCGTTCTCCGAGAGCCACCCGGCGGCCTCAGCCCAGTGATCGGGGACAGCGGCATGGGCGCCCACCGGCGCGAGCCGGCCGAGCAACGCCGGAGCCACAGTGACGGTGCCCGCGAGCACGACGACCATGGCGACGGCGACCCGGCGGTTCCGCTCGGGGTGCGCCAGCGCGGTCCAGCCGCCGGCGGCCGGCTGCGCCTGCCGCGATCGCCCGGACTCCCCGCGCAGGCCGGAGAGGAGGACCGACAGCAGATGGGCGGTGCCCAGCACCAACGGCAGGCGGAGCAGGGGGTCGAACTTGTGGAGGTTGCGCAGTGGCGCGCCGGCGCCGTCGAGGAATCCGCGGAGGGCCTCGGCGAGTCCACCGCCGGCAGGCCCGACCCACGGCGCGGCCATCGCCACCAGTCCGACCGCGGCGATGGTCAGGAGCCGGCCCCTGGCCGGCATCCCCCGGTGGACCAGACCCACCACGCCGACAGCCGCCATCACCCCGGTGGCCAGGACGAACACCGGTTCGCTGGTGAGAGCTGCGCCGGCCACCCGGTCCGTGGACACGAACGGCACCCACGTCGCGGCCCCGCGCAGCACCTCGGTCGCCGACGACCACCGCGTGGTGACCTCAGCCGACTCGATGTAGTCCAGGAACGGGGGGGAGACCCGACCCAGGAGGACCAGGGGGACCGCCCACCACACGCACGCCGCGAGAGACAGGGGCAGCCACCACGCCGCGAGCCGGGCCCATGTCCGTCCGGGTCGGAACATCAGCCACCAGAGGATCGCCGGTAGGCAGGCGATGGCGGTCGCGGCCGCGTTGACCGCCCCCATCATCGCCAGGGCGAGCGCGGCACCGGCCCCACCCCGCCGCGGGGACATGCGTCCCTGCAGTACCCGCACCACCGGGAGCAGCACCCACGGGGCCAGCGCGACGGGCCAGATCTCGGAGGAGATCGAGCCGAGGTCGCCGAGCATCCGCGGGGCGAGGGCGTAGAGGATCCCCGCGACCGCCCGGGTCGGGCGCGTGCCGATCCGCAGTGCGGCCGCCACCCGGACCACACCGACGTAGGCGACCGTCAACAGGACAGCCCACCACAGGCGTTGAGTCAGCCAGGCGGGCATCCCGACCAGGTCGAAGAGCACGAAGAACGGCCCCTGGGGGAAGAGATACCCGTATGCCTGGTTCTGGACCTGACCGCCGAACGACAGACCGGTCCACAGGTGGGTGGCCTGCGCGAGGAAGCGACCCGGGTCGACGACGAGGTCGTACTTGGTGTCGGGAACGACCAGACCCGGGGCCTGCAGGCAGGCCAGGAGGAGGAAGGCGAGGAAGACGACGACCGCGTCGCGCGCGCCTGCACCGAGACGGATCCCGCGGGTCACCTCGGCCGGCGCGGGGAGGGACTAGCGGGCGCCGTACTCGACCTGGCCCAGGAGGGCCTGGTCCGCAGGCGGCTGGGAGACCTCAGGAATGGAGTTCTCGGCCAGCGCGGAGCTGGCGCCGAAGGCGACGATGCCGCCGAGGACGATTCCGCCGACTGCGCTGGCGAGCGCTCCGGTACCGAAGCTCATCGAGTTCTCCCTGCGGGTCACGAGAATGGTGTGCACTGGCGCGTGCCGCGAGGCATGCCGATGCCGAAAGGGTATCACCCTGCACACCACGGATCGCGTGGAGTGTCGCCCACAACTACTTACTGGCCGGTAAGTTGGTGTGGGACACGACACCACGTCCCGCCGGAAGGAGTCTTGTGACGACGGGGACGAAACGCATCCCGCGCGCGATCCGCGAACAGCAGATGCTGGACTCGGCCATTCGCGTGTTCTCCGATCTCGGCTACCGGTCGGCGTCGATGGACACCATCGCCAAGGACGCCAAGATCTCCAAGCCGATGCTGTACCTCTACTACGGCTCCAAGGAGGAACTGTTCTCCGCGTGCGTCACCCGTGAATCCGGGCGGCTCATCGAGCACCTCACCTCCGCGGCGACCAGCGGCACCGGCGCACGTCACAGTCTGGAGAACGTCGTGGAGGCGTTCCTCGACTACGTGGACGATCACACGGATTCCTGGAACGTCGTGTACCGCCAGGCCGTCGCCGAACCCGCGTTCAGCGAGGAGGTCGAGAAGACCCGTTCCGTCCTGGTGGATCTCACCACCGACCTGCTGGCGCAGAACTCGGTGGACGGGCGCAGTCGCGAGGTGCTCGAAGTGGTCGCCACAGCGCTCGTCGGGGCCGGCGAGGCGGTCGCCGATCGCGTCGCGCACCGGTCCACACCCAAATCGGTGGCCGCGGGGGTGGTCGTCGAGCTCGCCTGGCGGGGCCTTGCCGGGGATCCCGCCAGGTCACTCACCGCCGCGTCACCCACAACCACGTCGCCAACTACCACGTCACCCACCACCGAGTCAGCTACAACCACGTCACCCACCACCCCGAAAGAGGAGAAGCCGTGACCACCACGTCCACTGAGACCACCCGCAGGGCATCGCAGGGAGCCAAGACCCTCACCCCGTTGGACCTGGCGGGCGGACTGCCCTCCCTCATCTCGGATCTGCCGACAGTTCTGCGTGGTCTCCGGGTCGTCCGCACCTCCCGGGGGACCGACAAGCTCTCGATCGGCCGCAGGTTCCAGGAACTGGCGGCCTCGCAGCCGGACGCCCCCTTCATGCGGTTCCTCGGCTCCGAGGTCTCCTACGGGGAGGCGAACCGACGCGCCAACCGCGTCGCCGAGGTACTCAGGGCCCGTGGGGTCCGGCGTGGCGACACCGTGGGGATCTGCATGGTCAACCGGCCCGAGGTCATGCTCGCCATCCTCGGTGCCGTCAAGGCGGGTGCCTCGGTGGGTCTGCTCAATCACCACCAGCGCGGTGAGGTTCTGGAGCACTCGCAGAAGATCATCGACTCGAAGGTCGTCCTCATCGGGGCGGAGTGCGCCGAGGCCGCCGAGTCCATCCCCCGCGAGAAGTGGCTCGGCGAGTTGATCGCCGTGGGATCCGAGGTCGACCTCCCGTTCCGCGACTTCACCGCCGGTCACCGCCCGGACGAGCTCTCCGATCTGATCTGGCTCGAGGACGAGCTGGAGAAGCTGGACGCGGACGCCGGCGCCACCAACCCGCCCGAGGCCGACGAGACGCTGGGCAATGAGACCGCGTACTACGTGTTCACCTCGGGCACCACGGGCCTGCCCAAGGCCTCGACCATGTCCCACTACCGCTGGAACCGGGCGCTGGCCGGTTTCGGACTGTCGGGCGTCCGGCTCAAGAAGGACGACGTCCTGCTGTGCCCGCTGCCGATGTACCACAACAACGCACTCACGGTCGGCCTCGGCTGCGTCCTCGCCGCCGGCGCGTGTCTGGCCATCGAGGAGCACTTCTCCGCGTCGAAGTTCTGGGACCAGGCCCGCGCCGCCCGGGCCACCGCCGCCATCTACATCGGCGAGATCTGCCGCTACCTGCTCAACCAGGAGCCCGGCCCGGGCGACCGTGACCACTCCATCCGGGTGATGACGGGCAACGGGCTCCGCCCCGAGATCTGGGACGAGTTCCAAGAGCGGTTCGGCGTCGATCGGATCTGTGAGTTCTACGCGGCCAGCGAGTGCAACATCGCCTTCGTCAACGCCTTCAACGTCGCCAAGACCACAGGCTACTGCCCGATGGACTTCGCGATCGTGGACTACGACCCGGACACCGGGGAGCCCCGCCGCGGCGCGGACGGCCGACTGACCAGGGTCGGCAAGGGCGGCACCGGACTGTTGATCAGCGGCATCTCCGACTCCCAGCCCTTCGACGGCTACACCGACAAGGAGGCCACGGAGAAGAAGATCATCCGCGACGCCTTCAGCGACGGCGACGCCTGGTTCGTCTCGGGCGACCTCATGATGGACCAGGGGCTCAAGCACGCCTCGTTCGTCGACCGACTGGGCGACACCTTCCGGTGGAAGGGTGAGAACGTCGCCACCACCGAGGTGGAGGCGGCCGTCAGCGCTCGCCACGAGGTCGATCAGGCCGTGGTCTACGGCGTGGCGGTGCCGGGGGCCGACGGCAAGGCGGGCATGGCCGCGGTCCGGCTGCACAACAAGTCCGACTTCGACGGCGCCGCGCTCGCCGAGCACCTGCGCAGTTCGTTGCCGTCGTACGCCGTCCCGTTGTTCATCCGGCTCTCCAAGGAGCTCGAGGTGACCTCCACCTACAAGAGCCGCAAGACCGAGCTTCGCGAGCAGGCCTTCGACACCTCCAGGTTCGACGATCCGCTCTACGTCCTGTCGTCCGACAAGGGGTACATCCCGTTCTACGATGGGGCGGAGAACGACGTCGTCGCCGGCAAGGCCTGAGGCCGGGGGCACCCAGGAGGAGGTCCCGCCGCCGCATGCCTGAACGCCGCGTGCCTGACCGAGGTCGTGCCGGCCGCCGCTCGCGCCGCAGCGGGACCGAACTGTCGCGGCGCGCCCTGTTGATCGGCCTGTCGGTGGGGGCGGGCGGCGCGGCGGGATGGGCGCTGACCTCGGCCCTCGGGGCCGGTGACCACGACGAGCCGACGTCCGGCCCGGGCGTCGACTCCGTGGCCGCCCGCCCCTACGTCCCGCCCGAGGGCGCGGTCGGAGTCACCGAGCCGCGCCGTTTCTTCTACGGTGAGCCCGGCGACTCCGACGGCCAGACCTTCGGCGATCTCTACCTGCCCGAGTCGGCCAATCCAGCGCTGCCGGTCGTGGTATTGATCCACGGCGGCGGGTGGAGGGATTCGATGGGCCTGGCGTACATGGAGAACCAGGCTCGGGACCTGGCCTCCTTCGACGTGGCGGTGTGGAACATCGAGTATCGCCGGGTCGGCTCGGGGGGTGGGTGGCCCACCACGGTCGCTGACGTATGCCGGGCCGTCGACCACCTGGCGGAGGTGTCCGCACAGGTGGGCGGCCGGCTGGACCTGCGCCGGGTGCTGGTCGCCGGGCACTCCGCCGGCGGCCACCTGGCGCTGTGGGTCGCCGGACGGGCGCGCCTGCCGTCCTCGCTGCCCGGATCCCGTCCCGTCGTCCCGGTCTCGGGGTGTGTGTCCTTGGCCGGCGTGTCGGATCTCCTGCGCGCGGAGGAGGCCGGGGACAGGTACGTCGCCGGGCTCCTCGGGGGCCGCTCCGACACCCGTCGTCAGCGCTACCGCGACGCCTCGCCCGTGTCCCACCTGCCCACCGGGATCCCGGTGGTGTGCGTCCACGGTCGCGACGACGAGGTGGTGTCGCCCGAGCAGTCCGAGGCCTACGTGCGCGAAGCCCGGCGGGTGGGCGACCCCGCCCGCGTGTCCCTGGTCCCCGGTGGCCACGATCCGTGGGGCGACATCACCGGCCGGGTCTGGCACGACACCCGTGACACGATGCTCGCGATGGCTCGCCGGCCCCTGGGCCCCGTCGGCTGACGCGCGGCCCGCGGCCTGAAGCCGTCAGGTGGTGTAGTCGGCGTTGATCGAGATGTACTCGCGGGAGAGGTCGCAGCCGTAGACCGTGCAGGCGCCGTCCGCGACTCCCCCCTCCACGCCGCCGCCCTCGACACCCAGGTCGACCGCGATGGTGACCTCGTCGGCCCGCATGATCTCGGTGAGCCGCTCGAGCTCGGCGTCACCGGGGAACGCGGGGTAGGTCTCGAGGTCGCCGAAGACGATGCGCACCCGCTCCGGGTCGATGTCCGTGTCGTCCTGGCACTTGCCGATCGCCATGGCGACGCGACCCCAGTTGGGATCCGCCCCGTGGACGGCGGTCTTGACCAGGGGAGAGTTGAGGATCGTCTTTGCCACGCGCTTGGCCTGGGCGCGGTCCCGGGCGCCGGTGACCTTCACGGTGAGGAGCTTGGTGGCGCCCTCGCCGTCCCGGGCCAGCTGGAGGGTGAGGTCCAGGCACACGGCTTCCAGGGCTCGTCGGAGCTCCACGTCGTCCACCGGACCGGCCACACCACTGGCGAGCGCGATGGCGGTGTCCGAGGTCGAGGTGTCGGTGTCGACGGACAGACAGTTGAACGTGGCGTCCACCGCGCCCCTGAACGCGGTGTCCAGCGCTCCGGGCGTCACGGCGGCGTCGGTGAAGACCACGGCGATCATCGTCGCCATGTCCGGCTCGACCATCCCGACCCCCTTGGCGATGCCCACGACCCGGGCGGTGCCACCCGTCGTCGTCGTCATGTCCGCTGTCGCGGTCTTGGGGCGGGTGTCGGTCGTCATCATCGCGCCGGCCAGAGCGACCGCGTCGGCGTCGAACGCGGCGCCGGCCACCGAGTCGAGATGGGCGCGCAGGAGCGGCATGGGGTAGCGCCGGCCGATGACCCCGGTGGAGGCGATGAGCATCTCCCCGGGCGCCGCTCCCACCGCCGCGGCCGCGTGCTCGAGCACCTCGCGCGCGTCGGCCATCCCCTGCTCGCCGGTGGCGACGTTGGCGTTCTTGGCCACCACCACGACGCCGCGCGCCCGGCCGCCGACAGCGTTCTCCCGACTGAGGACCACCGAGGGGCCGGCGAAACGGGACCGGGTGAACACCGCGGACGAGGCCGGGGACGGGCCGTCGTTGACGACGACGACGACGTCGTCCCCCTCCTCGCGGAGCCCCGCAGCCCCGGCGTGCGCGCGGAAGCCCGCGGGCAGGGGGGTCGGTCCGGAGGAAGCGGTGGCGGTGCGGATGGCGTTCACGCCCCCGAGTCTAGGCCCGTCGACCGGCCCCCGGTCCTCCGGTCGACGGCCGCGTGACCCCCGCCCGGAACAAAATGTGAGACAGCTCTCACCTGAGCACTTTCAGTCGCCTACTTCCTGTCGCTATGAATGCGGCTTTACCGGACGCGGCACGGCATAACCCCATGTCAGGTGTGGTTCAGCGCCCTCCGTGGGTAACGTCGGGACCAGTCGTCCGGATGTACCCACCGAGCGTCCGAACGACGCAGACCACGGCGGTGGAGAGCCCACCGCCGGTACGACGAAAGGATCTCAACCATGATCTCCGACTTCATCAATGGCATCGCCACCGGTTCCGCCGCCGTCAACACCGGCTCCGACGCCGCCGACTTCGGCACCGACCTCATCGCCCAGGTCCTCGGGTTCTTCGGCGGCTTCGTCGAGAACTTCGGCTCCTGAGTCGACGCGCCTGACGGCGCACCAGCCCGGGCCGGGTTCGGCCTGGCCGGGCACCGCGTGTGACCGGCCCCGCATCGAGCGGGGCCGGTTTCCGCATTTCGGGCCGGGCCTGTCTCCGCATTCGGGGCGTTACCCTGGTGCCATGCAGCTCGATCTGTCCCGCCACGTCGCCGCCGGCCCCGACGAGGTCTGGGCCGTGCTCACCGACATCCCCTCCGCGCACCGCACCCTCACCGGGGTCCTCGCGGTCGAGATCCTCACCCCCGGGCCCTACCGACCGGGGCTGCGGTGGCGGGAGACCCGCAAGATGTTCGGCATCAAGGCCACGGAAGAGATGATGGTCCTCGCCGCCGAGCCCCCGCACTCCACCGCGATCGTCTCCGAGAACGGCGGCACCGAGTACAAGACGGTGTTCACCGTGACCCCGGACCCCGACGGCGCCGGATCGACCCTGCGGATGCGGTTCGGCTCCCACACCGCCCACGCCCCGGCGATCTCGCGGGTCGTGATGGCTCTGATGGGCGGGCTCGCCGAGCGATCGACCCGCAAGACCATGGAACAGGACCTGGCGGACATCGCCGCCGAGGCCGAGCGTCGCGCCGGCTGAGCCGCCTCAGTCGTTCATCCCGGGGCCACCGTTCATCCCGGTCGAGTCGTGCCGCGATCCCAGAGCTCGGCGACCACGTCCGCGGCCGGCCGATCCGCGTAGGCGTCGGCCGCGCGCCAGCCCGAGCCTGCCCACAACGGTGGAACCTCCACGTCACCGCTGGCGGTGGCGGCCGTGCGCATCGGCCCGGTGAGGACGTGCAGAAGAGGGTAAGCCGGTGGAGCGACCGCGTCGAACTCGGCCACGAACCCGTTGACCAGCGCACGGGCGTAGCGCCCGGTATAGCTACGCGTCGGCCTCGACTCGGTGAACCGTGGATCGGCCAACGCGGCGCGGTACAGGGCGTTCGTGCCAGCCTCGCGGGTACGCAGCAGGACCGTCCCCAGTCGGACACCGTCGGCGCCCGCTCCGACGGCTGCCGCGACGTCCTGCGGGGTGGTGATCCCACCCGCGGCGACGAACGGGACGTCCGGCAGTTCCGACCGGACGGACCGCACGAGGTCCACCGTCGATACCGAGTCCGGCCGTTCGCCGATGGTGGTGGTCGAGCGGTGCCCGCCCGCCTGCGCGGACTGTACCGAGAGCCAGTCGGCGCCCGCCTCCACCGCCCTGCGGGCGTCCCGCACGCCCGCGACGGTGACGACGACCGCGGTGCCCACCTCCTGCAGCGCCTCCACCACGTCGCGACCGGGGATGCCGAAGGTGAACGAGACCACGTCGACCGGGTCGGCGACCAGCGCGGCGAGGGTCGCCTCCTGGTCGAAGTCGGTGAAGTCCGGGCTCGCGCCGAGCGCGATCCCGAGTTCCTCGGCAACGGGTTCGATCGCGGTCGCGTAGTTCTCGACGGCCCGCGGTCCGCCAGCGGAGGCGAGGGCCGCGGCGGAGTCGTCCCGCTCCACCAGGAAGACGTTGACGCCGAACGGCGCGTCGGTGACCGCCCGCACGCGGGCGATCTCCGCGCGCGTACCGGCGGCGTCGAGGTAGCCCGAGCCGAGCATCCCCAGGCCGCCCGCCTCGCCGACCGCGGCGATCAACTCCGGCGTCGTGGGGCCTCCGGCCATGGGCGCCCCGACGACGGGCCTGCGGAGGTGGGCGGGCAGCAGGCGGCCGCGCCGGTCCAGCCGATCAGGACGGTCGTGGAACCGGGGCGGGCGCTCGCTCATGACTGTGACGGTACGCCCGGCGGGATCGCGCGACGGCGGGTGACCGCGTAGACCACTCCCCCGAGCGCGAAGACGGCGAGCCCGGCCACCACCGACTGCCACGGCAGGCTCCCGGCCACCACCACGCAGCCGAGCGCCCCGAGGACCGGCACCCACGCCGGCAGACGGCGGTGCTCGCGGGGGAGCCGCAGAGCGGCCGCGTTGGCGATGAGGTAATAGACCAGTACCGCGAACGACGAGAACCCGATCGCCTGGCGCACGTCCGCCACCAGGACGATGCCGGCCACGACCACGCCCACGCAGATCTCGGCCACGTACGGCGTCCGCGTGGTCGGGTGCACCGAGGCCAGTCGCGAGGGCAGGTACCGGTCGCGGGCCATGGCCATCGTCGTCCGCGAGACCCCGAGGATGCCCCCCAGCAGCGCGCCCAGCGCCGCGATTCCCGCGGCCACCCGCACGATCGGCGCGATCCCGCCGTCACCGATCCGCTGCGCCGCGTCCAGCACCGGCGCCGGGCCCGCCGCCACGCCCCCCACCCCGAGGATGTGGACCGTCGTGGCCAGGACCACCGCGTAGATGACGATGACCACGGAGATCGCGATCACCACCGCCCTGGGGATGGTCCGCTCGGGCTCGCGCACCTCCTCGCCCAGGGTGGCGATGCGTGCGTATCCGGCAAAGGCGAAGAAGCAGAACCCGGCCCCGCCGAGGACCCCGAGCAGCCGTGCGGGCCACGGCTGCTCGTCCACCGACGGCACGGGGAACACCGGGGGCGCCGCGTCGGCCGCCCCCGGCCCGATGGCCCAGGCCGCCACCACGAACACCGCGAGGACCGCCACCACGATCGCCACGAGCACCTTGGACGCACCGGCGCTGCGCTGGACCCCGAACACCGACAGCAGCGTCAGCGCGAGCACCGCGGCGGCCGCCACCACATGGGCGTGCTCCGGCCACACGTAGAGTCCCGCGGTGAGCGCCATCGCCGCGCAGGAGGCGGTCTTCCCCACCACGAAGCCCCAGCCCGCGAGAAACCCCGGCAACGGCCCGAGGACCTCGCGCCCGTAGACGTAGGTGCCGCCGGCGGCGGGGAACCGGGCGGCCAACCGGGCCGACGACACGGCGTTGCACACCGCCACCACCGCCGCGACCGCGAGCGCCGCCCACACCAGCGACCCCGCCCGGGCCGCCGCGGGGGCGAAGGCCACGAAGACCCCCGCGCCGATCATCGCGCCGAGGCCCACCACCACGGCATCGCTCATGCCCAGACGACGGTCGAGTGAGGCTGTCATTCGGGCATGGTCGCACCCGCAGTTGGCCGGCGGGTGAATTGACGTCGGGTCCTGCGATCGGCGGCGGCACAGCGGTTACATTCGACAGGTGCGTACTCTCCGTCGACTCCGTGTGGCGGTCGTCGTCCCGGTCGCCGGACTCCTCGCCGGGCTGGCGCTGACCGGCTGCGGCACGGAGGCTTCGGTGAGAACGGAGGGCGCAGTGGGCACGGAGGGCGCAGTGGGCACGGAGGGCACGGCGGGGGCCGGCTCCCGGGAGCACCACGCGGCAGCCCGACCGTCCGAGCATTCCGGAACCGCCGCGCCGGCCTGCGAGTCACCCCTGGACTCACTGAGCCAGCGGGAGCGGATCGCGCAATTGTTCACCGTGGGCGTGAGCTCGATGGCCGACGCCCGGCGGGCGGTCGACGAGCACAACATCGGGGGGATCTTCCTCGGCGGGGATGTCGTGGGCGAAGTCGTCTCCGGCGACGGTCTGGCGCGCCTTCAGAAGGACTCGGCGCTACCGCTGCTCGTGTCGATCGACGAGGAGGGCGGTCGCGTGTCCCGCATCGCCCCCTACGCCGGGCCGATGCCGTCCGCCCGCGTCATGGCCGCCACCATGAGCCCCGAGGAGGTGCGGTCCACGGCGAGGACGCGCGGTGAGTTCCTCCGTGGGATGGGGGTGACCGTGGACTTCGCCCCGTCCGTCGACGTGTCCGACCAACCGGACGGGGCGGTGATCGGCGACCGGTCGTTCTCACCCGACCCGGCCCGCGTGGTGAGCTACGCCCGCGCGTTCTCCGCGGGGCTCCTCGACGCCGGGGTGACGCCCGTGTTCAAGCACTTTCCCGGACACGGCCGATCGTCCGGGGACAGCCACCACGAAGCGGTGACCGTGCCACCGCTTGACCAACTCGTCCCGCACGATCTCCGGCCCTTCTCCGAACTCGCCGAGACCCCCGGCGCAGCGATGATGCTGGGGCACCAGCAGGTGCCGGGCCTCACCGGGGTCGACCGGCCGGCGTCGCTCTCACCGGCCGCGTATCGACTGCTCCGTGAGGGGCACGGGTACGGCGCCCCTGCCTTCGACGGCCCGATCTTCACCGACGATCTGTCCGGGATGCGCGCCGTGACCAATGACTTCCCGCTCCCCCGCGCGGTCACCGAATCGCTCATCGCCGGGGCCGATTCACCGCTGTGGATCACCACCGCCGGGCTCCCCGAGGCACTCGACGCCGTCGAGCGCGCGCTCGCCGAGGGCACCTTACGGAAGGAAGACCTGGACCTCTCGCTCGCCCGGATGGCGACCCTCCGCGGGATCCCGGGGTGCCTGAGCGTGCCGGCGACCGGCCGGCTGACGGAGGCGGGAGCTCTCGCCGGCTCCACACCCGGGCTCCCGCCCCGCGCCGACCTCCCCGGATTACCTCAGTCGCCCGCGCGGCCCGCTCAGCCGGGCTGACCCCGGCCCCCCGGGGCGATCCCGGGCAGTCCTGCGCTCGACCAGATGCCGGAGGTCCCCCGACGGTGGGAGCCCACGAGGTGGGTGTCGACGACCCCGATCGCCTCCATCAGCGCGAACACCGTCACCGGACCCACGAAGCTGAACCCCCGCCGCTTGAGCTCCCTGGCCAGCGCCTCCGACTCCGGTGATCGGCTCGGGACCTCGCTCATCGTCCGGGGCTGCGGGGTGGTCTCCGGCCGGTGCGACCAGATCAACTCGCCCAGACCCCCCTCGGCCCGGAGGGAGATCACGGCGCGCGCGTTGCCCACGGCCGCGTCGATCTTGCGACGGTTGCGCACGATCCTCTGGTCCGCCATGAGACGGGCCACGTCGGGGTCGCCGAACTGCGCGACCGCGTCCGGCGAGAACCCGGCGAACGCCTCCCGGAACGCCGGCCGCTTGCGCAGGATCGTCAGCCAGCTCAGACCTGACTGGAACCCCTCCAGGACAAGTCTCTCGAAGAGACCGGCCTCCTCGTGGACCGGCATGCCCCACTCGGTGTCGTAGTACTCCCGCAGCAACGGGTCCCGCGCCGCCCAGGGAGGCCGCATCAGACCGTCCTCGCACCGCACCGCGCCGCCGTCTTGATCCGTCTGATAGTCGGCCATGTCTCCCCCAACAGGTTCGCGGACCACCCCTCTTGGTGGTCGTCATCACCTTAGGAACTGACTCCGACAGGATCCGGTTACGCCAGGATCCCGCTGAGTTGGACGATGCGCACCGTCGCCAAGAGCACGAGCGCCACGCCCACCACGAGCGTGAGCATCCGACCGGCCACGCGACCGCGGGCGAGGAACCTGTCGATCCTGCGGGTCGCCGCGGCGACACCGGACGAGTCGACGCGCGACAACGTGATGATCAGCGCCGTGCTCGGCAGGATCGCGATGACAGCGAAGAACAGGATCTGGAGGAGCTTGGACCACCACGGCGTCTCGGCGAAGGAGATGAGGACCATGCCCGCCGCGAACGGCGCCGACGTGGCCGACTGGATGACGCCCAGCGAGACGCCGGTGGCCATGATGCCGAAGCGCTGCAACACGGTCTGGGTGAGCGGGGCCTCGACGCTGTCCTCTTTGGCCTCCGCCGGCCTGCGCAGCCCCAACACGGTGATCACCAGACCGACGACACCCATGACCAGCATCGCCCAGAGGTTGTAGAACAGGCTCCGCACGAACTCCTGGTTGTTGCCGATCACCCACACCGACACCAGCGAGAGCAGGACGATGCCGCAGAACGCCCCGCCGGTGAACCGGGCGGCGCGCGGGGTGAAGCCTCCCCCCCGCCCGGCGGCCGTGAGCCACAGCCCGGCGATCACGGCGAAGGCCAGGAGGTTGACCGAGTCGACTGCCGCGAATCCCAGCAGGCTGAGGTAATACTGCACGACGGCACACACTACCGGCGGGGGCCCGGTGGGCCATCCCGGTAGTCGTCGACGTCCTCGTCTCGGCGGAGCTCGTCGTCGTCGCCCCTCATCCGGCCGGGACGGCCGAACACCGGCCGGTCGCGCCGGAGACGGGTGTCGATCCCCCGCATGCTCCACCCGCGCATCGGGGCCGGGACGCGCCACTGCAGGCGCCACGCGACCATCCGGAACGTGAAGGTGAACGCGGACAACACCGCCGCCGCGACCGGGCCCCACGTGTCGGTGGAGACGGCCAGCGCGGTCAGCGCGGCGCCGGTGGCGGCGGGGATGACGTACAGGTCGGAGCCGTTGAACACGGCCGGGATCTCGTTGGCCACGACATCGCGGAGCAGGCCCCCGCCGACCGCGGTGACCACCCCGAGCAGGAGCGCGGACGCGACGGGCATGCCGTGGTCGAGCGCCCGGGCGGTACCGAACGTGCAGAACAGCCCCAGCCCGGCCGCGTCGAAGACGATGATCAACGTCCGGACGCGGTGCAGGTGTGCGCCCATCAGGTACACCACCGCGGAGGCGACGAACGGCGGCACCAACAGGACCGGCTGGGCCAGGGCCAACGGCGTGACCCCCAGCATCACGTCCCGCATGATGCCCCCGCCGAGCCCGGCCAGCAGGCCCAGGACCAGGCCACCGGTGATGTCGATGTTCTTGCGTGCGGCCAGCAGGCTGCCGGACAGGGCGAAGAAGAACACCCCCACGAGGTCGAACCACAGCAGCAGCGTCGAGGACTCCACGACCGGGCCCCTAGACCACCGCGTCCGCGGTGGAGCGCGCGTGGTGCCGCCGCCGCACGGAACGGAACGTCCAGAGCTTGTTGACGACGAAGTTGAGCGGCATCGTGATGAGGATCGTCAGCAGCTGACCCCAGTACTCCCGGGAGTGGATGCCCGCGTCCTCGTGGAACCACGGCTCCGGCAGGTAGAGCGGCGAGGTGGGGTTGGTGAAGGCCAGCTTGATGAAGATCCCCGCCGCCGCGGCGACCGAACCGACCAAAAGGAACGGCCAGAACTCCTGCATGACCGGGGCCTTGTGCCCCTTACCGAACGTCCAGTGCCGGTTGAGCAGGAAGTTGTAGAGGTTGGCCACGAGGAACGCCACGATCCACACCAGGGTCGTGAAGCGGAAGTTGTAGTCCGTCCCCGCGAACGGGAACAGGATGTCCTGTGCGTTCTGGGTGCCGCCGTTGGCCCTGTTCATGAGGACCGTGACGATCATGTTGACGACCATCCCGGATCCGCCCACGATCCCGAACATGAGGAACTGTCGGGCGCTTTGTCGATAACGACCTAGTTCGGACGGGGCCGGGTTCACAGCGAGCCAGTCTAGGCCCCCGGAGGGAAACTAGCCCGCTCCGTGGCCCTCCGGGACACGCTCGGACGGGTTCTCGATCGGCCCCGGGGCGGTACCGTCACCGAACGGGCGGCCACCCAACTCCTCGCGGTGGTGCGGGGTGAGCAGGCCGGACAGGTCGGGCCCCTTGGGCACGATGCCGGTGGGGTTCACGTCCCGGTGAACGTTGTAGTAGTGCTCCTTGATCTGGGGGAAGTCGCAGGTGTCGCCGAAACCGGGCGTCTGGAACAGGTCGCGGAGGTAGCCCCACAGGGCCGGCATCTCGGTGATCTTGTTGCGGTTGGCCTTGAAGTGACCGTGGTAGACGGCGTCGAAACGCACGAGCGTGGTGAACAGTCGGATGTCCGCGACCGTGATCGTGTCCCCCGCGAGATAACGGCGGGTCGTCAGCCGCTCCTCGAGACGGTCCAGGGAGGCCCAGAGTTCGTCGTAGGCCTCCTCGTAGGCGCCCTGCTCGGCCGCGAACCCGCTGCGGTAGACGCCGTTGTTGACGGTCGGATAGATCCACGAGTCCAGCTCGTCGATCTCGTCGCGGTGCTCCTCCGGGTAGAGGTCCGGCGCACCGTCGCGGTGGAAGGCGGACCACTCCGAGAGCAGGTCGAAATTGAGTTTCTGATAGGCGTTGGTCACGACCGACGTGGTGGGGAGGTCGACCAGCGCCGGCACCGTGATGCCGCGCGGGTAGTCGGGAATCCGGTTGAAGTAGGCCTCCTGGAGGCGGTAGATGCCCGTGACCGGGTCCCTACCGTCCGGGTCGAGGTCGAAGACCCAGGAATTGACGTCGTGGGTCGGGCCGGCCAGCCCCATGGAGATGGCATCCTCGAGCCCCATCAGACGCCGGACGATGATCGAGCGGCTGGCCCACGGGCACGCGCGGGCCGCCATGAGGCGGTACCGCCCGGCCTCGACGGGCCACCGCATCTCCCCGACCTTGTCGCCCACCGGGTCCGATCCCGCCGGGAGATCCGCCACCACCCGGTCGTTGATGTAGGTGGCGTCGCGGACGAACTCGCCGTCCTCCGAGGCGTTCTTGGCTGCGATGAACTCGGTGTCGTCTGCCATGGGATCTCCTGCGGTCGTCGTCGCGGCAAGTGATTGATGCATCACCAACGTACCTGGTGTCGGAATCACGCGCCACCGGAGCCGGTGTGCCACGCTGACCACATGGACTCCGCTCACGTCGACGACGTGCCCACCCGCTACGCCGAGTTCGCCGAATTCGAGGTCCGCGGCCGCACGCCCGTCTACCTCGCGTGGGCACGGGGGGTCGCCGAGGACCCGGCCACGTGCGACCTCATCGGGAGCCTTCCCCGGATCAAGAGACAGCCCGCGTTGGTCTTCGCCTCCGCGCGGCACGCGGGCGCGCCCGAGACCGAGGACTACGCGGTGTTCCGGGAGTTCGTCCACACCCACTGGTCCGGAATCGAACAGATCGCACTCACGCACTCGACACAGACCAACGAGGCCAAGCGGTGCGCGGTGCTCCTGCCGTTCCTCTCCCTGCTCCCGGGCCCGCTCTCGCTGGTGGAGATGGGCGCCTCCGCCGGCCTGTGCCTGTACCCGGACCGGTACGCCTACCGGTACACGCTGGACGGCGGTCCCACCCACGAACTGCGACCACCCGGGTCCGACACCGGATCCTCGGCCTCCGGCGCCCCGGTCCTCGACTGCGCCCTGCGCGACGGCGTCCCCCGCCCGCAGTCCCTGCCCGACATCGTCCACCGTGGCGGGGTGGACCTGGCCCCGATCGACCCCGCCGACGCGGACTCGCGTGCCTGGCTGCGCAGCCTGATCTGGCCCGGACAGCAGTCCGAGCGCGTGCCCCGCCTGGACGCCGCGCTCGACATCGCCGCTGCGGATCCGCCGCACATCATCGCCGGCGACCTGGTCGAGAAGCTTGAGGACTCCGTGGCCGCCTGTCCAGACGGGTCCACGCCGGTGGTGTTCCACACCGCGGTGTTGGGATACCTCGAGCCCCCGGCCCGCGCCGAGTTCGTCCGCCGGGTCACCGATCTCCGCCGGGACGCGGGCGCGGTGTGGATCTCCGTGGAGGGGGTGACCCTCCTGCCCGACGTCGCCGAGCAGGTCCCGGAATCGATCCGGCGCCACAAGGGCATCTTCGTCGTCGCCGTCAACGGGCGACCCCTGGCCACGGCGCACGGCCACGGCGACTGGGTCCGCGCGCTCGACATGCCCTGAAGTCCGGGTCGGGTCCGGTCGGGGCGGGGCCGGTCGGATCGGCCGATTCAGTCGAACGGCCACCCGCGGCGCATCGACTGGTCGGACCCCGGCTCGATGAGGTACTCGGTCCCGAACGTCGCCGCGTAGACGTTCTCCGGCAGGGCCAGCATCATGCCGATGTCGCTGGTCTGGCTGGCGTGGCACTCCATGGCGCGACGCTTGAGGGCCACGACGTCCGCGGGCAGGTCGATCGCCCACGCGATCTCCGACTGCGGGACCCCGACCGGCAGTCCGTCATCACCGGTGAGGATCATCCGGCGCAGTTCCTCCACGTCCATGCCGCCGGACGCGAACGCCGCCAGGAACTCCGCCGCCTCGGGGCTGTCGAGCATCTCGAGCTGGGCATCCTGATTGGTCGTGGCCTCCAGCAATCGCGGTCGACGGGCCGCCACCCCCACCGCGCGTCGGGCGATCCGGTGGACGGCCAGGTGATCGGGGTGCCCGTAGTTCCCGTGGTGGTCATACCCCACGAGGACGTCGGCGTCTTCTCTGTCGAGGATCCGGGCGAGACGGCCGGCGGCGTGGTCGGTGTCGGCGCTGTGCAGGCACAACGGGTCGTCGTTCTGCGCCCATCCGGTCATGCCCGAGTCCCGGTACCCGAGCCAGTCGATCCGGGCGACGCCCAGGACGTCCGCGGCGGCCCGGGCCTCCCCGCGCCGGTGCTCCACCAGGTCGCCGTCGGGCCCGAGATGGTCGGGTCGCTGGCCGTGGTCGCCGTCGGTGGCGAAGACCGTGACGACGCGGTGGCCACCGCGCGAGGCGAGCGCCATCATCCCGGCGGTCTGCGAGGTCTCGTCGTCGGGGTGGGCGTGGAGGAACACGATCGTGGACACCCGACCAGTGTGCCCTCCCGCCCGGCCAGGTGTGCGCCCGGAATGGACCGAACCCGACGCGCACCCCCTCTCACAGCGTGCGGTCCGGGCGCGCAGGCCGAAGAGGACGCGCAAGCCTGGCGGGCGAGGGCCGAGAGGGAGGGGGCGAGGGGCTGGGGCCGAGGGGCTGGGAGCAGGGCCCGGAACGCGCGACTCCCCGGTCGGTGCCGCTCGTGGTGAGCGACCCCGGCCGGGGAGTGCGGTGCTGCCTTACTTCTCCCGGACGACCGTTCCGTCGTCCTGCAAGCGCAACAGCGGGTAGATGCCGTTCTCGTCGTGGTTCTCGTCGCCGACGACCGGGGGGTTGAAGACGCAGAGCATCTGCATCTCCTCCTCCACGATCACCTGGTGCTTCTCGTGACCGTCCAGCAGGTACATCGACCCCGCCTCGAGCGGGTACTCCTCGCCGTTGGTGAGGTCACGCAACGTGCCCTTGCCCCGGGTCAGCCAGACCGCCTCGATGTGGTTGGCGTAGTGGAAGTCGTTGGTCGTGCCGGCGGCGATGGTGGTCTCGTGGAACGAGAACCCCACCCGGTCGTCGGCAAGGACGATGCGCTTGGACTCCCAGTTGCCGTTGTTGCCCTTGATGTGGCGCTCGGTGTCGGTGATGCCTGCGGTCGTGCGAACGATCATGTGGTGCCTCCTCGGGGAAGGTGGATGGTCTGGACGCGCTCAGACGTACTGCTGCGCCAGGACGTGGTCGACGGCCTCGTAACAGATCTCGATGCCGCGGTCACGCCCCTCATCGGTCAGGGTGAGCGGCGCGAGGAACTTGACCACCTCGTCGCTCGGGCCGGCGGTCTCGACGAGCAGATGGTTGTCGAAGCACCGGGCCATGACCTGGCCGGCGAGCTCCGGGTTCTCGAGGAACGCGATGCCGAACGCCATACCGCGGCCACGCAGTTCGAGCTTGCCCTCGTACTTGTAGACCAGCGGGGAGAAGCGCTCGCGCAGGATTCGGCCGTTCTCGAGCGTGCGGTTCTGCAGTGTGTCGTCCGACCAGTATTTGCGCAGCGCGACGTCGGCGGTGATGAAGGCCATGTTGTTGCCGCGGAACGTGCCGTTGTGCTCGCCGGGGGTCCACTCGTCGAGGTCGCGACGGAACAAGGTCAGGGCGAGCGGCAGCCCGTACCCGCCGATGGACTTCGAGAGGCAGACGATGTCCGGCTTGATCCCCGCGAACTCGAACGAGAAGAACTCGCCGGTGCGGCCGCACCCCATCTGGACGTCGTCCACGATGAGCAGGATGTCGTGGCGGACGCAGAGCTCGTTGAGCGCCTGCAGCCACTCGGCGCGGGCGGCGTTGATGCCGCCCTCACCCTGGACGCACTCGACGATCACGGCCGCGGGGCGGTTCATGCCCGAGCCGGAGTCGACCAGGACGCGCTCCATCCACTGGAAGTCCTCGGTGACGCCCCCGAAGTAGTTGTCGTACGGCATCGGCGTGGCGTGGACCAGTGGGATGCCGGCGCCCGCGCGCTTCATCGAGTTGCCGGTCACCGACAACGAGCCGAGGGTCATGCCGTGGAACGAGTTGGTGAAGTTGATGACGGCCTCACGCCCGGTGACCTTGCGGGCCAGCTTGAGTGCCGACTCCACCGCGTTGGTCCCGGTCGGCCCGGGGAACATCACCTTGTAGTCGAGTCCACGCGGTTCGAGGATCGTCGAGGAGAAGGTCTCGAGGAACGCACGCTTGGCGACCGTGTACTTGTCGAGCGAGTGCGTGACGCCGTCGCGCTGGATGTACTCCAGGAGAGCGGCCTTCATGTCGTCGTCGTTGTGGCCGTAGTTCAGCGCACCGGCGCCACCGAAGAAGTCGAGGTACTCATCCCCGTCGACGGTCGTGAGCGTCGTGCCCTTGGCGGTGTCGAAGACCACCGGCCAGTTCCGGGAGTAGCTGCGGACCTCGGACTCGCGGTCCGAGAAGATCTCCGTGTTCGTGCTCGTGTCGTGCGTGGACTCGGTCATGGTCTTCTGATCACTCCAAAGGGAAAGATGCGGGCGACGGTGGCGGGCCGGACGGCCCGTGGGCCCTCGTCTAGGAAATCGTGTAGAGGTCTTCTCGCTCGTGACCCTCTCCGAGCAGCTCCGAGCTCAGGTAGTCCTCGCTGGACAGCGTCATGCCGCGGTCCCGCGCGACCGCGCCGAACGTGCGCTGGGACGCCTCGTTGTCCGGGCTGATGGTGGTGCGCAGTCGGACGACACCGCGCTCGGCCAGCCGGTCCATCAGGCTGTGGAGCAACCGCGCGGCCAGACCCTTGCCTCGCTGGTCCGCGTCGACTCCCACCTGCCAGACAAAGATCGTGTCCGGCTCCGAGGGCCGCAGGAAGCCGGTGACGAAGCCGACCACGCGGCCTTCCACCTCGACGACCACCGAACTCTCGGAGAACTCCGCTCCCCACAGCACGTACGCATAGGAGGAGTTCAGGTCGAGGACTCCGCTGTCGCGGGCGATCTCCCACATGCGATTACCATCGGCCGCGGTGGGCGGACGGAACATCGCGTCGGACGAATCAGGGTTACGGGGTGCTTCTCGTTCTCCTGGGTTCATATGTGTGTCCCAGCGTAGTGACGGCAACCGGTTGCTGCATCTCGGTTCGCCGGATCGTTACCTGATTGGCAGGCGAGTCCGCAGGTGATCAGCCCGCAGTGATGTCGGTCACCCGGTATCGGCACCTCGGGGGGTCAGCACTCTTCCGTCGCGGCCCCGCGCCTGGGAGAATATTTTCATGGACGAGAACCCGATCACAGAATTCGACGAGGGCCGTTCGCTCGAGCTCTTGGCGACAGAGTCCCTCGGCCGTCTGGTCACCGTCACAGGCGGGCGGGCCGACATCTACCCCGTCAACTACGCGTTGTCCACGGAGGGCAAGCTCTTCTTCCGCACCGCCGAGGGGAGCAAGCTCGCCGGCCTCACCATCCACCCCGACGTGGTGTTCCAGGTGGACCACATCGAGGACCGCGAGGCGTGGTCGGTGGTCGTCCGGGGCGAAGCCCGGCGACTGGACGGTTTCGACGAGATCAATCGCGCCGAGGAACTCGACCTCAAGCCGTGGATCCCCACGCTCAAGTACAACTTCGTGGAGATCACGCCCGAGCACATCTCCGGCCGCGGTTTCACCTTCGGCGAGGAGCCGGAGCGCTACGTCGGTTAGCCGAAACCGCCGAGCCACGGGGCACGCCCGGCCGCGGGACCCGCCTAATCGGAAGGTGCGGCCCCCGGGTCGTCCAGTTCCGCCCACAGGCGCCTGACGCGAGCGTCGATGTCATCGCGGATCAGCGCCATCCGTTCCGGACCGTCGATCCCCCGCTCACTGGGCTCGTCGGTCTCCCAGACCTCGATGTCCGCACGCATCACGTCGACCGGATCGAGGCGGGCGGCCGTCCCGAGCACGACGACGCGGTCGGCGCGGCGCAAGAAGTCGTCGTCCACCGGCTCGGCGACGGCGCCCGACATGTCGGCACCGACCTCTGCGAGCGAGGCCACCGACTCGGCGTTGGGGGGCTTGCCCACGGCGGGTTGCGTGCCGGCCGAGTGGATCTCGACGGCGTCCCCCGCGACGCGGCGCAGCAGCGCCTCTGCCATCTGGGACTTGCCGCGGTTTGACTTGCAGACGAACAGAACGGCGGGTCGAGGAGTCTGCCGATCGGTCACCGGGGGCCCTCTCCTGAGTTGCGGACAGCGCTGGACGGCGCCTGGCGCAGCGCGGCCGGCACCGTGGGGTCGTCCTTGAACAGGCGCTTACCGGCCCAGAGACTCACGTAGACCAGCCCGATCAGGACCGGGACCTCGATCAGCGGCCCGACCACGCCCGCGAGTGCCTGGCCGGAGGCCACGCCCCAGGTCCCGATACTCACGGCGATCGCCAGCTCGAAGTTGTTGCCCGCGGCGGTGAACGCGACAGCGGTGGACTTGGCGTAGTTCAGGCCCGACGCCCGTGCCGCGAGCAGGCTCCCACCGAACATCAGCACGAAGTACGCGAGCAGGGGCAGGGCGATCCGCGCGACGTCGAGCGGGTTGGCCATGATCGCGTCGCCCTGGAATGCGAAGAGCACGACGATGGTGAACAGCAGCCCGTAGAGCGCCCACGGGCCGATCTTGGGGAGGAACGTCTCCTCGTACCACTCGCGACCCTTGACCTTCTCCCCGTAGTACCTGGTGAGGAACCCGGCGACGAGGGGTATGCCGAGGAAGACCAGCACACTCAGCGCGATCGCCCACACCGAGAACTGCGCTGTGGTGGTCTCCAGGCCCAGCCATCCGGGGAGTACCTGGAGATAGAACCACCCGAGGCCGGCGAACGCGATGACCTGGAACACCGAGTTGAGCGCCACGAGCACCGCCGCGGCCTCCCGGTCCCCGCAGGCGAGGTCGTTCCAGATGAACACCATGGCGATACACCGGGCCAGTCCGACGATGATGAGTCCCGTGCGGTACTCGGGCAGGTCGGGGAGCATCAGCCAGGCCAGTGTGAACATCAGCGCGGGTCCGACCAGCCAGTTGAGCGCGAGCGAGAGGACGAGAAGCCTCCGGTCCCCCGTGACCCGGTGCGTCTCGTCGTAGCGGACCTTCGCCAGGACGGGGTACATCATGACGAGCAGCCCAATCGCGATGGGCAGGGATACGTCGGCCACCTTCACGGTGTCGAGCGCCTCGGCGATGCCGGGGACGAAGCGTCCGAGCAGCAACCCCGCCGCCATGGCAACGAGGATCCAGAGGGCGAGATAGCGGTCGAGGAAGGACAGTCTGGCGGCGACGTTCTCGCCGGGATCGGCCGGGGCCGAGACCTGGGTGCTCATGCCGTCGACCCTATGGGATTCATCGATGGGGGTCAATGTGTCCTGTCCGGCTGCCACACTGGCCGGGTACCCTGCAGTCATGACCTCGCAGGAGCCCGGCACCGTTGCCGTCATGGACGCCTCGTGCTGCATCGCCGGCGCGAACGGCCCCCTCGGCCAGGCCGAGGCGGAGGCCGCGGCGGCCCGATTCAAGGCGCTCGCCGATCCCATGCGCTTGCGACTGCTGTCCCACATCGCGGCGGCGGAGTGCAACGACGTGTGCGTCTGCACGCTGACCGAGCCGCTCGGCATAACTCAACCCACGGTGAGCCACCACATGAAGAAGCTGGTCGAGGCGGGCCTGGTCACCCGGGAACAGCGGGGCCGCATGGCGCATTACAGCATCGTTCCGGAGGCGTTCGCGCAGATCCGCGACATCGTGGACGTCCGAGGCCTCCGGGTCCCCTGACGCTCAGGGCCGCTCAGGATGAGCCCACCCCTCCGTCCGCGCCATGTGATGCCGTGAGTCCCGGGGCGTCCGAGGGCGTCATGGCGACGATCTCCGGCAGGGCCCCGCGGACCCGGGCGTCGATGTCGTCCCGGATGGACCGCACGCGATCGAGATCCTGCCCGGCGGGATCTGAGACGTCCCAGTCCAGGTACCGCTTGCCCGGGTAGACGGCGCACGCGTCCCCGCAGCCCATGGAGATCACCACGTCGGCGGCCGCCACCACGTCGTCGGTGAGGGGCTTGGGGTACTCCTTGCCCAGGTCGAGACCCATCTCCGCCATCACCGCCGCGCAGTTCTCGTCGATCCCGGAGCCGGGCAGCGATCCGGCGGACCGCACGTGCACACGCCCCTCGGATCGGTGCGCCATGAGCGCGGCCGCCATCTGCGAGCGCCCGGAGTTCTGTACGCAGATGAAGAGCACTTCCGGGACGTCCTTGGCCACTGCGCCTTCGGCCTGGGCGAGCGCCTTGAGCCGGTCGGTGGCGAATCGCCGGGCGATGGACGGCAGGTGCGCCGTGACCCGGGCGGTGCGACGGAGCGAGGCGTACGACTCGAAGACCACGCGTTCGACGGTCTGCGGACTGAACACGCCCTCGTAGTGCCGGGCCAGCTCACGGGCGTCGCGCTGGAGTTGCGTCTGGGGCATGAGTAGCTCGGGCAGCGGTGCGTCGTGCACGGATCGGGACATGTCGGCCTCCCAGGTTTCATATCGACAGTCATCAATATAGACCGACATCTATGGAACGGGAACCTGATCCGCGCGCGCTCGGCCCCGGCGTCAGGCGTCGAGGCCCCTCAGTGCCCGGCGCCGAGATTCCCGGAGAGCTTGTCGAGCCGCTCCTTGCTCGCCCCGTCGAGTCCGATCACCGACAGCGTCTTGCCCTTGGCCGCGTACTTCTGCTGCACGGCGTCGAGCGTGGCGACTGTCGAGGCGTCCCAGACGTCGGCGTCGGTGAGGTCGAGCACCACGTGCGCGGGGTCACCGGAGTAGTCGAATTGGTATACGAGGTCATTGCTCGAGGCCCAGAACAACTCGCCCGTGACCCGGTACGTGCGGGTGTCGACCGCCCCGTCGTGGTCCGTGTCGAGCTCGGCGACCTTCTCGATGGTCGTCATGTGCGCGACTCTGCGCGCGAACATGATCATCGCGGTGACGACCCCCAGGATCACGCCGATCGCGAGGTTGTGGGTCCACACCGTCGCCGCGACGGTGACCACCATGACGAGCGTCTCCGACAGCGGCATCAGCCGCAGGGTCCGGGGGTGGATCGAGTGCCAGTCCATGGTCCCCACCGAGACCATGATCATCACCGCGACCAGCGCGGCCATCGGGATCAGTCCGACGACATCGCCCAGGACGACGACGAGGATCAGCAGGAACACGCCGGCGAGCAGCGTGGACAACCGCGTCCGGGCGCCCGAGGCCTTGACGTTGATCATCGTCTGCCCGATCATCGCGCAGCCACCCATCCCGCCGAAGAACCCGGTGACGAGGTTGGCGACGCCCTGGCCCCAGCCCTCGCGGGTCTTGTCGGAGTGGGTCTCGGTGATGTCGTCGACCAGCTTGGCCGTCATCAGCGACTCCATGAGCCCCACGAGCGCCATGGCCAGCGCATAGGGGGCGATGATCTGCAGCGTCTCCAGCGTGAACGGCACGTCGGGGATCAGCCACGAGGGCAACGAACTCGGCAGCTCGCCCTGATCGTGCACGTCGGGGACCGACCATCCCACCCACACCACCACGATCGTCAGCGCCACGATCGCGACCAGCGGAGCGGGGATCACCGTGGTGAGCCGGGGGAAGAACACCATGATGAGCAGACCCGCGGCCACAAGCGGGTACACCAACCACGGGACGCCCACCAGGTGCGGGATCTGCGCGGAGAAGATCAGGATCGCCAGCGCGTTGACGAACCCGACCATCACCGAGCGGGGGATGAACCGCATCAGTTTCGCGACCCCCAAGACGCTCAACAGGATCTGCATCACGCCGGCCAGGAGGACCGTGGCGATGAGGTAGTCCAGTCCGTATTCGAGCACCACCGGCGCCACGACGAGGGCGATCGCCCCCGTCGCCGCGGAGATCATCGCCGGGCGCCCGCCAGTGAAGGCGATCGTGACGGCCATGGTGAAGGAGGCGAACAGACCTACCCGGGGGTCGACGCCCGCGAGAATGGAGAACGAGATCGCCTCCGGGATGAGCGCCAGGGCCACCACGAGGCCGGCGAGCACCTCGGTGCGCAGCCGCGCGGGGGAGGAGAACGCGGCGCGGAACGAGGGCAGCACGCCGGTCGGGAACTCGGTGCTCACGGATCACCTACAGTCAGGGCCAGGACTCTCACACCGCGCGAGAGTAGAAAGCTACCGTAACGGGAGAGTTGTGGGCGGGCCAAATCACGGAGAGCAGACCATGAAGATCGGCGAGGTCGCCGAGCGCACCGCGCTCTCGATCCGGAGCCTGCGGCACTACGACGAACTCGGTCTGGCCAGCCCGTCCGCGCATTCCCCCGGCGGGTTCCGCCTCTACACGCCGGGGGACGTCGAGCGGATCCTGCTCATCCGCCGGATGAAGCCCCTGGGGTTCAGCCTGGATCGGATGCGCGACTTCTGTCGGGCCCTGGACCATCGCGCCGACGATCCCGCGGGATCGGCCGCGCTGATCGCCGAGATCGAGGTCGAGGCCACCGAGCGGCTCGAGCGTCTGCGGACCCACCTGGGTTACGCCGAGGAGTTCGTCGACATCGTCGCGCGCCTCAAGGCCTGACCACCGGGCGCCTGATCACCGGGCGCCTGATCCCCGGGCGAGCGCAGCGGTCACGGCCGCCTTCGCCCACTGGCCGACGCCGATCAGGGTCGCCGACGCCGCACCACACCAGTCCCCGTAGCCGAGCAGGAACAGCCCGGGCACGTCCGGGACCGCCGGCCCCTCGGCCACCACCCGGCCGCCCACCCGCGGGAGACCCAGGCCACGGAGGTGTCCGAGAGCGGGCCGGAACCCGGTGCACCAGATCACCGCGTCGACCCTCTCGCGGCGGCCGTCGTCCCACTCCACCCCGTCGGGATGGAACCGGGTGAACATCGGGGTGGCCGCCAACAGACCCGCGTCGCGGGCGGCGCGCACCGGTGGGACGACGACGATGTCGCCCAACTCGGCGACACCGCCGCTACTCCCGGACCGGACCGAGGCTGAGGCGACCCGGAACAGCTCCCGTCCGTCGACGTGGTCGGGCAGATAGCGCGGGGGCTCGGTGGTGCACCATGTCAGTTCGCCGTGACTCTCTTCGAGGTGCCCGGCGAGGTCGGCGGCGATCTGCGCGCCCGAGTTGGCCCCGCCCACCACCACGACTCGCCGACCGCCGAACGGCTCCGGACCCCGGTAGGCGGCGCTGTGGATCTGTTCGCCCCGGAATGCCGCGATGCCCGGACAGGTCGGCACGAACGGCCGCGACCACGTGCCGGTGGCGCTGATCACCGCGCGCGCTCGCCACCGGCGGCCATCGACGGCGTGGACGACGAACCCGTCCGGATCTCCGCGCTCGACCGCAGCGACCGGGACTTCGCGTCGGACGGGTAGCCCGTAGTACTCCTCGTACCCGCGCAGGTACTCCACCACATGGGACGCGTCGGGGTTGCCGCCGTCCGTCCGGGGCATCCGGCGACCCGGGAGGGACGAGTAGTCGGCGGGCGAGAACAGTCGCAGCGAGGGCCAGGTGTGCGGCCAGGCGCCCCCCGGCCCGTGGGACGCGTCGAGGATCTCGAAGTCCGCGCCGGCCCGGGTGAGGTGGAAGCCGGCAGCCAGGCCGGCCTGTCCGCCCCCGATCACCACGACGTCCGTCGAGCGAGCGTCGTTCACGGCAGCGTCACCCACCCTCCCTCGTTCCCCTCCTGCCAGCGCCCAGCCACACCGCCCCTGATCAGACCGCGCCTGACCAGGCCGCGCCTGAGTAGACGCCGGTTCACGGAGTTGTCGCTCGGACGCTAGTGGACCAACTGCACCCCGAGGTCGGCGAGCAGACCCTCCACGAGGCGCTTGATCTCGTCCCTGATCGGCCTGACCGCGTCGACACCCTGACCTGCGGGGTCGTCGAGGGCCCAGTCCAGGTAGCGCTTGCCCGGGAAGACCGGGCAGACGTCTCCGCAGCCCATGGTGATGCACACGTCACTCGACCGCACCGCCTCGGCGGTGAGCACCTTTGGCGTGGCCGCCGAGATGTCGATGCCGTCCTCGGCCATCGCCTCGGCGACGGCCGGGTTGATCGAATCCGCGGGTGCCGACCCGGCCGAGCGGACCTCTACCGCCCCACCGGACAGATGCGCGGTGTAGGCCGCGGCCATCTGCGAGCGGCCCGCGTTGTGGACGCAGACGAAGAGGACGGAAGGACGATCGGTCACGGTGACTCCCCTGGCAGAAAGTATCGACGACCATCGATAGTAGACGATCGACGTCCACGCGCGGCGGGTCACAGCGCCCGGCCGATGACCTCCTTCATGATCTCGTTGGTGCCGCCGTAGATCCGCATGACCCGGGCGGCGGCGAACTTCTGCGCGATCGGGTACTCCATCATGTAGCCGTAGCCCCCGAACAGTTGCAAGCAGCGGTCCACCACGTCGTCGAGCATGTCGGTGGCCTGGAGCTTGGCCATCGACGCGGTCACGGCGTCCAGCTCCCCGGCGATCTCGCGGGAGATGCAGTGGTCGATGAAGGTGCGGGAGGCCATGACGGAGGTCTTGCACACCGCCAGTTCGAACCGCGTGTTCTGCAGATCCAGGATGGGCTTGCCGAACGCCTGCCGCTCGCGGACGTACCCGAGGGTCTCCACCACGGCGGCCTCGGCCATGGCGAGCGCGTCCACGGCGATCGCCAGGCGCTCGCGCGGGAGCTGGTTCATCAGCTGGTAGAAGCCCTGACCCTCCTCACCGCCGAGCAGGTTGGCGGCGGGCACGCGCATGTCGTTGAAGAACAGCTCGGCGGTGTCCGCGCCGTGGCGGCCCATCTTCTCCAGCACGCGTCCACGCTCGAACCCGGGGGTCGAGGCCTCCACGGCGAACAGCGCCATGCCCTTGTGTCCGGCGTCGAGGTCGGTCTTGGCCACCACCACCACGAAGTCGGCGGAGCCGCCGTTGGAGATGAAGGTCTTGGAGCCGTTGATGACGTAGGTGTCACCGTCCCGCCTGGCGGTGGTGCGCACGCCCTGGAGGTCGGAGCCCGCGCCGGGCTCGGTCATGGCGATGGCCGAGATCCACTCACCGGAGCACATCTTCGGCAGCCACTGCCGCTTCTGCTCGTCGGTGGCGTAGTTGGCGATGTAGTGCGGGGTGATGGTGGAGCCCACGCCCATCCCGAAGGCGGTGTCGCCGGAGTAGACGAGCTCCTCGGTGACCAGGTACTCCATCCCCGGGTCTCCGCCCTGGCCGCCGAACTCCTCCGGAACGTCGAGGCAGATGAGCCCGGCTTCGCCTGTGCGGAGCCAGGTCTCGCGGTCCACGTGCTTCTGCGCGGCCCACTTCTCCTGGTTGGGTGTCATCTCCTTGGCGAAGAAGGCGCGGGCGTGATCACGGAGCAACCGGTGGTCGTCGGTCTCCCAGGAGGGGCGATAGTCGGGGAAGAGTGCGGACATGGCAAGGCCTCCGGGGCGAGATGACGGCGGGTTCAGCAGGGGATACGACGAGGACGAGGTGCGCGGTCGAGCATACGACGACGGTCTGACGCGACCACTCGCGCGCCGACGCACCCGGGGCCATACTCGGGGCATGACCCCTTCCCCGGATCCCGTGGCGCCCGAGCCGTTCCCCACCAACTGGACCCGCTGCCTGGTCCTGGTGGCGCACCCCGACGACCCCGAGTACGGGATGTCCGCGGCGGTGGCCCGCTGGACGGCCGAGGGCCGGAGCGTCGCCTACGTGCTGGCCTCCAGCGGTGAGGCCGGCATCGAGGGGATGCCGCCTGAGGTCGCGGGCCCGGTCCGGGAGGAGGAGCAGCGGCGCTCCTCGGCGATCGTCGGTGTCGACCGGGTGGAGTTCCTGGGCTTCCCCGACAGCAGGATCGTCAACGACGCGGAGCTCCGCGACGCCGTTGCCGACTCCATCCGCCGGCACCGCCCCGACGTCGTGGTCTCCCTGTTCTCCGGGGACGAGTTCGCTCCGGGGCAGCCCAACCAGAGTGATCACATGGAATTCGGGGAGGCCGTGGGGGCCGCGTACGACGACCTGGTCGCGGCCGTGGGGGTCGATGCCGCAGAGGGGCGGCCGCAGATGTGGTTCGAGTCCTCGCCGGAGATGACGCACTACGTCGACGTGAGCGGGTTCGTCGAACTCGCCGTGGACGCGCTCGCCGAGCATTCCGAGTACCTCTCGGTACTCGACCCGGCCACGCCCGTGCGGGATCAGGCCCGCGCGCAGGTGGAGCAGGTGTGCGCGCCGCGGGACGGACTGTCCGACGGGAACCCGGTGGTGGGCTTCCGGCGGATGCGGCCCTGAGCCGGGGTCAGGCGGGCTCACCCGACCGCGCTCGTGGGGTGTCGGCCGCCTCGGTGGGCCGCAGTCGCTCGACGATCTCGTCCGCCCACTCGGCGTGAGGTGAGTGCAGGGTGCCGTCACCCGGGAGACCGATGTACGTGAGCCAGTAGCGCTGCGCACCCTCCCCGACGACCGCCGTGTACACGAGCGCGCCCTCGGGGCCGATGAACTCCTGCTCGGCGAGGGGGAGCACGCGAAACGACACGGACCAGCCGTCGCCGACGCCGGTGGCGATCTCCTGCGCCCGCTCCTCGACCGGCTGCCCCGGGACCGGCAGGAAGAACTGTCCGATTCCACCGGCCAGGGTGATCGCCGCCCGCCGGTTGTCCGGATCGCGCGGCTCGACCAGGTCCTCGGTGAGCGCGCCCGTCAGCACGATCCCGTCCGAGCGGTCGGTCTCCCCGTCCCCCGCTTCCCTGTCGGGGGTCAGCGCGGTGGTGCCGAAGATCAGATGCTCGCCCGACTCGGCCTGCCAGCCCTCGGGGACACGGACGGCGAGCCCGGTGTAGGGGTCAACGTGATCCGAGCCCGCGGCCACCTGGATCTTCGGGGACAGGGTGCGGACCCCCGGTGCATACGTCGCAGCCGAGACGAGCACGGTCACTACCGCGGCGGCCACCGCCAGGACGGCGACCAGCGCCACGAGGAGAAGTGACCGTCTCCGGCCGGTGGAGCGGGGGTTCCCTGAGTTCATCCGCCCAGCGTAGGCGGGCGGCGCGCGCGCGGCGCGGCCGGGCGGGACTCCCGCGGCGTGGGCGGGCGGGTCTCCCGCAGCGTGATGTTGACCCGCCCGGGCCCGGCCCCCAGCACGTCCCGGCACCAGGCCGGTGCGGTCCCGTCGAAGACCCTGGGCACCCCGTGGAACGCCATCCTCGACGGGCCACCGAACACCACGAGGTCCCCGGACTCCAACCGCACGTCGGTATACGGTCTGCCGCGGTGTTCCGGGGTACCGAAGCGGAAGGTGCAGGCGTCACCGAGGCTCAGCGAGACCACCGGTGCGGAGCTGGCCTCGTCGCGATCCTGGTGCAGACCCATGGTGGCACCACGACCGTAGAGGTTCACCAGCGCGGCGTCGGGGGTGTACGCCGACCCCACCAGCGACGCGTCCACGGCGGCCGCCGCGTCGAGCCCCGCCCGCGCCGCCCGGACCAGCCAGTCCGGGAGCGGCGGGACCACCTCGTCGTCGTCGTACCGGTACGGCGTCCAGAGCCGCCCCAGGCAGAGCGTCCGCACCGACATCCTCCCCCCGCCTGGCAGCACGATCGACCGCGGCGGCCGCGCGGACGCCCAGTCCACGCAAGCCCGGAGCAGGAACTCCTGCTGCGCGCGGTCCATCCAGTCCGGAACATGGACGGCGCCGGGGGCGAGGATCGCCGGAGGACGGTCGATCCCGAAGAGGGCGTCGGTCACCGCGGATCCGCGCCGAGCACTTCCCACGCCTGCTCCGCCAGGGCCGGCGTCGCGGCGGCCACGACGGTCCCGCCGTCCAGTGGCTGTCGCCCGTCGGGTCCGGTGATCACACCGCCCGCCGCCTCGACGATCGGGATGAGCGCGATGATGTCGTAGGGATTCAGGTCCGACTCGACCACGAGGTCCACCCGGCCCGCGGCGAGCATGCAGTAGGCGTAGCAGTCCCCGCCGAAACGTTGCAGGCGGACCCGCGAGGCGAGGTCGTCGTAGCGCCGTCGCAACCCGCCGTCGTCTCCGAACATCGACGGGTGCGTGGTGTACATGATCGCCTCGGACAGCTCGTCGCACCCGGAGACATGGAGGTCGAAGGCCTCCGGACCGTCCGACCGGCGACGCACGGTGGACCGGCCGTGGACCGCGGAGAAGGTCTCCCCCAACACCGGCTGGTCCATCCACCCCGCCACCGCGCGGCCGTTCTCCACCACCCCGACCAGCGTGCCCCACCCGGCCATGCCCGTCATGAAGGCCTTGGTGCCGTCGATCGGGTCGAGGTACCAGGTGCGCGAGGCGTCGGAGGGGCCGGACTCGCCGTTCTCCTCGCCCACCACCCGGTCCCCCGGCGCCATCGACGAGATCCCGGCACGCAGCAACGCCTCGATGTCGCGGTCGGCCTCGGTCACCGGGTCGTACCCCCGGGCGCCGCCCTTGTCCTCGGGGACCAGATCCTGGAGCTCGCCGTGGAAATGTCGGCGGGCGATCCTGCCGGTGGCGGCGAGCAACTCGTCGAGATGCTCGATCAGGTCGGGGTCCAGTGGTCGGTCGGGCCTGGCAGTCATGGCCCCATGGTGCATCACGGGCACCGGTCGCACACCCGTTCGCGACGCGGCATACTCGATCCCACCCCTCTACGGCTACCCGTCCGGATAGCGTGAGCAGACCGAACCGCACGGACGGAGCCGAGAGACGTTGAACGACCTCGTGGATTTCCTCTCCACCCGCAGGCTCCAGCTCGCCACGGACTCGTGGCAGCACGTCAGCGCGACCGTGCAGGCGGTCCTGCTCGCCACGCTGCTGTCGGTGGCGGTCGGTGTGGCGGTGTACCGAAGCAGGGCCGGTTCGGCCGTGGCCACCGGCCTGGCCGCCACCGCCCTGACCGTGCCCTCGTTCGCCCTGCTGGGGCTGCTCATCCCCATCCTGGGCCTGGGTGTCCTACCCACCATGACCGCGCTGGTCATCTACGCGGTGCTGCCGATCCTGCGCAACACCATCGTCGGGCTCGACGCCGTCCCCGCCGCGACGGTCGATGCCGCGCGCGGGGTGGGGATGAGCCGGATCGGCGTCCTGGGCCGGATCGAGATCCCCCTGGCGTGGCCGTCGATCCTCGCCGGGATCCGCATCTCCACCCAGATGTCCATGGGCATCCTCGCCATCGCCGCCTACGCCAAGGGACCCGGGCTGGGCAACCTCATCTTCGCCGGGCTCTCCCGGGTGGGGACGCCCACCGCACTGCCCATGGCGCTCACGGCGACCGTTCTCATCGTCGTCCTCGCGCTCGTCCTCGACGCGCTCCTCGTCCTGCTCGGGCGCCTGACCATCAGGGGGAACCAGTGACCACACCCGCCGCGCACGAGACCGACGCCGTGTCCGGGGTGCCCATCACCCTGGACGACGTCACCAAGATCTACCCCGGCCAGGAGCGGCCGGCGGTCGACCACGTCTCGCTCGAGCTCCCCGCCGGGCGCACCACCGTGTTCGTGGGGCCGTCCGGCTGCGGCAAGACCACCACGATGCGGATGATCAACCGCCTCATCGAGCCGTCCTCGGGCACCATCACGATCGACGGCCAGGACAACCGGACCCTCGACGCCGACACGCTCCGACGCCACATCGGCTACGCGATCCAGGCATCCGGTCTGTTCCCGCACATGACGGTGGCCCAGAACGTGGGGACCGTGCCCCGGCTTCTCAAGTGGAGGAAGTCGCGCATCTCGGACCGCGTGGACCAGATGTTGGAACTGGTGGGCCTGGACCCGGCCGACTACCGCGACCGCTACCCCGCACAGCTCTCCGGTGGTCAGCAACAGCGGGTCGGGGTGGCACGGGCGCTGGCCGCGGACCCGCCGGTGCTGCTCATGGACGAGCCGTTCGGGGCGGTGGACCCCATCACCCGCGCCTCGCTCCAGGACGAACTCATCCGCCTGCAGGAGGAACTGCACAAGACCATCGTCTTTGTGACCCACGACTTCAACGAGGCCGTCCGGCTCGGTGACCGGATCGCCGTGCTCGGTCCCGGTTCCTCGGTCCTCCAGTTCGACACCCCCGAAGCGATCCTGGCCAACCCTGCAGACGAGACCGTGGCCGGGTTCATCGGCGACGACGCCGCGCTCAAGACCCTCACCCTCCGGCGGGTGGGGGACGTGGACCTGGGCAGGGCGACGACGGCGAGGGAGTCGGAGGCCCCGGCCGATTTCGCCGCCCGCGTCCGCGGGGCCGACGACGAGTGGGCGGTGGTCCTGGACGACTCCGGGCGCCCCCTGCGCTGGGTCCGCGGCGACCTGGTGGCCGGGATGCCGGACCTGCGGTCGGGTGGTCAGCCGGTGACGGGCACCGTGACGGTCGACTCGACTCTCCAGGAAGCGCTCGACGGGCTGCTCTCGACCGCCAGCGCGACCACCGTGGTGGTGGACAGGTCAGGCGCGTACCGGGGGACGATCGGGATCGACGACCTGGTGGCGGAGCTCCGGCGCATCCACCACCACCACAACGATCCTGGCTCCTCGGAGCCCACCGGCCCCGCGGACACCGTGGAGCGCTCGTGAGCGCCGCGGCGACCGCCTCCCGTGCCGCGTCCCGCGCGGATTCGGCGCGGTTGGTGGTGCAGCCGATCGTCATCACCCTAGCCGCGGTGGGCGTGCTGTGGTGGGCCTTCGGGACCGAGCTCGACGAGACCCAGCGGGCCTCGCTCAACGCCTCGTCCATCACCCAACGCACACTGGAGCACGTCCAGATCACCTTCACCGTGGCCGCCATCGTCGTCGCGGTGGGGGTGCCGCTGGGAATCCTGCTGACCCGCCGCCGGATGGGCTTCCTCGCGCCCGTCGCCATCGGGATCGCCAACATCGGCCAGGCGGCACCGGCGATCGGGCTGATCGTGCTGCTCTTCCTGGCCACCAACCGCACCGGCTTCTGGATCGGTGTCCTGCCCGTGGCCGTCTACTCGCTGCTCCCGGTGCTGCGCAACACGATCGTGGGGATCCGGAACGTGGACCCCGCTCTGATCGACGCGGCGCGGGGGCAGGGCATGACCTCGCGCCGGGTCCTGCGCACCGTCGAGCTTCCGCTCGCGGTCCCGTTCATCCTGGCCGGGCTCCGCACCACGCTGGTCCTGGCGGTCGGCACCGCCACGTTGAGCTTCCTGGTGGACGCAGGCGGTCTGGGGATCTTCATCGACACCGGTTACCGACTCCAGGACACCGCCACCATCGTGGTGGGCTCCGTCCTGGCGGTGTGCCTGGCCCTGCTCGTCGACTGGCTCGGCGGGGTGGGCGAGGTCCTGTTCAACCCGAGGGGGCTGCGATGACGGCGGTAAAGCGCCTGCTGGCCACGTGTCTGGCCACTGTGCTCGTGGCGACCGGGTGCGGTCTCAGCGACGGCGGATCCGTGCCGCTGCCCGTGGGCCCGGGCCCGGACGGCACCGTCCCCGCGCTCGAGGGGGTGCGCGTGACGGTCGGCGGCAAAGACTTCACCGAAGGCGTGATCAGCAGCTATCTGGTCGAGTTCCTCCTGGCGGCCGCCGGGATGGAGGTCTCCGACATGTCCTCGCTGGCCGGGTCCAACAGTTTCCGGCAGGCCCTGGTCACCGGCCAGGTCGACATCGGGATGGAGTACACGGGCACCGCGTGGATGAGCTATCTCGGCAACTCCGAACCGATCCGCGACCCCGAAGGGCAGTGGGTGGCCGTCCGGGACGCCGACCTCGAGGCCCACGACATCCGATGGCTGCCCCCGACCACCGTCGACAACACCTACTCGTTCGCCCTGAGCCGGGCCACCGCGCAGGAGACCGGCGCCCGCACGCTCTCCGACTACGCCCGGCTCGTGCAGACTGATCCGGAGTCGGCTGTGACCTGCATGGAGACCGAGTTCTCCGTCCGTCGTGACGGCTGGCCGGGCCTGGCCGACGCCTACGGTTTCGACGCCGCCACGGTCCCCGTGCCCATCATGCAGCCCGGGATCATCTACCAGGCCACCGCCACCGGCCGGGAATGCCGGTTCGGCGAGGTCTACACCACCGACGGCCGGATCAAGGGTCTCGACCTGGTGGTCCTGGAGGATGACCGGCGCTTCTTCCCCGTCTACAACCTCGCCACCGTCGTCCGGGGCGAGTTCCTGGATGCGCACCCGGAGATCGAGGAGGTCCTCGCTCCGCTCGTCGATGTCCTCGACAACGAGGTGATGGTCGAGATGAACATGCGGGTGGACGTCGACGGCGACGACCCGGCGCTGGTCGCGAGGGATTTCCTGGTGGAGCAGGGGCTCGTCTCCGTGGACTGACCCTGTACGGCGCGGGGCACCCGGCGGCGACGTGGCGGACAATCGGGGTGAGGTACCCGAGGAGGAGACTCATGACCAGGATTCCGCTGATGTCGCTCCCGAGGTCGGCCGCGCGCCTTCCGCGGATGGCGCCGGACATGGGGCGGCTCCCTGTGGGGAGGATCGTCACCCTCACCGACGACGTCACCACCAGGCTCTACGACACCGGAGAGGACCACCTCACCCCGGTGGTGTTGCTGCACGGGATGGCCGCGACCGGGATGCTCAACTGGTACCAGACCTTCCAGCGCCTGCAGGGCGAGTACCGGCTCATCACCTACGACCAGCGACGCCACGGCATGGGCGACGGCGGCCGGTTCGACTTCCAGTCGCTGAGTGAGGATGTGCTCCGGGTGGCCGACCACCTGGACCTCGACATGCCCGTCATCGGCGGATACTCGATGGGCGGCATCGTCGCCCAGCTCGCGGCCCGGCGGGACCCCTCCCGGCTGGGCGGGCTGGTGTTGGCCGCCACCGGTACGGGCGCCCAGCGCAATGGGCTGGAGAAGATCACCCTCGGCTCGTTGACCCGCGGTGCCCCCGCCCTCAACGCCGTCCCCCTCGAGGTGGCCAGGGAGATCGACGACGAGGTACCCGGTGCCTACACCTGGGCGATACGCGAACTGGCCTCCGTGCCCCTCGCGACCCACCGGACCGTGATCGCGGAGGTGGCCCGGTTCAACTCCACGTCGTGGCTCCACGAACTGGACCTCCCGGTCGCGATCATCAAGACCATGCGCGACATCGCCTTCCCCCGGTGGATCCAGGACGAGATGGCCGATCTCCTGCCGCACAGCGCGGTGTTCCCGCTCAGCGCCGGTCATGCGGCCTGCGCGACGCACCCCGGACGGTTCGCCCGCCGGGTGCGCACGGCGCTCGGCTGGGTGGTGTCCAACAGGCACTGAGTTCGAACGGTGATCGGCATGCGGATAGTGATCGGCACGCGAACCGTGTTGGGCCCCGTCGGACGGGCTACAGCGCCGAGTACCGCACCGCGGTGACGACGAATACGACGATCGCGATCCCGCCGAGGACGACCCCCGTCAGACCCCGGCGCGGGTCCGGGTCCTCGTTGGTGAGCCAGCCCGTGGGCCACCGGGCGAGCAAGCCGAACGCCACCGCCATCAACGCGGCGAGAAACGCGACGATGTTGAGGATGGGGACCCAGGACAGCGCCAGGGAACCGACGCCCAGGACCAGCGACCGGGTGCCCAGATCCATGCTCCCGGACGGCTTCTTCCTCGGCATCCTTCTCAATTCCTTACTTTGCCGGTCGGATCCGGAGCGGGCGCGCAGCGGCATGGGGCAAGCCTAACCGTGCCGGCCCGGACAGCGCCTCAGCTCAGGAACTGCCCGTTCACGAAGCCCGCCAGGAGTACCGCGAACCCGCCCATCTCACCCACTATCAGTGCCACCATGCCGACGTGCGTCGCAGGCGAGGCACCGTCGAACTGGTTGGTCGTGTCCCGCAGGGCACCGTGCACGATGTAGCTGGCGATCGCCACGACGAAGAAGAACACCAGGACCCCGGCCGCGGCGAGGTTGACCCCGGTCGGCCAACTACTCAGCTCCACGAACACGGCGATGAGCAGCGTCGCGAAGGAGTACAGCAGGGCCGCCCGGTGCGCTATGTCGACGTACGGGTGCGCGAGGTGGTCGGCGCTCGTCGCCATCTGCCGGTACTTCCACACCCCCAGCCCCAGGGCCAACAGGAAGATCAGTCCGGCGGCGAGAAGTGTGATCCGGGTGTCGAGACCGAGTGCGAGCGTCACCGACGACGTGGTGGGGGAACTGAGCGGGTTCATGGGTCCTTCCGAGCGACACCGGACCATACGGCACTGTCCGAGTGCTTAGACACTAGGCGTACCGTCACCGAGGCCAGAATCCGGGACGTTCGCCCTGAACACGCGGTCGGCGGTGCACGACGACCTGGATTGTGGCCGCGACCGGCCAACCCCCACAATTCCCTGTATGCGACGACTTCGTGAACTGGTGGGGCGGCCCGACGTCACGACCGACCTCATTCAGATCATCAAGAGCGTGGTGGCCGCCACCGCCGCATGGTGGCTCTCCGCCCACGTCCTCAACTCGCCTCTGCCGTTCCTGGCGCCCTGGACCGCGCTGCTCACCGTGCACGCCACTGTCCACCGGTCGCTGTCCCGCGGAGTACAGACGACGGTGGCGTCCGCGATCGGTGTCGGGATGTCCTTCCTCATCGGCTTCTACCTGGGCGTCAGTGTGTGGACCTTCGCGCTGGCGATGTTCGTGGGTCTGGCCGGGGCCCGGATCACGTGGATCAGGGACGAGGGGGTCGCGATCGCCACCACGGCGGTGTTCGTGCTCTCCAGCGGGTTCTCCGATCAGCAGCCCCTCCTGCTGGACCGCATCATCGAGGTCGCCGTCGGGGTGGGGATCGGGGTACTGGTCAATCTGCTGATCATCCCCCCGGTGCGCGATCAGCAGGCGTCCAATCACGTCGACAGCATCGACCGCCGGATCGGCGACATCCTCGTTGACATGGCCGATGAGTTCTCCACCTCATGGGAGACCGATGCCGCCGACGCGTGGCGTCGCGAGATCGAGTCGGTGTCCGATGAACTCGAGACGGCATGGGGGACTGTCAACTTCGCCCGCGAGAGCCGACGCTCGAACCCCCGTCTGATCCGGCGACGCCTCGGTGGCGCACGTCAGGTCAGCGACGGCGTCGACTACACGGAGGTGCTGCGCCGCGTCGATGAGGCCGTCTCGCACATGAGGCACCTGATCCGGACCCTCCACGAGGCCACCTACGCCGAGGGTCCGTGGGACGAGCGCTTCCGTACCGAGTGGGCCTCCATCGCGCGGGACGCCGGCCGGGCGATCGCCGATCCCGACGCCGAGATGGACTCCATCCACGACAGGCTGATCGGGTTGACGCACTCCATGTCCGAGGACGGCCGACTGCCCCGGGACTCCTGGCCGGTCTACGGTTCGCTGCTCACCAGCATGCTCCACATCGCCCTGCTCATCGATGACGTGGCCTCGCAGTGGAGCGTGCGATAACCCGCCTAGTGATCGCGCCGGCCTGCCTGGCGCCGCAGGGCGTCCAGTCTGGCGACCCTCCCGGCGCCGGCGAGTTGCCGATACCAACCCGGGCGAGCAGTGGATCGGAGTCGTCGAACATGATGGGGTGCCCCACGGCTACAACCTCACGTCGTTGTAGGCACGCTCGTCCTCTATCGGCTCGAGGTGGGTGGTGATGTGGGAGTGCGGAAGCGCGGCGTGGATCTCCTGCTCGACCGTCTCGACGAGGTCGTGGCCCTGATCCACACTCCAGTCACCGGGTACGAGCGCGTGGAACTCGACGAACCTCCACCTGCCGGATTCGCGTGTCCGCAGCTCGTGGAAGTCGACCCGGCCGGGCTGTCGATGCCTGTCCAGCACCTCCTGGATCGCCTGGTTGTCCTCGTCGGGAAGTGTCGCGTCCATCAGCCCCATGCCGGATTCGTGGACCAGCTTGTACCCGATGAACAGGATGTTGAGCCCCACCGCGATCGCGACGATCGGATCGAGGAACCCCCATCCGGTGATCCACACCAGCGCCACGCCGATCACCACACCGACCGAGGTCACGACGTCGGTCATCAGGTGCTTGCCGTCAGCCTTCAGGGTGGGTGACCGATGCCGTATCCCTGCCCGGATCAACAGGGTGCCCACGACGCCGTTGACCACCGCGGCCACGACCGAGATCGCGAGACCCAACCCGAGTGACTCGATCGGAACCGGGTTGATGAGCCGCTCGACGCCCGTGTAGAGGATGAACGTCGAGGCGACGAAGATCATCGCGCCCTCGACCCCGGCGGAGAAGTACTCGGCCTTGGAGTGGCCGTACTGGTGGTCATCGTCTGCCGGCCGCTCCGCGACGGTGATGGCGATCAGCGCCACCACCGAGGCCACCAGGTTGACCACCGACTCGGCGGCGTCCGAGAGCAGGCCGACCGACCCGGTCACCCACCAGGCCGCCATCTTCAGCGCGATGGTGACGATCGACGTGGCCACCGACAACCACGCGAACTTCTTGAGAGTCGACACGTCGATTCAGCGTAGTCCGCCCACGAGTCGTGGTCCCACCTGCGGAACGGCGGATGTCGGTAGGGTCGTAGGCATGCATGGAGGACTTGTCTGGCTCGCAGTAGCGGTGTTGCTCGCCGCCGGTGAGGCGGCGGGGGGCGAACTCTTCCTCATCATGCTCGCCGGAGGCGCGCTCGGTGGCGCGGCAGCGGCCGCGCTCGGCGCCCCGCTGTGGGGACAGGCCCTGGCGTTCGCACTCGTCTCGATCATCCTCGTCGCGGGTGTCCGCCCCGTCGTCCGCCGCCGCATGCTGGCCGCGCTCCCCGAGCACGACACCAATACCGCTGCGCTGACCGGACGCGACGGCACCGTGGTCGAGTCGATCGGGCCGTCCGGCGGCCTGGTGGAGATCGCCGGTGATACGTGGACGGCGCGCCCGCTCATCGAAGGCGAGACGTTCGACGCCGGGGACAAGGTCCTCGTGCATGAGATCGACGGAGCCACGGCGATCGTCGTGCGTGGAATCTAGAGCACGCGGGTCAGACACACAGCCGACAGCACGACACAATTGGAGGGAACCATGGAAGGCTTGATCTTCCTCGCCGTCATCGTCATCCTGATCGCCTCGGTGGTGGTGAGTTCCGTGAAGCTCATCCCGCAGGCGGAGGCCGCGGTCATCGAGCGGCTCGGGCGATATCAGCGGACCGCGAGCGGTCAGCTCACGCTGATCATCCCGTTCATCGACCGCGTGCGCGCCAAGGTGGACCTGCGCGAGCGGGTCGTGACCTTCCCGCCCCAGTCGATGATCACCGAGGACAACCTGACGCTGAGCATCGACACTGTCGTCTACTTCCAGGTCACCGACCCGAAGTCGGCGGTCTACGAGATCAACAACTACATCATCGCCGTGGAGCAGCTCGCCACCACCACCCTGCGCAACGTCGTGGGCGGCCTGACCCTCGAGCAGACCCTGACCAGCCGCGACATGATCAACAAGCAGCTGCGCGGGGTGTTGGACTCGGAGACCGGCCGGTGGGGCCTGCGGGTGGCCCGGGTCGAGCTGCGGTCGATCGATCCGCCGCCCTCCATCCAGGACTCGATGGAGAAGCAGATGCGTGCGGACCGCGAGAAGCGCGCGACCATCCTCACCGCCGAGGGCCAGCGCGAAGCCGCGATCACCACCGCGCAGGGCGCCAAGCAGGCCGCCATCCTCGACGCCGAGGGCAACAAGCAGGCCGCGATCCTGTCCGCCGAGGCCGACCGCCAGTCGCGGATGCTGCGTGCCCAGGGTGAGCGGGCTGCCCGGTACCTCGTGGCCGAGGGTCAGGCCGCGGCCATCGCCCGCGTCAACGCGGCGGTCAAGGCCTCGAAGCCCACCCCCGAGATGCTCGCCTACCAGTACGTGCAGAACCTGCCGGAGATGGCCAAGGGCGATGCCGCGACGATGTGGATGATCCCGTCGCAGTTCGGCGATTCGCTGGAGAACTTCGCCAAGGCCGTGGCCAAGAAGGACGACGACGGCGTGTTCCGCTACGAGCCCGCCGACGTGGACACGGATGCGGATCTGCCGTCCGCGCCCGACGAGTGGTTCGACACGTCCACCGACCCGGAGATCGCCCGCTCCGTGGCCGCCGCGGAGGCCGCCGCCAAGGGGACGACCTCGGTCATGGACGAGGAGCCGCGCAAGGCCAAGCCCAAGCCCGGCGTGTTCGACATGGTGCCGGAGTCCGAGGGCGGGGCTGCTCCCGACGACACGCCCGCCCTGTCCGGCCCGCAGGGGGCGCAGCCGGGTCAGCCCACCGGCATCGACCCCGCCGCGGGGCTCGACACCGATCTGCACCAGGGCGGATACCCGATCGACGAGACCGGTCGCGACCGTCCCTGAACGGATCCGGCCGGGTTCCGGGCGCCGCCACGACCACTGGAAGTAACATGCCCATGTGGCACGTAACAGTGGACGCGGTGGCGCCCAGCCACCCGATGACGAGGACATCCGCCTGATCGAGGCGGCGGCCTCGGTCATCGCGGAGCGTGGCATCAAGGGCGCGAGCACCGACGACATCGCCCGGGCGGCCGGGGTCACGAGGGTGACCCTGTATCGCCGGCTCGGTCCACGCGAACAGATCCTGCGTGCCCTGTACGCCCATGAGGCGCAGCGCCTGATGATGTCGGTCATCGCACGGTTCACCCCGTTCGAGTCCCTCGAGTGGGACCCCGTCAGACACGTCGAGGACCTTCTCGTCGGCACCGTCTTCGACATCCGGAGAAGCGAGATCCTCCAGCGCATCGTCGAGGTGGACAAACTCGAGGCCATGGCGATGCTCGCCGGACAATCCGACTCGGTCCTCGATGCCATCACCGAGATCGTCGCCGAGTTCATCCGGAGCACCTGGAACGCCGATGTCCACACCCGCCCGATGGACGCGGACGAGTTCGACACCCTGTCCCGTGAGGTCGGGAGCGTCGTCGGTCGCTTCCTCCACTCCATCGCGGTGATGCCGGACGGACCGCCGGTCCTCGAGACCGAGGAGGAGATCCGGGAGCTGGCGCGGCGGGTCCTGGTCCCGATGATCCTGCAGCGCTGAGGGCCTGCGTCAGAGCGAGGTGGGCACCTTCTCCCCGCCCAGTTCATGGGCCAGCGCGGCCCCGAGGGCGGGATAGCGGAACGAGTGGTCGAGATGGCGCAGCACCACCGGGTCGACCCTCTGGTCCGCCAGCGCGAGCTCGTCCGACCCGCGACTGCCCAGCAGCAGGCCGGGCGCGAACCCGGGGACCGGCACCACGGTGGGACGGCGCAGCACCGACCCCAGGACACGGGTGAACTGCGCATTGGTGACCGGCTGCGGTGCCACGGCGTTGAAGGTTCCGACCAGTGCAGGGTCGACGACGGCACGGAGGTAGATGTCGGTGAGGTCGTCGAGCGCGATCCAGGACATCCACTGCCGCCCCGAACCCAATCGCCCGCCGAGGCCCGTCCGGGTGATGGCGGCCAGAGGAGGCAGCAGGCCGCCCGCGCCGGACAGGACGAGGCCGGTGCGGATGGTGACCACGCGGGCGTGGGATCGGCGGGCGGGCTCGCAGGCCGCCTCCCACTCGGCCACGATCTCTGCCAGGGGCCCGGAACCCGGACCGGTCTCCTCGGTGAGGGTCCGGTCACCGCAGTCGGCGCCGTAGTAGCCGATGGCGGAGGAGGACACCATCGCCGTGGCACCGTCCCGCGCGGCGACGAGCTCGGCGAGTCTGCGGGTAGGACCGATCCGGCTGTCGCGGACCGCGGCCAGGTGCCGGTCGGTGAACCGGCCCGCGATGGACGCACCGGCCAGGTGGACCAGCACGTCCACGCCGTCGAGGAGTGTCGGATCCGGGTCATCGGTGTCCCACCGGCGTTCGTCGGCCCCGCTCGCCGCGCCCCTGACGAGCCTGATCACCCGGTGACCGGCGACGCCGAGAAAGGCGCACAGGGCGGTGCCCACCAGGCCCGACGCGCCGGTGACCGCGACGGTCAGGGTCCGCGGTCCGCCCGCTTGGGAGAAGCGCCGGACCCGGTCGAGGTCGAGGGCCATCTGGCGGTATCGGTAGGCGAAGACCGGGGAGAGCAGGGGGCCCGGCACGCGGGCGTCGACCCGGTCGCCCAGCACGCTGGTGCCGTCCGGGCCAGGGGTGACGGTGTGCTCGTGGACCCATCCGGTCAGTCCCGCGTAGGGCTGGGAGACGCAGCGGTCCACGAACCGCTCGCCCTCGACGTACCCCGCAGGGTCGTGCCGGGCGATCCAGCGCGGGCCGAACCGCACCCCGAGGGGCCCGGGAAGAGCGGACCTCGGCTCGAGCACCGCCTCGCCGTCCCGCAGGGAATCGGCCTGGCTCACCGGGCGCAGCGGCATGAACGGCGGGGAGAGCCGGAGGAAGGCTCCCGGAGAGGCGAAGTAATCCCACGCCTCGTCCGCCCCGGCCCGGATCGTGCAGCGGAGATCGGTACTCATGGGACCCGCTCTCAGGGCAGCAGGCACAGCGGGGTGACGTCGCCCCGCCCGCCGGCCATGGGAACGGTCAGGAACGCACACGACCACCAACCACGCGCGTCGACGACGTCACGCACGGTGGACCACTGCGCCGCGTCGAGAGCGGGTCCGCGGCTCAGCACGAACCCGGAGGACCGGCTCGGGTCGCCGACGATCGCCAGCGAGTAATCGTCCGCGAGGTAGGTGATCCGGTAGTTGACCGGCCCGTTCTCGTCCTGGAACGGCACCTGCGGGAAGTTCACGCGCAGGGAGGCGTTGGTGGCGGTGTCGCGGATCGTCGCCTCGCCCTCGATCACCGAATCGGAGCTGAGGGCCGATCCGCAGGAGTTGCGCACCGAGAGGGTGTCGGGGGAGATCCGTGCGTACTCGGCGGTGGTGTCGTTGGTGCACTGCAGCGTGTACGGCTGCGGGATCGCGGCGACCTGGTACCACGTGCCCACGAACCTGTCGGGGTCGACGTATCCGACCTGCTGCAGCTCGGGGCCGCCGATCGACCCGACCGCACTACCCTCGGGCAGCTGTAGTTGCGAGGAGCCCCCTCCGAGGCGGCCCCCGTCGGTGAGGTCCTGGGCCCCGGCGACGGGGGCGGCCCCGAGACCGGCGGCCATGAGCGGGACCACGGCGAGGGCGGTGGCGAGGAGGCGGAACCGGGAACGGCGCGAGGTGGTCATGGGTGGAACTCCTTCGTGTCGGCGGTGCTGGCTGGAGCGGAGTCGTCTGCGACGGAGGTGGCGGAGCCGTCCGAGCCGTCGGGGTCGGCCTCTCCGGCGGGCGTGACACCGCGCCGGGGATCGCCCGGCCACCAGACCCGCTCCCCCACCAGGGTGAACAGAGCCGGCACCACGAGGGTCCTCACGACGAAGGTGTCCAGCAGGACGCCGAGGGCCACGATCACACCCACCTGGGTGAGCACGATGAGCGGCAGCACGCCCAAGACCACGAAGACCGAGGCCAGGACTATTCCGGCGGAGGTGATCACGCCGCCGGTGAGGGCCACGGCCCGGACCATGGCCTCGCGAGTGGAGTGCGTGGCCGCCTCCTCCCGGGCCCGGATGACGAGGAAGACCGAGTAGTCCACACCGAGGGCCACCAGGAACAGGAAGCTGTACAGCGGGACCGACACGTCCAGCCCGGGGAAACCGAGGATCTGGGTGGTGACGAAGGTTCCGAGGCCGAGTGCCGCGAGCGACGACAGCACCGTCGCGCCCAACAGGAGCAACGGGGCGATCAGCGCCCGCAACGCCAGCGTCAGGACGACGAACACCACCAAGAGGATGAGTGGCGCGATCAGCGCGAGGTCGCGCAGGTTGCCGTCGGAGGTGTCGACGGCCTCGGCCACCGGACCACCGACGATCGCCTCGGACCCCGGCACCTCGTCGACCGCGGAGCGCAAGGCCACCACACTGTCCTCGGACCGGTCGGTCGCCGGGGCGGCGTCCAGGGTCACGGTGATGCGGCTCCACCCGGTATCCGATTCCCCGGCCGGAACCGCGGACACGACACCCTCGACCCCCTGCACGGCCTCAAGGACATCCGCTTCGGTGCCGGTCCGGGTGAGAACGGTGACAGGATCGGTGACGCCGGCCGGGAAGTGCTCTGCGGCCGTCTCCAGGCCGGCCACCGCCTCGGACGGCGTGCGGAACTGCTCGGTCTGACTCAGGCCGATCCGGGTGCCCAGCAGCCCGAACGCGAGGATGACCAGGATCAACACGCACGAGATGAGGACCCGCGCCGGGCGGGTGACCACTCCGGAGGCGATGCGGCCCCAGACACCGGACGGCACGTCCTCGCGGAAGCCCTCGGGGGTCGTCGGGACGGTCAGACGCCGGCGCGCGCTGGAGTCCGCGGTCACGCGCCCGGTGTCGCGCCCCGGCCGGGGGACGAAGGGCCAGAACAGGCCACGGCCGCACACGGCCAGGGCGGCCGGGAGCGCCACGAGGGCGTACGCCAGGGCGACGAGCAGACCGACGGCCGCCGAGAGGCCGAGCGAACGGTAGTTGGGCAGGGTCGCCAGCAACAGCGTGAGCAGGGCCAGGACCACGGTGATGTTGCTGGCGACGATCGCGGGGACCGCCCCGCGGTACGCATCGCCCAACGCTTGGCGACGGTTCTCGGTCCTCCGCAGCTCCTCGCGGTACCTGGAGACCAACAGCAACGCGTAGTTGGTGCCCGCTCCGAACACCAGGACGGAGACGATGCCGGAGGTGGACCCGTCGACGGTCACGCCGAGTGCCTCGCCGACCGTCGATACCAACAGGGAGGCGACCCGGTCGGCGACCGCGATCACGACGAGCGGAACGAGCCAGAGGACCGGTGAGCGGTAGGTGATGATCAGGAGCACCGCGACGACGGTCGCGGTCGCGGCCAGCAGCCGGAAGTCCGCGCCCTCGAAGGCGGCGGCGGTGTCGGCCGCGAAGGCGGGCCCGCCGGTTAGCTGTGCCTCCAGGCCGGGATCCAGGCCCTCGGCGACCGCGGCACGCATGTCGCGGACCAGCTCACTGCCCTGCTCGTTGGAGATCGACTCGACGTCGACCGGCACCACGACCAGCGCGGCGGCCCCGTCCTCGGACGGGATCGGCCCCTGGGGCGCGGCGCCGACGACCTCCGCCATCCGCTCACCCGCTCCCACCGCGGCCGCGGTCCCCTCCGGACCGAGCACACCGCCGTCCTGCCTGGTGACCACCAGCACGGCCGGCACCGAGCCGGCGTCGGGGAACTCCTGCTGGACCTGGGAGACGAGGGCGGCCTCGGAGGTGTCCGGCAACGTCTGGGGAGCCTCGGACGCGCCCTCGGAGGACGCGAGCGCGAAGACGGCGCCGGAGACGAGCAGGACGGCCGCGAGGATCATCCAGGCTGTGAGCCTGCCCGTCAGGACCCGCACCCAGCCTCCGGTGGGCGCGGGCGTCTCCCCCACCGTGCTCCGAACCCGCATCGTCTCCCTCGCCCTCACGCGTTGTATTCGGAGAGGAACGCCTCAAGGATGGCGTTGACCTCGTCCGGCCGTTCCATCGTCGGCGAATGCCCCGCACCGGGGATCTCGTGGAACCTCGTGTCGGCGATGAGATCGGCTATCCGGCGCGACTTGTCGGGCGGCGTGGCGGCGTCCTCCGCACCCACCACGACCAGCGTCGGGGCGATGATCCGGATGGCCTCGTCCTCACACGGGTCACGGTCTGCCACCGAGTTGATGGCCCGGACCAGGCCGGCGCGGTCGGTGCGTTCGAGCATCGCCATCCACTCGTCGACCCACGGGGCCGAAAGGTTGCGGTCCGCGAGCATGATCGGGGCCACCCGTGACCGCAGGGGTCTGATGCCCGCGAGTCGGTACACCGTGGACAGTGTCTTGTACTTGCTGCGGTTGGCCGGCTCCTCCGCGGTGGCCGCGGAATCGAGGAGCGTGAGCGAGTGGACTACCTCGGGGTTGCGGGCAGCGAGCCGCATCCCCACGAAGCCGCCCATGGACAGGCCGACGAAGTTCACCACGGGGATCTGCAGGTGCCGGAGGAGCTCGGAGACGTCCACGGTCAGCGTGTCCATGTCGTAGCCGCCGAGCGCGCGGGGCGAGTCACCCTGCCCGCGGAAGTCGATGCTCACGCACCGGTACCTGTCGCGCAGGTGAGCGATCTGGTGCTGGAACATCCACCCAGAGAAGAGGAGACCGTGGGCGAAGAACACCACGGGTGCGTCCTCCCGTCCGGCGGGGACGCCGGTGTCGGTATAGGCGATGGTCGTGTGACCGCGCTGGAATGTGGGCATCGTGGCTCTCCTGACAGTGGGACGGCCACCGGGTCCGGCCGCCACAGACGTACGTTACGGCGGCTGGCGCCGCCTTTTCGTCACCTCAGGGTGATCAGACCCCGCGGGTCCTCCGGCCCGGCGGCCCGCTCCAGGTGCTGGTGCTCGTTGACCGCGATGCAGGTCATCCCGCCGCGACCCACCACGACGCGGGCCACCCCCGTGTTGACGGTCACGCGTTGCAGGCGAGTCCACAACCCCACGACGCCCTCCGGGTCGGCCAACAGGCCCGCGACCGCCAGCGAGATCGTCCCCGCTGAGCTCACCACCACCGTCGTGCGCCCGGACCCGGACCGCGTCGCCGCGTCCGCGATCGCCGCGTTCGCGGCCGCCCGGTAGGTCTCGAACGCCTCGAGCCCGGCCCAGTGCCCGAGCGCGGCGTCGAGCTGACGTTGGAACGCCTGCTTGGCCTCGTCCGAGGAGCCCGCCGAATCGAGGGTGCCGCGACCGGCACTCACCCCGGCGGCCCGGGCCGCGGTGAGCACCTCGTCGGCGTCGTACTCGGCCCAGCGGTCGTCGGACTCGACCGGGCAGTCCCACCCGGCGCCCGCTCGCGGGCCGTAGCACGGGTCCTCCTGCAGCGCGGCTCGCAGGCCTCTCACCAGTCCCTGCGCGGTCTCGCGTTGACGCCGGAGCCCACCGTGGATGACCACGTCGGGCCGCAGCCCGCGGGCCGCCATGTCCCGGCCGGTGAGCTCAGCCTGGAGGTGGCCGGTCTCGGAGAGCCGGTCGTAGTCACCGCTTCCGAAGGAGGCCTGGCCGTGCCGGACCAGATGGATGGCCCCCATCAGAGACCACTGCCCTTCACGTGCGCTTCCCCGCCCCCGGCAGACCGCCGAGGATCTCGCCGATCTTCTGGCGTGTGTCGTGCACCCCGCCCTTGAGCAACGGCACCACGACTCTGGGGACGGCGAGCGCCTCCGGTATCACGTCGCGCGGGCCCAGTCGGGCGGGCGTGAGTCGCCCCTCCCCGGTCCGGATGATGCGAAGGCAACGCTGCTCGAGGAATCCGACCGCGGGTCGGAACGCGCGGAACGCCGGGTTCGTCGTCTGCCCGTGGAAGTAGCGGTGGTTGATCTGCTGCGCGATCACCGCCAGGCGGAACAGACCGAAGACCTCGTAGAACCGCCAGTCGTCCCGGCTGATCTCCAGCCCCGACCTCTCGGCGTAGCGCTCCACGACCTCCCAGCGGGTCAACATCCCGCGCGTGTGGGTCGGTTGGCGGCGGAAGGCCTTGAACACCGGGCCGTCCCCGTCCTCGACCCAGTAGGCCAGGGCTCCACCCAGGTCCATGAGCGGGTCGCCGACGGTGGCCATCTCCCAGTCCAGGACGCCGATGACGCGGGTGAGGTCTCCGGGATCGAGGACCAGGTTGTCGAAGCGGAAATCGTTGTGGACCAGGCAGTGGCCCACGTCCTCGGGTTGGTTGGCGGACAGCCACTTCATCACCGGGGTGAAATCGGGCACGTCGGGGGTCCGCGCGCGGCGGTAACGGGCCGACCAGCCCTCGACCTGCCTGCGCACGTATCCCTCGCCGCGGTCGAGGTCGTCCAGGCCGGCGGCACGGACGTCGACGGCGTGCAGATCCACCAGGGCGTCGACCGCGCGCTCGGACAGTCGCCGGATGGTGGCCCTGTCCGCGCGGAGCTCCCGGGGAATGTCCTTGCGGAGGATCGTGCCCTCGAGGCGCTCCATCACGTAGAAATCGGACCCGATCACCGATTGGTCGCCGCAGAACCCCACCATCCGCGGGACCAGCGGGTACACCGGGCGGAGCGCCGTCTGGACGCGGTATTCGCGCTTCATGTCGTGGGCACCACGGGCCTTGGTGCCGGGCGGCGGGCGGCGCAGCACCAGGTCCACTCCGGGATAGCGCAGCACGTAGGTGAGGTTCGACGCGCCTCCGGAGAACTGGCTGACCTCGGGGAGGACCGGCTCGTCGTCGTCACCCAGATCCACCCCCGCCAGGACCGTCGGGTCCTCCGGGGTGACGGAACGCAACCACGCCGCGACCGCCTCCACGTCGAACACGTCCTCGTCCCGGACCGCGCCCGCGCCGGGGATCCGGCGGCTCAGCGGGGCCGCCCCGTGCGGCCGGCTCATCGGCTCTTCTCTGCTTCTGTAGCGGATGCGGCCGCGTCGCGATACGGCGCGAGCATCGCCCGGGCGACCACACCCAGGTGGACCTCGTCGGGGCCGTCGGCCAGTCTCAGCGAGCGTGCGGTCGCGTACGCGCCGGCGAGCGGGAAATCGTCACTCATCCCGCCGCCGCCGTGGAGTTGGAGCGACATGTCGATCACCTTCTGGGCCATCTTCGGCACGGCGGCCTTGATGGCGCTGACCTCCACGGCCGCCTGCCCCTCGGTGTCGAGCTTCCAGGCCGCGTGCTGGACCAGCAGGCGGGCCTGGTCGATGGCGATCCGGGCCTCGGCGAGCCGCTCCCGGTTCCCGCCGAGGTTGACGACGGGTTTGCCGAAGGCCACGCGGCCCGAGGCGCGGCGGCAGGCCAGGTCGAGCGCCATCTCCGACAGCCCGATGAGCCGCATGCAGTGGTGGACGCGTCCGGGTCCGAGCCGGCCCTGGGCGATCTCGGCGGCCTTGCCCGGACCGGCGATGATGTTCTCCACGGGCAGACGCACGCCGTCGAGGGAGACCTCACCGTGGCCGAGCGGCTCGTCGTAGACGCCCTGCGCGGTGAGCATGCGCTCGACGCGCACCCCGGGGGCGTCCATGGGCACCAGGACCATCGAGTGCCGCAGGTACCGGTGGGCGTCCGGATCCGAGACCCCCATGAAGATGCCGACCCGGCAGTCCGGGTGGCCGACCCCGGTGGACCACCACTTGCGGCCGTCCAGCACCACCTCGTCGCCCTCGACCCGCGCGGTGGCCGCCATGTTGGAGGCGTCGGAGGAGGCCACCTCCGGCTCGGTCATGAGGAAGGCGCTGCGGATCGTCCCGTCCAGGAGCGGGTCGAGCCAGCGGTCCTTCTGCTCCTGCGAGCCGTACTTGAGCAGCACCTCCATGTTGCCGGTGTCCGGGGCGTTGCAGTTGAACACCAGGGGCGCGATGAACGACCTCCCCATCTCCTCGGCGACGGGCGCGTAGTCGGAGTTGGTCAGGCCGGCCCCCCCGTGGGTGCCGTACCGCTCCGCGTAGGGGCCCTCGTGGCCGGCGGGCAGGAAGAGGTTCCACAGTCCCTCCTCGCGCGCCCTGGCCTGCAGCTCGGTGATCCGGGGATCGACCGCCCACGGATCCTCGCCGGCCAGCCGCCGGCGGGCGATGTCGGCGTGGATTCCCGGCTCGAGCGGAGCGATCTGCGTGTCGATGAACCCGCGCACCGCCGCGGTGAGCTCGGCAGCACGGGGCGAGGGAGAGAAGTCCATGGTGTGCATCGTGGCACACCCGGGTGAACGGGCCCGTCCCACGGCGGCGGCTCGGCGGATACCTCTGGCAGGATCGCGGAGGTGAGCGAGAACGCGCGTACCCCCCTCGCGGACCGGGTCGACCCCGTCCGCGACTGGTCGGCGCGACGCACCTACCGGTCAGGTGACTTCCGCGCCGAGGATCTGGTGGCAGCCAAGGCCGGCCGGCGGGTGTCCGTCGTGCTCCCGGCCCGGAACGAGGAGTCGACGGTCGGCGTGATCGTCGCCGCGCTCCATTCCGAGCTGGTCGAGCGGGTTCCACTCGTCGACGAGGTGGTGGTGATCGACTCGCACAGCGCGGACCGCACGGCGGACGTGGCCCGTGCCGCCGGAGCGCGGGTGGTGGCGCAGGGCGACGTGCTGCCCGCGCTGGGAGATGTGCCCGGGAAGGGCGAGGCGCTGTGGAAATCCCTCGCCGCCACCGACGGGGAGTTCGTCGCCTTCCTCGATTCCGACCTGCGCGACTTCGACCCCGCCTTCGCGGTCGGACTGCTGGGACCGCTGCTCACCGACCCCGGAGTGGTGTTCAGCAAGGGCGCCTACGAGCGTCCACTCGACGACGGGCGGACCGTCCTGCCGGCGGGCGGCGGACGGGTGACCGAACTCGTCGCCCGGCCACTGCTGGCCACCCACTGGCCCGCGCTCGCGGGGTTCGTGCAGCCCCTGGCCGGCGAGTACGCCGGGACCCGTCGCGCTCTCGAATCCATCCCGTTCGCCGGCGCGTACGGGGTGGACATCGGCATCCTGGTGGACCTGTTCGAGTCGTTCGGCCTGGACGCGCTCGCGCAGGTGGATCTCGGTCGGCGCACCCACCGGCACTCCCCCGATTCGGCGCTGGCGGTGATGGCGATGCACCAGCATCTCGCCATACTCAGTCGCCTGCGGCGCCACGGTCGGGCACCGGACACCCACGCACCCGGCGACACGCTCACCCTGCACAGGCGCGACCCCGTCGGAGGCGGGTTCCACGCCGAGACCGTCGACGTCTCCCCCGGTGAACGGCCCCCGATGCGCGAGATGCGGGCTCAGCTCCGGGCCGGTTCCTGATCCGGCATCCCCGCCACATCTTCTCGCGCGACACCGCACCAGTGTCGTACAGATGCGACAGGACCGTCACACTCGTCCCACCGCTAGTAGAGGACAACGGTCTCGAGTTCGCCGAGCCCGGGCAGCGTACGAGCCATCGGACGGCCCCCTCCGTGTCGATTGTCCAGGGCGGGTGGCGGATACCCCGCCGGTATGGTGACCATGGTGACATGAGCACGCCTCCCCCCGCCGCAGCGACCGATCCCGAATCAACCGGCCCCACGCCGAGCGACCTCGCGGAGCCCACCGACCCCACTGTGTTCGCGCCGATGCGGTCAGCGGTCGCCGCCGTGGGGACGCTACTGCTGATCGGGATCCCCACGGTCATCATCCCCAATCCGGTGTTCGGCCGCGAGGTCCCCGTGCGCTGGTGGGAGTACCCGGTCCTCGCCGCCACCGTCCTGCTCACCGCGGCCTGGTTCGGCATCAGGTCCGCCCGCGAGGCGGGCACCCCCTCCCGGCTCGGCGGTGACCGGCCCGAGCGGCCCGCCCTGGTGACCGCAGGGGTCGCCACGGCGTGGTTCGCGGTGGCATGCCCGGTATGCAACAAGATCGTGCTGCTCATGCTGGGGACCAGCGGCGCGCTCGGGGTGTGGGCACCACTCCAGCCGTGGCTGGCCGCACTCTCACTGGTGTTGCTCGCCGGGGCCGTGCTCTATCGCTGGCGCGCCCGTCCATGCGCGGACGGCGCGTGTGCGGTGCCCGGCCGCACCGTTACCGGCGCCGCGCCGAACCGCTGAGGATCGGCGTCAGCGGGAGCACCGGTGGGAACGATCGGGTCCTGAGCCCGGAGACGTCGAACCCGGCCTCGGAGAGCGTCTGACCGGTGTCCCGGTTCGGGTGGCATCCCCCGCCGAGCCTGCTCCACACCGGGGCGATCCGGTCGGCCAGTCGACCCAGCCGGCCTTCGGCCCGGACGTGCTCGAGGAGACGCAGCTCGCCGCCGGGAGCCAGGACACGGCGGGCCTCGGCCAGGGCCGCCGGGACATCCGGGACGGTACACAGGACGAGTCCGAACACCACGGCGTCGGCCTCGCCGTCGGCCAGCGGGAGGGCTTCGGCCACGGCGTCCACGACATCGACGTGGACCCGCGCACGTGCCGCGTACCGCCGCGCGTGCGCGCGCAGGTGAGGGTCCGGCTCGACCGCCACGACCCTGGCGACCTCGGGCGGATAGTGCTCGAAGGTGACCCCGCTGCCCGCGCCCACCTCCACCACCGTTCCCGACAGACCGGAGACCAGGCGCCGGCGGGACGTCGCGAGCCCGACACGCTCGAGGACGGGGCTAACCATCACCCACACACGGGCGAAGAGCGAGACATCGATCCGATCGTGGGAGGCCTCCATGAGAAGATACGGTACCGGGTATCAAACGGCCCGGAACCGTATTTCGCGTCGACGACGAGGGGAGGGCTCGGACCATGGAGAAGACGAGCGGACTGCCGGGGTGGGCGGCGGTCCTGGCCGTGGTCGCGCACCCCGACGACGAGTCCTTCGGTCTCGGCGCGGTGCTCTCGACCTTCGCCGGGGCAGGCGCGCTCGTGGACGTCCTCTGCCTGACCAGAGGCGAGGCGTCGACCCTCCACGGCGTCGAGGGCGACCTGTCACTGGTCCGCGAGATCGAGCTGCGGGCCGCCGCCGATGCCCTCGGGGTCCGACGGGTCACCCTGCTGGGTCACCCCGACGGCGGTGTGGCGACCGTCCGGCCGACCGTCCTCGACGGCGATGTCGAGCGCGCACTGGAACAGACCCGGCCCGACGGTCTCGTCGTCTTCGACTCCACCGGCATCAGCGGCCACCCGGACCACGTGGCGGCCACCGCGGCCGCCGTCCGGGCGGGCGACCGGCACGGACTTCCCGTACTGGCGTGGGCCCTCCCGGACGAGATCTGCGCCACCCTCGCCTCCGAGGGGTACGCCGGATTTCTCGGCCGGCGCGGCGGGGAGATCGACCTGGCGCTGACCGTCGACCGCACGGCGCAACAGGCCGCGGTGGACTGTCACCCGAGTCAGGCCGTCCCGGGCAGTGTCCTGTGGAGGAGACTGGAGCTGCAGGGCGACACCGAACATCTGCGGTGGCTCCGACGCCCGTGAGGCGCGCCACCCCCCCCCGGTGGGATCACCCGGGTACGCCCCGACCCAGTAGAAGTAGAACCGAGCAGACGCAGTACGGAAAGGACCGCCGCACGTGGACGCCTCCGAATGGAACGCCCGATACCTCGCCCAGCCAGACGTGTGGGGCACCACCCCCGCGGCCCGCATCGTCGCGGAGGTGACCGGCGCCGAGGACGCCGGCCTGCCCGTGGACACCGCGGTGGACCTGGCGTGTGGCGACGGACGGCATGCGCGGTGGCTGGCCGCCCACGGATGGCGGGTCTCGGCCGTCGACTTCTCCGAGGTCGCGATCGACCAGGCCCGCGCCAAGGACTCCGATGACGGCCGTACCGGCAGCGTCGACTGGGTGGTCGGGGACGCCACCACCTGGGAGCCGGAGGAGTCGGTGGACCTCGTCGTCATCGGGTTCCTCCACCTCGACATGGACAGCCTGGTCCGAGTCCTGGGCAACGCCGGCGGGTGGCTGCGGCCCGGTGGTCATCTCGTCTATCTCGGACACGCCGCGGAGAACCTGCGTCGCGGCGTCGGCGGTCCGCAGGACCCGACCGTGCTCCCCGGGATCGCCGATCTGGCCCTCGGCGCCCGGGGACTCGAGGTGGTCTCGCTGCGCCACGACCTGCGGCCGGCCGGGAAGGCGACCGCGATCGACGTGCTCCTGCACGCACGATCCTGGGTCGACAGATGAACCGGGCAGGCCGGGGCGACGATCGAGTGCAGCGGCGGGTAGTGACCATCCTGGTTCTCGCGCAGCTGCTCGCCGGCGCGGGTCTCGCCGCCGGGGTGACCGTCGGTGCGCTACTCGCCGAGGACCTGCTCGGCGGGCCCGGCCTGTCCGGCCTGCCGTCGGCGTTGTTCACCGGCGGGTCCGCGCTCGCGGCGATCGCCGTGGGGAGACTGTCCCAGGCGCGGGGCCGGCGCCCCGGGCTGGCGACGGGCTTCGCGTTCGGCGCGCTCGGAGCGATCGGCATCGTGGTCGCGACGGCCGTCGACTCCCTTCCGCTGCTCTTCCTGTCGTTCGTCGTCTACGGCTCGGGCACCGCCACCAACCTCCAGGCCCGCTACGCCGGTGCAGACCTGGCCACCCCCGAGCACCGCGGGCGGGCACTGTCATACGTGCTCCTCGGCACCACCGCGGGGGCCGTCGCGGGGCCCAACCTCGTGGGGCCGACGGGAGCCGTCGCCGAGTCACTGGGGCTGCTGCCGTTGTCCGGACCGTTCCTGCTCGCCGCGGTGGCCTACGGCGGCGCCGCACTGGTCATCTCGCTGCTGCTGCGTCCCGATCCGTTGCTCGAGGCGCGTCGGCGGGCGACGGCGGCGCCGGACTCGGCGACCGCCTCGTCGTCGTCCCCGTCACCGGCCCCTGTCGCCTTCGCCTCCCCCGCCGAGCCGGCCGCGCCCTCCCGCATCTGGACCGGGGACGTGCTCACCGGGGTGGCGGTGATGGCCCTGACGCAGTTCGTCATGGTCGGGCTCATGACCATGACCCCGGTCCACATGCGCGCGCACGATCACGCGGTGACCGTGGTGGGGCTGGTGATCTCCCTTCACGTGGCGGCGATGTTCCTACCCGCCCCGCTGTCCGGTTACCTGGTGGACAGGTTCGGCACGCGCCTCGTGGCCGTCTCAGCGGGCCTGGTGCTGCTGACCTCCGGTGTCCTCGCCGCGGTCTCCCCGCCGCAGTCGACCGTGCTGGTCACCACGGCGCTGATCCTCCTCGGGCTCGGATGGAGCCTCGGCCTGGTCGCCGGGACCACGGTCCTCACCACGTCCGTGCCCCTCTCGGTCCGCGCCACCGTCCAGGGCCAGGCCGACGTGGCGGTGGCGCTCTCCGGCGCGGCGGGCGGCCTGGTCTCGGGCCTGGTGTTCGCGTGGATCGACTTCCGTGGCCTCGGCTTCGCGCTCGCGGCGTTGTCGTTGATCGTCGTGGCCTCGGTGCGGCCGCGGAGTGCGACGCGCGGGACACCTGAGGCGGGAACCGCGCGCATCGCGTCGGAGTCTCGCTGACCGTCAGGCGACGGCCGCCGGTTCCGACCGATGCCCCACAGAGGACTCCCTCGCCCGGTCGGCCAGGTCGACGCGCCACCACACCACGAACCCCCAGATCACGAACGCCCCGTACACCAGGTACAACGCCGCTGACGGGTAGTACCCGGCCTTGAGGAGCAACGGCACACCCACGATGTCGACGCCGATCCACAGCAGCCAGAACTCCGTCCAGCCCCGGGCCATGCCATAGGTGGCCAGGATCGAACCGGTGAAGATCCATGCGTCCGCCCAGGGGCCCCACGATCCGAGCTCGGAGAAGACCCACCCGAAGACCAGGGTGCCGGTGATCATCCCGACGACGAGCCCGGCCCGTTGCCGGCCCGTGGCCCAGTGTGGATGGACCGCGACCGCCTCGATCCCCGCCTGCCCCGGCAGGGCCGCGCTGGCCCGCCGGTCCCGCGACCAGCGCCACCAGCCGTAGACCCCCACGGCGAGGAACATGACCTGGCGACCGGCCTGACCGTAGAGGTCGACGTCCTGCGGGGTGTGGAAGACGCCTCCGAGGAAGACCGTGAGCAGAGTGAGGTTGCCGACGATCCCCACCGGCCAGGCCCACACCACCCGGCGCATCCCGCCGATCGCGGCGGCCAACCCGAAGACGTTGCCGATGATCTCGCGCCACAGGATCGGTACTCCGCCGATCACCAACTGCGCGTCGAGAAATGAGACGAGAAGGCTCATCGTGTGCCCCTTCCGCGGGCTTGACACTCCACGGCCCAGGGCTTATGCCGCGTCGCCCGCGGGTCCACGGCGGGGCCGCGGTCCCTCGGGGACACGTTGTTCTCTTCCATCCGGACTATGACCGTCGGCCCCGGGATCACACCGGGTCTGCTGACCCCCGCGAACGTGGTCCGGCCGGACATGTCACCTGGCCGCACCGCGCGTGCGGGGCGCTCGCGGGCTCGCCGCCGGCCATGGGGCCGGTGACATCACCGCCGGTGGGGAATCGCACCCCGCCCTGAGAACGTGTTCCCGTTGTACTCCTCCCGGCGGCGACGCCGCAACCCGGCGGTCGGAGCGCCGCTGACCCACGCCATCGATAAGAGCGTTCGGCGCATTCTCACTCGACCGATGGGTGCGAGACGCTCTTCTCGACGAGAGTGGGGCGCGCGGTCCCGGCTCAGCCGATCGTCAGCTGGCCGTTCGCCTCGGTCACCGGGACCACGTCGAGCGGCCTCGGGGCCGGCGCGAGGGTGTTGCTGCCGTCGGTGGCGTCGTACTCCGCGCCGTGGAGCGGGCAGCGTAGATGCAGGTCGCGGACCACCTGGACGGTCCCACCCTGATGGGTGCAGCGGGCCGAGTACGCGACGAACTCCCCCTCGGTGGGTTGCGCGACGATCACCGTGGAGTCCCCCGACTTGACCTGCTTGGCGGTCCCGACGGGCACGTCCGAGGCGGGCATCGTGCTGGCCTGCACCTCGGTCGTCTGCTGCACCGTCGAGGCCGGCTCCGCGGGTTGGGTCATCCCGCACGCCGAGGCGATCCCCGGCAGCAGGATGATCCCGGGCAGAGCGGCCAGGACGGTACGGCGCTGAGTGCACGGTCCGACGGGGACGGATGCGGCGGCGGGGTGCTCGGTCATGTGGCCCATCGTATCGGGCGGCGACGACCGACCTAGGCTGCGTTCCATGACCGTCCGACGCCTCCGGCCCCACGCCACCACGATCTTCTCCGAGGTCACCCAACTCGCGGTGCGGTACGGGGCCGTCAACCTGGGACAGGGTTTCCCGGACACCGACGGCCCGCCGTCGATGATCGAGGCCGCCGTGCGCGCGATGCGGGAGGGTCACAACCAGTACCCACCCGGGACGGGGGTGCCCGAGCTCCGCCACGCGCTCGTCGCGCACGAGACCGCGCACACGGGTCTGGTTCACGATCCGGACACCGAGGTACTGGTGACGGTCGGCGCGACCGAGGCGATCGCCGGTGCGGTGCTCGGCCTGGTGGAACCCCACGACGAGGTGGCGGTGATCGAACCGTCCTACGACTCCTACGCCGCCACCGTCGCGATGGCCGGTGCCACCCGGCGCCCCGCGCGGATGGTCCGTTCGGGCGACCGTTTCCGCCTCGACGTGGACTCCCTGAGGGCGGCGTTCTCCCCGCGGACCCGGGCCGTGCTGGTCAACTCCCCGCACAACCCCACCGGTGCGGTGCTGCCCCGGGAGGACCTCGAGCAGATCGCGGCCCTGTGCCGCGAGTTCGACGCGATCGCGATCTCGGACGAGGTCTACGAACACCTGACGTACGACGACAACGAGCACGTCTCCATCGCCACCCTGCCGGGAATGTCCGAGCGCACCCTGCGGATCTCGAGCGCCGGCAAGATGCTCAACTGCACCGGCTGGAAGATCGGGTGGGTGACCGGTCCGGCCGGACTGATCGCGGGCGTCCGGACCGCCAAGCAGTACCTGAGCTACACCGCCGGTACCCCGCTGCAACTCGCCGTCGCCCACGCCCTGAGCCACGAGGACGAGTGGATCCGGGCGCTGCGGGTACAGATGCAGGACAGGCGGGACCAACTCGTGGGGATACTCACCGGGCTCGGGGTGGATCTCGCCGTCACCCAGGGGACCTACTTCCTCACCGCGGACCCCCGGCCGCTCGGCGTCACCGACGCCGCGTCGTGGTGCCTGGAACTGCCCGAGAAGGTCGGCGTGGCGGCGGTTCCGTTCGCGCCGTTCACCGATACCTACTCCGCCGAGTGGTCGCATCTGGTGCGGTTCGCGTTCTGTAAACGACCCGAGGTGCTGGCGGAGGCCGGGCGCAGACTGCAGGGGCTCGCGACCTGAGACCGCGGGACGCTCAGCGCCCGGTGGTGAGGACGATCTTGCCCACCGCGCCACGGCCGTCCATGAGCTCCAGTGCCTCGGCGGCCCGGTCCAGCGGGAGCTCGACGCCCACGAGCGGGTCGAGCTTCCCTGCGGCCAACAGAGGCTCGACCTCGGCCCACTGCTTCTGCAGGTATCCGGGGTTGCTCATCCAGTACTCGCCCCATCCCACTCCCACGGCGCTCTTGTTGCCGAGCAGCAGGCGGTTGACCTTGACCGTGGGGATCTCACCGCCCGTGAAGCCGATCACGAGGATCCGCCCCTCCTGCCCCAGGGACCGGATGGAGTCGGTGAACCGGTCGCCTCCCACGGGGTCCACGACGATGTCCACGCCCTTGCCGCCGGTGAGCTCCTTCACCGCGTCCTTGAACCCCTCGGGGACGACGGCGTCGGACGCGCCGGCCCTGAGTGCCAACTCCCGCTTCTCCTCGGAGGAGGCGACCGCGATCACGCGAGCACCGGACGCCACGGCGAACTGGGTGGCGGCGATGCCGATGCCGCCACCCGCGCCGTGCACGAGAACCGTCTCCCCGGGCTGGAGGCGGCCGCGGTGCGCCAGCGCGAAGTGCACGGTGAGGACGTTCATCGGAATGGACGCGCCCTGGGCGAAGGTCATCGAATCGGGGAGCCGGAACACCTGGGCGGGGTCGGTGGAGACCACCTCGGCGAACCCTCCGAGGCCGGGAAAGGCGCACACGCGGTCGCCGGCGGCGAATCCCGACCCCTCGGGGGCGGAGCGGACCACACCTGCCACCTCCGATCCGGGCACGAACGGCAGCGGCGGCGAGATCTGGTACTTCCCGCGGGACTGGAGGACCTCGGGGAAGGTCACGCCCGAGGCGTGGACGTCGATGACGACCGCTCCCGGTTCCGGTTCGGGGAGGTCCACGACCTCCAGGGCGGCGGGTCCGTCATGGGATGAGATGTGAATGGCACGCATGGCCCCATAGTGTCAGCACACCCGCCCGCCCCGGCCGGAACCGGCGGGGGCGGATCACGTGTCGGGGTTCGCCGGCGGGCTCGGATCGACCGTCTCGAGGTGGCGACGCAGTCTCCGGCGTCGATGGAGATGCAGGGCGAGCCCCACGGCCACCACCACCTGGCCCACCTGGAAAGCCAGCGCCATGAGGATGAACTCCCTCCCGAACGTGGTGGGCAGGACCAGGAGCAACGCGCAGAGGCCCAACAGCACGACCGTGAGGATCTGGCCTCCGGCGAGGAGTCGACGCGGGGTGGTGACGAGACGGCCCCGGGACAGCAGCAGCACCGAGTTCATGGCGACGAGAAGACACACCGGCACCCCGATCTGCGAGGGGAACAGGAACAGGACCACGAACAACGGGTGCGAGCTGAGCGTGACGGTCCCGGTCGCGACGAACTGGGGGACGCTCCACAGTGCGGTGAGGAGAGCGCAGGACACGGTGATCCACGAGCCGCCCACCAGGATCCGCACCCGACGAGGATAACTGCGCCGCCTACCGGTCGGGCCCCTGCCCGCCCCGCGGTTCGGCCACGCCGCGAGGTCCCCCGCTACTCACTCCCTGGTGAGGGCCTCGCCGATGGGGGTCTGGCCGTCGGAGAATTCGATGGTACGACCGATGGTGTCCGGCCTGCGCAGGACGGCCGCGGCGACGGCGGCCACGACGTCCCGGCTGGTGGCCCTGTCCTCGCGCTTGTCGGCGCCCACGCCGATCGACTCCCCACCGGGGTCATCCGTGAGCATCCCCGGGCCGAGGATGGTCCACTGCAGTTCCGAGTCCCGGAGGTGGGCGTCCGCGTCGGCCTTGGCCTGCGCGTAGGGGTAGAACGAATCGCCTTCGGGCACGCCGTGCTCGGGTCCGGCCCCGTCGTAGGAGATCATGACGTAGCGCTCGACCCCCTCCTGCGCGGCGGCGTCCATGGACCGGATCGCGGCGTCACGGTCGACGGCGTAGGTGCGGTCGGCGTCTCCGCCACCCGCTCCGGCGGCCCACACGACGGAACCGCTGCCGCGGAGCACCTCCCGCAAGCCCTCGACGTCGAGCGTCTCGACGTCCGCGACGACGGGGGTCGCACCCACCTCCCGGATGTCGTCGGCCTGGTCCGGATTCCGGATCACCGAGTACACCTCGGCGCCCGCCTCCGCCAGGATCCGGGCCGCGCGGAGCGCCACCTTGCCGTGTCCGCCGATGATGGTCACAGGACGTTCGATACTCATGGCCTCCGTTGTACGCCTCCACCCCACTGTCGTGTGAGGCGCAGGTCACTTCCCGGTCACCGTCCGGCCCGATCCGGTCACAACTCCACAACGACACGCCGTGGGGGCCCGTGTGGGTTCGCGTCCTGTCGGACCGTGCGTGCATCATGTGCCCATAAGCCGGTACTCACCGGCAGATCCCAGCAATGCCGTCGGAGTCACGCATGTCCTTGCCCCGGTCCGGGTCGCTCACGCCCTCGGCGTCTCAGGCGCCCTTCGTCCTCCTCGCCGGACTCCTGGCCCTTGTGCTCGTCGCGACCGGATGCACCATCCCCGTGCCCACCGGGTCCGCGGGCGAGACCACCCCGACCGAGACCTCGGAAGCGCCGGTTCCGGCGACCCTGCAGGTCACCCCGGCGGACGGCGCCACGGACGTCGCCGTGCTGGACGGCGTCCGCGCCCGGGTGGAGAACGGCTCCCTCAGCGAGGTGGTGCTGACCAACGACGCGGGCAAGGAGATCGAGGGAGAGCTGTCGCAGGACGCGACCTCGTGGGAACCCGCTGTTACCCTCGGATACGGGCGCACCTACACCCTGGATGTCACCTACCGCGGAGCCACCGGCGGCCCGCGGACCGACTCGCGGACCTTCACCATGGCCACCCCGCAGGCCATCGTCAGCCCCAGCCTGGTCACCCCGGGCGGTGGCGCTCTGGAGTCGGATCGCGAGTACGGCGTCGGCATCATCGTGGCCGCGAGATTCGATCAGCCCGTGGCGGACAGAGAGACCGTCGAGAAGCACATGACGGTCACGACGGAACCGGCGGTCGAGGGCAACTGGTTCTGGCTCGACGACGCCACCGCGCACTGGCGGCCCCGGGACTACTACGAGACCGGGACCCGCGTGAGCGTGGATCTGGACACTGAGGGCAGGAACCTCGGCGGCGGTCAGTGGGGTGGAGAGGGCGCGGAGGTCGACTTCACCATTGGTGACCGGCGGGTGGCCATCGCGGACGACGACACCAAGACGGTCTCGGTGTTCCACAACCAGGAACTGGTCAAGACGATGCCCACGTCGATGGGCAAGGGCGGCTGGGCGACCCATAACGGCGTGAGCATGCACTTCTGGACCCAGCGGGGTGTCTACACCGTCCTCGACAAGGCCAGCACGGTGCTCATGGACTCCTCGACCTACGGTCTGCCGCTCGACGTCGGGTACCGGGTGACGGTCGACCACGGGGTGCGCCTGACCAACGAGGGCATCTACTTCCACGCTCTCGCCTCGTCGATGTGGGCGCAGGGCAACACCAACGTCTCACACGGATGCCTCAACCTGTCCCCCGATGACGCGGCCTGGTACTTCGACCAGGCGGTGGCCGGAGACATCGTCGAGGTCCGGAACACCGGTGGCCCGGAACAGCAGATCCACCAGAACGGTGACTGGGCGGTCCCGTGGAGCACCTGGCAGAAGGGTTCCGCAGACTGAGGGTTCCTTTTACTGGGGTCGACACGCTACTTTTGCGCGATGGAGCCCCGCTCACCCCAGATGAGACTGCCCGGAGTCACGATCGGCCACTGGACGGATCCTTCCGCGTTGACGGGGTGCACCGTGGTGCTGCTCCCCGAGGGGTCGGTGGCGTCGCGCGAGGTACGGGGTGGCGCACCGGCGACCCGCGATCTCGACGCACTCTCCCCGGACAAGGCGGTGACGTCCGTCGACGCCGTCGTCCTCACCGGCGGCTCAGCGTTCGGCCTCGCGGCCGCCGAGGGGGTGATGCGGTTCTGCGAAGAGGCGGGGAGGGGCGTTCCCACGCCCGGCGGACGCGTGCCGATCGTCCCGGCCCTGGCGCTGTTCGACCTCGGGGTCGGCGATCCGAAGGTCCGCCCGACGGCCGCCGACGGGTACACCGCCGCGGCCGCGGCCACCGGCCCGCTGGTCGAGGTGGGACAGGTGGGCGCGGGCGCCGGGGCGTTCACGTCGCAGTGGCGCGGGGCGGAGAACATCCGTCCGGGCGGTATCCGCTACGCGGAGAGCACCCTGGGCGACCTGGTCGTCGGGGCACTGTGCGCGGTGAACGCCTACGGCGACGTCGATCCGGGCGGGACCGAGGTGGACCTCGCCAGCGTGGCAAACCTGGTTCCGCCGTTCGACTACGCCTCTGATCGCGTGCACACCACCATCGGAGTGGTCATCACCAACGCGAGGCTGGACAAGACCGCCTGCTTCGTCGTCGCCCAGGGCGCCCATGACGGCCTCTCCCGGTCTCTGACGCCGCCGCACACCCGATACGACGGAGACGGTTTCGTCGCCGTGGCGACCGGGGAGGTGGCCGCCGACGTCGACACCGTCCGCCTCATGGCGCTCGACGCCGTCTCCCGGGCGATACGGTCCGCCGGATCCTGAGCCACTCGCCGGGCCGGATCGCAGAACGGAGTCGACAATTCCGGTGATGGGCGAGACAATGACTTGTCAGCCCGGGCATCGGCCCGCGGGGACACCGACGAAAGCGCAGGAGCACCTCCAGTGAGCCGAGCCGACACACCGGCCCGATCTATCAGCCCCCTTCTCGGAAGGGGGTACACCGGATGAGCATCGCGCTCTCACTCCTCGTCGGCGTGGTGGTGGTCTTGGCCATCACCGCACTCACGGGCTACTTCGTGGCCCAGGAGTTCGCGTTCATGGCCGTCGACCGCTCCAGGATGGGGGCCGCGGCGGAGAAGGGCGACCCGGCCGCGTCGCGGGTCCTCGGCGTGACCAGGCGGACGTCCTTCATGCTCTCGGGCGCCCAGCTCGGGATCACCGTCACCACCCTGGTCGTCGGGTACGTCGCCGAACCGCTCATCGGCCGCTCGATCGGCGAGCTCCTCGGCCTGGCCTCGGTGCCCCAGGGGATCGGAGTGGTGGTCGGCACGGTCCTGGCGCTGCTCTTCTCGACGGTCGTGCAGATGATCTTCGGCGAGTTGGTGCCCAAGAACCTGGCCATCGCCCGACCGGAGCCGGTCGCACGCTGGCTGGCCCGGTCCACCACGATCTACCTCGCCCTGTTCGGCTGGCTCATCGGCCTGTTCGACAAGGCGTCCGAGGCCCTGCTCAAGGCCGTCGGCATCGAGCCGGTCCACGACAAGGAACACTCCGCCACCGCTCGCGACCTGGAGCACATCGTCGCCGAGTCCGAGGAGACCGGCGAGCTGTCCGAGGAACTGAGTCGACTGCTGGACAGGATGCTGGACTTCCCCGGCCAACCCGCCGAGCACGCCATGATCCCGCGCAGCCGCACCGACGTGGTGCGGGCGGAGGACACGGTCACCGAGGTCCTGTCCAAGATGGCCACCGGACACACCCGCTACCCGGTGGTCGGCGACGACTCCGACGACGTGGTCGGCATCGTGGACCTCCACGACCTGCTCTCGGTGTGTGATGACGACCGGGCGGACCTCACGGCGGTGTCGACCCTCATGCGGGCACCGATCATCGTGCCCACCTCGCTGCCCCTTCCGGAGGTCGCCACCCGCCTGGGGTCCCACAAGTCCGAGATGGCGGTGGTGGTGGACGAATACGGTGGTTTCGCCGGTGTCGTGACCATGGAGGACATGGCCGAGGAGATCGTCGGCGAGATCGCGGACGAGCACGATCCCCAGCAGGCGGCCGGGACCCCGGTCAGCGAGGGCCTGGGCTGGCTCCTGGCCGGTGACACCCATCTCGACGAGGTGGAACGACTGCTCGAGATCACCCTGCCCGAGGTGGACGCCGAGACCCTCGGTGGGCTCGTGATCGAGACGACCGGGGACCTGCCCGAGCTGGGTGACCGGGTCGACATTCCTCTCCCCGACACAGACGTGCTGGAGGAGATCTCCGCCGACAGGGTCCTGCGGACCGAGGTGCGCAGGATCGAACGTCGTGTTCCCGCAGAGCTGCATGTCGTGGTCGAGGAGGCCGCGCGATGAACCCCACCACCTCCCTTCTCGCCGCCGAAGCCGGCACGGGCCTCACGAGCAATCCGTTCGTCGTGGTACTCGCCACGGTCGTGCTCATCGTGGCGTCCGCGTTCTTCGTGGCCGTCGAGTTCTCCCTGATCTCCGCGCGACGCCACCGCCTCGAGGACGCGGCGGCCTCGAGCGCCGCGGCCCGGGCGGCCCTGCGCAACGCATCCGAGCTCACGCTGCTGCTCGCGGGGTCCCAGCTCGGGATCACGCTGTGCGCGCTGGCACTGGGTTCCATCACCAAACCCGCGGTCCACCACTGGTTCACGCCGGTGTTCGCGAGCTGGGGGTTGCCCTACTGGACGGCCGACGTCATCGCCTTTGTCCTGGCGCTGCTCATCGTCACCTTCCTCCACCTGGTGGTGGGCGAGATGGCCCCCAAGTCGTGGTCGATCACGCACCCCGAGTACTCGGCCACGTTGTTGGCGATACCGATGCGGGGCTTCCTCTGGATCACCCGCCCGCTGCTGGTGGCGCTCAACACCCTCGCCAACCGGATCCTGCACCGGATCGGGGTGGAGACCCGCGACGAGGTGGCCTCCGGCCAGGACGCCGACTCCCTACGCGAGCTCGTCCGCCACTCCGGTGAGGCCGGCACCCTCGACGACACCCACCACCGGCAGCTGCTCAACGCCCTGGAGTTGCAGGAACTCACCGTGGGGGACCTGCTGGGTGATCGCGGGGTCAACGCGCCCGCCGCCCCGGAGGAGATGTCCTCGGTCGACGTGAAGGCCTCCCCGGAGGACATCCGCGAGACGGCCCGCCGCACCGGTCATCTCCGGTTGCTGGTGATGGACGGGCAGACCGCGGTGGGTGTGGTGCACGCGCGTGACGCGATCAACATCCAGTCGGGGGCCACCGCGCGGGAGCTCATGCGGCCGAGCCTGTCCCTCGAGCACGACCTGTCGGTGGCCGAGGCGTTCCGCCGGATGCGTGAGGCGCGGGCCCACCTCGTCGTCGTCGAACAGTCCGGCGGCCACCCGGGCACCCATGTCTCCGAGGTCAGAGGGGTCCTCACGCTGGACGACGTCGTGCGGCGCCTCCTGCCCGTCACCTCCGGGTAGGCCGGGTGCTGCGGGTCGGGGGCCTGTGGGCCGGGGGCTGCCGGCCGGGGTCAGAACAGGCCGATAAGCCGGAGCAGGCCCCACAGCGCGAGCCCGGCCATGCCGATCAACACCAGCAGCATCAGGCCCACCGCCCCGACCGCCCGGAGCAGGTAGCCGCGGGCGTCGGTGTCCACGCGCCTGCCCTCGGCGATGGTCCGGTCGACCAGTCGCAGGTTCTTGGACGTGGCCTTGTGGGCGGCGTCCGCCACGTCACCCACGAACGGGACCACGCCGAGCACGGCGTCGACGAGGTAGTTCCAGCCCATGCGGAACAGGATGTGGACGGGGACCCGGTTGCGGATCGCCTCGGCCAGGACCGCTGCGGCGACGACGGTCCCCAGCGCGTCCCCGACGACGGGCACCAGGCCGACCACCGGGTCCAGCCCCACGCGGTACCGGGTGCCCGGGATGCGCACCAGATCGTCCATGACTCGCGCGAGGCCGGAGGTCACGGGGGACGACCCGGCCCTCTCCACACCGGGAGCGGGGGGCCTGGCCGCCACGGGCTCGGTCGAATGCGGACTCACCGGGTCGGGTCGACGGCTGGTCATGGGCGACGAGCCTACGGGGACGGGGGCGCCTCGCCACCGCCGCCCGGGGGCGGCCCGGCCGGTGCTCCGGCACGTCCGGCGGGCGGCTCCCCGGGCCCGCCGCTCCCACCCGCGGCGTTGTCCTCGGCGGCGGCGACGCCGATCGTGATCGTGACCTCGTAGCCGTCCTCCGGGGAGCCGACGACCTCGGGCATCTGCGCGTCCCACCCGTCGGAGAAGACCATGTCCGATTCCAGGCTCACCCCGGCCATGTTCCGGATGGAGGCGGTGTACCCGGAGTCGTAGGCGTAGACGGCGTCGGACTCCGCTTCGGGGAGTGCGATCTGCGAGGTGAGCCGGGCGTTCTCACCGGCCACGGCCGAGGCCAGGGTGTCGTAGACCTCGAAGTGCAGGTGCGGCCACCTGCCCGAGTAGCAGGCCGGGAAGATGCTGGTGAACTCGACTCTGCCGGACTCGTCCGCGGTCTGGACACCGCGGAGATAGTTCTGGTCGGTGACGCCCTCACTGTAGAGGGAGTACCGGCCCTCGCGGTCGCAGTGCCACAGGTAGACGGCCATCCCGGCCCCCGGTGCGCACTCGCGGGTCAGGTCCTGCAGGTCCACGGTCAGACGCATGGGGACACCCTCGGCGGTGCCGGTCATCCCCCCGAAGCTCGAGGTGATGTCCGAGCGGTGCACCCCGGATTCGATCAGCACGTTGGGCCCGTTGGACCCGTCGCCCGGGTAGGGTCCGGCGGTCTCTCCCGGCGCCGCCTCGACACACTCGGCACCGGCCCCGGACACGCCGGACGAGCCGGCGGAGGTCGTTGACGAGGTGGCGGACGACGTCGGGGTCTGATCCGTCGCACATCCCACCGTCAGGCCCACCGCGCCCACCCCGGCGGCGCCGAGGATCCCGCGCAGGGCCGCGCGCCGGTTCATCACGGCCAGGTCGTGCCCGAGTCCCAGATCGTGCTCGTGTACCGCGTCGTCGGGGGTGTCGGTGGAGCGGGATCGTCGGTAGCTGAACATCGGGGCCTCCGGGTCTGCGGGGTCTGGTGCACCCGCTCCTTCCGGCGGGACTGGTGAGGACAGTAGGAGCCGACGTCGTGAGTACCCTGCGGGTTGGCTGGCAGTTTCCTGTACCCGGAAGTTCTCTGTACACCGGGTGGTCGTCCGGCCCGACCGGTGCGGTGGGGGCGGGTTTCTGGTTGTGTGGAGTGATGACGCCGATGACACTGCGCCGCCACCACACCAGCGGCGCTCGCCGCCGGCCCCGTCCCGTCGCCGGACTCGTCGCCGCCTCTCTGGCCGTGGCCCTGACCGGCAGCGGGTGCGCGGCACTGACCGGCGACACCGGATCGGACGAGCTCCAGCAGTTCCTCTCCACGCTGAGCAGCGGCGACCTCGCGGGGGCGGCCGCGCTCACCACCGATCCGGTCGCGGCCGAGGAGACCCTCGAGGCCAACGTGCTGGCGATGGGGTTCACCCCCACACTCTCCGCGAGGACCCCGGACGGGGACCGACGCCCGGACCGGGACCCCGTGCCGGTCGAGATCACCTGGGACATGGGGACCTCCGGGAACACCCAGGCCGACGACGACCAGGCAGACGACGAGCAAGCCGACGACGACGAGGCGGGCTCCGCCCCGGTCGGCGGGGAGACGGCGGCGGAGACCTCCCCGCGCATCGTCACGACCACCGGCGAGGCACGGACCACCAGGGTCGGCGACGACTGGAAGGTCGAGTGGGCGCCGACGATCCTCGACACCCGCCTCGAGCCGGGGGGCACGCTGTCCTTCTCCGAGATCCTGGACTACGACACCTCGGTGGTGGACCGCACGGGCGAACCGCTCTTTCAGTGGACCCCGGTCACGGCGGTGACCCTCGCGCCGGACGCGGTGGAGTCGGCGGACGCGGTCGCGGCGCTGGTCGGAACCGTGGTGCCGACGATCACCGGCCGGACGATCCGTGACGGCATGGCCGAGGCCGGCGACCAGCCCTACCAGGTCGTGGCGCTCCGGCCGTCCGACATCGACCCGATCCGCGATCAGCTCGCGGCCGTTGCGGGCGTGACGCTCCCCGAGCAGGGCCAGCTCATCCGCACCGACCGGAACCTGGACTCCCCCGCCCTCACCGGATTGCCCAGTGCCTGGACCGAAGCGCTACAGGCGCAGGGCGGCTGGACCGCCGAGATCGTCAATCCCGATGCCGAACCCATCGAGCTGGGCAGTGCCCCGGTGGGCCAGGTCGAGGACCTGGTCTCCACGGTGCAGATCTCGATGCAACGGGCCGCCCAGCAGGCGGTGGACGCCTCCGCTCTGGGAGCGTCGATCGTCGCGATCCAACCCTCGACCGGGGGAATCCTGGCCGTGGCCCAGAACTCCGTCGCCGACCAGCAGGGGCCGGTGTCCATGCAGGGCCGGTTCCCACCGGGGTCGACGTTCAAGATCGTCACCACGGCCGCCGCGCTGGAGGCCGGGGTCGTCGGCCCGGACGAGGTCGTGCCCTGCCCGGCCTCGGTCACCGTGTCCGGACGCACGATCCCCAACGACGACGACTTCGAACTCGGCCCGGTGCCGCTGGAGACGGCGTTCGCCCGCTCGTGCAACACCAGCCAGGCCGTCATCAGCGACCGGCTCGCGCCGGAGGCCATGAGGGACACGGCCGCCAGACTCGGCCTCGGGGTCGGGTTCTTCGCACCCGGCCTCGGTGTGGACACCTACACCGGCTCCGTGCCCGTCACCGAGCAGGGCCCGGCCCGGGTGGAGGCGGCGATCGGGCAGGGCGAGGTGCTGGCCAGCCCCTTCGGGATGGCGGTCATGACGGCCTCGCTCGCGAACGGCGGGCGGATGATCCTGCCGCACGTCGTCGACGGGATGCCCGCCACCGCCAACGACACCCCGGAACCCCTGGACCCGGGTGTGGTGGACACCTTGCGCAGGTACATGGAGCAGACCGTGCGATCGGGCACCGCCACGGCCGCCAACTCGATCCCCGGGCTCGGCGGCAAGACCGGCACCGCCGAGGTCGGCACCGGCCCCGCCCACGGCTGGTTCGTCGGCTCCACCGGGGACATCGCGGTCGCGGTCCTCATCGAGGGCGCCGACTCCTCGGGCCCGGCGGTGGCGATGGCCGCCCAGTTCCTCGCGGCCGCGGGGCAGCCCGCCCCACTCGCACGGGGCTGACCCGGTAGGTTTCGCCTCATGCGTCTTCCTCGCCTCCCCCTGTCCGGTCTCCCCGTCCCCGGCCTCGACCGGATGCCGTTCGTCTCCTCCCCCTCCCCCGCGGACACCAATCGCCGGGTCCTGGTCACCGGCGGGGCCTCGGGCCTCGGCCTGGCCCTGGCCACGGCGTTCCTCGAACGCGGCGACCGCGTGATGGTCGCCGACCTCGCGGCCACCGACGACCGGCCGGACTCGCTGCCCGCCGATGCCCGTTATGTGCGTCTGGACGTGCGCTCCGAGGAGGAATGGCAGGCGGCGCGCGCCGAGGTCGAGCAGACCTGGGGCGGGCTGGACGTGCTGGTCAACAACGCCGGGATCGCGCAGGGCGGCCGCATCGAGTACCTCACCGAGGAGGACTGGCGGCTCATCACGGACATCAACCTGCTGGGCGTCGCGCGCGGGTGCCGCACCTTCGTGCCGATGCTCAAGGCCCAGGGCCGGGGGCACCTCGTCAACACCGCGTCCCTCGCCGGCCTCGTGCACCCGCCGACCATGGCCTCCTACACTGCCGTCAAGGCGGCCGTGGTGGCGATCTCCGAGACCCTGCGGTGGGAGTTGGAGCCGTTCGGTGTCGACGTCTCCGTGTTGTGCCCGTCGTTCTTCCGCACCAACCTGGCCTCGAGCCTGAACTCCTCCGACCCCGCCGCGAGCGGATTCGCGAGCAAACTCATCGACCGCTCCGAGCGCGGTGCGGACGAGATCGCCGCCGAGGTGATGACCGGGCTGGACGCGAAGCGGTTCCTGATCCTGCCCGACCCGGACGCCCGGAAGGCCTACCGCGGCAAGCGGTTCATGCCCGCCGCGTACGCCAAGACCATGCTCGGCATGGGCCAGAAGTTCGCCCGGGCCACCGGCGGGAGCTGACTCACGCGGCCGGCCGAGTAGCCTGCGATCATGGCTCCCTCGAATGCCCTCCCCTCGACCGTGATGTCCCGGGCCGACCTTGATTTCCTGCTGCACGACTGGCTCCGGGTGTCCGAGCTGTGTGGGCGCGAGCGGTACTCGGATCACTCGCGCGAGACCATCGACTCCGTGGTCGACCTGTCGGCCGAACTCGCCGAGAAGTACTTCGCCCCCCACAACCGCAAGGCCGACCTCAACGAGCCCAGGCTCGTGGGCGAGGAGGTCGAACTGATCCCGGAGATCGCCGAGGCCCTGCGTCGCTTCGCCGACGCAGACCTTGTGGGCGCCGCGATGGACTCACGAGTCGGCGGCATGCAGCTGCCGTACACCGCGTACCTGGCGTGCATGGCGTGGTTCTATGCCGCCAACGTCTCCACCGCCGCGTACCCGCTGCTCACCACCGGCAACGCTAACCTGCTGATCGAGCACGGTTCCGAGGAGCAGGTCGAGAGGTACGTCCGGCCCATGGTCGAGGGTCGCTTCACCGGCACGATGTGCCTGTCCGAGCCGCAGGCCGGGTCCAATCTCGCCGACATCACCACGCGCGCCGAGCCGCAGGCCGACGGCGCCTATCGACTGTTCGGGCAGAAGATGTGGATCTCCGGCGGCGAGCACCAGATGTCCGAGAACATCGTGCACCTGGTGCTGGCGAAGGTGCCCGGCTCACCGGCCGGTACGCGCGGCATCAGCCTCTTCGTGGTCCCGAAGTTCCTCGTCGACGAGGACGGGTCGATCGGGGAGCGCAATGACATCGTGATCACCGGCCTCAACCACAAGATGGGCTTCCGCGGCACGGTCAACACCATGCCCACGCTCGGGCAGGGCATCCACACCCCGGGCGGCCGGCCGGGCGCGGTCGGGTACCTCGTGGGCGAGGAGAACACCGGCCTCAAGAAGATGTTCACCATGATGAACGAGGCCCGGCTCGGCGTAGGCCTGGGCGCCACCGCGCTCGGGTACACCGGCTACCTCAAGTCGCTCGACTACGCGCGCACCCGTCCGCAGGGCCGGGCACCCGGTTCCGATCCGTCCTCGCCGCAGGTCATGCTCACCGGGCACGCCGACGTGCGGCGGATGTTGCTGGCCCAGAAGTCGTACGTGGAGGGCGCGCTGGCCCTCGGGTTGTTCTGCGCGCGGCTCGTCGACGAGGAGCGGACCGGCTCGCCGGAGGAGGCCGCGGCCGCCTCCACGCTGCTGGACGTGCTCACCCCGATCGCCAAGTCGTGGCCGTCGCAGTGGTGCCTGAAGGCCAACGAGTTGGCGGTACAGGTGCTGGGTGGGGCCGGGTACACCATCGATTACGACGTGGAGCAGCACTATCGCGACAACCGCCTCAACCCGATCCACGAGGGCACCCACGGGATCCAGGCCCAGGATCTGCTCGGGCGCAAGGTCCTCGCCGGGGGTGGTGCCGGACTGGCCGCACTGAGCGAGCGCATCGCCGACACCTGCGACCGGGCGGATGCGGCAGGCGGCCCGGCCGAGGAGTTCGCCGCGCTCCTCCGACCGCGGGTGACGCGCCTGATCGAGGTGACCACCGCACTCGCCGGGCTCGGGGCGACCGACCCGGAGGCGTTCCTGGCCGACGCCACCGAGTACCTCGAGGCCGCCGGTCACATCGTGATCGCCTGGATCTGGCTCGAGCAGGTCCTCGCCCTGGGAGGTCGGATCGACGACGACGCCGACGGGTTCGCCGCCGGGAAGCGGCAGGCCGCGGCGTACTTCCTGCGGCGCGAACTGCCCGTCGTGGACGCGAAGTTCGACCTGCTGGCCGCGGGCGACCGCACCACCCTGGACATGCACGACGACTGGTTCTGAGCTGCGGGGCTGATCCTGGAGCGCGGGCCTGACTACGGTCGGAGTGTCCGGGTCAGGCCGAGGCGGAGGCGGCGAGAACCCCGTCCAGCTCCTCGAACGCCTCGGTCCAGCCGTCGTGGACGCCGTGTTCGGAACCGCGGTCGTCGGGGTGCCGGGCCATGTGGAAGGTCATCAGGGTGCGCCCCTCTCCCGCCTCGGCGAGGTCGACGGTGATGACGGGGACCTCGTCCCCGCGCTCGTCGTCCGGGCTGCCCCAGGTGAACCGGAGCCGGTCGGGCTCCCGGACCTCCAGGTATTCGCCCGTGGCCGGCCACTCGCCGCCGTCCGGGTCGATCATGAGGTAGGCGTAGCTGCCACCCACGCGGAGATCGATCGAGACGCTCTCGGCTGGGGTCGTGACCTCGTGCGGGTGCCACCAGCGAGCGGCCAGTGTCGGATCCGTCCACGCGCGCCAGAGAGTCTCGCGTGGGGCGTCGAACGTGCGGGAGATGGTGAATTCCGGGACGGACATGATGTCGTCACTCCTTCGATCGAGGCGTGCGACCTCGATCCGTGGGGTCGGCGTGCCCGGGCCGGATGTCGGTGAGCACGTCGTCGAGTCGGTCGAATTTCTGCTGCCACAGCGCGCGGTTGCGCTCGACCCAGGCCGTGGCGGCGTCCAGCGGTTCCGGCCGGAGCGTGCACACCCGCCACTGGGCGCGCGTGCTTCGCTCGATGAGACCGGAGGTCTCCAACACCCGGAGGTGTTGCGAGATGGCGGGTGCACTGATGTCGAACGGTTCCGACAACTCGCCCACAGTGGCCGGCCCGGCGCTGAGCCGCTCAAGGATCCCGCGACGCGTGGGATCGGCGAGCGCCTGGAACACCCGGGACAGCGGATCACCGGCCTGCTTCACTTCATCTTTCCCTTAATTAGGCGACAGCTTAAGTATGCACTACGGCTCGTCGTTGTCAAGCCCCCGCCCGACACGACGAGGCCCGGGCCGACGCTCTCGCGTCGACCCGGGCCTCGGTGCTACCAGAACACTCGGGGGTCAGGGCCTCCCGGGGTTCAGCGGGCTCACTCCTCGGGGACGAGGACCTCGTCGATGAGGTAGACCGTGGCGTTGGCGGTCTCGACGCCACCACAGATCACGTTGGCACCGTTGACGGTGAGCTCGTCACCGGAGCCCATGACCTCGACGTCCGCGCCGTTCAGCGTGGTCTGCATGCCCTCGATCTCGTCAGGGGTGATCTGTCCCTCGACAACGTGGTAGGTCAGGATGCTGGTGAGCAGCTCGGGATCGGTCTGCAGCGCCTCCATCGTGGCGTCGTCGACCTGTGCGAACGCGTCGTCGACCGGCGCGAACACGGTGTACTCGCCGTTGTTGAGGGTGTCGACGAGGTCGACCTCGGGATTCACCCCGCCCGACACTGCGGCCGTGAGGGTGGTGAGGAGCGGGTTGTTGGAGGCGGCGGTGGCGACCGGCTCCATGGCCATGCCGTCGACCGAGCCCGGGCCATCCGGGTTGGCCTCGGCGTAGTCCGCACAGCCGGGACCGACCAGCATGCCGGCCGGCTCCGCCATCGCGGTGGTCTCCTCGGTGGTCATCTCAGAGGTCATGGGGGCGGTCGTGGTGCCCTCGGCCTCGGTGGTGCCCTCATCGTTCGCGCAACCGGCCAGAACGAGGCCGCTCACGGCAGCCGCCGCGGCGATCGAAGCCATACGGCGGGAGATCGTCATGCTCATGGTGTTGGTCCTTTCAACAGAGCCTTGCGTGCTGGGTCACAAGGTCTTCGGCACGGTTCTCCGGCCGGATGGGTGGCTCCCGAATTCTTTCTCCCGAACCGTCCGGCGGGTCCCGTGCTCCGAACTCCTGACGTGGACATCACCCAGCCCCGAGCCCGCGTGACGGCCCAGATCGCCGCGGGCATCCTCTCGACCGGCATCGCCCTCGCGGTCGGTCACGCCGTCGCGGGCCTGGTCGCCCCCGGGTCGTCTCCGTTCCTGGCGGTGGCCGATTCCGTTGTCGACCGCGCACCCGCGGCGGTTCGCGAGGCGACCATCGACGCACTCGGCACCGCGGACAAACCGGCGCTGCTCCTCAGCCTCGCCGGGATCCTGGCGGTGATGGGTGTGGTCATCGGTCTCATGGAGCGACCGCGACGGCCCATCGGCTCCCTGCTGATCATCGCCCTCGGGCTCACGGGAACGCTCGCGGCGGTGACCCGCCCGACCGCCGGGCCCGCGTGGGCGCTGCCCACCCTCGTGGGCACCCTCCTCGCCGTCGTCGCACTCCGTCTGATGGTCGGCGCGCTGTTCCCCGCGTCCGGGGGCGGGACGGGGGGAGGGCCGGGTGACGGGCCAGCTACCGGCTCGGGTGACCTCGCCTCGGCGACCGACGAGGCCCCCGCGTCCCGTCCCGGTCCTGATCGGCGGCGCTTCCTGGTCCTGGCCGGGTCGGCCGTGGCCGTGATCGCCGCAGCGGGCGCGACCGGTGTGGCCGTCACCCGCCGGGCCGCCGACGCCCTCGCGGAGCGTACGGGCCTGCGGTTGCCGCGGGTGCTCAGTCGCAACGCCGCGGCACCCGTGCCGGACGGGGTCGTTCCCGACGCCCCGGGTGTCACTCAATTCCTCACGCCCAACGACGAGTTCTACCGCATCGACACCGCGCTGCGGGTCCCCGCGCTGACCACGGCGGACTGGCGGCTGCGCATCCACGGAATGGTGGAGCGGGAGATCGAGCTGGACTGGGATTCGCTGACGAGCCGGGAGTTCCTCGACCGGATCGTCACTCTGACCTGCGTGTCCAACGAGGTCGGCGGCGACCTCGCCGGCAACGCGACCTGGACCGGGTTCCCGATCGCCGAACTCCTCGCCGAGGCCGGCCCGTTGCCCGAGGCCGACATGCTGCTCTCGACCTCCGTGGACGGGTGGACGGCGGGCACCCCGCTCGAGGCACTGACGGACGGGCGGGACGCGTTGCTGGCCGTCGGGATGAACGGCGAGCCCCTCCCGCTCGAGCACGGCTACCCCGTCCGTCAGGTCGTGCCCGGACTGTACGGCTACGTCTCCGCCACCAAGTGGGTGGTGGACTGGGAGGTCACCCGCTTCGACCGGGCGAGCGCCTACTGGACCGACCGCGGGTGGGGTGAGCGGGGGCCGATCCTCACCGCGAGCCGGATCGACCGGCCCGCCCCGTTGGCCCAGCTGGATCCCGGCCCCGTCGTGGTGGCGGGGACGGCCTGGGCCCAGCGCCGCGGCATCGACCGCGTCGAGGTGCAGGTCGACGACGGGCCGTGGAACGAGGCGACGTTGGCCGAGGAGTACTCGATCGACACCTGGCGCATGTGGTCGTGGACCTGGGACGCCGAACCCGGACTGCACACGCTGTCCGTCCGGGCGACCGATTCGACCGGCGAGGTCCAGACCCAGACGCGGCAGCCACCCATTCCGACCGGCGCCACGGGCTGGCACAACCGTACGTTCCGGGTGTCGGGGTCATGACCGTCCTCGACACGCCCCGACCCGCCGCCCGCCCGTTCCCTGAGTTCCCCACCTCTCCCATTAGACTGTCCTTCGTGTCCGACCCCACCGCCCTGTCGCTGGCCGATCCGGGGCGCCTGTTGGAACTCTCCGCGGCCGGCGACCTCGAGGCCTTCGCCCGCTTCTACGACCTCATGGCGCCCCGGGTACACGGTCTCGCCCTGCGGGTCCTCCGCGACCCCGGGTACGCGGAGGAAACAGTGCAGGAGGTGTTCCTGCAGGTCTGGAAGCAGGCCTCGGGTTACAGCCCGAAGCTCGGGTCGGTCCATTCCTGGGTGCTGACCATCGCACACCGGCGAGCGGTGGACCGGGTGCGGTCGGAGAGCTCCGCGGCGCGGCGCGACGAGGCGGACGCCGCCGCGGGGATCATCCACTCCGGGGACGTCGCCGACCAGGTCACCGAGGAGATCACCCGGGAGGAAGATGCCGCCGACATCCGTCGTTGTCTGGGAGAGCTCACCGAGAACCAGCGTGAGTCGATCGAGATGGCGTACTTCACGGGACTGACCTACCGCGAGGTCGCCGACCAGCTGGGGGCCGCGCTGCCCACGATCAAGTCACGGATCCGAGACGGCCTGCGCCGTCTCAAGAGCTGCCTGGGAGGTGAGCTGTCATGACCGTCCGACACCACGATCATCCGGACGCCCCGGGCACGGTTCATCCCGAGGACCTCGACCTCTACGCCCTGGACGCGTTGGACGATCAGGAGACGGAGGCCCTCGAGCAGACCCTCGTCAACGCCGCACCGGATCAGCGCAGGTCGATGCTCGCCCACATCCGGTCCACCCGGGAGGTCGTGGCCGATCTGGTGGCCGATGCCGACCTCGATGTCCCGCCGCCGCCGGGGCTCCGGGCCAGGATCCTCGATATGGTCGCAGCGGAGTCCGGGCCCGGAACCGACGCGGGCACCCCGGCGTCCGGCGGCACCCGGGGCACCGGCGGTGCGGACGTGGTCGATCTGAGCCGTATGCGTGAGCGCCGGCGCCCCGGGGCGTGGACCATCGTCGCCACCGCGGCGGCGGCCGTCGTCCTGGTGGCCGCGGGCGTCACCGTCGGACGCCTGACGGGCGGTGCCCCACCGGAGAACGACCTGCCGGTCGCTGCTCCGCCCGCCGCCACGATGCCGGGCGAGGTCGCCTCCCTGCTCACCGCACCCGACCTCGAGATCTCCCGCGGGCAGGTCGGCGGCACCGGTAGCGCCACGGTGTTGGCGTCCAGGTCCGCCGACATGGCGGTCATCTCGATGACCGGGATCCCGGAGCCGGCCGAGGGCCGCGCCTACCAGCTCTGGCTGATGGGTCCGGATCACGACCCGATCCCGGCGGGGACGATGGAGTCCGGCGAGGTGGGCCCGTCGCCCTCCGCCGAGCTGAGCGGAATCCGTGACTCCGCCCAGATCGGGATCACCGAGGAGCCGGCGGGCGGATCCCCGGCGCCGACCGGCGACGTCCTGCTGGCTCTCGACCTGGCCTGACACATCGGCCCGGCCGCTCAGGACCGGCTCACGCCTGCCACCACTGCCGCAGGGGGACCTCCCAGGTCATGGAGTCGCCCAGTCGGACGGCCAGGATCTGGTGGAGCTGGATCTTGTTGTGCTCGAAGCCGTACTGGCAGGCGCCCATGTAGAGACCCCACAGTTTGGCCATGGGTTCCCCGACCTCCTCGACGGCCTCGTCCCAGTGCTCGACGAGGTTCGCGCACCAGTCGCGCAGCGTGAACGCGTAGTGCTGCCGGAGGTTCTCCTCGTGCAGCACCTCGAACCCGGCGTTCTCCGCCTCGAGGTGGACGGTCCCGGCACCGGCCAGCTCGCCGTCCGGGAAGATGTATCGGTCGATGAAGGCGCCCGCCTTGACAGACCGGGAATTGTCCGGCCGGGTGATGCAGTGGTTGAGCAGACGCCCGCCCGGCTTCAGGTACCCGTGCAGTCGGTCGAAGTAGGCGTGGTGGTTACTGCGCCCGATGTGCTCGGTGATGCCGATGGAACTGACCGCGTCGAAGTCGCGCTCGGGCACGTCGCGGTAGTCCATCAGCCGGACCTCGGCCAGATCCCCCAGGCCCTGGGCCCCGATCGCGGCCTGGCCCCACTCGACCTGCTCCCGCGAGAGTGTCACGCCGATCGCCCTCACCCCCCGGGAGGCCGCGTAACGCACCATCCCGCCCCACCCGCACCCCACGTCGAGCAGCCTGTCGCCCGCCTTGAGACCGAGCTTGTCAAAGACGAGGCGGTACTTGTTCTCCTGCGCCTCCTCCAGGGACCTCTGTTCGTCGGTGTAGCACGCACAGGTGTAGGTCATGGTGGGCCCGAGGATCCACTCGTAGAAGCGGTTGGATACGTCGTAGTGGTAGCTCACCACCTCTGAGTCCCGCTTCTTGGAGTGTCTCCGCATGCCGTGCGCGACCCGGCGCCACGCCGCGGGCACCTCCTGCTCGGGAATCGGCAGCATCGTGAGGTTCTGGCGTCCGATCGACCGGGCGACCCGGGCCATCGTCCGCACGTCCGGCCTGCGGGTCATGGTCTTGCGAAAGACCTCGAGCGCGCCGAACACGTCGTGCGGCGCCCCGGGATGCACCCCGTCGACCTCGAGCTCTCCCATGAGATAGGCGCGGGCCAACCCGAGATCGCCCGGCGCGGTGACGATGTACTGCAGGGCTCGCCGGCTCTTGAGGCGTAGTATCAGATCGCTCTCGGGCGGGCCGAACGCAGAGCCGTCGTACGCCTCGATGCGCAGGGGTGGCTCGCCCGTCGCGAACGCGCCGACGATCTCACCGATCGTCATCCTGTCAGTCGTCACCGTGCACCCACCGCCTTGTCGTAGAGGGTCGAGAACCGACCGTCCGGGTCGAACTCCGACTTGAGCCCGGCGGCGTGCTCACCGCCGTACAGCTGGTCGAACTCCTCCCGGGAGTAGAAGACCTCGGAGTAGAGCGACTTGTGCCCACCGAGCCGGGAGACCTCCTCCTCGATGCGCCGGTTCCACGCCCCCTCCGCCGACCCCGGCTCTACCGGCGCCGAGGACCAGAATCCGATGTTGACATAGGTTGTGTCGGGCGACAACGGATACAGCGGCCACGGTCGGTCGGAGGCCGTCCGCCCGTTCGGTGTCGGCGCCGGGGTGCGCTCCCGCAGCCGCAGCGGACACACCCACAGCGGCTCTATGGGGACCTCCCGCAGGAACCACTCCAGGAACTCCTCGGTCCGGTCGATGGTCACTTCCACGTCCTGCACCACGCGCTCGCGCGGGCCCTCGCCCTTGAGCGCCCCGATCCTGTTACCCAGGTCGTACCTGTGGTCCAACCCGATGATCTTCCAATACGCCGACGACCTGAGCAGCTGCTGCGGCCACCACCGGCGGATGCCGGGGTTCTGCACCCCGAACGCGCGCGAGCACCAGAACCAGTCGGTGTCCCAGCGCCACAGGTAGTCGCGGGTGGTCAGCCGATCGCGGACCACCGAGCCGGCGGGGCCGCCGTGCCGGATCGACCGGTAGTAGATCGCCTGCTTGTCCCGCACCCCCGTGTAGTCCGAGACGGGTCCGGGCTCGTCGGTCCGCCGCCCCAGGGTCAGGTAGGACTCGTCGGCCGAGAAGACGACCCCGTCCAGGAAGTCGACCACCTCGTCGTCGTACGTCCCTGACTCGCTGATCCGCCCCAGCCCGTCGGCCAGCGCGGCGAGGGAGTCGAACCGGACGTGGCGCAGTTCGACGTACCGCATGACCGGTTCGAGCGCGATGCGCAGCCGCACGGCGTACCCGAGCGAGCCGTACGAGTTGGGGAACCCGCGGAAGAGCGCCTGCTCGCGCACCGTCCCGTCGGGGCGGGCGGTGACGATCTCGCCCGTCCCGGTGAGGATGTCCATCTCCAGAACCGACTCGTGGGGCAGCCCCAAGCGGAAGGAACTGGACTCGATGCCCAGTCCGGTCACGGCGCCACCGAGGGTGATGGTCTTGAGCTGCGGCACCACATACGGCATCAACCCGTACGGCAGGGTGGCGTCCACCAGGTCCTCGTACGTGCACATGCCCTGCACGTCGGCGGTGCGGGCGTCCGGATCCACGGAGACCACGCGCGTCAGGCCGGTGGTGTCGAGACCGTGCGACGACGACGAGGCGCGCGGCCTGAACAGATTGGACGTCGTCTTGGCCAGCCGGACGGGCTCCCCCCGGGGGACCGCCTCGAAGCTGGCGAGGAGCCGGCGGACACCCTCGTCATGGCGCCGGGGCCCGACGACCAGCGATCCGGACAGACGACCGTGAGTGCCCATGCGCCCCACCCTAGTGGCGGTCCGCCACGACGGGACCCCTTCCGTCGGCAGCCCACCCCGGCGTCCCGGGCACTGCGCTCCCCACTCCGCTCCCCACCCGCTCGGCTCGCCGGGACCGGTGCCACTGACGGGCCGGTCTCGATCCCGTCTCGATTGTGGCACCGGTCATATCGTCTCCACCGAACGCTCCCGAGTCGTCGGACCGCGTCCGTACCCTTCCCGAGTGGAGGACCCCACTATTCCGATTCACACTTCCCCCATCGAGGAGGGCCCGTCATGACCGCACGTGCACACCGAGCCGCGCTGTTGACCCGGGGCGCCCGCGAGATCCGCCCCGACCGACGACGGGGGCTCGTCGCCGCGTCGGGGTTCGCGGCGCTCGCCCTGGTCCTCGGGGCGTGCGGGGAGGAAGGGACCGCGGAGGAGGCGGTCGGCGAGGCGACCAGCGCGGTGGGGTCCGTGGCCGCGGAGGCCACCTCCGCTGTCGGCGACGCCACCGACCGCGACGGGGCGACGACCGGCGAGCAGCCGGCCCCGGACGGCGGCGATGACGGGCGGTCCCCCGAGGAGCAGTTCCTCGGCGAGATCCGGACGGTCGGCGTGGTCGCCGACGACGAACCGGGTTATCTCGCGCGGGGGCGGGAGGCCTGCGCGTCACTCGACGGCGACATGGGATACGTCGACGTGGTCCGGCAGTACAACGACGCCCACCCCGACGCACCGGTGACCGAGGCCCCGGTGGTCGTGGCGGCCGCGGTCAGGGCGTTCTGCCCGCAGCACCTGCCGCAGGTCGGCCAGGGGGGCTAGGTGTTCTGCCCACGCAGGTTAGGTACGCGGT